>JAUYAB010000016.1 GCA_030693705.1 Ignavibacteria bacterium | reverse complement strand
AGTTAGTAAAAATATTCTATGCAAAATGGTAAGAATATTTGGTTGAAATCAAATACCGAACATCGAACAAGGAATAATGAATGATGAAGTTTTGCCTTTCGATATTCTACATTCCTTGTTCATTATTCATTATTTTTTTTGGTTCTGGCTTTGCAAGGTTATGAAATAAGGATCCAACTTGGAAGCGATATTTTTCGCATATTTTGTTTCTTTGACGAAGAAAAACTTGTCGTTTTAGCAAATGGATTTCAAAAAAAGACCCGGAAGACACCAAAATCCGAAATTGAAAAAGCACTTAAAATAAAGGAAGAATATGAAACAGAAAAGTAATTTAAAATCCCTCAACCAGTTTGTTGACGAGCGATACGGTAAAAAAGGAACTTCCAAACGTGACAAGTTTGAAAAAGGCTACAAAGCATTCGAACTTGGTTTTATTCTTCAACAAGCCCGATTAGAAAAAGGGTTAACTCAAGAAGAACTTGCTGAGAAATGCGGAACTAACAAGGGTTACATTTCCAAAATCGAGAACAACATTAAAGAAGTTCGAATTTCGACACTTCAAAAAATTGTGGAACTCGGCTTGGGTGGACATTTAGACCTTTCAATTAGACTTTGATTTAACTGTCCTCAATAATAATCAGCATATTGTCATATCTCTTCCCATATTAGGTTTCACCGCAATTTTGTTTTCAAAAACAATTCCCTTAGATTTCACCCGTTCTTTTAAGATTGTTACGGTGTCCCGCTTAGAACGGGAATGATAGGGAATCCGGTGAGAATCCGGAGCTGTCGCGCAACTGTGAAATGACTGCTCGCAAAATGCTTGCGGTTAAAAGTCAGGAGACCTGCCGTACAAATTTTAATCAACCTTCGCGGGTAAGGTTGGATTAATGAAGCTTGTTCGCTCTTGCGTGCCGTTTCGTAATTCATTTCTTTCAATCCCACGAAGTTACAACCTTATTTCATTCAACCTATTTTTATTAATTGACTTTACGTAAAACATAGAATTGATTTCTTAATCTTGCTCTTAATCTCTACTTAGTGGGGAAAAGAATACGAACAAGATTATGATTACGATTAAGAATATTTTTTCTTGCTGACTGCGAAAAGTAGCTTACTAAAGGAGTAACTTCTATGGTTCAAACTTTTTGTTCAAGGGTATTCATTTTTCTTTTCCTCATCTTTTCAATTGTAAAAGCTGAGGGAAACAAACCGGGCAGCGATACTCTTCGCACGTATCATCTTTCCGATGTTGTTGTTTCGGCAACAAAAACAGCAACACTTTCAACTCAAGTCGGTTCGGCAATAACGGTAATTGACAGAGAGCAAATTGAACTTTCACAAAAAGGAACGGTGCTCGAATTACTTTCGGAAGTCCCGGGAGTTTCTCTCGTGCAACAAGGAGGTGCAGGAAAACTTGCTACCGTTTTTTTGCGCGGCGCTAATGCCGGGCAAACTCTTGTACTGCTCGATGGTGTTGAAATGAATAATCCCGGAGATGTTGGCAACGCGTTTGATTTTTCAAACCTTCAGGCGGATGACATTGAACGGATCGAAATTCTCCGCGGACCACAAAGCACGTTGTACGGCTCCGATGCACTTGCGGGAGTAATTTCAATCTTTACGAGAAAAGCTTCCGAAGGTTTAAACACAACCGCACATATCGAAGGCGGTTCATATAACAGTTTGCGTTCAAGCGCTTCTGTTTCCGGCAGAATAAACGCATTAAGTTATTTGGTTTCGGCTAATGATTTCAGAACAAAAGGATTTTCTTCCGCATCGGATTTGTACGGAAATATGGAAGCAGACGGATATAAAACTTCATCGTTTACTTCAAAGTTGAATTATACTTTCCCCGAAGATATTTCGCTTTCTCTTTTACTCCGATTCAACAGGGCAAATGCTGATCTTGATTTCTCTGGAGGAATAAATGGTGATGATCCGAATAATTCTTATTCGTTAGAAGAATCAGTAGTGAAAACATCTCTCGATTTTTCTCTCTTCGATAAACAGTGGGATCAATCTATTTCATTTAACTACGTTCGTAATTTTAGAAAATACTTAGATGGAATTGACGCAAAGCATCCAATTGATTCATCCGATGCACGTTATGACGGGACAAAAACTAAAGTTGAATGGCTGAATACTTTTTCTTTTTTTGATGATCAACAGATAACCTTTGGCGCTGAAGCGGAAGAAGAAGCTGCAGTCTCCGATTATTATTCGATCAGTTCTGGTTGGTCCTGGAATAGTTTTTTCCCGAAAAGCAGCACTACTACTTTCGGTTTGTACACACAAGATCAAATTACGCTAATCAAAAATTTTAATGCAACACTCGGCGTTCGTTACGATAAGAATAAAAAATTCGGCTCAATGATAACTTATCGTATCGCACCGGTTTATTTTGTTGAAGAGACCGGGACAAAATTCCGCGCAACATACGGAACAGGTTTTAAAGCTCCTTCCCTTTTCAATCTTTTTGATCCTGCTTACGGCAACGCGGATCTTATACCGGAAAAAAGTAAAGGTTGGGATATTGGTGTTGAACAATTTTTATTGAGTGAAAAGCTCTCATGCGAAGTTTCTTATTTCTCGAATCTATTTACCGATCTTTTTAGTTTTGACAATGTAACTTATAAAACGATAAACCTTGCAAAAGCTGAAACCAACGGTGTTGAGTTCAGTCTAAAATATAGATCGAGCAATTTTGGGATGTATAATTTCACTTATACACTAACTAACACTAAAGATAAAAGCCTAAACAGCCCAGACAAAGATTTGCCATTGCTCCGCAGACCAAAAGACAAAGCCTCCTTATCAACGGTTTTTTTCTTGAACGAAAATCTTAATATTGGGTTGGAAATTTTATACACCGGAGTCCGGGATGATAAAGATTTTTCAACATGGACTGCACAACGCATCCAATTAAAAAGGTATACGTTGGTAAATATGTCGGCTTCATACAAGATCAATACCATGTTTGAAGTCTTTGGAAAGTTTCACAATGTTTTTGATGAAAAGTATGAGGAGATTTTAGGTTACGGAACTGAACGGCGAGCAGTTTATGGCGGAATTAATTTTTCAATTTAGTCATAGCCATTAGTCATCGGTCATTAGTCATCGGTCATTATAAAGGATAATCTTTCCTCCCAAATTAAAACCCTCTCCTTTTTTTAAGGAGAGGGCGTGGTGAGGTTGCTTTTACTTTGCAGGAAAGTTTTAAGTTAATGCTATATTTTCGCTATGTTAAAAAAAAGTTGTTTGATATTATATTTTCTTTTTTTAAGTTTTCAATAGAAACGGGAAGATTTTCTCTTTTTGGGTTTCCTTTTCTGATTTCATCATAAAAACAAATAACGGGTATTTTCTTATGAAGAAGTTTTCGGTTAAGCATCGGTTTTTAATATATAACAGACTGAACATAAATTCGTTCAGCATTCCTCTCCAAATAAATTCATCCTCCAATAAATATATTTAACTAAAGGGTCAACTGCATCCTGTTGTTAAGTTATATCCCCGGCAGTTGATCCTATAAATAATTCCCAATAGTATATCGCGGTATCCCGCAGAAATAATAAGCGTACAGTTTGCAATAGTAGGGTCATGCTATAGCATGACCCTACCCTGTTATTTGAAATTATTCGGTCCATTTTAAAGAGTTACCTTGAGGAAAAGCAATCTCGCAGTGGCGGATTTTGATCTCACAGTGACGGAAAGTCATCTTTACATGACAAAATGTCATTTCGCAGTAACGGAATGGGAAGTCGCACGTGAGAATTGTCACCTTTCGGTGAGATTTTTAGGTGTTAAATCGGATAATTGTTCGATTTTAGTCTGAAATAGAAGAAAGTAACAAGAAAAAAGTATCCGCCAGAGGCGGATCAGCCTTTGGCTGAGAAGGTAACAAGAAAACATAACATTCATCAACTATGGTCGAATCGGAGATTCGACCTACAAAAAAGGAGAATTAGTATGGATAAGCGTGAAAAAAACAAAAAGGAAATGCTTGGCACTGTTTCCGAGTTTTATATTACGGAAAAGGATTCTTTTACGAATTTGCCCGGATTAGTTGCTGCATTTGCCGATGTTATTGCGATCAACAAAGAGATCGATCTGAACGAACAGGTTGTTCAAGTTGGAACATCCGGGAAGGTCGTTTCAAAGGATGGCTCTCAGGACGAGCTGATTAAAACGGCTCTTGTTTTTGCCGGGGCAATTTACGGCTATGCCGCCGGTAAAAACGATCTTGAACTTTTAACCTTCGCCGATATGAACAGCAATACGTTTCATAAATTGCGCGATGCGGAAATACCTATTAGGGTTGAAAAAATTCTTGAAAAAGCCGACGAACTTGCCGCGGCGCTTGTTCCTTTTGGTATTACCGAAGAAAAAAGAAGTGAAGGCAAAGCGAGTCTTGATGATTACATGACAAAATTCGGCAGTGTTAACATGGGTAAAGGAGGTAAGAAATCCGCCAACGAAAGCAGTAAGAAGCTGCTGGTTAAAGTGGATCAAAAACTTAAAGTACTTGATAAACTGATGTTCCCCTTTAAAGAGAAGAATAGCAACCTCTATTCGCGGTATGAAAGCGCACGTATGATTTATGATAAAGGCGGCAGGCATAACGGTGGAAGCGATACACCTCCGCCGCCGGAACCGCCGAAATAATTAACAATGCCGGGTCCGAACACCCCCCGGCATTCAAGGGCAGCGATACAGAACGGAGTATCGCTGCTATTATTTTTGTTCCAAATG
>JAUYAB010000013.1 GCA_030693705.1 Ignavibacteria bacterium | reverse complement strand
TTATGAGTTTTTAAGCCAAACATATTCTTTACCAGAAATTAAAACTTACTCAAATATTTATAAGTTTCTATTTGACACTCAAAAGAATTTTATTATGTTTCCGCTGTGTTTTGTTTTTAGTAATGTTCTGTACATTTTCATTGTTCCTTTTTCTGATAGACACAGTATAAAAGATTTTCGAGTTCAGTTAAAAACGATTTTTGATATGCTCATTTTGTTCTTTTTTTTAATAAACAGTTCTAACTATCAATTCACAACTTCTTAGAGGAAAACATGAAAAAATTACTTACTCTTTTGTTTTTGGTTGCCTCCTTTGTTACTTCTCCTTTATGGGCTCAATTTACGGGTACGTATTATGTCGGTGCCGCTGGAACTCGTCCAAGTGGTGGAGACCCCGATTATTTAACTTTAGCATCTGCCTTGACGGCGGTAAATGCCGGAACAATTGCAGGTGATTGTACTTTCTATATTACCAGTAGTTTAACTGAAACAGCAAATGTTTGTCTCGGCGTTAATACAAATGGACATAGTATCACATTCAAACCTGCCGCTGGAACAGTTGATACGATTACATTTACTAAAACTTCAGATAATACAGGTGCATCTGGTAACTGGGTTTTTGGTGTCCCAAACCTAACAACTACCTCAACAACAAATTATGGAATGCTCACAACTGATAACATTATTATCGACGGTTCCAATTCTGTTGGTGGAACGACTAGAGATTTAGTCATCCAAAATGTGGCTGCTGCACATGCAAATACCGTGGTTATCCGTCTGTTAGGCGAAGTAAATAATTTTACTTTAAAAAACGCGGTAGTTAAACAATTATCAACGGGTGCTTCTTATGCAGTTGCTCTTATAAATAGATATTTCTCTCCTACTTTATTTACACCTGACACGGTTCTTGTTGAAAATTGCGAAATAAATGCTACGCAATTAAAAGGACAGGCTTTTGCTGTTACGAATAGCGGATCAACAGCTTATTGGGATGGCGTAAGGAATTTGTCAATAAAAAATAATAAGCTTTTAGGTACAGCCCGCGGGATATTTCTAAATTATGTTGGCGGTCCAACGGTGATAAGCGGAAATGAAATTAAAGTAAATCAAGTTCAATCTAAAACTAGCGCATTTGGAATTTTTCTGTTTGTTGTAGATTCTGCATCAGTTATTGATATTTATAATAATAAAATAAGTCAATTGCAAACAGTTCTAAACAATACCGGTGGTTATTATACCGCAGGGATTGAATGTGGAAATAACGTTACTCTGCCTTACACTGCAAATATTTATAATAATTTTATTTATGGCTTTGCTACATCAGCAACGGCTGATACTGCATTATTCTATGGCATAAGAGCTACTGCAAATGCAGCTCCAACAGTAAACCTTTACCATAATACTATTTATATGGATAATCTTGAGCCGGTTGGTTCGACATTTACTTATTATGGCGTATATATGAGCCAGGGTGCGGTAACTTTAAAGAATAATATCATTTTTAATAATGAAGGAGATGTTAATTCATACTGTATGGTGCGGACAGGAACAGCCGGGACGCTCGTATCAAATTATAACGATTTATATCCTGCCGGCACTTCGTCTAAGGTTGGGTTATGGGGAACTACTCCGGTTCCTACTTTACTTAATTGGCAGGATTCTTCGGGACATGATGCAAATTCTAAATCAGTTTTGGTAAATTTTAAATCAACTACAGATTTACATCTCGCATTAGCTTCTGATGGTGATCTTAACCTTATTGGAACGCCTATTGCAACTGTACTGACAGACATTGACGGTGATACCAGACATTTAACTTTCCCATATATTGGGGCAGATGAATCAAATACTCCTTTACCTGTTGAACTAACTTCATTCACAGTTTCTGCAAAAGGTAATGTTGTTGAATTAACCTGGCAGACTGCTACTGAAAAGAACAGTTCTTATTTCGAAGTTCAAAGAAAATCAGACAAAGATAGTTGGACAACTGTTGGAAAAGTTAGTGCCGCCGGAACAACTACTGAAAAAGCAAAATACAGCTTTACTGAAAAGGATGTAAAAGGCGCAGTTGCATATTACAGACTTAAAATGGTTGATCTTGACGGAAGCTACAGCTATTCAAAAGAAGTTGAAGCTAAAGTTGATCTCCCGGTTAATTTTGAATTAAGTCAGAATTATCCAAACCCATTCAATCCTTCAACCACAATTAAATATGCGGTTCCGGTTGATTCAAAAGTAAAACTTGAAATTTATTCCTCTCTCGGTGAATTGGTAACTACGTTAGTTAACGATTTACAGCCTGCCGGAAATTATTCAGTAGCATTTGATGCTTCCAGATTTGCAAGTGGTACTTACATTTACAGATTAACAGCAAACAGCACAGTTATTACTAAGAAGATGTTATTACTCAAATAGTAATAAGTTTTTAGTCCTCTGTTTTCAGGAAAAATCCCCCAGCGATGGGGGATTTTTTTTGTGAAATAATATTACAATGAAAATACTGATTTTGCTTAGCCGACAGAAATTATTGTTAAAATTAATTTGGATATTATTTATTCAAATTTTCCAAAGGAGTGAGGCATTTAGAAATGGGTTTTAAGGGTTAGAAATGAGTCCGTACGATTTAGAAATGACATAAGACGATTTCGAAATCGATGCTTCATTTTTCGAAATCGATATGTTCAATTTAGAAAACGTTCGTTTTTTTTAGAAATCGATGCGTATGGTTTAGAAATGACTCGTTTTTTTTAGAAATCGATGTATTCAATTCGGAAATCGTTCATTTTTTTTAGAAATCGATCCGAACAATTTAGAAATCGATTGTTTTTTTTAGAAAACGATGCGTTCGTTGTAGTAATGGCATGAAAATCTGACAAAATGGCAATTTTACTTCAAAAAGCGCATATTTGAGAATAATTAGTGAAAGTCGGGCAAAAAACCGGAACCTTAGGCGCAATTCTCCGAATCACCCGTAGCGCTGCGTAGCGGTAAACCAAAACTTTTTAATTATCAATTTGCTGTACTTGCACAATATGCTACAATTTATCTTCTGCGTTCGTTGCGTCTTTTTTGCGAACGTGGCGAGAAACTAATCCCCTTTTTTCTTGAAAAGCACGCCACGAACCGCAACGATCGCTACAAATTCTTTCCTCTTCTGATAATAAACTTCTAAAATCAAATATCGTTAATCCTTTTTGGACTGAGACCGAGTTCCGGACAATTATTTGTTTTTATTAAAATTAAAAGTTCATTTTCTTTTTATATTTGGCAGGCAAGAATATCCTCTTTAATAATTGGCAGGCTATGATAAAGAAAAAACAGAGATCATCAAATCGTATTTATCAAAAGTAAAGTTGGCAAATATAGAGCTGACTAAAAAAGAAGCATTTAAATATCTGCTTAACAGACTTTACGGCAATGATAAAGAGATCGAGAAAATTATAGACAGGATAACACTCGGAGACGAAAAATCAATTCTTACCCTTCCACGGAAAAATAAACTCCCAAAAGTCACTGATCGAGAAATCTTAGACATTTATAATATAACATTGAAACAACAAGAACTAACAGCCACACGTCTTGGCAAAATACGCGTAGATATTAAAAAACACCTTGCAGCAGAGATGAAGGAGATAGATAGGTTGGTGAAGAAGGTAATTGTCTAAACCAGGATTCGTAGGATTAAAGGATTAGCGGGATTGTTAATAATATTTAAATAATAGGAGTTTATCTGAAAATAGAGATATTTATTTGTTAATCAAGGGAATCAAACAATCAAGTAAATCAAGGTCTGACAATGAAGTATGGAGAAATAACTAAACGTATTATTGGCTGTGCAATGCGTGTACATTCAATTCTGGGGAATGGATTTCAGGAAGTTATCTATCAGAGAGCGTTGGCAATTGAAATGAGATTGGAGGGTTTAGCTTTTGAGAGAGAAAAAGAAATGCCGATATTCTATAAAGAACATAATATCGGAACACGTAGAGTGGACTTTTTTGTTGAAGAAAAAATAATGGTCGAACTTAAAGCGCTTATTCATTTAGAAGACGTTCATTTGGCGCAGGCAAAAAATTATTTAGAAGCATACAATATGGAAATTGGTTTGCTTATTAACTTTGGGGCAAAGAGTCTGGAGTTTAAAAGAACCTATAATAACAGTCTGAATCAGGATTTGGTGGATTAAAAAATTTCCGTGATTGTTTTACTAACTCAAGTTGACCGCCTATAAATTGTAAAGAAATAAAACCGTCTTCCTTTGGAAGATAAATTGAAACGGTTAACAATTTGGGCTTTTGTTTCATTAACACCTCGATTAATCGAGGTGTTAATGAAATAATATTATATGTATTTCAACCGTTTTAACGGT
>JAUYAB010000012.1 GCA_030693705.1 Ignavibacteria bacterium | reverse complement strand
TTAAATTTTCAGGAGAACTATGAATCGCCCAAAAGGAAAAATCATTCAAGTTATCGGACCGGTTGTCGATATTCATTTCGAAAATAACCATCTTCCCAAAATTCTCAACGCCGTAATCATTCCAAGAACTAATACTGACGGCGTTGCAGAGGAGTTAGTTGTTGAAGTGCAACAGCATTTAGGCGAAGACCGTGTAAGAACCATCGCTATGGACACTACGGATGGTTTAGTGCGAGGTATGGATGCTTTTGATACTTTAGAACCTATCTCTGTTCCCGTTGGACCAGAAACCCTCGGTAGACTCATAAACGTTATTGGAAAAGGAATTGACGGTCTTGGCGAAATTAAGACTGCAAAAAAATATCCGATCCACCGCCCTGCTCCTGAATTTAAAAATCTTACCACTTCAACTGAAATGTTTGAAACCGGAATCAAAGTTATTGATCTCCTCGAACCGTATGCTAAAGGCGGAAAGACTGGATTATTCGGCGGCGCTGGTGTAGGCAAAACTGTTATCATCATGGAACTTATTAATAATATCGCTCAGCAACATGGCGGTTTTTCCGTATTTGCCGGTGTTGGAGAAAGAACCCGCGAAGGAAATGATCTTTGGTTAGAAATGAAGGAATCAGGCGTTATTAATAAAACCGCTTTGGTTTTCGGACAGATGAACGAGCCGCCTGGAGCGAGACTTCGTGTTGGTTTAACTGGGCTTACCATTGCTGAATATTTCCGCGATGAAGAAGGAAAGGATGTTCTTCTCTTTATTGATAACATTTTCCGTTTTACGCAAGCCGGTTCTGAAGTGAGCGCTTTGCTTGGTAGAATGCCTTCTGCGGTTGGGTATCAGCCAAACTTAGCAACTGAAATGGGTGCATTACAAGAAAGAATTACCTCAACAGATAAAGGTTCAATAACTTCTGTACAAGCAATTTACGTTCCCGCAGATGATTTAACCGATCCGGCTCCTGCTACTGCATTTTCTCACCTTGATGCCACTACAGTTTTGAGTCGTCAGATTTCAGAACTTGGAATTTATCCAGCAGTTGATCCGCTCGACTCAACTTCACGAATTCTCCAACCGGGAATCATCGGTGAAGAACATTATAACGTTGCAACACAAGCAAAAGAAATTCTTCAAGGTTACAAAGACTTACAAGATATTATTAACATTCTTGGTATGGATGAACTTTCTGACGAAGATAAAATTACCGTAAAGAGAGCAAGAAGAATTCAAAGATTTTTCAGTCAGCCTTTCTCGGTGGCGGAAGCATTTACGGGAATGAAAGGGAAGTATGTTAAACTTGCAGATACCATTAAAGGTTTCTCCGCTATTATCAATGGTGAATGCGACAATATTCCGGAACAAGCGTTTATGTTTGTTGGTAATATTGATGAAGTCTATGCAAAAGCAAAAGCGATGAAATAACATGAAAGTATTTGCTTTGGAAATTGTTACTCCTTCAAAACTCGCATTTAATGCTGAGGTTGTTTCGATTACAGTTCCCGGTACACTTGGAGAATTTCAGGTTCTATTTAACCACGCTCCGATTGTAAGTAACCTCGAAGTCGGAAAAATAAAAATTCAAACCCAAAATGGTGAGACACTTCATTTTGCTATAAGCGGGGGAGTGATAGAAGTTCTTAAAAACAAAGTAGTAGTTCTCGCCCAGTCACTTGAGCGTTCGGATGAAATTGATACTGATAGAGCGCGCCAGGCTGTTGAAAGAGCGAAACAAAGATTGGAACAAAAAAATCAGATTGATGTTGCAAGAGCGGAAGCAGCTTTAACAAGGGGATTAAATAGACTGAAAGTTTCGTCTTTAAGATAATATTTTATTCTTGGTGTTACTTTGTGTTTCCTTTGTGATACGTGGTGAAACGGGAAAAAGTATCACAAAGTTACACCAAGTTTTCACAAAGTTACTCAAAGGATGAGACGTTTAATTCCATTTTTTAATGACTTCGTATAAAAGTTTAAAAGTAGCCCAAGTTTGCATCCAGACAAGCGCATATATGTTAGAGTCTGGGCAATGTGAACATCATTAAAGGCTTCGACAACTTTTAACTCAATAACTACTTTATTTTAAACAAGAAGATCAATTCGATATCCGCATTCCAACTTAACTTCTTCGTAAATGAGGGGGATAGGTTTTTCTTTTTCAACTTTTAACCCGGTTTTTGACAATTCATACGCCAAGCATTCTCTGTACGCATTCTCAAGTAACCCGGGGCCCAAGGCAGTATGAACTTTGAAGGCGCAATCAAGAATAATTTTACTTATTTCATTTTCATTCAATTTACATTACCCACATTAAGAATATTTTTTCTCAAGTAGTAATTTCTTTAGCAGCACGCATTCTCTTCAACAATCTGGAAAATTCACCTACCCATAAAACAATTGAAGAACCGGCAATAATTAAAATCCAATCTATGAATGATAAGGGTACAGTTCGAAACAACTTTCCGCCCACTTGCACAATGATGATCTGCATGACAAGTATAAATCCGCAAATAACTAAAAAGTTTTTATTCGAAAAGAATTTGTGGAAAGTAGAATTATTTGTCCCTAAGGTTTTAGCGTTAAATAAATTCCAAAATTGCAAGAGGACAAATAATGTAAAGAACATTGAGAGTTCATAATCAGTTATTTTCCCATCGCTTTGCATCCAAAAGATTGTTGTAAGTAATAAGATAATAAATGCGAAAGCAGAAAGAAGAATCGTTTTAAACATCGGTTTAGTTATAATAAAATCGCTTGGTTTTCTTGGTTTATGTTTCATTACGGTTTTACTCGGCGGTTGTGTTGCTAAAGCGAGTGCGGCGAATGTATCCATAATTAAATTAACCCAGATCATCTGGGGAACAGTAAGAGTTAATTGAACGCCGATAAATGGTCCAAGTAAAACTATCGCTAAAGCCAACAAGTTAATGGTTAACTGAAAGAGTAAGAACCTCTGAATATTTTGGTACAATGATCTTCCCCACATTACCGCGTTTACGATACTGGTGAAGGAATCATCAAGAAGAATAATATCACTTGCCTGTTTGGCAACTGCTGTTCCGGTTTTACCCATTGATAATCCGACATTGGCATAATTTAACGCCGGTGCATCATTTGTCCCATCTCCTGTTACAGCTACTATTTGATCCTTCTTCTGTAAAAGTTTAACCAAGCGAAGTTTATCTAACGGACGTGCGCGTGAAAGTATTTTTACATCAAGTATTCTTTCACATGCTTCCTCATCGGATAAATTTCCGAAATCAGGACCGAGCATCAAATTCTTTTCATCCGTATCAATTTCATTATTCCACAACCCTATTTTTCGAGCAATTTCTTTTGCGGTTCCCGGTGTATCTCCGGTAACAATTTTTAAATTAATTCCGGCATTAAGACATGCTTGCACTGCATCCGGCACCTCTTCACGCACCGGATCATTAATTGCAACAAATCCTAACCACGTTAAGTTTTGAGCAAGTTTTTCAAGCTCAATTCCATCGGTGTACTCTGCGTCTTCTAATATTGCAAAAGCCAAAGTACGCATTGCACGATTTTGATATTCGCGAAGTTCGGTAAGGATTCCTTCTTTTTGAGAAGTAAATTCTTCAACCTTTTCGTCCCCAAGGAATTTTGTGCAAAGATTTAGAACTATTTCCGGGGCACCCTTTACTAATAAAATCGGTTTAGAATTAATGCTGGAAATCCCATAAGAAGCCATAAACTTCCGTTCAGTAGTAAACGTCCACTGATGGATTATTTCAAAATTATCTCTCCATTTTTTATAATCGATCTGATTGGCGTGAAGCCATAAAAGCATTGCGCCTTCTGTCGGATTGCCTAAAACTTTTGGCGTAGCGTCTTTAGTTTCTAAATTCGCAGTCGAATTTCCGCAGAACGATTCAATAATTATTTTTTCAATATTTGAATGTTCATCTACATTAAGTTTATTGCTTTTTAAAGTAGGGAAGTGAACATTGTAAACCCGCATTTCATTCATCGTGAGAGTCCCGGTTTTATCGGAACAGATAACTGTTGCAGCGCTTATTGTTTCAACAGCATGCATTTTTCTAACAAGATTATTTGTTGCCGTCATCTTCCTTACACTGTATGCGAGGCTTAAGGTTACGCTCATCGCCAATCCTTCCGGCACGGCTACCACAATCATTGTTATTGCGATCATAAAGAATTTTAGGAACTCTTCAGTGATGAAAGCATTCAACCAATCCCAGGGGTATGGAGAAATGAAATTAAGCAACATTGCCGGGACAAGAAACACCACGGCAATGATCAGACCATAGATCAAACCTCGTAACCAGCCGAAAATACTGTTATTTGTTACACTTGTAGAATTTTGTTTATGTTTCCCAAGAAGTTCTAAAGCATCATAAAAAATTGGCAGCCAAACTCTATAAAGAAGCGCAAGAACGGTAAACCCGAGAACGATAACAACATACCATTGCGGCGGAGTTAAAACTAATTCATCTATTAAAACATCGCGTACAGTTAGTGCAACAAATGTTACTCCAGCAGTTGAAAAACCGAAGACGCCGATAATTTTACTTAGTTTTTCAAGCTGTAAATTTAGTGGGGTTTTTACCCCTGTTTCTTCCATCGATGCTTTTGCGGTTTTTCCTATCTCGGTTGAATCTCCGACCGCTGTAATCTCTAATATTCCATGACCATCAACCACGAATGTTCCTCGTAGAACCTTATCGGCTGGATATGCTTTTTCTTTTATTGAAGCTGTTGAAAGTTGCTCGGTCGAAAGTTTAGTAACAGCAACGGATTCCCCGGTTAAGCTTGATTCGTTTACCTGTAATGAAATAGCTTCTATCACTGTTCCATCTGCAGGAATTTCTTCGCCTGTTTCTATAAGAACAATATCGCCAACAACTAAATCTTTTTTGGGTATCGTTGTATATTCTGAATCGCGGATAACTTTTATCGGTTCGTCATCAGTTACTTTGTTAAGCAGATCGAACTCTTTATTAGCTTTATATTCATTAAGAAAAGAAAGTGTTGTTGCAAGAAGAATAGCGACAATAATTCCTATTCCCTCAATATAATTACCGTCAACAAGTCCTACGGCAGTGGCTACCAGCGCCGCAATTATCAGAATACGAATTATTGGGTCTTCAAATTTTTCGAGAAATAATTTCCACCAGGGAGTTTTAAGAGGCGGTGAAATTAAATTATCTCCAAATATTTCTCTTTGAATAGTAACTTGAGAGGCGGTTAAGCCTTCATACATTTTCGAATTTTTTGCTTCTTTTTTCATAAACTTCTACTAATCTCCAAAGCAAATTCCTAATTCTCTTCCGGTCATAATTGTATCACAATCTGGCGGAACGGTTTTCATTCTGTTTGTGGCTTGATCTAAAGGGACATATCGGACGGTAGGAGGATCCAATGCAACCATAACCCCTGATTGACCTTCCGCTAAAGCTCTTACGGCGGATGCTCCAAATCTTAGAGAAAGAAGCCTATCAAACGTTGTCGGACTTCCGCCACGCAGCAAATGACCGAGAATTACCGTACGAATTTCTTTGGTTGTTAGAGATTCTAAATTTTTTGCGAATCGCTCTGCTGCACCGCCCAGGCGTTCTGCTTTCCCTGCTTCTTTTTCTATTATTGAAGTTTCTCCATCAATTGGTTTTGCACCTTCTGCAATAACAATAATGGCGTAGTTTTTTCTTTGAGATACAACATTGTTTAAATGTTTTGCAATATTGGTAATATTATAAGGAATTTCGGGAATGATGATTACATCAGCGGAGCCGGAAATTCCTGAGTTCAAAGCGATCCATCCGGCGTATCTGCCCATTACTTCTACAACCATTATTCTTCCGTGTGATTGAGCTGTTGTGTGGAGTCTATCCAAACTTTCAGTGGCAAACGCTAACGCGGTATCAAAACCAAATGTAATAACAGTTTTATCTAAGTCGTTATCTATTGTTTTCGGAACGCCTATAACTTTTAATCCTTTTTTAGCAAAAACATTTGCAATTGCAAGAGAACCGTCTCCTCCGATTGCTATTAGAGCATCAATCTTATTTCTCCGGAAGGCATCAAGAATTTCATCAGATCTGTCAATTTCAACAATATTTCCTTTTGTATCTTTCATCGGAAATTTCATTGGATTGCCGCGGTTAGTGGTTCCGAGAATTGTTCCTCCTTGCCCGGTGATGGAAGCTACTTTGTCATATGTGAGGTTAATTAAACCATCTCCGTTTGGATATTTCTCAGGGAGAAAAATTCCATTGTATCCGTCTCTTATCCCAACAACTTCCCAGCCTTTGTTTAAGGCTGTAATAGTAACCGCACGGATAACGGCATTCAAACCGGGGGCATCTCCACCACCGGTATTTATAGCGATTTTCTTGATTGAACCAGAACTGTTTGTCATTTGAATCCTTTAACAGAAAATGAAAACTATTCGCTTTTTTACTATGCTTAATATATGAGTAAGAAATTCTTTTTTCAAGTAAAAGTTGAAGAACGTGACCGGAAATATTCACTTTGTGACAAAAGAATTTCTACCAAATTTATTTAGAAGAACTTTCTGAAACTAAACTATTTCTTAATCAATTCTTTATAGTCAAAACCTTTGATCGGTTCCCGCAGCGTTAAAACCGGACAAGGCGCTTTACGCACAACTTTATCTGCCGTGCTTCCGAAAAGGATGTGCTCAACTCCCGAATGTCCGTGAGTTGAAATAATGATCAAATCAGCATCTTCTTCTTTAGCTGTTTCAATTATTTCTACAAACGGTTTCCCGGTTTTTATAATTGTTGAAACCTGAACTAAAGAGGCAATTTCTACTTCAGCCAATTTGTCCAACTCTTCTTTCGCTCTTTTATCCATCTCAAAATTAACTGTTGGCAGAGTTATCTGCCCCATACTGAAATCCGGTGGATAAATTACCGGTTCCATCACATAGATCAAGATTAATTTTGCACGGTAATGCTGGGCAAAAGTTACCGCATATTTTAAGGCTGATTTCGAAAAGTCTGAGAAATCGATCGGCACTAAAATGGTTTTAAATTGAAGTTCCATGATGTTTCTCCATCTTTATTGATGATTTTTCTTCTTGTAATGAAATATATTCTTCATTCAAATTTCTAAGACGGGTAACGATAATTCTGGCAAGACCGGACATAACGGCAACTCCGATTTTTGGTTTCTTTCTAATAACTTCTTCCAAATCCGGTTTAAAAATTATGCCGATTTTACAATTAGTATCAGCCACTGCCGAAGCGGAACGGTCTCCGCGATCGATAAGCGCTAATTCACCAAAAAAATCTCCGGTTGAAAAATTTGCAAGTTTTACTTTTAATTTGGAGAGAGATTCCCTGTAAATACTAACTTCACCTTCCAGCAGAAAATATAATCCAATCCCGGGATCGTTTTGAAGGAAGATGTATTCTCCTTGAACATAATTCCGTTCATGCACTATGGATAATATTTCGTCAAGGTCGGTTTTTTTTAATTCATTGAAGGGGGGCATCTCTTTAAGTACGGAAAAGAGAAGAGGAAGTTCGGTTTTCTTCTTAAAAAAATTCGACCAAAAACTACTATGAATTGAAATTGACTCTTTTTCTTGTTTCATTTGTTTCTCTAATTAAAAATTCCTGATTCAGCAACACGCCATAATTTTTGACACGGAAATCGGTTCTCATATAATGCGCGTCCTACGATAACAGAATCAATGCCTACATCGATCATTGTTTGAATATCCATAAGTTCATCTTTGTTTCTAACGCCGCCGGACAATGTTACTTTTGCCTCGGTAGCTTCAGCAATTGCTTTAGAAAGTTCAATGTTTGGTCCGAGCATCATTCCATTTCGTTTTACATCAGTAACGATAAATCTTTCAACCCCAATTTCTTTTAATTTTAGGGCAAATGCAATAGGCAAAATCCCCGTTTTTATTTTTCTCCTTTTGATAACAATTTCGTTATCGATAACATCAAGAGAAACCACAATCTTTTTGGGTCCGAATGTTTCCATTACTTTAATAAATTCTGGAAGATCATCCTGTGCCATGGTCGAGATTACTATTCGACTTACCCCTAGTTCTAAATATTTTTTTGCATCATCAAAACATCGAATTCCTCCGGCAAATTCAACGGGAATGATTACAGAATTACAAATTTCTTCAAGTAAGGAGTAGTTTTTACATTTATCGCCGTGGAGAGCATCAAAGTCAACAACATGCAGCATCTTAGCATTTTCTGCACGCCATATCTTCGCCATTTCTACGGGGTCGTTGTCGTATTCATTACAATTTAATTCCGGAATTCCCTGAACTACTCGAACTGTTCGTCCGTTTTTAATATCTATCGATGGAATAACTAACAATAATGACATTGGCCGTGTTTACCAATTTGCTGAGAAATATTTTGAATTGTCACTCGAAATATAGAATGTAGAGACAAGAATGTAAAACGATTAAACCGAAAATGTTTTACGTAAATGTTAATATGATTTATTAAATTGAACAGAAAATTCAATTAATTCCAAATTTCTAATTTAATAAAGATGCTTTTTAGTGAAGAAAATTATCGATTCATGTACGCAGCTTTTCAAGAGGCTGAAATTGCCTATGATGAAAAAGAAATTCCCGTTGGAGCTGTTGTTGTAAAAGAAGGAAGAATTATTGGGAGGGGACACAACCAGACGGAACGGTTAAAAGACCCAACCGCACACGCAGAAATGATAGCGATAACGGCGGCAACAAATACCTTACAGCAAGAAAGATTAACCGAGTGTGATCTTTATGTAACACTGGAACCTTGCGTAATGTGTACGGGCGCATCACTACTCGCTAGAGTTTCAAATATCTACTTCGCTGCTTTTGATGTTAAATTCGGCGCTTGCGGATCAATTTACAATTTCCCGGTAGAAGGGAAGTACAATCATTCCATTAAAGTTTATTCCGGGTTAATGGAAAAAGAATCGCAAAACCTGCTACAAAAATTCTTTAAAGAAATAAGAGCTATAAAGAAATAAAATATTATTTCTAAATATTCTACTTATGAAAATGTAATTGCGAATCGGGATTCAAGTGTGGCGCTTCAATATCTTTAAAATAATTTACCGTACCAACTTTCAATTCTACAGTAGATGCATCATCACAAACGATTAAACTTTTGGGATGAAGCTGCATAGCGCTAACCGTCCACATATGGTTTACTCCTTCTTCAACAACTTTTGCAAGTGCGCGGGCTTTCGCATGTCCGCTGATAATTAACAATATTTCTTTTGCATCAAGAACGGTCTTTACTCCAACTGTTAAAGCCGTCTTTGGAACTTTGTTTACATCGTTATCAAAAAACCTTGAGTTAGCAATAATGGTATCCATTGTAAGTGTTTTAACTCTTGTTAGTGAACCAAGCGAAGAACCGGGTTCATTAAAGGCGATGTGACCGTCGGGTCCAATTCCGCCAATAAATAAATTTATTCCACCGTTTTTTTCAATCTTCTTTTCATATGCAAGACATTCTTTTTCCAAATCTTTCGCATTGCCGTTTAAGATGTTGATGTACTTTTTATCAATATCAATGTGATTAAAAAAGTTATGAAACATAAAGTAGTGATAACTCTGAGGATGATTTTCCGCTAAGCCGACGTACTCATCCATATTGAAAGTAGTTACATATTGAAATGAAACAACTCCTTTTTTATTCAGCTTTATTAGTTCTTTATAAAGCCCAAGCGGGGAAGACCCGGTTGGAAGACCGAGCACAAATCTTTTTTTTGCGTTTGGTTGAAATTCAAGAATCTTTGCAGCAACATAATTTGCAGCCCACTTTGATGCGGAATCGTACGATGGTTGAATGATAAGTCTCATAATAATTCTCCTTTATTATTAACGTTCTTGTTTAACAATTTTCAAAAAGTACTAAACTATTTAATAAACCATTAAAACGATTGAAATAAGTTTTAAATTATTTTGCAATCGCTTGAAATTAAAAATTGCCGCTAACTCTGATAGAGAGTTTTCCCGTTCTTTTTAGCTTCACGGATCATCATGGTAGCGGAGTCATTCCATTCAATATCTGAATAAAGAAGAACGTCAAATGGTTTTTTTAACGTTTTAACAAGTGTTGAGTTCAAGTTTAAAACTTTATCAATCCGTTTGAAGTAAGTGTCATTTCTAAAATTCTTAGATACAATGATTAGATCAATATCGCTATCTACCGTTTGTTCATTTTTAGCATAAGAGCCAAAGAGAACAATTCTGTTTAACTCGACTTTACTGCTATCTAAAACACCGCTGACCGTATTTTTTATTAAACTGATTTTTCTTTTATCCACTTCATTACCTTTTTCCCTTCACTAATAAATTGTTTCGTGTTTGTCTTTTTGAATTCTTTCAAAATATCAAAAAGCATATCAGGGTATCTTGTGGGAACACTTTTTTCATTCAAAATCTTAAAAAAATCTTCGAATTCATCGGGAATTAATAAATTTTCTTTTGCATTAATCAATTCTATCAAATATAAAAGATTATGTGTTTTGGGAGCATCTTTGGAATGCACTTTTGCGAAAATACCTTTAAGCGCTTTTTCAATACAAAGATGAGACATAAAAACTGCATACATATATCTTCCACTTTGAAACATTGCGTCAGCAGTATCCATATCGTATTCTGCCTGCATGAACCATTCTTCGGGAGGTTTAAACTTTTGCATCATTTCTTTTAGATATTTTTACAAATATAAAGTATTTAGTTGAAAGTTGTATAGTGAAAATTAAACTTACGGTTTTATATTTCCTTCTCTTCAAAAATCATTTCGCAGCCTTGCGGAATTTCCGGTTTCACTAATAGTGTATCTTCACGCAGCATGGAAACCATTCCCACTTCCATTCCTTTTCGTTTCACCACGAATTTTTTCAAAGCATAGGAAACGGGAGCTGTACCTGCCGTCTTTGCCTTGCTGTAAAACGCCGCTATTTGAGCTGCTTTTTTTAAAACCGGTTTCGGTACAACCTCTTTTGTGTTTTCAACTCTAAGCACAACATGTGAACCGGATACACTCCGCGCATGAAACCAAAAATCATTTTGTTTAGCAAACTTGGTAGTAAGAAGATCGTTGTTCTTGCTGTCTTTGCCAACATAAAGTTTATATTTTCCGTCGATAAGAAATTGTTTGAAATTTATTTTTGGGGAGTCGTTATTTTGAATTTCATCTTTCAATGGAAGAGCTTTCATAAACTTTTTTAATTCGCCAAGAGAAGAAATGGCAGACAATTGTTTTTGCTGATAAAGAGCGAGTTCCAATCTTTTTGATAATTGAACTATCTCAGATTTGGCTCGCGTAAAAAATATCTTCTCAGATTTAGCTTTACTAAAATAATAATTTACGTTTTCATTTGGTGAAAGTTTTTCTTTTAAAATGATTGTTTCCAAATTTCCATCATGATAGATATTTTCAGTTTCTATCCGATCCATTCCTCTTGAGATTTTATCAAGGTTGATGAGTAAAAGATTAGCATATTCTGAATAAAGAATTTCTTTTGATCCTTCATCTATCTTTTTGTTAATCGCTTCGAGTTTTGCGGTTGTGTAATTTATTTCTTTTTCAAAATATCTTAACGCCTGCTTATAGAGAGATTGGAATAGCTGCGCTTGCATTTGTACCAAAAGAAATTCTCTAACCGCATCGTTACACTTTTCAAAAATATTATCGACTCGTAAACCCTTTGATAACAGAAAAGATTCCGGCAAAATCGAGTATTCTTTTGTTCGTGCGTCATAAAATAAGCCGAAATTATTTACTTCGATTTCCGAAAGAATTCCAATCACCGAATCGTTAAAGGATTTATCCGACATTTCAATTCTTAACAGAAGTTCTGCAATTATTTTCTTGCCGAAAAATGGATACCGGTTCTTAAATGCCTTTATGTTTGGTTGAGTTGACTGTTCATTTGTAAATAAAAAAGAATTACCAAATTCTGATCTATTAATTTCGAGAAGAATTTTTTCAATCGAATCACCATCAACGGTTTTGAATACTTCATATTGGTTATCGCCATTTAATATTAGCGCGTTTGAATCTTTTCCCCGAAAAATGAGAAAGAGAGAGAAGTCATCGAAAATGAATTTTGTTATTCGTTCAAATCTTGCAATTTGAATTCCGTTTAATTTTGCACCGTAGAAATCCATGAAAAAAGAACTTGTATTTTTTTTTGCTCTCCGGAATGAGTCTCTTATTTGAAGATAGGGAAGTTGAGCGCCGGTGTGGAATTCGAGAAAGATTTCTTCACCATTTTTTATAAACGAAAGGATCAATTTATTTTTATCCTGAGAAAAAGCTTCCGAAAAGATGCTGCCGGATAAATCGTGGTTTAGTTCTCGTACAAAATGGGTCAGAAAAAAATAATTATTTATCATGTAGCTCAAATGGTATTTAAAATTTCATTTTTCCATATCCCGATTGTTATCGGAATGGGAAATTTCTTTATCTTTCACAAAATTAATTAAAAACTTTTACTTAAAATAAATTATACGAAGAAGGAGT
>JAUYAB010000008.1 GCA_030693705.1 Ignavibacteria bacterium | reverse complement strand
CGATTCGGTGTAGTTAGTGTTTTTGGGTTTTGGAATTTCGTTCGGTAGTTTTGTGCTAAGGGTTCTAAATAAGTAAACAATTAAATAATTATCTGCCTTCGGCAGACAAGTTGGCGGTTGTAACTAACCTTGCGAAGCTTTCTTGGCGGCGGGTTAGGCGCAACGCCGTTATGTGCTTAAATTATGATAGAATTTTTAAAAGAATATCAAGAGTTAATAACGCTGTTGTTTACAATCGCAGTCGGTATTTCAACAATAGTTTATGCTTATTTAACCGCTAAGTTAGTCAGTGAGACAAAACTAATGCGTAAATCACAGACTGATCCAGAAATTTCTCTTTCACTTGTTCAAAATGACCATTCAATAAGTTTTATAGATTTGGTTATAGAGAATATCGGTCTTGGACCAGCTTACAATATTAACATTGAAGTTGTTAAAGATTTCAAACTTAGCAATAGAATGTTAAGTGAAGTAGGTTTTATAAAAAATGGTATAAAATATTTTTCTCCAAGACAATCATTGAAATTGTGGGTCGCATCTTTTATTGAAGACAAGGAATTAGCAGAAAAATCCATTGAATTAAAAATTACTTATACCAATTCTCTTAACGAACAGTTTACTCGGCAGTTCATACTTAATTTTTCGCAATTTTCATATTTCACGCAGCTTGGTACCCCACCATTGATCAAAATAGCTGAGCATTTAGAAACGATAGATAAAACACTAAATAATATAACAAGTGGTTTTAAAAAATTGAAGGTTGATATTTTTGATTCAGACGACAGAGAACAACACGAGAAAGAAGTTGCAAAGGAATTTGAAGAGTATAAAAAATCTCAAAACAAAAAAAATAGCACATAACCAGCGCCTCAACCCGACCGCCGTTTTGGTTCGGCGATTTTCTAATTTTTGGCGTTTTGTTTTTGTTCTGCATTTTGTTCTAAGTGTTCGTTCCAATTAATTAACTTACAAACTGCACTTGCTGATGCAAGTTAAGTGCAGTTTGTTAAATATTTATCAGTTGCGTTTTACTTGGCTTCCTTGTTATGGGCGGCGGGTTAAGCGCAACGTCGTTATACACACATTCTTTGGTATAGTTTACAAATGGGTTTAACAATTTTTCTGTTTTAGTCTTTAAGTAAAAATAAATTTCGTGGTTCTTTGGCAAATTGTTTTACATGGTTTCATTCTTCTTTCGTGTTATTATTTTTTATTGTTTCATTTTTGCTTAGTATTTGTTCGGCATTACTGTTTAGCGTTTCGTTTTTATTTAGTATTGTTTTGTATGCTGCTCTAAGTTTAAAGTTTATGGTTTCTATTTTGTAAATGGTTTTTGTTTTTATGGTTTCATTCTTGTTAAAGGTTTTATTTGTTTTTAGATTTTCATTTAAGTTCGGGGTTTGGGTTTACGTTTTTTATTTTTTATTCTTTTCCATTTGTGCATAACCAGCGCCTCAACCCGACCGCCATTTTGGTTCTGCAGATTTATGATTTTTGAAATTGTATTTTTGTTTGGCATTTTGTTCTAAGTGTTCGTTCTAAATAATTAACTTGCAAACAGTGCTTACGAGAAAGTTAAGCACTGTTTGCTTAATCATCGGTGTTTGTGTTTTACTTGGCTTCCTTGCTTGGGGCGGCGGGTTAGGCGCAACGTCGTTATATACCTTAGGAAGGTGATGGATAAAAACGAAGAATTTATTAGTAGGATTCGTGAAGAATTAACTCGTAAAGAATATAAGCCAAATACAGTTGATCTGTATGTTCAGTGGCTGAATAAACTCCAAAAGTATTATGCCATTGCTGATCTAAATCGAATTACTTTTAAGCAGATCAAAGATTATATTGAATTCATTACGGTTCGAAAAAGTTTTGCACCAAGAACAATACGTCAAGCCGCTCATTCATTTAAAACAATTTACGTAGCTCTTCTAAATAAGCCATTTGATTTTTCATTGCTGAAAAAGCATCCAAAAGTTGAAGAGGATAAACCTGAAACGCTTGAAAAAAATGAAATCATTGAATTACTAAATAATGCTACAGAACCTCGGTATCAATTATTTTTTGCATTGATGTATTCAGCTGGCTTAACATTCGGTGAAGCAAAGGTTTTAAGAGTGACTGATTTTGATTTTATTAATAATACTATCACGATACGAAGTAAATATTTCCAAACTAATAGAAAAACAGAATTATCAACTTTTGTTGAGAAAAAACTTCAAGAGTATATCAGCGAGTATAAACCAAAAGGTTACTTATTTGAAGGAAAGACAAAAGGAAAGCTGCTTGATGATAGCACATTGCAGAAAGCCTTTCAAAAAGCTTTGGTAAAAGCCGGTATTGATAAACAAGTCACGCCAAAAAGTTTGAAATACTCTTATGTAAAACACGTAGAGGAAGATGGCGTTCCTTTACCTGCTTTAATGAAACATTTGAATATGGTATTCAAGTGGCGTTCAAGATCAATGTGGTTTTATAGTAAAATTGTTGAACGTGAAGTCAAAACTATCCATAATCCACTGGACAAATTAATTTATTCTGATATCGAAAAATTAAATATTGTCTCCATTGAAAGAATGTTGTTAAAAGTATCAGATCCCAATGTCAAAGATTTCATTCTCGAAGGTATCCAATGTATCAAAGCTGGCGTCTATCGTGCAGCAGTCATATTTATTTGGTCTGCTGTAATGAATACAATCTATCATAAATGCTTGATTCAAGATAAAAACGATCTTAATAATGCAATCAAGAAATATTATCGTGACGCTCCTTTTGTTAATTCCATTGAAGATTTTGAATATATAAAAGATCGAGTTATTCTTGAAGTAACGGCAGAAATTTCCATCTATGATAAGAACACAAAAAATATTTTAATAGAGTGTTTGGATTTGAGAAATAAATGTGGTCATCCAAGTATTTATAAGCCAAAGCCAATTAAAGTTGCAGCTTTTCTTGAAGATGTTGTTAATAATGTTTTTTAAAATATCTAAACGGTATATAACCAGCCAATCAAGGCGGACGCCGCTTTTCATTGCGGCATTGTTCTAATTTTTGTGTTTGTTAGTAAAACCAAGTTGCTTTTTAAGGTAGGTTGTTCTAAGAAATATTTTTATAAACAAAAGTTGTTGCTGCTATTCGGTATTCTTGTTCTGGGGCGCCGCTTATCGGCAACGTCGTTATATTGCACAACTTGTGCAAAAGTAATTTTTGTAGAAGAGAACTTTTATATGTACATTGTGTCTGTACAATAAAAAGGTTATTAAAATGTCAATTAGTTTAACTTATACTCAAGCACGCGCTAATCTTGCAAAACTATTAGATGAGGTTTCGCTCAATAAAGAAGTTGTAATTATTAATCGGAAAAATGCTGAAAATGTGGCTTTGGTATCAGAAAGTGAGTTGTCCGGTATTTTAGAGACAGCCCATCTACTTCGTTCACCTAAAAATGCTCAAAGATTGTTAAAAGCATTATTAGAAGTTCAAAACGAGAACAATATTCCACAGTCCCTTGAAGACCTAAAACTGGAATTTGGTCTTGAAAATTAATTCATCGAAGGAACGGTTAAGCATATTTCACAACGATTTTAGAGAAGACTTAGCGCATTGGATAAAAGTTGACCGAAAAATTGCGTTGAGAGTGTTGGATTTAGTTGAAGCGATAATGCGAAATCCTTTTGAAGGAATTGGCAAACCGGAACCACTGCGCTATTTAGGAAGTAGTGTATGGTCTCGGAGGTTAACACAAGAGCATCGCATTGTTTATGTTGTGAGCGATGATAAGATTAACTTCATTCAATGTAAATATCATTATTAGAGGCAATATAACCCGCGCCTCAACCCCGACCGCTTAAACGATTCGGTGTAGTTAGTGTTTTTGGGTTTTGGAATTTCGTTCGGTAGTTTTGTGCTAAGGGTTCTAAATAAGTAAACAATTAAATAATTATCTGCCTTCGGCAGACAAGTTGGCGGTTGTAAGTAACCTGGCGAAGCTATTCGGGGCGGCGGGTTAGGCGCAACGCTTTATATGGCTAAGTGAAAGGTAGAGGACTTTAAGGATCACCTATGAAAAGAAGCGCAATATTTTTTCAAGCAGTCATCGTGCTCATAGGCATCGGCGCTCTTGCCCTTATGCTTTGGGAACCTCACATCGAGGGGAGGAATGCACATTCCACGCTCTTTGAGATTTACTTCAAAGATCCCTTTCTTGCGTATGCGTATATAGCGTCTATCCCGTTTTTCACGGCGCTCTATCAAGCAGTAAAGGTGTTGGGATATTACGGACAAAATAAGGTATTCTCGCAATCGGCCGTAAAAGCTCTGCGGACTATAAAATATTGTGCGATATCCATCATTGGTTTTGTTGCGGCAGGAGAAATTTTCATCATGTTGAACCATGGAAGTGATGATCCTGCAGGCGGAGTTTTTATGGGCATCCTCATAACTTTCGGCTCGGTTGTGATTGCCACTGCTGCGGCGATGTTTGAACGGAATTTGCAAAAGGCCGTGGATATAAAATTCGAGAACGATTTAACAGTATAACGATATTGAAAAATTGAGTAATGAAGAATTTGTTGAGGTTTTAAAAAAAACGAATAACTCAAGTTGACCGCACTATTTGATAAACCGTTAAAACGGTTGAAATATGTGTCATATTATTTCATTAACACCTCGATTAATCGAGGTGTTAATGAAACAAAAGCTCAAATTGTTAACCGTTTTAACGGTTTTAATTCTTTATTATTTGGGGGTGGTCAACTTGAGTGAATAAATTATATTCTTCGTTAAAAATATCCGATACCAAAACACAACAGGTTAGTTTTTCAAAAACAATTCATTTCTTACTTCCGAATTTAGTTGTGCCGATTAATAGAAAATATACTCTGAAATTTTTCTACAATAGAAGCAATGTTAATTACAATATTATGATTACTGTGAAATACAAAACCTCTTCACTGTGTTTCGCTTAGATATAAACTTTTGGATTATTTAGACCATAATTGGAATCTGAATCTTCCCAGGGTTTTTGATAATGCAATAATAGGTTTTGTAAGAATTAATAAATGCCATACAACAAGCGGCTGCTAATGAACTCACACCGGATGAGGAGTAAGTATGTAGCCGATCCCGAAAGTTTTCGGGATGTTTTTGTAAATAAATGCGGAATGATATCCCGATTTTAGAGGATAGTAACTTTGTAACTTTTGGCGCGGAAATTTTTTAATTAGTAACTCACGTTACGCAAGTCCATAGGTCGGTTCAGAAAGCTTTCGGAATCGACCCTTAAATGAACGAATAAAAGTAAAACGCAAGGGCGATTCGGAGAATCGCCCTACAATTTTACTACTCTTGCGCAAGGTGAATTATTAAATCATTTTTGCTAAAACCCCTGGTTACTTGCGTCTCTTCCGTCATCAAGACTTCTGTCTCTTCTGTCTTTATAATCGTTGATCATATACGTAAGCCCAAGTGATACGCTCCGGCTCCGGTAAGGGGTGTAAACCGTGTGATAGAAAAAGTCGGTGCCAAAGGTTTTCCGATCGTAATTATTTGTATTCAGCAAATCGGAAACCGAAAGATTGATTTTCAATTTTTTATCCCACACCGACTTGCTTAAATAGACCGAAAGGTCTGTCTGCCGGTTGCTTACATATTTTTTGCTTTCTGTTTTTGGCGAATATCTGAAGTTGAAATTAGCATCAACTTCCCACCACAATTTCAATCCCAGGTTAACGTTCATCCATTTTCTGTAACCCCAATCGGAAAGGTCTTCGCCAAGATAACTTCCGATTTTCTTTTGATAAGTGTATCCAATTTGCACATTAACCATGCTGATAAAATCGGGCAGATAAAATGGCATCATCGGGCTATTGTAATAAGGCAGCGTAAGTTCAACTCCGTATGTTTTGTTCGAAGAAAGATTCACGGGACTATTGAAGGTAATACTGTCGTTCACATTCGCCATTACGTAATCGAACAGTCCGGTTGAGTAGACGTAATAGACATTAACGTATTGCGACAAAGTTACAGCATAGGAATTAATGAACGATGGTTTTATTGCCGGATTACCCGCAGTGTAGTTGTTGGGTCCGTTGTAAGTTTTAAATGGATTAACATAATACATTTGCGGATAGCGCACGCGCCGGAATGCGTTAAAAGTCAGTTGAAATAAGTCATTGAATTTATAAGAAAGATTGATGTTGGGGAAAAAGTTTAAATAATTTCCCGTAAAATTTTCTCCGGTTGTTTTTTGTTCTCCGTTCGTGTTGAGATTTTCCACTCTAAGACCGGTTTTAATTCCAACATTTCCAAAGTTGTTCGAATAGGTTGCATACAACGCATGAATGCTTTCTTTATAGCTGAAAAGATTGCTTAAGCGTAAACTGTCAGTCCAATTATTTATTGCGTAAGAAAAATCGGAACTGTTATAATCGTTCTCTCTTGTTCTTAACGTTAGATTATACCCGGTTTCAAATTTTCCAATTGAAGATGGAATTACATATTCAATTTTGCTTATAAAGGTATTGGCTTTTTCATCTGTAACACTATTGTGAAGTTGAGGATAATTCAAATTATAACTATACGCGGTATTCATTTCTGAATTTGAAGGATTTGCAATGTTTGTGAAGTAAGCATCAAACGTTATTTCGTGTCCTCTGGCATCAAATTTCTTTTTATAAAAACCGTACAACGAATAGGTGTTTGAACGGTAAAGAGAGTTGTTGGTGTTGTCGTAACTATACTGCGGAATCAATAAATTATTTTCTGCAACACTTTGGCTTGTTCCCCCCGAATTAAATTTGAACCTGGTCATCGTACTGTAGAACGTAAATGAGTTGTTGTCATCCATGTTGTAATCGAAACCAAATTTGTAATACCCCATATTCCCGTTAAAATTTCCTTTGTTGTCTGTATTAAGGTAGTATAGATTAGCGCTGTTGTAATTGTATTTTTCCGAAGCAGATGTGTTAAGCATATCGGCAAATCCTCCGAAAAACGCGCCAAAAAGATTAAACTTCCCTGTTTTGTAATTCAAATTTAATCCGCCAAACGTTCTGCTGTTTGTTGATGTGTTTAGGTTGATGGAACCGCTATAACTATCCGGATTTCCTTTTTTAGAAATGATATTTAGAATGTACGCTCCTTCATCGGCACTTTCTTTAGCTGAGGGAGATAAGATAACTTCAACTTGATCAACCATGGAAGCGGGTAGTTGCGCAAGCATATCGTTCGGCATTTCAAAGGGATGTCCATCCATTTGTATTTTTACCGCTTGACCGCGGACGGTAATTGCATTGGTTTGAGGATCAACATCTACGGAACCGGTGTTTTTTAAAGCGTCGGTTAACGAGCCTGAACTGCCGGGCACTTGATCCATATTTATTATTTGTCTATCAACCTGGAATTCGATCATCGGTTTAACCGTGCTGACAACTGCTTCAGGCATTACTATCATTGTGGAACGAAGCTTGATTATTCCCAGACGGTAAGTTTTTTCCAACGGAATTGAATCGATAACAAATGTCTGGTATCCAAGCATCGAAAATTTTGCTCTTACAGTACTTTCCGCAATGTTGCTTGCGGTAAAATATCCTTTAGCGTCGCATGTTGTTTGAGCAAGGATTTTCCCATCGATTCGGGAAATAACCGTTACGTTAGCGCCCGGTAGAGCGGTTCCTATTTCCGAATCTACTACGCCGCCGGAGAGTTTGTAATTGTTTTGCGGATAAATGATACATGAAAAAATTAAAAGTGAGAAAACGAGCGCAAATTTATTAACCATACCCGAACCTTTACTTAATTGTATTAAAACATCAAAAGCACTGCTCAAAAATAAATAACTGTGAATCATTAGTTCTGCCTTTTGTATATCGATTTTTTCCTTTTATCCATTAAACAAACGGTCTCTCTTTCTTCATTTTAAAATGTGAAAGTGTAACTTCTGTAAATTCATTTCCAACGATTTTGTATCCTAATTTTTCATAAAACGGAGCCGCCGTTTTTCTTGCATGAAGCGTGATGAGAGAGAAACCTTTTTCTGTAGCAAACTTTTCTGAAAAGAGAACAAGGGCTTTACCAACACCTTTCCCTTGATAATCTTCATCAACGGCAACCTGGCGCATTTTCATTTCTTTATTATCGATCGCCTTCATTAGCAGGCAGCCAACAAGTTTGTCTCCTTCAAAAGCGGCGAAATGAAATTCGTCTTTTTCTGAATCGAGCTGTTCCTGAGTGTACTGCAAGCCGAGCGGCTGGCGGAGAATTTTATGGCGGAGTTCGATTTCTTTCTTATGTTCTGTTCCACCGAATGCAATTTGTTTTATCTCAATGTTCATAATTGTAAAAGTGAATATCTAAAATATTTTGTAGTTTAATTTAGTCAATCACAAAGAGTATTTAAAAATGAAATTACCGATTTATCAAGTTGATGCTTTTACCTCAAAATTATTTGGCGGAAACCCTGCGGCTGTTTGTCCGCTTGAATCCTGGCTGGAAGAGAGCGTTCTGCAATCCATCGCCGCGGAGAATAATCTTGCCGAAACGGCGTTCTTCGTTAAGAAAGAAAATTATTACGAGCTCCGCTGGTTTACTCCCGAAGCCGAAGTTGATCTTTGCGGACATGCAACACTCGCTTCCGCTTTTGTAATTTTTCATGTTTTAAAAAGTGGGAGTGATAAAATCACCTTTCAAACACAAAGCGGAATACTTGAAGTAACAAAAAGAAATGAACTGCTGGTAATGAATTTTCCTTCCCGTAAACCGGTTGAAACAGAAATTTCCGATGGCTTAATTGAAGCTATTGGTAAAAAGCCGAAAGAGGTTTTGCAATCACGCGATCTTCTTTTAGTTTATGAAACGGAAGAAGATATACTTTCGCTTCAACCGGATTTTTCATTGCTTAAAAAAATAAATTGCTTCGGTTACATCGCAACAGCAAAAGGAAATAAAGTTGATTTTGTCTCCCGTTTCTTTGCACCGAAAGAAGGAATTAACGAAGACCCGGTAACAGGTTCCTCGCACAGTACGCTTATTCCGTTTTGGGCTGAGCGACTTGGAAAAAATGAATTACTCGCGCGTCAAATTTCTAAACGCGGCGGGGAATTGTTTTGCAAACTTCTCGGCGACCGTGTGGAAATTGCGGGTAATGCGGTTTTGTATTTAACAGGAACAATAGATATTTAATTGAGGCAGGCTTGGTAAGTTTTATTACACAAAAAAATATACTTAGTGTTTCTTTGTGCCCTTAGTGCCTTAGTGGTGAAAAACTCTTTACCACTAAGCCACTTAGAACACTTAGTTTCACTAAGAAAAAAATAGGATTAATAATAGATGTTCGTAATCTCAATTAACTCTGCTTCAGGGTCTTTTTCTTTTAGAAAATTCACGAAATCGAAATTATAATATTCTTGATGAGTTTGCTCAAAATCTTTTACGAGAGCCTCAATTGCTGCGTGATCGAACGAACATTTGAAATAATTTTTTTCTTCTTTGTCGTCGTAAGCCCGGTAATAATAAATTTTCTTATTCATAATATCTCCCGTGTAAATATGTTGTTAAACTAAAATTTTATCTGCGTGTAAAAGATCGGAGAATAATTCATTCTTAATTGATGCTGCATTTTTTCTCGCGTTTGCAAGCGAGTTGATAATGTAACGGTTAGCAATAAATATTTTTTTCGATTCAATCTCTGCTTCATCCAAAACCAAATAGCCGATGTACAAATAAGAATAAAGTTCTACTAAATCCTTTGCGGCAACATCTTGAAAGCTGGTATCTTTTTTATCAAGAACGTATTTGAGGCAATCAAGATAAATTTCGCGGATCTCTTTTAAGTGATTCGCAAGTCTTGTCAAACCGCCCTTGTATTCACGTTGCTCTTTTTCTTCAAAATATTCTTTCATCACATCGTTGATAACACCGCCGGCGGCTGCAACAATTTGCAACTGCGAAGTTCCTTCATAAATATTTGTAATGCGCGCATCGCGAGTGAGTCTTTCGACTTTAAACTCTTTTATATAACCGGTTCCGCCGTGTATTTGCAGCGCGTCGTAGCTTATCTTGTTAGCCGATTCCGTTAACGTGTACTTACTAATCGGTGTTAAAAAGTTTGCGATCTTTGTTGCTTGTTTCAACCGGTTATTTTCTTCGCTAAAAGATTTTCCTTCGACTTTCAATTTTTCAATTTGTTCTTCGAGTTTCTCTTTTGTGTCAACCGATTTTGCCGCACTATAAAAAAGTGAGCGGTTACTTTCAAGCAGCACTCTCATTTCAATCAACATGTTGGTAATAACGGGAATGTTGTAAATCGCTTTACCGAACTGCTCACGTTCGCGTGCATATTTTACAGCTTCTTCATAAGCTGCTTGCGAAATACCGAGCGCCTGCGCCGAAACTCCCATACGTGCGCGGAACATTAAATCGAGGACATATTTTATTAATCCGAATTTTCTTTGTCCCACAAGCTGCGCCGGAGTATCGTTAAATTGTAATTCGCAAGTAGGCGAACCGTGAATTCCAAGCTTGTGTTCAATTCTTCTGATCACAACAGTTTTATCGGTACGGCACACGAACATACTTAAACCGCGCCCGTCTTTTGTTCCGGCTTCAGACCGTGCAAGCACTAAATGAACTTCGCCGTTTCCGTTGGTGATAAATCTTTTTACACCGCGTAAAAACCATTGCCCGTTTTCGTTTTGATAAGCTTGCAGTTTTACCGCTTGCAAATCGGAACCGGCATCAGGTTCGGTGAGCGCCATTGCCCCAGTATTTTCACCGGTGCAAAACTTAGGGATAAATTCCTGGCGCTGGTCTTCATTCCCGAATTTTTTAATTGTGTCGGCAATATCTTGTAAGCCGAAAACATTCATCAAAGAAGCGTCGGCGCGCGCAAGTATTTCTACCGCCATCATATAAATAGAGAAAGGGAAATTTAGTCCGCCGTATTTGCGTGGAAGGATCATCCCCATCAGATCAGCTTGTCCAAGCTGCTTAAGAGTATCTTGAGTTCCCTTTGCGTAAGTCACTTTTCCTTCCGAAAAAGTTGCTCCTTCAGTATCAACATCGGCGGCTCTGTCCGCGATAAAGTTTCCGGCTAAATCACCGGTTACTTCTAAAACTTTTTTGTAATTCTCAATCGCATCTTCATAATTCACCGGGGCGTAATTATATTTTTTTGCTTCTTCATAATTATCTTCGGTTATGCGAACAACTTCTTTTAACTCAAGTTGATTAAAATGAAATTGTAGATCGCTGTTATCTAAAAAGAAATTTGGCATAGTTCCTCTATTTCAATTTATGTTTATAGGCATCAATAAATTTTGGAATGATATCGATGGCATCACCGACAATTCCATAATGCGCAATTTGGAAAATAGGTGCGTCGGGATCGATGTTGATAGCAATAATTTTATTTGCTTCCTGCATTCCGGCACGGTGTTGAATTGCGCCGGAAATTCCGACCGCAATATAAAGTTTTGGGCGAACGGTAATCCCTGTTTGTCCCACCTGTCGTTCGTGCGGAACAAAACCTGCATCAACAGCGGCGCGGCTTCCGGCAACTTCTCCACCAAGAACGTGTGCAAGTTCGTGAATCAGTTTAAAATTTTCTTTTGTGCCGAGTCCGTACCCGCCGGCGACAATAACCGGCGCACCTTTTAAATTCACTTTGTTTTCCTGGTGGAATTGCTCAATGATTTCAACTAAAGAATCGGTTGGATCGGGAATAAAAGGAATTTCTGTAATTTTTGTTTTGTTCGGTTTTTCAAGCGGAGATAATTCCATTACTCCTTCGCGAACCGTTGCCATCTGCACGGGATTATCGGGAGTAATAATCGTCGCGATAATATTGCCGCCAAAAGCGGGACGAATTTGGAGCAAAATATCTTTGCATTCTTTTCCGAGATAAGTGATCGTGTCGATCCGCAACTCGGTACAGTCGGCGGTCAAACCGCTTTTCGTGTTGGAAGCAACACGAGGAGCCAAGTCTCTTCCGATAACCGTTGCACCGAATAAAACAATGCGCGGAGAGAATTTGATGATGAGATCATTCAATATTCTGCTGTAGGGAAGCGTCCGGTAATTTTTTAATTCTTTATGTTGAATTAACAAAACTTCGTTCGCGCCGTATTTAAAAGTTTCGGCGGCAATAGATTTTACATCTTCACCAATAACCACAGCTTTCAACGATCCTTGCAGTTGCTCTGCTAATTTTCTTCCTTTACAAAGAAGTTCTAAACTAACATCCGCAGCTTTTCCGTTTCGTTGTTCAATAAAAACCCAAACTTCATTTGAGAGATTTTGCATAATTTTTTTCTGTTTGTTTTTACTCTGAATTATTTTTTAACTAGGGATTTTTTACCATGCATTGTATTGTTTCATTCGACAGTTTTGAAAAATAAAATTGGCAGTAGAAAAACTTTATCTGGTAATATACTTACCATTTTAGGTCTTTGTAGAGCCGTTTCATATCTGCAATAACTGTTGGAATGCTGATCGCAATAGTGAAAGACCCACCATGACCAATATTGTTCCGTTGATCGTAATATTGCTTAATCAAGTTGTAGTTAATTTGACCTTTTGGAGTAAGTAAGGAAACTCTATTCATAAAATGCAACGAGTCATTTAACTTTTGTTTATTAATAATTTCCCAAGTTCTATTTATTTTCCAATCTGCCTGATTAGTCACTTTGTTATAGATAAGATTATCTGAAATATCTCTCACTCTACCTTCAAATCGTGTAAACATAAAAAGAAAATAAGCTTGATCATTTAATTGTCTTTTTCTATAAAATTCTGCTTCTTTTTTGCGGTGTCCTTTTGAACGGGCTTGAATTTCTGTTCTTGCGTAAGCATCATCAATCTCACTGTAAATTTTTCCGGGTTCGTCAAAAATATTCATAGGAAACTATTTGGCTAATAGTTGAAAAAACAACTGCTTGGTAAATGTAACTCCATTTTTTTTATCACTGTTGAATAATTTCCATTGAGGTGGCTCAAACTGCTCTGCAAAATCTACAAGTGTGTAGTTGCCTTTGGTTGACAAAAGATCAATTCTTCCGTTAGCACCAACTATCCATAAACCCTTTGGCTTTATTGTTAAAACGATTTTATTGTCTTTGTAGATGTCAGCAGTTTCAATGTCGGTTGCCCGGATCTTAAATTCAGACATCAGTTCCTCGTACATTTTCAATTTTGAACCTCGCTTAATGTAAAAATCACTTTCCATTAACCAGAGCTCTATTGTTGAAAAAAGAACTGAAACACGTTTTTTCCAGTCATCAACCCTTTTCTCTACGTGTTGTTTGTCAACTTTAATCGTTTTTTGCATTGTCATAAATCTTCTCTACTATTAATCAAAAAATCGTTTTATCAAATATAAATACTTTCACCTTGGCAATATCCCCAATATTTTCTAACCAAGAATATGATCTTCCAAGAGTTTATCAATCAATATTCCGATGCCGTCTTTTGTCGGTTCTACTCTTGTTTGATTTCCCCCCGCAAGAACAACCGATTCAACTTTGTGTACTTTCGTCGGTGAACCTTTAACGCCGCAGCGGTCAACATCAAGTTGAAGATCGTCCATTGTTAATGTGGAGATAAATAAGTTTCTCTCTTTGTATTCGTGGATCAGCGTATCGGTGTAAAGAAGAGAATTTCCTTCGGTTAATTTTTCAAGATCGGTTAATGATTTTGCCCCTTTATACGCCATAACCTTTTTAGCGCTAAACGGACGTGTTTCCGCGGCTTCCTTAATAACGGTTACCAACACGGGTAAAGTCGCTTGAACAATTTCATGTCCGCCGTCAATTTTTCTTTTAATTGTAACTTTGTCGTTTTTAATATCAATGATCTGTTCTGCGTAGGTAACTTGCGGAATGTTGAGTTTGTCGGCTGTTTGCGGACCGACCTGAGCCGTGTCTCCGTCAATAGCCTGCCTTCCGCCAAAAATGAAATGATAATTGCCGATTTTGTTTATCGCTTCGCTTAAAACATAGGAAGTGGCGAGAGTATCCGCTCCTGCAAATTTTCTATCGCTGATAAGGAAGACTTCGTCGGCTCCCATGTACAAACATTCGCGTAAAATATCGGAAGCTCGCGGAGGTCCCATAGTAATTGCGGTAACTTTTCCGCCGTACTTTTCTTTAACCTGAAGCGCCAACTCAAGCGCGACTTTATCTTCGTGATTAAATATCGCCGGAAGTTTTGAGCGGTTGACCGTTCCGTCTTCCTTCATTACTTTGCCCGAAATATTTGCGGTATCCGGCACTTGCTTAACCAGAACTATTGAATTATACATTGGTTTCCTGAATTATTTGCAAAACAAAAATAAAAAGATTTGGGGAAATACAGCGATGATTAGGGAAAATTTTTCAATCCGTAGATAAATTTGCTCTAATGAATATCTATCCGAAAATAAATTTTTATAGATTGTTTTACACGCCTTTACCTTTTATATTTGCAGAAAAAATTTTAGAAGATTGAACAAACCCAAAACAAAACCGAACAGTATGAAATTAAGAGTATAGCCGCTCCGCAAGGGTGGCTTTTTTTTTGTAATTCAGTTTGTTTTGGCAATTTCTTTCTTAATCGTAATCTTGTTCTTAATCTTTTAAGAAGAAAAGAGAAGATTATGATTAAGATTAGGAATAAGATTAAGAGACAAATAAAATGATCAAACAAAAAGCAAAATTAATTTTAGAAGACGGCTCGGAATTCTCCGGCTACGGATTTGGTTCCGACAAGAACGTTACCGGCGAAGTTGTTTTCAACACCGGAATGGTAGGCTACCCGGAAACCATGACGGACCCTTCGTACTGCGGACAAATTCTCACATTCACTTTCCCCCTTATTGGTAATTACGGTGTTCCCGGAAAAGAAAGAGAAAACGGACTACTGAAAAATTTCGAATCGGAAAAAATTCATCTGCGCGGAATTATTGTATCTGATTATTCTTTTGACTATTCGCATTGGAACGCAAAACAATCGCTGCACGAATGGATGGTTGATGAAAATATTCCCGGCATTTACGGCATTGATACCCGAATGCTCACACGCAAACTCCGCGAAAAGGGAACCATGCTTGGCAAAATCGTTTTTGAGAACACAAAAGATGAATTAAGTTTTGAAGATCCGAACAAAACAAATCTCGTTGGTGAAGTTTCAATTAACGAACCGGTTGAATATACAAAAGGAAAAAAGAAATTAGTCTTTGTTGACTGCGGAACGAAAAACAACATCGTGCAAGCTTTTTTGCGGCGCGATATAACGGTAATCCGCGTTCCGTATGATTACGACTTCCTTTCAATTAAGGCTGACGGAATTGTTTTATCGAATGGTCCCGGCGACCCGAAAATGAATCCCGTAACAATTGAAAACACAAGACGCGCAATGGAAAAAGGAATTCCGATGCTCGGCATTTGTCTCGGCTGCCAGATAATGGGTTTAGCCGCCGCCGCCAATACTTATAAATTAAAATACGGACACCGCAGCCACAATCAGCCGGCGAACGAATCGGGAACAAAACGGTGTTACATTACTTCACAAAATCATGGTTACGCTATTGATTCCACCACTCTTTCCGAAGATTGGCGCGAGTGGTTCCAGAACGATAACGACGGAACGAATGAAGGAATCATCCATATTTCAAAACCGCTTTTCGGTGCGCAGTTTCATCCGGAAGCTTCTCCCGGACCGGACGATACAGAATTTATTTTCGATTTATTTGTGAGAGCGCTAAATTAGTTCAAACAAAACAAACTATTAATTACAGGTGCTTTATGCTTTCTGAAAACAGTATCAATATTGATGATTTAGGAATTGGCAAAAGTTTCCTTCTTAAGGAACTTTCGCTTGGAAAAAATCCTATCATTCTACGAAACAAAAACAAAAACGTTGCAATTGTTCAAAACATTGATGAATACGAAAAACAAAAGCGGCTATTATTGATGCTCAAGTTGTTGGTGCAGGGAGAGAAAGATGTTGAAATTGGAAAAGTTAAAGAGCAATCGGAGGTTTTTGATCGCCTAAAAAACAAACTCAAAAAGCGCAATGGAAAGTAAAAACTCCTACAAAGTTTTTTGGACGGAAACAGCCGAAAGAGATTTAGAAGAAATCATTGATTATATAGCTTTAGACAGCATAGACGCTGCACTAAAAATCCTTCTCAAACTAAAAACAAAAGCTGAATCACTGAACCATTTTCCTAAGCGGGGAAGAGTTGTCCCGGAGTTGAGAGAGAATGATATTTTTTCTTACCGTGAACTTATTATAAATCCATGGCGGATCATTTATAGAATTTCCAGCGAAAAAGTATTTGTCCTAGCCGTGTTGGATGGAAGAAGAGATTTATCTTCAATTCTTTTAGAGAGATTAGTAAGATAGAATGAAAATATGAAAAGACGGTTTTATTTGTAGATAACACCTTTGTGTCTCTGCTCCACTGTGGTAAAAATTCACCGCAAAGACGCTAAGTCGCAAAGCAAAAAAGAAGAAAGAACATGATAAAAAAAGGTAAACCTAAAAAAGTATTAATTCTCGGAAGCGGTGCGCTACAGATCGGGCAAGCCGGTGAGTTTGATTATTCCGGCTCGCAAGCAATAAAGGCACTGAAAGAAGACGGCATTGAAACCGTCCTCATCAATCCGAATATCGCAACCATTCAAACAAGCGAACAATTTGCTGACAAAGTTTATTTCATCCCGATTAAAACCGAGTTTGTTGAAAAGGTAATTGAAAAAGATAAACCCGATGCGATCCTTCTCGGTTTCGGCGGACAAACGGCGCTCAACGTTGGCGTTGAATTATTCGACCGGGGAATTTTAGAAAAGCATAACGTAAAAGTGTTAGGCACTTCTGTCGAAGCGATAAAAGATACCGAAGACCGATTCCTTTTTGCAAAACGCGTGAATGAAGTCGGACTAAAAGTGGCGCGGAGCAAAACGGTTACCAATATTGAAGAAGCAATAGCGGCAGGAAAAATCATCGGCTACCCGCTGATGGTGCGCATCGCGTACGCGCTCGGCGGACTCGGCTCCGGAATCGTAAACAACAAAGAGGAATTAGTTGATAAAGCTAAGCGCGCCTTCTCGTTTACAAAGCAAATTTTAATTGAAGAATCGCTTTACGGCTGGAAAGAAGTTGAATACGAGATCGTCCGCGACCGCTACAACAACTGCATCACTATTTGCAACATGGAAAATGTCGATCCGATGGGAATACACACCGGCGATAGCGTAGTTGTTGCTCCGGTGCAAACACTTTCATCGCACGAGAATTTCAAACTTCGTTCTATCGGAATAAAACTTATCCGTCACCTCGGAATTGTTGGCGAATGCAATATTCAATATGCGCTCGATCCGCACTCTGATGATTACAGAATTATAGAAGTAAACGCGCGTCTTAGTCGAAGCTCAGCACTTGCTTCAAAAGCAACCGGCTATCCTCTTGCTTTTGTCGCTACAAAACTTTCGCTCGGTTATAATTTAAATGAAATAGAAAACAGCATCACTAAAGAAACTTCCTCCTGTTTTGAACCTGCGCTGGATTACGTAGTTCTAAAATATCCCCGCTGGGATTTACAGAAATTCAAGGCGGTTTCTACACAGCTCGGCAGTGAAATGAAATCTGTCGGAGAAGTAATGTCAATTGGCAGAACATTTGAAGAAGTGCTGCAAAAAGCAATGCGTATGCTCGATGTCGGTTACAATGGATTTACGGTTAACGATCTCGACACAAAAATTACCGACGATTTGCTCGCCAAGCCAACCGACAAACGCATCTCTCTTCTCGCAAAAGCTATTGAAGAAGGGTACACCGTTGACCGCTTGCACGAGTTAACAAAAATTGACCGATGGTTCTTATTCAAAATGAAGAACATCATCGATCTTCAAAATAAATTAAGAAAGCCGAAGCTTGAAGATGTTGATGCGGAATTATTACTCGAAGCGAAACAGAAAGGATTTTCCGACAAGCAAATTGCTCTGCTTACAAACTCCGGCGAGTTCGAAGTTCGTTCAAAAAGAAAAGACTTTAACATCGTTCCCTTTGTAAAACAAATCGATACGCTTGCGGCAGAATATCCGGCGCAGACAAATTATTTGTACATGACCTACAACGGAAAAGAAGATGATATAGCGACCAAAGAAGAAAATCAGACTTGCCTGACCGCTGGGCAGGTCATCGTTCTCGGCGGCGGAGCGTACCGCATTGGCTCTTCGGTAGAGTTTGATTGGTGCTGCGTTAATTCAGTTTTAACTCTGGGCAAACTGAATTACAAAACCATTATGATTAACTACAACCCGGAAACCGTTAGCACCGACCATGACATTTGCGATAAATTATATTTTGAAGAAATGAGTCTTGAACGGGTGCTTGATATTTATGAAAAAGAAAATCCGCTTGGCGTTATTGTTTCGATGGGAGGACAGATTCCGAACAATCTTGCGGTAAAATTATTTAACAAAGGCGTAAACATTCTCGGAACTTCTCCGGCAAAAATTGATAACGCCGAAAACCGCCACAAGTTCTCGCAAATTTTAGATCAACTTGATATTGACCAGCCTGAGTGGAATGAGCTGACGAATTTAGAAGAAGCGAAAAAGTTTGCCGACAATGTTGGTTACCCTGTTCTGATCCGTCCGAGTTATGTTTTAAGCGGCGCGGCAATGAGCATCGTGCTTACGGAAAATGAACTTGAAGAATATTTGAAGAAAGCTTCAGATATCAGCCAGGAACATCCCGTTGTTATAAGCAAGTTTATTACCGATGCACGCGAAATTGAAGTTGATGCCGTTGCCGATAACGGCGAACTTTATTGCTACGCAATTTCGGAACATGTTGAAAACGCAGGCGTACACAGCGGAGATGCGACGATCGTACTTCCACCGCAAAGAACGTATTTGGAAACCATGCGGCGCGTAAAAATCATTACAAAAGAAATTGCACGGGAACTGGAAATTACCGGTCCGTTCAACATGCAGTTTATCGCTAAAGATAACGACGTTAAAGTAATCGAGTGCAACCTCCGCGCTTCGCGAAGTTTTCCTTTTGTATCAAAAGTTTTGAAGATCAATTTCATTGACATTGCAACAAAATTAATTATGGGGCAGAAGCTTCCGAAGATCGATAAATCATCTTTCGACCTGGATTACGTTGGTGTTAAAGCTTCTCAATTTTCTTTTACAAGATTAAAAGGAAGCGATCCGGTTGTGGGTGTGGAAATGTCATCAACCGGAGAAGTCGCTTGTCTTGGTGATGATTTTAACGAAGCATTTTTGAAGAGTATGTTATCGGTGGGATTTAAAATTCCGCAGAAAGGTGTTTTGCTTTCAACGGGAACTTTGAAAGAGAAGGCAGAATTTCTGGAAGAATTAAAAACACTCCGAAAAATGGGATTGAAGTTTTACGGCACCAAAGGAACCGCCGACTTTTACGGCGAAAGTGGAATTGAAGTTGAAACGCTTCATCGCCCGTTCGATAATCAAGAGCCGGGAATACTTTCCCACTTACAAGATGGAAAGATTGATCTGGTGATCAACATTCCAAAAACTTCTGAGAAAGAAGAGCTCGACAGCGATTACCTGGTCCGCCGCCGTGCAGTTGATTTGAACATTCCGCTTATCACCAATCTTCAATTTGCAAAGCGGTTTGTAAAATCTCTGCGCAAATATCTTTCAGGCGAATTGCATGTAAAAAGTTGGGATGAGTACATGTAGGCAGTTGAAAGTAGCAAGATGAAAGTAAAAAGTGCAAATCAACTTTTAACCGGATTTTCCATCTTTTAGAACATTGAAATGCATTAGAAAATTTATTTTCTTTGAATATATTTACACCATGAATATCAAACTCTTAAAAGAATGTGTAGCTTCCAATTCAATTGAATGGAGAAAACATGTATTTGAAAGAATGCTTGAACGAGATATTTCAAGAAACGATGTTAAAGAAGTTCTATTGAATGGTGAATTGATAAATAACTACCCAAAGGATAAACCCTTTCCCAGCGCATTGTTTTTCAAGCTGGTAAACAGCAGACCACTCCATGTAGTCGCCGCCATAGACTCGAATAAAGGAAAAGTCTTTATCATTACAGTTTATGAACCATCATTGGAAATTTTTAAAAAAGATTTTAAAACGAGAAGAAAATCATGAAAAAAGATATTTGCCCGATTTGCGGCGGATTAAAAACGGAATCGGAAACGAGTTTTACCGCAAATTATAATCAAGGGGTCATTATTGTTAAGGAAGTTCCTGCAACTATTTGTCAGCAATGTGGAGAAGAGTGGATTTCTGATGTCGTTGCCACCAAGCTTGAAGAAATTGTAATCACTGTAAAAAAGCAGAGACAAGATTTTTTTGTCGCCAAATACAATAATTATTCATTAGCTTCATAACAAAGCAATTTGTTAATGGTCATCAGTCATTTGTAATAGAGATTCCTTGATAATGACGAATGACCAATGACCAATTTTGAACTTATCATTTTCCTCCACTGTTGTAACATAAAAAACTAAAAACTATGGCAATCTTTTTCACAATCTTTTTACTCGTTTACGGTTCGGCGAACTTTTACGTTTATGTTCGGGCGATGCAGGCGTTTCAGTTTCACTCACTTTATGCAAAACTACTCTTCTCGGCTCTATTTATTCTTGCGGCATCTTCATACATCTTAACCAAAAGTCTCCTCTCGAATGTAAACTCGATTTTGTATGATACGTTCCTTTGGATCGGTTCTTTCTGGTTTGCATTTCTCCTTTATTTTATTCTATCAATCCTGATAATTGATCTATCCATGCTTGTTCACCGGTTTTTTCCGTTTTTGCCACAATTTCTTTTTCAAGATTATGCAAAGACAAAATTACTGACCGGTTTGGGTGTTCTGCTTCTGGTTTTCATAACGGTTACGTATGGATACTTCAACGCCAACAATATTAAGCTGAAAACAATCCAACTTTCAATTCAGAAGAAGAATTCTTCGCTGGATTCCCTTAACATCCTTTATTTCTCCGATGCTCATTTTACTCCGGTAAATAATGGAAGAATTGCAAAGAAGATCATCGAACTTGCGGAAGAAGTAAAACCCGATATTATTCTTATTGGTGGCGATGTTATTGACGATAAATCAAACCAGCTTAAACGAATTGGTATTGATACTGAACTTCGCCTGTTAAAGGCAAAGTATGGCGTTTACACCATTAACGGGAATCACGAATTTATCGTAAACGTAAACGATGCGGACAAATTCCTGAATGAAAATAACGTAAAAGTCCTTCGCGACAGCATGATTACAATCGCAAATTCAGTTCAAATTATTGGAAGAGAAGACGGAAGCATTGTTGGATTTGCCCACGGGAAAAGGAAGTCGGTTGCAGAATTAATCGCAGCGGCAAGGAAAGATCTCCCAATAATTTTGCTCGATCACCAGCCGTTCCATCTTGCTGAAACAGCAGCGGAAAATGTTGATCTTCAACTTTCCGGACACACGCATCATGGGCAAATGTGGCCCTTCAACTTTATCACCAAAATGATTTATGAATTGAGCTGGGGATATAAGAAAATTAACAACACCAATTTCTATGTTTCCAGCGGAGTTGGAACCTGGGGACCACCCGTAAAGATCGGGAGCGATGCCGAAGTCATCAATTTCAAAATTGAGTTTAAGTAAAATTGGATTGATCAATTTCTTTTAAAACAAAAAACCCGACTTGAGAAAGCCGGGTTTTCTTTTTAGAAACACTTACTTTTAATTCAAATGAATTGCGGGAAAGTTTACGCCTTTAAGGCTGACTTGCTCTACTTTTAGTCTGGCAAGTCCTTTGTGTAACATCCCTAATTCACTAGCCGCTTCTTGAGACACATCAATATTTCTTCCGCGAACATAAGGACCGCGGTCATTGATTCTTACGATAACACTTTTATCGGTCGCCGGATTTGTAAGCCTGAGCAGCGTTCCGAATCGTAAGGTTTTGTGAGCGGCTGTTAAAGCTTCCTGATCAAATTTCTCGCCGTTTGCTGTTGTTCTGCCATGAAATCTGGGTCCATACCACGAAGCTTTCATTTCTCCTTTACGGATGTAATTAATTACTGTAGTTTGTTCGTTATTAATTACATCAATAGCCGGGACAGCTTCCTTTATTTTTGGCTCGTTCTCTTCAGGGGTTGTCTGCTCGACTGCGGTAAAACCTGCCAAAATTAAAAGAAGGCTGAAAAGCAATACTTTTGCTAATGACTTCAATTAATCCTCTTTTTTGTTTTTGAACGATACAAAGATAGAGCTATGAGGGCTGGATTTCAATACTACCGAAGCCTCAACTCAAGTTTTACAAAAATGCCAAATATCCGACTTTATCGGTGTGTTGGTCGGGTTTTGGGTTTTTTGTCTCTACCACTTCAAGAAAATAAAAATCATTTTGTTGCATAGACTAATTTGTTAAATTTCAGGTAACATTTATAAATGATAGGGCAGCTATATGAAGGCAACGTATCTTTTCATCGTGTTACTATTTCTCATCATAACTTCACTCCTCTTTTCGCAAAGCGAACAATTAAAATTTTCACTTTCAAACTATTCAACATTCGGAACCGGTGAAAAAATTATCATTTCCCTTTACGCCCCGCCGGAAGTGAAAAGCTTCACCTTTCGACTCCTCAAGCTAAACGATCCGGTTAATTTATTAAAGAGCGGAATGGCTGCCCGGATACGCAACAATTTTGATATCTGGGGAAAAGATAAAGAACTTCTTACCAAATACTTTTCACTTGAGCGAGAATGGAATGAAGTTCTTTCAAGAACTTCAGGCAATTGGTATGATAACAAAATCAATATTAAACCGGTTGATAAACCGGGAATTTACATTCTTCAAGCTCTGCGTGATGACCAGGTTGCTTACTGCCCGATTGTGGTTTCTAATTATGCTTTGATCTATAAGAATTCGAACTCGGAGGTTTTAGCTTTCTTAGTCAATGCCGGAACAGGAAAGTTTATTCCGGAAACCAAATTCAGTTTTTATAAAAAAGACTCTTTAATTGCATCGGGAACTGCCGATGAAGATGGTCTCTTCTTATTGAAAACAACCGAAAAGCTAAAAGGGAATGAGCCCCTTTTAATTGCGGCAGAAATTTTAATTACGGCAGAAAGTGGAGACGAAGTTGTTTTCAGCAATCCTTACTTCTTTTTTGAAGATGAGTCCGAACTATACACTGCTTACACATTCACCAACCAGCCGGTTTACCGACCCGGGCAAAAAGTCTTTTTCAAAAGTATTTTGCGTAAGAAAAATGAGTTTGATTTTTCCGTTCTAAAAGATGAAGAATGCAAAGTCGTCATCCGTTCGCCCAAAAATGCAGAAGTTTTTTCGGGTACGTTTAAGACGAATGATTTCGGCAGCATTTGGGGCGAGCTTGTTTTGGATGCAGAAGCTGAAATTGGATATTATAACATTCAAGTTTCGCATGGCGAACAACCTTTTTACGGTTCGTTTGAAGTTGAAGAATACAAAAAGCCCGAATACAAAGTTGAAGTATCAACCACAAAGAAAAATTATTCCGGTTTAGAAACAATCTCAGGAACGGTAAAAGCTGATTACTATTTCGGTTCTCCGGTAACCTCTGCAAAAGTAATGGTGCAAATTTTCAAAAAAAGATTTTGGATCCCCTGGTGGTATTGGTCGGAATACCGCTGGTTTTACGGAAGCTTTGATAAGATTGGTTATTCATCTTACGGGCAACAGGATTTTATTAAACAGATAGAGGGCGAGGTGAACGAAAAAGGAGAATTTCAATTTGAATTTTCTGCGGAGAAACCGACCGAATTTGATTTCACCTATGAAATTTCCGCCCAGGTTGAAGATGCTTCGCGGCGGGCTATATCAAACTCGACCAGCGTTTTTGTTACTCGCGGTGCTTTTTCGCTCTCCGCTTCATCAGATAAATATTTTCTATCCCTTGGCGATTCCATCCATCTTCGCATCAATGCATTTGACTTTTCTCAACAACCGGTGCAAACGGAGTTCAAAGTAATTATCAACAAAGTCGCCCGTTCAGAAATCAAATTTGAAGAAACCGTTGAAAAGTTTTCAGGTTTAACCGATAAAAATGGAAAAGCAAACATAACGTTTCAACCGAAAGAGATTGGCTATTACAATTTTATCGTTATTGCTGTTGATAGCAATAAGAATGAAACTTCCGCCTCAGGTTCGTTCTTTGTTAATGATAAAGAGAATTTCTTTTACCAGCGGACAAGTAATGGAATTGAAATAAATACAGATAAAGATTCTTATGAAATGGGGGATACGCTTACCGCAATTATTTCTCTTCCGAAAAATAACATAGATGTTTTTGTTTCGTTTGAGAAGAAATCGTTTTTAGGGTTTCAGAAATATTCTGTAGTGGGAAACACTCTCGTTATAAAACAAAAACTGACGGAGAAATTCTGTCCGAATTTTTCACTTGCAATACTTTTTGTGTATGAGAGAAGACTCTATTCAAATTCAAAAACGATTGTCGTACTCAACAGAGACAATTACCTTTCGTTAGAAATAAAGCCAAGTAAAGGAATTTACAAACCCGGTGAAAAAGCGGCTTACAGAATTTCGGTTAAAAACAACAATGGAAATCCGGTGGCAAACACCGAACTTTCTCTCGGTTTAGTTGACGAGAGCATTTATGCAATTCAAGAAGAGCAGACTGAAAATATTCAAAATTATTTTTACAAGCCGGAATATGCTTATATCCCGACTACATCAACACTAGCCGGGAATAGCTTTTCATCCGAAAGCAGAGCAACTTCTTTTCTCGATAAGAATCTATTAAAGATGAAAGAACGAAAAAAAATAGGCGATTATTCGCTTGAAGGAAAAATTGTTTTTGATATTGGAGAGTATGATACTGTTTCGATTAATTCGTTATCAGTTAAAATTGATGGCTATTTTTTGTTGGTTAATGAAGATGGCTATTACATTATCAAAGTTCAACCAGATGGTAAATTTGTTTTCAAAAATATATCCAGAGGAGACTACGAATTTTGGTTGTTATCAAAAGAAGGAGAATTTGGCTTTCTAAAAAATGTTTCGGTGAAAAAAAAGGAAATGAATTTTGAAGAGTTAAAGCTTTCAAGTTTTGATTGCCTTAAAATCTTAGTGAATGATGCAAGTTCCACAACTACACGCATAAGACCAATAATACTTAAAAGTATGACGAATGCAACGGTGCAAGGCCGAATAGAAATGATGGAAACAACGGTAGCCGGGCAAGGCAAATTAGTGCCGCCTGAAGTTCGCAAAAATTTTGTTGATGCCGCTTTCTGGCAGCCGAGTTTTGTTACCGATGAAAACGGCGAAGCGGAAATTTCTCTAACGCTTCCCGACAATCTAACTTCGTGGCGCGCAACGGTTCGCGGAATAACTCAGAACACGGAAGTTGGACAGGGAACGAACATCATTATTGCGCGGAAAAATCTTTTAGTGCGAACAGAAACTCCCCGCTTTTTTAGAGAAGGCGATACGCTGTTGATAGCTACGAACATTCACAACTATCTTAATGAAAACAAAAAAGTTAACATTGCTTTCAAATCGAAAAACGTAAAACTCATTTCATCAAGCCTTGGCAAGAAAGATGAAATTTTGGTAAAAGAAAATAATGAAGCGAGAATAGACTGGAAAGTTTTTGTGGAAAAATCGACGGGCGATGCGGAGATTTATGTTGAAGCGTTAACGAATGAAGAGTCCGACGCAATGCAGGTTTCTGTTCCAATACTTCCGTACGGCGTTAAACAAACTATTGCGTTGAACGCTATTGTTCAAGAAAATACTTCCGAAGAAAATATTGCGTTCACAATTCCCAAAGATGTTGATCTTCATTCTGCCGAAATTTCGTTCTCGCTTAGTCCAACGCTGGCGGGCACAATGTTAAAATCAGTTGATGATCTGGTTGCGTATCCCTACGGCTGTGTTGAGCAGACGATGAGCAGATTTCTTCCGGCAATTATTGTGGCGAATACTTTTAAAGAGTTGCAAATTCCTTTAAAAGAAAAAACAACTAAGGAGCTTCCCGATGTTATAAAGAAAGGACTATCGCGGCTTTATTCGTTTCAACACGGAAACGGCGGCTGGGGCTGGTGGCAGAACGATCAAACCCATCCTTACATGACCGCGTATGTGGTGTACGGATTGAGTCTTGCCAAACTTGCCGGATATGAAATCAGTGAAGAAGTTTTTCAAAGAGGAAAAGAAAATCTTCTCCAGCAATTAAAAACCGTAAAGAAAGAAGAGCAGACAACCATCGCGTTTATGTTTTATTCATTGGTTACTGGTGAAGTAAAAGATTTTGGTGAAGCAAAATCGCTCCTTGATGAAATCTCAAAAAAAGAATCAAACGCTTATACACTCGCGCTGCTTGCTTCGGTTTATCAGAAGCTTGGCGATAAGGAAAACGAAAAGAAAATTTATGAACGGCTGATGAACAACGTAAACACAAGCGATAAATTTGCCTATTGGGGAGGAACATCGTGGCATTACACATGGCAAGAAGATAAAGTTCAAAGCACGGCATTTGCGCTTAAATATTTATTGAGCACGGATGCAAAATCTCAGTTGATCACCAAAATTGTTAGCTGGTTATTGCAACAGCAAAGAGGTTATTCGTGGAACTCAACACAACAAACGGCATCAGTGCTTTTTGCGCTCACGGATTATCTAAAGATCACGAAGGAATTAGAACCGGATTACACTGTTTCTGTTTTACTGAATGATGAGAAAATAGCAGAGAAGCAATTCAACACGAAAAATATTTTTGAGGAAAATGAAAAACTATCTTTCGGCGTTGATAAATTAAAACGATTGAAAAACGATGAAAATAAAATTTCCATCGTAAAAAGCGGCAAGGGAACCCTTTATTTTAGCGGCTATAACCGTTACTTTGCCAAACCGGAAAATGTTGTAAAGCAAAATTCTTTTACTGTTGAAAAGGAATATTACAAGCTGACGCAATTCAAAGGTGAAAGCGGTATCATCTATAAAAAAGAAAAAATAAATAACCCGTTAAAGAGCGGAGACGATGTTTTTGTTAAACTAACAGTAAAAGCAAATGAAGAGGGGTTCCAATATTTTATGCTTGAAGATCAATTCCCTTCCGGATTTGAAATTGTGAAAGACGAAGAGCATTACAACATTGACGGAGAAGACCGCTACCAGGGAAATTTCATCCGGCGGGGGAAAATTGCGCCGTGGCGCTGGAATTATGCCTCCAAAGAAATCCGTGATGAAAAGATTGCGTTCTTTGTTACGTATCCGCAAAAGGAGATGGAATTTATGTACATCATCAAAGCGCAAATTCCGGGAACCTATTCGTGGCTTCCGGCGGAAGCAAGCTTGATGTATTACCCGGAGGTGAACGGGTTGAGCGGGAATTATAAATTGGGAATTCTGCCTGAGGCAGACAAGTAGATAGTTAGCAAAAATATTATGTACAAAAAACTGAAAGAATGGTTGAATGAAAGTGAATGGATGAATGGTTTTCATTCAATCATGAAGACATTCAACCGTTCCAAATTAATTGATAACATGTTAACGATAAATAAATATCGAATATTGAACAAGGAATAATGAATTTCGATGTGAATGCCATTAGAATTTCATCCGTCGCGGCAGATCATCATTCGAAATTCCTTGTTCGATATTCATTATTCCTTTTTGATTCCGGTTCTGCATGGTTAGGGGTGTGTAAAAATGAGTAAGAACAAGATTAAGATTAAGAATTATTAAGGACACACCCCCGAACCCCTCTCAAGAGGGGAGAAAAACAAAACACAAAGCGGGATTAATTCCACGGCGAAGAATCTTAAGCGCGAGTTACTTTTTGTAATTGCTTAATGTATCCTTTGCAATCTTAACAACCTGCTCTTTCAATTCTTCAGGGGCAAGAACTGTGCAGCCTTTACCGCGGCTTACGATCCAGCTTGCAATTTCAGCAAGGGAGTTTACTTCCGCTTCAAAGAGAATACTGCCGCCCGGTTGATTAATAATTTTCTGATCGGAGACAAGCATCCGCTGATTAATTCTTTCCGCCCAGACTTTATCAAAGAGAAGTCTTACATGAAATTTATCTTTTCCTATCCAACTCCCCCATGAATGTTTGAACAAGTTCTCAAATTTTTCTTTTGACATGCGTTGAAAGGATTGATCCGTACTTTCCACGCTTGAAATTTTATCTAAATGAAATTGTTTTACAATTCCATCTTCTTGTGTTAGCAATCTCCAACTTCCTTCACTGTGAAAAATAAGGAGCGGATTAACAATTCGTTCTTGTGTTTCAAAATTATGATGGTGATAAACTATCTTTGCCTTACAGCAGTTTTCGATACACAACTGCAACCGGATAAAATGGTTGAGCGCCGAAGCCGACTTTTTTTCAACCAGCAATGCAGTTGATTTATCATAAACATTATTGTAATTAATAATTCCGGCATAATGGAGGAGTATCTCTTTTATTTTATCATGTGAGACATGAGTAGAGACAATAACCCCGAAATTTTTTGTCGAATGAATATCAATCCCGACGAACCGTAGTTCTTTCAGGTCTCTTTTAATAGTTAGTTCATCCACATGAAACTCTTCCGCCAAATCAGCAAGAGAAATCTTTTGCGCTTCTCCAACGTTTAAGCATAATCCGACGATTTCAATTCTTCGTTTAACAACCCTTTGCACTTCGAACATAACAGCCCATAAGTTTTTGATGTCGAAAAATAGTAAGAATTCTTCAACCTAAAAAAGGAGCAGTCTGTGATACCGTTTTATAAATCAGTATAAATATTTTACAACAGAAAAAAAACCAAAAGGTTTTTATAACGTTAACTATGGTAGTACAGCATGAAAAAGCGAAAACCAAATAAACCATTAAATAAGAAAGGAAAGGTTGTGCAAAAAACCATTACCGCAGAAAAGATAAAAATCAATTTCGGAAATCTTCGTTTAAGGGATAACGGAAAGGAGTTGATTCTTCAATACTTAAAGAACGGGTTATACGAATATCCCGTTTCAAAAGAGGTTGTGAAGAAAATTTTTAGTAAACATCCGATGCCGGAATTTCTGTGGGAGGCGCTAAGTAACGAATCGATAGCGGCAATCTATAACGACTATCTGCTAAACAACGAAGAGCGAAACATAACTATTCCGCAAGAATGGAAAATAGAAAAGGGGTGCATGCAATGAATCCGCTGCGTAAACAATTGGTATTTACAATGATGCAAAGCCAAATGGGAGACTTACAATGGAAAAATGCAGCATTGCAAAGCAGAATGGAAAGAATACAACGGAGAAATGCAGCCTTACAAAATGGAAATGCAGGGCTGCAAAATGAAATGGAGATGTTGCAAAGCCAAATGGAGAGTAAACAAAACAAAAGTGGAGCCTTGCAAAAGCCATTTACATTGACGCAAAGCACAAGTGCGGGCTTACAAAACAAAATGGAGAGCATGCAAAACCGGATAGAAAGGATGCAAAGTAAAGTGGAGAGCTTACAAAATGGAATGGAGAACTTACAAAATAGAAATGCGGCGCAAAAACATCGAAAACAAGCGAAAAATGAAGAAATGAAAAGTAAGAAATTAAAACCCGTTTAATTCACTAAACAAAAAGAAAGGTTCAAATAAAATGACAAATAGAGAAGAAAACAAGTATAACATGTTCAAATCCGTAAAGGCGGTATTAGACGCCAATACGGTAGTAACATCAACTATACCTGTCTTTGAAGAAACGATCACCGAACTGCACAACAAGATCGAGGCAATAAAAACAACCGATATTGAGTTTACAAACGCAACATCGGGAAAAACTTCGGTAGTGCATGTTAAGGAAGATGAAGTAATGAAAGCTTTTCTTCCGGTAAAATCTGCTTTATATGATTATGCGGTAAAGGAAAAAGACGAAGAGTTAAAATCCCTTGCCGGCATAAGCGAAAGCAAGTTGAAAAGATTGCGGGATTCGGAACTACGGCTGAAAATAAAATCCATCTACGATACGGCTGTTTTGAATACCGCTAATCTGCAAGCGTACGGAATAACCGCAGAAACGTTAAGCGCCTTAGGCGGCAAAATAACGGCTCTGGAAAATTCCGCCGCAAATAAAACAACCGGACATACAAACAAAAGCGCGTTAAGAACAAAACTTGACGACTTGTTTGAAAGTACGGATAAGTTAATTAAAGAACGGCTTGATAACCAGGTAGAACTGTTACGCGAAAAAGAAAACGCATTTTACAATCAGTATTTTGCGGCGCGTGTAGTGTACGACCTGGGCGGGAGTCCCGATAAGCCCGATAACGGCGGCGGGACAACTCCCCCGCCACCACCTCAGCAATAAGTATGCTGCACATATAACTCCCAAACTAAAAATAACTTAACAACGAATTAAACGGGTTTATTGTTAAGAAGGAAAAAAATGAATGAGGCGGCAAGAAAGTGGTTAATATTTAGAATTTTACTTGCAGTTACTTTTGCTCAAACCAATTTTGCATTTCAAACACGCAAACAAGAATTAAGCGAAAAAAAATTTCTGAATGTTGTTCGGAATAATGAAAAGAAAAACTTATCGACACCCATAAGTTGTTTTTGCTATGATCAAGAAACTTTCTGAACGGTAACTTTATGAATAATATAAATTTCAATCTCTTGGAAGTTTAGATCTTTAAGTTGTTTAGAAACGATATAATCAAGATATTTAAGCAAAACCTTTTTGTGAATTTTATTAGCAGAAAAGTTGTATGTTTTTATTGTAAGTAACTGACCAAAATCTTCTAGTAATTTCTTTTGGCTGGACTTGCACAATGTAGTAATTCTATTTTCTATGGAGACCAAATATAAACTGATAAAAACAGTAATATTAAATATTTGTAGGATGGTTCATAAAAATAATTATTATATACAATTAGGAAAACTCTAAAAAAACAAATGACCAAGATTGATAGCGACCAAAAACAATTAAAAGACACCATAGCCCTCGGAGAGAGAAACAAGGGGCTCTTACCCTCTGTGAAAAATTCGTGTAAGCACATAAATATAGAAAATGTATCGAGTGGATTAATTGCCGAAATGTATAATCTGCCAATTAGTTTACGCATTTCTTGTCCCCATTCGACTGGTGGATCAGAGGCCATGAATTTTGAATGGATTGCGAGGGATTTTATTCTTGGCAACTGTCAATCATGCGAGTTTAAGCAGGAGATTCACCATGAAAACTTCGGTAATGATGTAATTAACGATCATAAAAAACAGCAAGAAAATTTAAAGAAGGTGGAGGAAGAAGAAAAAGAAAAAAAACTTGCATTAGCAACGGAAGTTCATGATCTGATTGCTAAAGAAAAGTCTAAGGGAGAAATAACAACACTATCAATTCTTAACCTTATACGATTATTTGAAGAACAGACGGATAAAAGTATCGTTGCCGTAAAGATTCTGGAAGCAAGTAAACTTTCTCCTCAGTTTTTTAGTGATACTGCACTTGACTCATTGTCCTTGTTTTTTGATAATGATAATTTTGGTGAAAAAATACTCCTGGCAGCAGAACAAGTACTACACACAGGAAAGAAATTGTCTTCCTTTGCGTTTGAAAGATTGATTTCAGCTGTTAAAAAAAATTGTAATCTTGATAGTGCTGTTGGAATTCTTAGAATCACCATTGATTACAAAAATATAAGAAATTATGATTCATTAGTTGATATAATCCTTGACAATTTATGGTATAAACGCCATATAGGTGATCCATATGATAGTCATCCTATATACCCTAATTGCATGAAGTTTCTGAATGATGTCTATGAAAAAGAGGATGATTATCTAAATGAACTTATTAACAAACAGCTTGAGGTTAATGATAAGACAAAGAGAATCAATATTAATTATTTGTTACAAGAACTAATTTCGGTTAATCCCAAAATAATTACTCCTTGTATCGCAACAATTATCAAATCGCTTGAGCTTGAAGATGACAAATATGAGGAATCTGCAGATCGAATCACCTGCTTAACATTAAGCAAAATCTATGTTCATTCACCCGAAGTAGTAATCCTAGAGATTGACAAAGTTTACTCAAGCCTTTCGTTGGGAGCAAAAGTTGAACTTATCCACTTTTTCAAAATTGTCTTGCTGGAAAATAATCTTGTTGCAAAGTCGCAAGAAATCACAAACAATATTATTGACAGAATACTACAAATAGTTCTGGCAAAAGAAACGACTAAGGAGTTAAGAGAAAAAGCCCTTTCAACGATTAAAGATATTTCGAAAGAGAAGCAAGGGCTTATTTCTAAACATTTTGATGCTTTGTTAGGATTTCTGGTTAATAGTATTAAGGATTTAGACACTTTTGAATGGTACGTCAAAGAGTTAGACAAACCCAAAGACCAGATTTCTACCTTTAATCCATTTCAGAATGAGAATTTTCTCAACATTCAATCTCGGGAGTTAGAACTAAAGAGAATTATCCAACTCGCTGAGACTACTATTCAGAATCTGATTAAAAATAGTGTGGACTCTCAAAATCATGTGAAGATTCTTGATATTATTTCTAATCTTGATAGTGCTTCAAATGGTTATCTCAAAAGCGAATTAATTGCAGTAATCAGAAGGTCGGTGAATAATCCTATCTATTTAGCTGAATTACTACCCACTATCTACAATTATCTCCTCGATACTGATTCGAAACAAGTTAGATATGAGGGCATCAATTTTATAACACATCTAATTGACAATAACGATCAACTTGTTACCCAAACTTTGATTGATATAATCAAAGTTTTTATGAAGGATATAGATAGAGGCATTAAAGGAAAGGCATTTGAAGCTTTTGGTTCGGTTATTAGAAAATTCCCTCATCAAGTTGAAGACGAACAGATACAAATCATTCTTCAAGCAGTTATCGATTCCTATGTCGTAATTCATAAGAGAGCGGCGGATTTATCTTACAAAATCTTACCTTTTCTCACTAAGCATCAAAAGCTAATTCTTATAAATAGAATTGCGGCATTGGAAGAAAGCTATTATAACGAGAAAAATTTTAAATATTGCCAAGAACTGGTTGATATTCTTCTTTTTATTACAAAAGAAAACCAAGAGATGTACCTAAGAATAGTAAAAGACTATGTAGTGAAGTTTTGCAACTCAAAGGATTATTACACAGATGTTGATTTCATTGAAAAGCTGACAAGAATTCGTAACCAATCACCTGAGTTCAATGAACTGTGGTTACAACAAACCATTGGATTCCTGTCTAGGACAAAACCCGATTATTATGATCACGCATTCGATAGCCGAAATGAATTGTTTAAAACAATCTATCAATTACCCCAAGATGTTATTACACAAAATATTTTACTCATTAAGGAGTTGATAAGACATAAAATTGACGGCCGCTATTTTACAGATGTATTTGAATTATATGGAATTCTCGGTTTCTTTAACCTTCACCGTGAAATAAATGAACTGTCAAATTATTTTAATCAAGTTGTTGAACAAAACAAATCGAATGAATTTGCAACTAAAACAAATCAAAGTTGTGAGAGAATTGCGAACATCGAAACAACAGTGGCAAACCAGCTAATAGATGCGATGTTTATTAAATCTATCGTAAATCATGAATTATAGAAAATACAATCCAGAATTAGTGAAGTCTCAGGAAAATCTGAGAAATGAATTGCTTGCAAATTTTTATGCATTCGATATATCTAATATTCAGTCTCTTATTTCAATTGAGGAATTAATCAATTCAGAAATAGGCAAACTCGTTAAAGCTACAAAGGGAAAATTCGATGCAGGCTTTTTCAAATACTACAGTTTATTAATTTCTTCTTTGTTCCATCTCTTAAAATGGGGACAAAAAAAGATGAATGCAGATGATGGTGATGCCGACCTAAAAACCAGTAAAACAATCATTGAACAGATCGATTTAAGTTATTTCAATTATATTCCTGATTTTCAAGCCGACATTAAAGAGTTAAGACAACTCATTTTGCAGATGAACAAAGTTGGTGGAATAAAGAAAGTACTTGATCGGTTTATGAAAATTCCCTTTCCAACCATCTACACCTTTGAAGTTGACCCATTTTTGGAAATACGAAGAAAAGGAAACAGCATGATTGAAGAAAAAGTTGAGCCGACGATTATATTACTATCCATTCAGTTTACTATTGATGGAGAGCCTTGGGCTAATCCGCAAATCTTGAAGCCGGAAGAATTGTACACAATCAAAGGAAAACTTTCCATAAATCAATGGCCGGATGGATTCGATACGCTCATATTAAAGCCTGTCTCAACTTCTAGTAATAATTGGTTTGACATATCACTTCCTGAAGTAAAAAGGAACCGCAAGAATGAGTACAATATTTCAGGCCAAGTGGTGTTCAAGTATCCTCAAAATAATTTTGATGAATCAATATCGATACGATTATTGGGTTATTTCTTGAACACTTCTGGTGACATTGAGTACCCAACCATCATTGGTTATGATCAACTAATTGTAAAAGTTTTGGATCCTAATTCAACATACTTCCTTACCGGGTTTAAAAAGATGAACAAAGTGGTGTTAGATATTTCTAATTCAATTGAAAAAGAATTACCTGACCTCGACAAGGAAGAAAAAGAAGATTTTCTACATCTTTTGAGTGGGATATTAAATTATCAGGGGTTTTGTCTGCAACAAGGTGTGTATAAAAACCAAAACAAAATATTGGAAAATACTTTCAGAGACAATCTCATACAGCATCTAATTGGTCTTCCTTACCTTGGAGAATCAATATCCAAGGAAGCTCACTTAGCAGGTGGCAGAATTGAAATAGGCTATAATGGGATTATTGCAGAACTAAAAGTTGAGTATTCTATTTCAGATCGCGATGAACTTTTTGAAAAATACGGCAAACAACCTGTTGCTTATGCTTCAAGCAATACCAAACAGCTAGCTGTTTTATGCATTCTAGACCTAACTGAAAAAACATTACCACCAGCCCCTCCACAGAACAGTGTTAAACTGTTGACCCCCAAAATGCATGGGTTTGAGAGTATAGACCTAGATTATCCGACTAAAGTCGTCATGATAGTAATTGATGGAAACACTAGAAAGCCAAGTGATTACAGTAAATAAATTAAAAGCGCATAACAGCGGTGTACCTATAGTGATACTTCTAATTTTAACCGTCAGAAACGAAATAAAAGTCGGAACAATTTCGACAAGCTGTTTTGTTATCGTTTCTCCAAAAACTAAAATTTCTAGTTTAAGTTCCGGTAAAAATGTTCATGATCATTTTGTTGATATTAACAAAATGGAGAAATTTATTTATCAAGTTTTACAAATCGAGAACCGTAATTTTTAAAGTGGTGCAACATGAGTAACGAAAAAGAAAACCTAAACAGCGATATTATTCTTTATACTACCGATACCGGAGAGGTAAAAGTTGAAGTGTTATTCAGTGATGAAACTTTTTGGCTAAACCAAAAAAGAATGGCTGAGTTGTTCGGTGTTGACCGCTCGGTAATTACAAAACATCTAAAGAACATTTTTGCAGAAAAAGAGTTGGATGAAAATTCAGTTAGTGCAAAAATTGCACAAACTGCTTCAGACGGTAAAACTTATTATGTTCAGTTTTATAATTTAGATGCCATTATCGCGGTCGGTTACCGCGTCAATAGTTTTCAGGCTACACAGTTCCGTATTTGGGCTACCAAAACTTTGCGTGAATTCATGATCAAAGGGTTTGTTCTTGATGATGAACGCTTAAAACAAGGTAAACGGTTCGGCAAGGATTATTTTGACGAACTCTTAGAACGGATTCGCGAGATACGCGCGAGTGAAAGAAGATTCTATCAAAAGATCACCGATATTTACCAGCAGTGCAGCATCGATTATAGCAACGATGCCGAAATAACTCAAACGTTTTATAAGACGGTTCAAAACAAACTCCATTAGGCGGTAACCGGTTTAACTGCCGCTCAACTTATTGCGGAACGCGCCGACTCATCTAAACCGCAAATGGGTTTACTTACATGGAAAAATTCTCCCAAAGGTAAAATTGTTAAGAGCGACGTTAGCGTAGCAAAGAATTATTTAACGGAAAAAGAAATTAAAGAACTTGAACGGATCGTTTCCATGTATCTTGATTATGCGGAAAGCCAGGCAGCCCGGCATCTATCAATGAAGATGATCGATTGGGTTACTAAACTTGATGCTTTTTTACAATTTAACGAATACGATATTTTAAGAGATGCCGGTAAGGTAAAACATGAAGTTGCCGTTAAACTTGCCGAAGAAGAGTATGACAAATTTAGAGTTGTGCAGGACAAAAACTACGAGAGTGATTTTGACGAAGAAGTTAAAAAAGTTAAAAGAAGTCTTAACGCTGACGAAAATAAAATCTTAAAAGAGACTAAGAAAACAAAAAAGAAAAAGTAACGTGATATGAGATAAAAGTCCCCTCTACAGAGGGGGTTTAGGGGTGTGTAAAAAGAGTACGAGCAAGATCATGAATTATTAAGACACACCCCCGGCCCCTCTCGAGAGGGGAGAAAAGCAAAACTGAACTAGAACAAGATTCTTCTCGTCCTATTTGTTAGATAATTATAAAATGGTTGTTATCTCTCAATCAAACATCTTTGCTTGAATTAACAGCTTCTTTACCTCAAGAGCAACATCTTTTTTGTTTGGGTAAATGAACCGGCTTTCAGTTGATAAAAATATATTCCGCTTGAAAGATTTTCTGCATTTCCACTTGAGTTGGATACACCTTTGGTGGAAAATTCTGCTGTGTAATTACCTGCCGGTTTTTCTTCATTTATTAATGTGGTTACTTCTCTCCCTAATGCATCGTAGATTATTAGCGTAACATTACTTTGTTTAGCAACCGTATAATTTATTATTGTAGTGGGATTAAAAGGATTCGGATAATTCTGATGAAGAGCAAAATCTCCTAAGGTTAACGATTCATCATGAACATCAGTGCCGCCGCTGTTTGTTGTTCCACGGGTTATTGTGTTTAACAATTGCCAATCACCGCCATCGGGGATTCTTCCATAAGATTGTGCTGCGGTATGGCTAAGAAATGTAACCGAGTCAATAACTGTTCCCGAAGGATTTTCCAACCATACTCTTTCTCCACCACTTGCCAATCCAAATCCACTCGTAGTTGTATCATCGGTAATTATTACAAAAAAACCTTTAGCGGGAATCACTGTTCCATCCGGAAATTCTTTTTTCTCTCTTGATCCGGTTTGTCCGCCGGAATCATAAATTTTATAATTGCTAATATCCAGCGTAGATGAAGAAGCGTTATAAATTTCAATCCAGTCCGGGTCGGCGCCTGTTCCTCTTGCATAGATTTCATTCAACATAATATCGGCGCCGCTTACGGTTGTGTTTGCGGTTATTTTATAGAATTCATGTTCAGCCCTTGCCGGCGAGAAGACACCAATATTATTATTTTCAGCATAAATATAATAGAGAACGGTTTCAGCAGAAACCACAATCGATGCGCCGTACACATTATCACCGGAAACTCCGTCACCATGCGCCCCGTCGTCATACATCCGGATTTTTGTAAACTTATCTTTTACATCATAGCGATAGCCTAAATAAACAGCATCAGCATTTGTATTGGTAACTAAGGCGGTAATAAAAAGAGTGCTGTTTAATTTGGGATTTGCGGCATCGGGGGTAACATCGGTAATTGCCGGTTTAGTATTTGTAAAATCCGCAAGCGCTGATAAATACTTGTACCTTCCTCCCATTAAATATGTAATTCCGGGCGCGGCAGTCATACCGGAAAAAACATCAGCGCTAAGATTGTTTTGGTATTGAGCAAACGTAAAAAACTTATTTGGATCAGCTTGTACGGATGTATTAATTATTGTTTGTAATGATTGCGCAGTTTTTATATAACTGCTGTCCGCAAAATTATCATTTAATAGCGTTTGTAAATGAGCCAGGTACATTTTTTTATATCCCGGTACGGAAAGAAGTTTTTGAACCAGCGGCCATTTTATATCGCCGGAATGCAGTAGATGCGTCATTTGAATTTTTGAAATAGTAGTTCGAAGTTCGGTAGTTCCTGTGCCTGAAAATGTTCCGAAGGATTCATTGAAATCCCAAAGGACACAATCGAACCGCCCGGTGTTGTCTTTATAGAGATAATAATTTTGCGCGAATACACCGATGTAACTATCAAGATTAACGAGAATGTTATCAAAAGCAAGCATCCACAAAGCTCTATCAACATCCAAAATGGTTTCTATCTCCGGGGTATTATTTTGAAGCGTGTTGCAGAGATTAATCAAATCAGCCCAGCCGTAATCAGAATTAATTTCGTAAGCAGTTGAATAACTTGCACTATCAGTACCCAAATAAACGAGATTTGGCAGCGCAGTATTTCCGGGACCTGCACCGCCAACGGGATTACACTTGAAAAAAGCATTTCCTTTTGAATAAAAATGTTCGTTCACAAATCTTTTGCTTACAGATTCAGAACTAACATAAAGCCCGATCAATTTTCCGTTAATATATACATTTGCATAATTGGATAAAGGGGCATCCATATATTTTCGCAAAATGGAATACGAAAGAACTTCACGCACAAAAGAAGGATCTTTAGCCGCGTTACTTAGTTTAACGTCGGCGTAGCCTTGATAGTCTTGATCCTTATAAGTATCTAACTCAATGTGGAAGGGATTTTTTATATAATTTGCATTGTAAGTGCTGTTTCCTTTGTATTTAACTCCAACGCTGTCAAATTGAGTTCCGTTGATAGAAACCGATTGAGCCATAATGTACCCTTCGCTGCCGGCTTTTGCGGTATCCAGCATATAGTCCCAATTACTTTGTGCAAAAACTATTTCAATGGTTTGTATAGTATCGATGCTATAAAACGATTGAGCTGTTGTTTGGGTTGTTACCGCTATAATACTTATAAAAAAAAGCAGTTTAAAAGCCGGATTTCTTTTCATCATTTTCCTTTTTATTCAAAAAAAATATTTACGCTATTCGTGCGCGCACCTCAAAAACATTGTTTCCCGATCACTTGCCTATTCGTAGCTGAACGGGGAGAAAGTAAAATGCTATTCTATTGGTTGGCGTTCTTTTTAGACAGAGTAAGTTCGACTGAATAATCAAGCGTTTCAACTTTTTTCATTCCACCCGGTCCGCCGCCGGGAGGCATTGATCCTCCCGATCTTCCGCCTCCGGAATGTCTTCCTTCGCCTCTTCCCTCTCCGTTTGAAGGCATATCGCCATCACCGCCAAGTTGTTGTCCATCGGCAGACATTCCCTCCTGCGGTCTTTTCATATTACCGAACATTGGCGCTTCAGTTTCAAATTTAATTTTTACTTTTTCTCCCGGTTTAGCTCCCACCGCAAACGAATACATATCACTTGCAATTAGCGGAACTTGCAATTCGTAAATTAGTATTCCCTTTTCCATCCTAATTTCTAAATTGATTCCTTCACGGTTAATAATGGGAATAGCGGTGATTGGTTTTTTGTTCTTATCGATAATTTGAAATTCAACTTGTTTTTGAAGTTGTTCAAGCATCCGTTGTTCCATATTTGCCATAGACGGTTGCTCACCGCGTGGTTCTCTTTTTAATCCGTCAGGATCCAATGCGGTTCTATCTAATTGATCGGGAGGCAAACCCGGCAGGGGATACTTGATGCCGAATTGTTTGGTGTTCCCTGATGCCGGTTCGATCCAAACAATAAACCCGGCTTTTAATATTTGCCGTATTGTGGAACGGTCATCTGTAGTTAATCTTACGTAAAGAAAATCGTCGTCGTTCGTAAATCCGACATTGATTTTTTCCGCCGGTACCGGATAAACTTTGGTTTCCCATCCGGAATTTTTTCCATCAATACTGGAAACTTTCTCGTGCCAATCACTTTGCATTTGCGGCGCAGAGCTGCATCCGTTTATTATAAATAACATTACCGGAAATATCAGCAAGAATAAAAACACTTTTTTATTTCTCTTTTTGTAATTCACAATTTCTCCATTATTTGTTATTCCTATCCTCGCTGAGCCGGAACAAAAATTACCAATCATCGTTTGGGTGGTTGAATGGCGCATGACTGAATCAAAACCAATCATCCATTTAATTTCATTCAGCCGGTCGCTCGATCAATTTCATGGTCATATTGTTTTTTTAAAAAATCTTTCAACCGTTCAAAAGGATTTTAGAATTAGACATCTAAAAATATGTTTTGGTTTATTTCTTCACGGTTAAAACCGTCGGTTAATAAAAATTCAACCTCTATTTGTACGAGAGGATTTAGCCCGCAATCACTTAAAAAATTTATACAGTACTAAATTTTTCAGCGGTACAATTTCCATCTTCGCAAAGCCGACTTGTTCAGATAGTTCTTGCATAAATTCCGGTTTTAGCCGGTGTTCAAGCGGCGGACCGAAATCTTCTGTTTGGTATTTCCATTCGTAGATGGTGACCATTTTGTTCGCAACCCTTTTTGCTTCGCTTAACGATTTTTTGTAATCATCCACTTCGTGAAAAACTACTCCCATAAAAATAAGATCAAACGAACCATCTTCAAAAGGAATATTTTCCGCCGGCGCGACCTTTAATATGCATCCCGGGAGATGATCTTTTGCCGCGTTGATCATTTCTTCATTAACATCAACACCGGCAACGGTAAGATTTCTTTTATAAAAAGCTCCGGCGAATAAACCGCTTCCGGTTCCGACATCTAACATAGAAGAAATATTTTTCCCTTCAAGACACAATTCAACAACACGATCTACTTCTAACCGTTCAAGGCGTTCGGCGGAACGAAGACGTTCTATTCCATTATTATATACTCGCTCATTCATAACATTATTTCCTAATTTAGTTTTTGTTCGCTATCAACATAGGATAAGATGTTTAGAAGTAAAAAAGGATTTTATTGAAAACAACTTTGTGTGGTTGGGTTTTAAAAGTCCCCTCTACAGAGGGGATTTAGGGGTGTGTTGGGATTATGAGTATGATTAAGATTAGGAACTATTAAAAACACACCCCCGGCCCCTCTCGAGAGGGGAGAAAAGCAAACCCAACTACCCTTTTCTGCCATTGAATATTTGGTTAATAAAGTATTTTAAAAGTATGTTTGTACATATTTTAAACAATAATTTGATTCTGCCATGACATGTGAGCAAATAAAAATCCTTACTCCAAGACAGGCGCTTAACAAAGCCTATCTTAAAGAGAAAATCCTCCGCAGCGAGATTGATCTTTTTAAAGAAAATCTCTACACTCTGTTTGCATCCATCGACCACGAAGAGAGTGAAGAAAATGTTAAAACGCTTCTTCGCGACTTCCTTAACGGCACCTACTACAAAAACAAACATTTCATCAATACGTTAAGAGATGTTGATCTTGTTATCTATCTTGAAAATAATCAGAACAAAGCCGCAGTTTTAACGGAAGTTAAACGACCGAAAAATAAACTTGAGATGATCACCAAAGAAAATCTCAACGCAAAAGCGATGCACGAGCTTATCCTTTATTATCTTGAAGAGAGGATCGACCACAAGAACAACGAAATAAAATATCTGATTGCGACAAACGTTTACGAGTGGTTCATCTTTGACGCTACACTCTTTGAACATCTTTTCTACAACAACAAAAAATTGGTTAAAGATTACGAGCACTGGCGGGATAAACAAAAAACTTCCGGCAATACCGATTTCTTTTATGACGAAATTGCAAAACCGCTGCTCGATGAACTCGATTCGGAAATTTCTTTCGTCTATTTCAATCTGGAAAATTACAAATCTCTTTTTGAACAGAACGAAAAGGAAAATGAAAAGAAACTCATCGCGCTCTACAAAATTCTTTCTCCGGTTCATTTGCTTAAACAATCTTTTGCAAACGACAGCAACTCGTTAGACCGGAATTTTTACAACGAACTGCTTCACATTCTCGGTCTTGAAGAAACAAAAGAGAAGAACAAAAAAATTATTACCCGCAAACCGGAAAAAGAAAGAGACCCCGGTTCAATAATCGAGAACGCCATTCTTATTCTTGAAACTGAAAACACCATTGCAAGGATCAAGCAGCCTGAAAAATATGGCGAAACGATTGATGATCAACTGTACAGCCTTGCATTGGAGCTTTCCATAACGTGGGTGAATAGAATTCTATTTCTAAAACTGCTTGAGGCGCAGCTTTATAAATATCACAACGACGATAAGCATAAATTCCTGAACAAAAATTTTATAAATGATTTCGACGAGCTTTACAAATTATTCCACCAGGTGCTCGCGGTTCCCCACGGAAAAAGAACAGATTTCATCAACAAAAAATTTTGGTTCATTCCCTATCTCAACAGTTCGCTTTTCGAAATCGGCGAGCTTGAAAGCGATACGATAAAGATAAACAGCCTTGATGATAACACTCCGATTGAGCTTTACAAGAATACAACACTGAAAGACCGCAACGGAAAAAAGCGGCACGAAAATCTTCCGGCAATGTATTATCTGTTTGAATTTTTAGACGCGTACGATTTCACTTCCGAAGGAAATGAGGAAATCCGCGAAGACAAAAAAACGCTTATCAACGCTTCGGTGCTGGGACTCATCTTCGAAAAAATTAACGGCTACAAAGACGGCTCATTCTTTACTCCCGGATTTATAACCATGTACATGTGCCGCGAAACGTTGCAGCGCGCGGTCGTACAAAAATTTAACGACATTTACCGCTGGAAATGCAAAACGCTCGCAGACGTTAGAAACCACATTGCCGATAGAAGAAACACGATAGATATTTTAGAATTTAACGCGGTGATCAACTCACTTAAAATTGTTGATCCGGCGGTGGGAAGCGGACATTTTCTTGTTTCCGCGCTTAACGAATTGATCGCGATAAAATCGGAACTTGGACTGCTTGCGGACAAAGCCGGTCTTGTGCTGATGGATTACGAAGCGAGAGTTGAAAACGACGAACTTATTATTACCTGCAATTCCGGCGAAGATATTTTTGAATATCACGCTCCCAGAAAGCCAAACTTTTCCGAAAGCGGTATTTATGATTCGAGTAAAATGATCTTTGTGCGGGAGGTGCAGCGGGTTCAAGAAACTCTTTTTAGAGAGAAGCAAACGATAATTGAAAACTGTCTTTTCGGTGTTGACATCAACGCAAACTCGGTGAAGATTGCGCGCCTCCGCTTATGGATAGAACTGCTGAAGAACGCTTACTACACGGAAGAAAGCGATTTCTCAAAGTTAGAAACGCTTCCCAACATCGATATAAATATTAAAGAAGGCAATTCGCTCATCAACCGGTTTCCGCTTAATGCTGATCTGAAATCGGCGCTTAAAACTATCCGTTACACAATTGAGGATTACAAAACTTTTGTACGCAATTACAAAAACACAAACGATAAAAACGAGAAGAATAATTTCAGAAGATTTATTGAAGACATTAAAAGCAATTTTAGAACGGAGATAGGCAACAACGATCCGCGGAAGAAAAAACTTAGCAGCATGGTTTTTGAGCTCCACAATAAATACCAGACCGAGCGGCTGATAGACGTTGAACTAAGCAAAAAAGATAAAGAGAAATTAAAACATGAAGAGAAAAAACTTGAAGAAGCGATAAAGAAATTAAAAGAAGAACTTGACGGTGAAGCCGGCAACGTAATTTATAACAACGCTTTTGAATGGCGGTTTGAATTCCCCGAAGCGCTTGACGATGAAGGAAATTTTGTCGGGTTTGATGTGGTGATCGGGAATCCGCCGTATATTGTAGCGATACAATCCAAACAAGGAAAAGGAATCATCGATTATTACAACAAGAATTATTCGACAGCAGAATATAATCCGAATACTTATGGATTGTTTACCGAGTTGGGAGTCGGAAAAATATTAAAACCGGCCGGACACCTGGGATTTATCATACCGAACAGTTGGTTAAATGGTCAGTATTTTTCAAAACTCCGGGATTACGTCTCGCAGAATAATACTATCGAACTTGTAAACCTCAAAGACAAAGCGTTTGATGTGATAGTCGAAACAGTTGTTTTAATTGTACAGAAAACTAATAAACCAACTGCACCCGAATTAAAAGAATATCTTGGTGACAATATTTTCCAAAGAATAGATAAACCAATGAACTGGGGAATAAATCCGTTTGAGAAAAGCATCGAAACTTTTATAGAACGAATAATTAATGGTGAGAAGCAAATCAAAGATCATTGTTTTGTTTATAGAGGTGTTGAAACCAAGGACAACTCACAGTGGCTTTCAACAACAAGACCAACTGCTGAATGGAAACCAATTTTGCTTGGAAAAGATGTTCATAAGTTTGTTTATCGTCACAGTGGCACATATGTCAAATTTATTCCTAAAGAACTTAAAAGTAATGCTAACGTAGATTATTATAATCAATCAAAAATTCTGATGAGAAGAACCGGAAATACCATTATAGCTTGTTCAGACTACCATCATTTTATTGCATTAAAAAATTTGTACTTGTTAGTTCCATCGAACAAAAAAATGTTGCCGTTGATTTTAATTCAACTAAACTCCAAATTATTTTCCTTTATTCATAACTCTTTAACATCAGGAGTGAGTAAAGCCTTTGCTCAATTCCCCGCGCATTATATAGAAACTCTGCCTTGTAAATTGGAAGAAAATTTCTTGTTAAAAGCCAAATCTCTTGTCGACAAAATCCTTTTCGCAAAAAAGAAAAACCCGGAAGCCGACACAAGCGCGTTAGAAACCGAAATAGACAAACTCGTTTACCAACTCTACGGCTTAACGGAAGAAGAAATAAAAATTGTAGAAGGAAAGTAAATTTAAAAGTCCCCTCTTGAGAGGGGATTTAGGGGTGTGTAGGGATTAGGATTAAGAGTATGATTAAGATTAGGTTCTTAGAAAATTGCTATTGATAACATCTTAACGATAATTAAATATCGAATATTGAACAAGCTTGCCCGACTCGGTCGGGGAATAATGAATTTCGAAGTGAATGCAATTCGTATTTCATCCGCCGCGGCGGATCATAATTCGAAATTCCTTGTTCGATATTCATTATTCCTTTTTGGTTCTGGCTCTGCCAGGTTAGGAATTAAAAAAACACACCCAGCTCCTCTGTAGAGGGGAGAAAGGCAAAAGTAAAAAAAGGAGTGAACTTATTATGAAAAAAGAATTAGTAGAAGAATTATTCAGAAAATTTGAAAATGCATGTCATCTCTTGGAAGGAGTTGAATGTTGGAGCGCTAGAGAGTTGCAAGAGGTATTTAATTATACACAATGGCGGAACTTTGAAAACGCTATTGAAAAAGCAAAGAGAGCTTGTGAAAACGCAGGGGAAAAGCTTTCCGATCATTTTGCTGATATCAGCAAAACGATACCAATGCCTAAAGGAGCCTCCAAAACGATTGAAGATATCGCGCTTACAAGATACGCGTGTTATCTTGTTGCACAAAACGGCGATCCTGCAAAACCTGAAGTTGCATTTGCGCAAACCTATTTTGCGGTTCAAACCCGCAAACAAGAAATTATTGAAAAACGATTGTTAGATGTTGCCCGCGTTGCTGCGCGGGAAAAACTTTCTCACACCGAGAAGAAACTTTCCGGCATAATTTACGAAAGAGGCGTTGACGAAAAGGGTTTTGCAATCATTCGTTCAAAGGGAGATCAAGCGCTTTTCGGCGGATTGAACACCCAAAGAATGAAAGATAAATTAGCCGTTCCTTCTGGAAAACCATTAGCCGATTTTTTACCAACCCTCACAATAAAAGCAAAAGATTTTGCAACGGAATTAACAAGTCATAACGTACTTGAAAAGGACTTACAAGGGCAAGAACAAATTTCTAATGAACATCTAGATAATAATCTTGCGGTTAGAAAAATGTTAAAAGAACGCGGTGTTAAACCTGAGAATCTTCCTCCCGCTGAAGATGTTAAAAAAGTTGAAAGAAGACTTAAAGGCGATGAAAAGAATATTCTGAAAAAAACAAAGAACTCAAAAAAGAATAAGTAAAATGTTAGTGCGATTAAAGTCCCCTCTCGAGAGGGGATTTAGGGGTGTGTAAAAAAGAGTAAGATTATGAGTATGATTATGATTAAGAATTATTAAGAACACACCCCCGGACCCCTCTGTAGAGGGGAGAAAAACAAAAACTTATAAAGGAGAGAGAACGATGAGACGCAAAATAATTCCATACAATCCTCAGTTAAAAGAAAAAGCCCGGTACTTGCGCAACAACAGCACTTTTACGGAAATCATGCTGTGGAATTATCTTAAGGGGAAACAACTAAAAGGATACGACTTCCACAGACAAAAACCACTAGGTAATTTTATCGTTGATTTCTTTTGAAACGAACTTATGCTGGCAATAGAAGTCGACGGCGAAAGTCACCATGGAAACGAAGAGCATAACGAAGAAAGACAAAAGAAGATAGAACAATTCGGCGTTAGCTTTTTACGTTTTGATGACTTAGAAATACGACATAATTTGGACGGCGTGCTGAAGAAGATTGAAGCGTGGATTGAGAGCTATGAAACAACACACCCCCGACCCCTCTCAAGAGGGGAGGAAGACAAACTCAGATAAAAAATTAGAATTAAAAGTCCCCTCTCGATAGGGGATTTAGGGGTGTGTAAAAAAGCCGCTATAAAGATTATTTCCTCAGCACACCTTCAGCCTCAATCTGTTTAAAAATATCTCTGAGCGATTCGAGATAAATCTCTTCTATTTTTACTTCCGCAGGATAAAAGGGATAGACAAACAGAAAGAGAAAATGCTGCCACTTGGAAAGAGAGGCGCTTCTGGTATAGGCAGCCAATTGTTTCCCCGATGCGTTTGAGACTTCCGCTGTTACAATGTAATCCCAGGAAAATCCTGCGGGAAGCAGCGTTGCTGTTCCATACGAAAGAAGATCAGCAAGAAAATGTTTTGCAAATGAATTTTCTCTTTTAAAGGTGATGTGAATGGTAAAATCAGTTGCTGTTTTTAAACTATCGCGTGTACGGCGGCGCGGCACATCATCAACATCATTTTCATTATCTGTAAAAGTTGTGAACGATTGAATGTTGGAAATCTCTTTCATCGATTCACCGAAGATATCGCGGAACCCGCGGCGCGGCTGCATGATCTTGGGAACAACATCAAATCCTTTTTCCTGCACAAGATGTGAGAAATAAAAATAAACGGTTACGGGAACGGCTTTGGATTTTTTTACAGCGTTTGTTTTATATGCTCCTTCAATATCGGAACGGAATGAGATGCAACCATTTAATCCTGCGACTAAGAAAGTCAATAGTATAATACGAAGCGAACTAATAAAGTTTTTCATAACAGTTTCCTTTCAGATTGTTAAAAAATTTTCACTATTTTTTTCAAACCGCATTCCTTATTTCAAATTCTGCATTTCTTCTTCAGTTGCTTTTTTAAAACTTACCGCCGTTCCGCCGCCGGGCGCGAGTGAAAGTTTTAACGACGCTTTTGAACCAACCATTTTTTTTAAGATAACGTACGCCATTGGATTTTTGTCCCAGTCGGCATCCGGTGCGTCGGCATAAATGGTTGCAATGTAATCTGTCTTTGCATCTAAAAAAGAAAGCGGAACATTTAAGGTACGCGCATTTTCATCAGTAATAGCGCCGAGGAACCAATCATCTTTCCCTTTAGCTTTTCTTGCAACGGCAAGGTAATCACCCGGTTCCGCAAGTAAATATTTTGAATCGTCCCAATCCACAGCAACATCTTTTATAAATTGAAAAGCATCTAAATGTTTTTCATAACTTTCCGGTAGATCAGCAGCCATTTGCAGCGGGCTGTACATTGTAAGATAGAGAGCAAGCTGTTTTGCAAGCGTTGTGTGCACGCGTTCTTTTTTATTCTTATCGTAATAGCTCATTTTAATTTCAAAGATGCCGGGAGTATAATCCATCGGTCCGCCCATTAGTCTTGTGAACGGAAGAATTGTTTCGTGCTCGGGAGCGTTGCCGATACTCCACGCGTTGTATTCATTTCCGCGCGCAGCTTCGCAAGCTAGCCAATTGGGATAGGTGCGGTGCAATCCGGTTGGGCGAACGGGTTCGTGTGCATCGAGCATGATTTTATTTTCTGCGGTTTTTTCTGCAACGTGTATGTAATGATTCACCATCCACTGCCCGTCATGGTGTTCACCGCGGGGAATAATTCTTCCGACATAACCGGTTTTTACTGCGTCGTATCCGTTCTCTTTCATAAAGCGATAGGCTTCATCCATCCGTCGTTCATAGTTAGTAGCAGATGCAGAAGTTTCGTGGTGCATTATCATTTTAACATTTTTTGATGCGGCATATTGCTTTAATTCCAGCACATCAAAATCGGGATAAGGAGTAACAAAATCGAAGACTTCTTCCTTCCATTCTCCCCACCAATCTTCCCATCCGATATCCCAGCCTTCAACAAGCACTCCCGGGAAATCATGTTCGGCGGCAAAATCAATGTAGCGTTTTACTCTTGCGGTATTGGCGGAATGTTTTCCGTTCGGTTTTAAATTATTCCAATCGGTATCTTTTAATTTTAAATTTGTTGTATCGGCATAATTCCAAGTTCCGTAACCTACGTGCATTTCCCACCAGACGCCAACATACTTTTGCGGTTTTATCCAATCGGTATTCCCTATTGCGTTTGGTTCGTTAAGATTTAAAATTAATTTGGAAGCAAGAATATCAACGGCGCGGTCGCATACAACAATTGTGCGCCAGGGAGTTTTTGCCGGAGTCTGCAAATAAGCTTTGTTGCCCAGCGGATCATCCACAAGCGCGGCTTTAAATGTTAACGTCTCTTTGTTCAAAATTAAATTCATCGCCGGATAATTTACCAAAGCAGCTTCGTGAATGTTTATATACATACTGTCCGCCGTTTTCATCATCAAAGGAGTTTGAACTGCGGAAACACCGATCGGAGCGTGAGCAGAAAGCTCCGCGACATATTTTCCGGTAGTTGCATTTATTCCGCTTAAAGTTGAAGTTGTGTACTCGTACTCGTTCGTATCAAAATCGCCAGGAATCCAAAACGATTTATGATCGCCCGCCATTCTAAATTCCGTCAGTTCATCCGAAACAATAAAAGATTGAAGCGCATTAGAAGAAGGAAATTCATATCGAAAGGCGACGCCGTCATTGAACACACGGAACGTAATAATTAGATTTCTGTTTGAAATATTTTTCTGTGCAAGAGTAATGCGCCGCTCTTTGTAATTATTTTTTATCGTTTTTACTTCACCCCAAACCGGATCCCATGATTCATCAACCGTTTGCGTATCGGTTTTTACAACTTCAAAATCCTTATCAAACGAAGCTGCGTCTTTTAGCGCTATGCCTAAAGCGCTTGGTTTGATAATCGCTTTTCCTTTATAACTAATTTGATAGAAAGCGTTTCCTTCAGCGGAAATATTGAATGAAAGAGAAATGTTTCCATCCGGTGAAAAAACTGTTTGCGCCTGAACGGAAGAAATACAAAGAAGGAAGAAAGTAAAAATTATTTTTTTCATGTTAGCTGTGCTCATTATTTATTTTGAAAAACAGAATTTCTTCAAACGGGTGTTAAAATATAGCAACAAAGCCGTTTGAAGGAAAACAAAACAGGAAAAAGTTATTGAAGTCCAAAAAGAAATTTTGGCGTATAGATAAGAAAAAAGAAAAAACACTTGACTTTTTGCTATTAATATGATATCATTGTGATAGCAAAAATAAAGGAGTTCAAAAATGGAAACGATCACCGAAAAATCCGCTAATAAAGTGAACGGATTTATTGTTCTTTTTTTAGTTGTTGCTCTACTTGCATTTAATATCTACATCTTGTCTCTGGGAATAAAAACCGAAGACCCCGCCTTCCTCTGGATATTTATTCCCGGAATGCTTCTCTTTTTTATTATGTTCGGTAGTTTTACCGTGGTACAACCGAATGATTCACGTGTTTTAGTTTTCTTCGGAAAATATATCGGAACGATCCGTGAATCGGGATTTTGGGGAGTTAATCCTTTTACAGAAAAAAGAAAAGTCTCGCTTCGGATTCACAATTTTAACAGCGATAAAATTAAGGTAAACGATCTGCACGGAAACCCGATTGAAATTGCTGCCGTTATTGTGTGGCGGGTTGTTGATTCCGCACGCGCCGTGTTTGACGTACAAAATTATGAGGGATTTATCGCAATCCAAAGTGAAACCGCCGTTCGTGGTTTGGCGTCAGAATATGTGTACGATTCAAATGATGAGGATAAACCGTCTCTTCGCAGTCATCCGCTGGAGATTTCTGAAAACATGAAAAAACAATTGCAACTACGGCTTCAGATTGCCGGAGTAGAGGTACTTGAATCGCGTATAACTCACTTAGCCTACGCGCCGGAAATTGCGCAGGCGATGTTACGTCGCCAGCAAGCAACGGCTGTTGTTGCAGCAAGATCAAAAATTGTTGAAGGCGCCGTCGGCATGGTAGATATGGCTCTAAAAGCTTTAAGCGAACAACATATTGTTACTCTTGACGAAGATAAAAAAGCCACTATGGTGAACAATCTCTTAGTTGCTCTGGTTTCAGAAACGCAAGCTCAGCCCGTTATTAATACCGGAACGTTATATTCATAAATCACCGTACACGGCTTGTAAGAAAAAGTCTTAATCGTAATCTTAATCGTTTTTAAGGTTTCTAAATCAGATTAAAGAAAAGATTAAGATTATGATTAAGGTAAAGAAAATTCATTTAAAGGATTTAGAATGAAAGAACTAAGTGAATATTTAAATCAACCGTTACGGTTAAAACAAGTTTCTTTTTTTAAAAGATACTATGAATTAAAAACAACCGAAGAAATTATCGGCTCAATGCAAATTCGCGGATTCTTCGGCAATTCTGCAGAAGTAACCTTTGGCGATAAAAAATGGGAGATTTATAAAAAATCTCTTTGGCAGAGAGGTTACGAAATTAGGGAATTCGGCTATGAAAATCCTTTTGCTCATTTTGACCGAAAATTTTTTAAAAGGGCAAGTTTTATTTTTCTTCCGGTAGGTGAAAAAGTAAAGATTGTCTTCTTTCCATTTAAAGCAAAAGTTGAAATTCAAACCGAAGATGAAAATTGCTTAATTCGTATGGCAACAAAATTTGCCTGGACGGACAGCGCTGAAATAACCATCACTGCCAAATCGCCGATAGTTAATAAATATCCGTGGCTCATCATGCTCGCCAAACTTGTTGCAATTGAGAGGAAACAATCAAGAGCCGCTGCAGTACCGGTGATGTTTGGCGGAGCTTAAAAGATACTTCTGAAAAAAATAATTAGTAATAACTACAAATGGCAGAAAAGAAAAAATTTCTTTTAAGAATTGATGAAAAAATTTACGCCGCCCTGGAAAAATGGGCGGCGGATGATCTGCGCAGCATCAACGCGCAGATAGAATTCTTATTGAAACAGTCGCTTGCAAAAGCAGGCAGAACCACGGAAAATAAAAATCCCACACCACCCCATGATGACAATGTTAATTAATTGTTGTTATTCATTATTGCCGCGCTGAAAAGTTACTTCTCATTAATTGGAAAAAGAAACTTCGTTGCATTCTTATTATTGATAAAACCAAAGAACTTATTACTTTTTTTCTTGCTTTAACCATACATTTTCTCTATGCTTTACTGGCATATTACTTGACCTTTTCAATTCATTAAAAATGAGGTTTTTATGATAAAAGGAACAGTTTTAATTAATTCCGAGACTTGCAAGGGGTGCGAGCTTTGTATTGTAGCCTGTCCGCAAGATAGTCTCTCGCTCTCGCAAAAAATAAATCTCCGTGGTTACCGGTATGTTGAACTTTCTCAGGACAATTGTACAGGCTGCACAAATTGCGCAATTGTATGCCCTGATGCGGTCATTACGGTTTACCGGCAATCAAAACAAAACTATAAAAAAGCTGTTTAACAATTTTGAAAGAAACTATGGAAACTAACAAATCAGAAATTCGTCTAATGAAAGGAAATGAAGCGTTAGCCGAAGCTGCTATCCGCGCCGGTCTTGATGCTTATTTCGGTTACCCGATAACTCCACAATCGGAAGTATTGGAATATTTAACATTAGAAATTCCGAAGAGACGCGGAATTGTTTTGCAAGCCGAAAGTGAAGTTGCTTCAATTAATATGATCTACGGAGCTGCAGGCGCAGGCGCAAGAGTAATGACTTCTTCTTCTTCTCCGGGAATGAGTTTAATGCAGGAAGGAATTTCTTACATCGCTGCTGCTGAACTTCCCTGTTTACTTGTAAATGTTGTACGCGGCGGTCCGGGACTTGGAACAATCCAACCTTCTCAAGGTGATTATTTCCAGGCAACAAAAGGCGGCGGACACGGCGATTACCGGTTGATCGTTCTGGCTCCTTCATCAGTTCAAGAAATGTGCGATTTTGTTTTTGATGGATTTAAACTTGCTGAAAAATACCGTAACCCGACTTTGATTTTATCAGACGGCGCACTTGGACAAATGATGGAGAAAGTTGAATTCCCTGGAGACGGTTCACTCCCCCATCAAATTCCTGCTTGGGCAACTACAGGTAAAAAAGGAAGAGAAAGGAATTTTATTACTTCGCTTCACATGGAGCCGGAAAGAATGGAAGAGATAAATCTTCATCTTCAAAGAAAGTACAAAGAGATTGAAGAGAATGAAGTTCGGTATGAAACTTTTGAAATTGACGATGCAGAAATTGTTCTGGTCGCATTCGGTTTACCCGCACGCATCTGCCAAAAAACAGTTGAGCTTGCAAGAGCGAAAGGAATCAAAGCCGGATTAGTCCGCCCGATCACGTTGTTCCCTTTCCCTAAAAAAATAATTTCGGATCTTTCTAAAAAAATAGATCGCTTTCTGGTTGTTGAATTAAACGCAGGACAAATGGTGGAAGATGTTATGCTTGCCGCCAACGGAAATTGTCCGGTTCACTTTAAAGGAAGAATGGGCGGAATGCTTATTCAACCGGAAGAAGTTTTGGAAGAAATTGAAAAAATTGTTGAAGAATCTTTAACGCTTAATGCAGGTCAGGAGTAGTTATGCCGGAAGAAATGTTAATCGATGAAATGCAGTGTGTGTATCAGAAACCCGGTACGCTAACAGACGAATATATGCATTACTGTCCGGGATGCGGACATGCAGTCGCTCACAAAATTCTTATGGAAGTTGTTGAAGAAATGGGACTTCAGGAAGACATAATTGGGGTTGCGCCGGTTGGTTGTTCGGTCTTCGCTTATAATTATATGAACATCGACATGCAGGAAGCTGCCCACGGAAGAGCAAGCGCTGTTGCAACCGGGATTAAAAGAGTTCGTCCGGATAAATTTGTTTTTTCTTATCAAGGTGATGGTGACCTGGCGGCAATCGGAACGGCTGAAACCATTCACACTATTAATCGCGGTGAAAATATTTTAATCGTTTTTATCAACAACGGAATTTACGGAATGACCGGCGGACAAATGGCTCCCACCTCATTGTTCGGTCAAAAAACTTCAACTTCGCCATACGGTAGAGACGTTGCGCATAACGGTTATCCTTTAAAAATAACCGAACTTATCGCGCACCTGCCTGGCGCATATTATGTTACAAGGCAAGCTGTTCATACTCCAAACACCGTACGAAAGTTCAAGAAAGCTTTGAATAATGCTTTTGAATATCAGAAGTTAAACAAAGGAACCTGCTTTATTGAAGTTGTTTCCAATTGCCCCAGCGGCTGGAAAATGACTCCGAAAGAAACGCTGACTTACATCGAAGAAAAGATGCTGCCGGAATATCCTCTGGGAGACATTAAAGTTCCTACTCAAAATAAAAATTAACGATACGAGGAAAACCATGTACACTACCGATGAAATTATTATAGCAGGTTTTGGAGGTCAAGGAGTTCTTTCGATGGGAAAAATTCTGGCTTATTCTGCAATGATCGAAAATAAAGAAACGAGCTGGATGCCTTCTTATGGTCCCGAGATGCGCGGCGGAACGGCAAACTGTATCACGATCATTTCAGAAAATAAAATCAGTTCCCCCATCGTATCCAAATTCGATTCAGCAATTATCTTGAACCAACCATCAATGAATAAATTTGAAGATCATGTTAAAGAACACGGGTTTCTTTTTTATGAAGCATCGACCATTATCAATCCGCCAACCCGTGAAGATATTATGGTTTATAAAATTGCCGCAATCGAAGAAGCAAATAAAATCGGTCAAAAGCAAATTTCGAACATGATTATGCTCGGAGCGTTTTTAGAAATAAAACCATTGGTAAAAAGAGAAACCGTTTTATTAGCGCTTAAAAAAGTTTTACCTGAACGGCACCATCACCTAATAGCCGTAAACGAACAAGCTCTTCTCCGGGGAAAAGAGTTAGTTGAAATTAATTACCATGTTTCTGTTTAATAAATAAAACAGGGGAACCACAACAATGGTTGAACATAATATCAGATGCGATCACACGTGCAGGGATTCCTGCGCGATGCTTAACGAAGCGCTCAGGCGAGAAACCGCTTCGGTACGTTTTTACGAAAATGTTTACGACGACTGCAACGCACCGGAAGTGAAAAACTTTTTAGGCGATATTGTCGATGAACGGCGCTCTCACATCCTAAAAATAATCCAAAAGCTGAATGAGCTACACGCAAGGTCTCAGGCGATGGATGGAATTTCTAACAGCTTTTCTTAATGCACGAAGATGTAATATTCTCTACAATTACTCTTCCTTGATCTGATCTTAATTTTTAAAAGCATCTTGATTCGAACGAGTTAGGATGCTTTTCTAATCTTTCCACTTCAATTTTATCCAGCTAACATAGCAATTCATTTACTGTTTGGTTCGCACACCTAAAGAAAGCCGAAATTTCTTCGATTATAACGACAGACAAAAATTTCACTTGACAAGTGCTCTTATGAGCACTATATTTGTAGTGAACAAATAAACACTATTATGAAAAAAGAATTAACAGATCGCCAACAAGAAATTTTATCATTCATTGAACAGTTCCGAGACGAAAACGGATACCCGCCAACTCTTCGCCAAATAGGAAAACAATTTGGCATCTCCTCTACGTTTGGCGTAAAAAGACATATGGATGCCCTTGTAAAAAAGGGACACATTTTAGTCGAAAGCAATGCAAGCCGCGGAATTACCGTTCTTTCCAATTTTGAGAGTATTTCAATGCCCCAGACCCTGGGTGATATTGAAAAGTATTTCAAAAGAATCCCGATTATTGGCCGGGTAGCCGCTGGTGTCCCGATTACCGCTGTTGAAAATCACGACGGCGATGTTGTTGTTGATCCGGCAATGGTGAAAGGTTTTGATACTTGTTTCGCCCTAAAAGTAAAGGGAGACAGCATGGTGAACGCCGGAATAATGGAAAAGGATCATGTGATCGTTGCCGCACAAAATTTTGCAAAACATGATGATATTGTAGTGGCTCTAATTGATGATGAAGCAACGGTAAAGCGGTATTGGCAGAAAAATAATCAAATTAAATTAATGCCTGAAAATGATAATTATCAGCCGATTGAAATAGTAAACAAAGAAGTTTTTCACATAGCAGGAAAGGTTATCGGCGTTATCCGCTGGTATAATTAACGAGGAAAGAAAATGAAATCAGAAATTTTTTATAACGCAATCAAACAAAGAAGAAGAGTCCGTTTTTACTACGGCTTAACGGAAATAATTATAGACCCATATTTTATCGGCATGGATAGAAACGGCAAGAAATTTATTTACGGGAAAGCCCTGGGCTCAATGGAAGTTGAGAAATTTTCTTACGAAAGAATAGCAAACATCAAAGTAATGAATAACATCCGCTTTTCACCGGTTATTCCCATTATTCCTTTCCCAACATATGTAAATTAAAAATGTTCAACCGGAAAAAAAATATTGATCTGCTCGTTAGCCATTTGTGGAAACTTGGTTATACGATAATTAAGCGAAAATTGGGAACGTATCTTTCCGAGCCGCCGAACGTTAATGGTTACGAGATTGATATCGTCGCCAAACTCCACCGTCAATATGCTATGGGCGTTTGTGTCGATAAAAAAGATTTGCAAGACTCTAAATTGTTAGAAAAAATAAGTTACCTGGCATCCCGAAAAACAAAAACCGGAAACAAAGATGTTCTATTATTCATCAGTTTTCCATACGAAATTTATAAAACCGTAAAAGACCTGGTTTCTTCTTTAGACCTCTCCATTAAAAAGAATATTTCCCTCGTTCCGGTTTATGAGACTGTCCAAAATGATCTTTTTAGTCCAAGCTACGATAAGGTCTCGCTTAAAAACGTTGAAAGTATCCATTAACAATCTAAATTGTTCCCTCTTCTCATTTACTGCGTCCCATCGGACTACTTTATATAAAGAATAGTCATTTCTTTTTTCCTTTTCATAAAAAGCAATAATTCCGTACTTTTACACTCTTGAATGGTGTACTTTTGTGCTCATTCAACTCTAGGTTGTAGTTCTACCGTAGTAAAAAAATATAACATTGAACAAAGCAAAACTCGATACAGACCAAACCGAACAAAAAAAACTTAAAGAGTCCGGATGCATTCCCAAACATATTGCCATTATAATGGACGGGAACGGCAGATGGGCTAAGAGCAAAGGACTCCCAAGATTCGCCGGGCATCAAGCCGGAGTAGAATCTGTGAGGGATATTGTCCGCACATGCGTCCAATTAGGTGTAAAGAATCTTACCCTTTATACGTTCTCAACCGAAAATTGGAAACGACCAAAGGATGAAGTTTCAACTTTGATGAGGCTTCTTGTTAAAACTTTGCAAAAAGAGTTGGATGACCTGCACAAAAACAACGTGCGGATAATGATGATCGGCGATATGGCTGCATTGCCAACAGATGTTCAAAAGCAGCTTAACGATGCGATTGAAAAAACAAAAAACAACAATGACTTAAATTTAGTGCTTGCATTAAGTTACAGCGGAAGATGGGAAATTCTTGAATCGGTTAAAGAAATGATAAGGGATGCGCAAAACGGAAAGTTACAGATTAACGAACTTGACGTTGAAAGGTTTTCATCTTATTTGAACACGAAACAAATTCCTGATCCTGATCTGGTTATAAGAACGAGCGGTGAATTTAGAGTAAGCAACTTTTTACTATGGCAGATTGCCTATTCGGAATTTTATATTTCCGAAACTTATTGGCCTGCATTCAAGCGAAAAAATTTATATGAAGCTATTCGGGATTTCCAAAAAAGAGAGCGGAGATTCGGTAAAGTAAGTGAACAAATCAAACAAAAGGAAACAGGTACATAGCATGCGGATCCTTTCCCGTAATTATTTTTTAAACGTAATTTTTCTTTTACTTCTCTTTCTTTTTTCTTTAGCAGCGCAAACCGCGCCGAAGACCTACAAAATATTAGGAGTTTCTGTCGAAGGAAATACTTCTGCCGATGCCCGTACAATTGTAGCAAACAGCGGATTAAAAATTGGAGATGAAATTCAAATTCCCGGAGATCAAACCATCGGGGCAATTAAGCAGCTCTGGTCTTTAAATATTTTTTCCAACGTAGAAATTTTAATTGAAAAAGAACTTGCCGACGGCGCTTTCCTTCTTATAAAAGTTGAAGAATTTCCGCGCATTGAAAAAGCTGTGGTTGAGGGGAACGATGAAATCAGCACAAGTAAGATCGAAGAGAAAATTAATTTCATCCGTGGACAAATCTTAAAGACTTACGAAGTACAAAAAGTAAAATTGAAAATAATGAAGCTGTATGAAGAAGACGGCTATTTTAACGCTCAGATCACTCCAAAGTTTTTTCAGTTTTTCCAAGCAGATACTTCAGACGACAAAATTATTACTCACTGGAGAAACAAGAAAGACCTCTCCGAAGAATATAATCTTGAATTTGATAAAGATGATAAAACGTACACAAACTTAATCGATAAAATTAAAGACCGCGTTCTTCTTAAATATGATATTATTGAAAACGATGTTACGAAAGTCCGCAAAATAACTTTTAAAGGAAATAACGAACTTTCTGAAAGCGATCTAAAAGGAGCTTTCAAAGAAACGGAAGAATCCAAATGGTGGAAGTTTTGGAGCAGCTCAAAATTTGACAAAAACAAATATGAAGAAGACAAAAAACTTCTTCAAAAACATTATCTGAAAAACGGTTACCGTGACGCTGAAGTTATAAGCGATTCTCTCGTTTATTCAAACGATAAAAAAAATCTTGAGATCATTCTTAATGTTTACGAAGGACCAAAATATAAAGTCCGCAACATCACCTGGGAGGGAAATACAATTTATACTGCTGATGCTTTGAACGAGCGTCTCGGTTTTCACAAAGGAGATGTTTTTGATTATGAATTATTTAATCAAAACCTCCGCGGAAACGAAAAACAAACCGATGTTGCGGCGTTGTATCTCGATAACGGTTACTTAACTTTCAACATGAAAACCGATGAAACAAAAGTTTCCGCCGATTCAATCGATATTAATATTCAAGTCTCAGAAAGAAATCAGTTCAAAATCGGTAAAGTAGAAATTTACGGGAACGATAAAACTAAAGATAAAGTCGTTCGCAGAGAATTGTACACCATCCCCGGTGATTATTTTAACCGCGCATACATGTTCAGAAGTTTGCAGCAGTTGGCAAATCTTCAATTTTTTAATGTTGAAAAACTTTACCAGGAAGGCGTTGATTATCAACTCGCTAACGACAGCACCGTTGATGTTGCTTTTAAGGTTGAAGAAAAATCAAGCGATTATTTAAATGCCTCGGTGGGCTATAGCGGGAGCTATGGATTCAGTGGTTCGGTTGGTATTACGTTAACCAACTTTTCGATGGCGGAACCATTTCAACTTGGCGGTGGACAGGTGTTGAGTTTTAACTGGCAATTCGGTGTTGGAAATTTGTACAGAACTTTTTCACTTGGATTTACAGAACCGTGGCTATATGATACTCCAACGCTCGTCGGTCTTGATTTCTTCGATACACGCCAGCAATACATTTACGATTTAAGACAGTCCGGTGCAAGTGTTCGTGTTGGTAGAAGATTAAAATGGCCCGATGATTATTTTTATACTCAAGGAACTTTCAAATATCAATCGAACAACGTTATTAACGGCGGCAGTTATTACCGTGAAGGAAAAACGCAACAGTTTACACTCGGCGCAAGCATTTCAAGAAAAAATGTTGATAACCCGATCTTCCCTTCAATCGGTTCTTCGGTTGGATTAGATGCTGAAATTTCGGGCGGTCCATTTCTTCCGGGAGATGTTGATTACTACAAAATTAATTTTAAAGCCGAGTGGTACAAACGATTATTCGGAACAAGCAGATTCGTTTTATTTTCTTCGGCAGATTTAGGATATTTGGAAGAGCTAAAAAAAGAAACTCCGATCCAGCCGTTTGAATATTTCTATATGGGTGGAAACGGTTTGATTATTGCAACTACACCGTTGCGCGGATACGAAGACCGTTCAATCGGACCAATCAATAAAGTTGGTGAAGTTTATGGTGGAAAAGTTTCGCTTCGATACAACGCAGAACTAAGATTTGCAGTTGCGCTTGAACCTATTCCTCTTTATCTGCTAACTTTTGCTGAAGCCGGAAACGTCTTCGAAAGTATTGATGCAACGCAGGCATTTAATCTTCGCCGTTCGGTTGGTATCGGCGCAAGAATTATGATCAACCCGATCGGATTAATCGGTTTTGATCTCGGGTACGGGTTCGATAGAAAAGCTGTTGATGGAAAAGATCCTTCGTGGGTCTTCCACTTCCAGTTCGGAAAAGGTTTTTAATTAGTTATTTTTCAATTACAAATAAACAAAAAGGATACAGAGTGAAACGTTATTTTTTAATCTTTGCATTATTCATCTTTGCAGCAAGCACATTTGCGCAAACACCTGCTACTATTAAACTTGGTTTTGTTGATTCGGAAATCATTCTCAAACAACTTCCGGAAGCTATTAAAGCTCAAGGCGATTTAGACGCAATAATTCAAAAGTGGAATGCGCAACTTGATAGTATGGGACAATCTTTCCAGGAAGCATACGCAAATTATCAAAAGCAAGCTGCTACAATGAAAGAAGCGCAGAAGAATGATATTCAACAAAAATTAGTTGCACAGCAACAACTGGTTGAAGAGTTCAGAAGATCAAAATTTGCAACAGGAACCGGCGAAGTTTATCAGAAACAAGAAGAACTTCTTAAACCGGTAAAAGAAAAAGTTCTAAAAACAATTGAGACCGTCGCAAAAGAAGAAGGTATGCAGTTCGTATTTGATAAAACAGAACAAGCGGCAATTTTACTCTATGCAGATTCAGCTTATGAAATTACTTATAAAGTCCTCGACAAATTAAAAAGAGGAAAATAAGGGAATTATAATCCCCTCTTTTCAGATGGATTTTCCCATTTCTTAATTTGAATTTGTTTTGTATTTATCAGTGAGAATCTCGAAACTCTAAGACAAGGTTTTTTATGAAAGCAAAAATAATTTTCGGTCTGTTCATTTTTTTCGGCATCTGCTCTGTTTCATTTTCGCAGTTGAAAATCGGCTATGTTGATTCTGATGCGATTATGGAAAAACTTCCCGATGCACAGGATGCGCGCCAGCAGCTTGATCAGATAATTCAAGAATGGCAAACCGAGTTGAAAAAACTTGAAAGCGATTGGAAAACAAAGTTTGATGATTACGAAAAACGCAAGCTCATCATGTCTGACCAGACGCGCGCCGAAACCGAAAGCGACTTGATGAAAATGGAACAGAAGATCACTGAATACCGCGAGAAAAAATTCGGTACAAGCGGCGAGCTATTTCAGAAACAGGACGAACTTATGAAACCTGTTCAGAACAGATTATTCACCGCTATCAAACAAGTCGCTACTGACGAAGATTATGATTACGTGTTTGACCGCAGCGGACAAATTTTAATGTTGTTCGCCAAAGAAAAATATGACATTACAAACCTTGTTCTCGAAAAACTGAAATAATGAAACTCTCGATTGCGGATATCGCGTCTCTTACAAATGCAAAAATTGTCGGCGATGACCCCACTCAATCGGTCTTCATTTCCGGCATTGCAAAAATTGAAGAAGCGAAGGAAGGTGAATTAACCTTCCTTTACTTATCTCAGTACGAAAAATATTTTCCCGCAACAAAAGCCTCAGCAATTTTAATCAAACCTGAATTCAAAAAAACACGCGACGATATTATTTATCTCGAAGTCCCCGATCCAAACAAAGCTTTCTTCAAAATTATCAGCACTTATTTTGCGCCAAAATTTCCTTTAGAAGGAATTGACGCGACCACATTTGTTCATCCTTCTGCAACGGTGGGAGAAAATAGTGCGCTTGGGAAAAATGTTGTTATTTCCGCCGGTTGCAAAATCGGAAAAAATGTAAAAATATTTCACAACACTGTTCTCTTAGAAAATGTTGAAGTCGGTGACGATTCTCTTCTTTTTCAAAACGTAAGCGTTCGTGAAGAATGCAAGATCGGTAAACGAGTAATTATTCATTCCGGCACCGTTATTGGTTCTGATGGTTTTGGTTACACAATGGAAAACGGCGCGTATGTAAAAATTCCGCAAATCGGAAATGTTATTCTTGAAGATGATGTTGAACTCGGCTCCAATGTCTCTGTTGACCGCGCCGCTATCGGCTCAACCATAATTAAGCAAGGAACAAAGATTGATAATCTCGTTCAGATCGCTCACAATGTTGTCGTTGGCGAACACACAGCAATTTCAGGTCAATGCGGAATTTCCGGAAGCACAAAGGTGGGCAAGTATTGTGTTTTCGGCGGACAGGTTGGTTTTGCGGGTCATCTTGAAATCGCAGACAAAGTTATGATCGGTGCGCAATCGGGCGTTTCAAAATCAGTTACAAAACCAGGAACTTATTTCGGCGCTCCATTAAAAGAAATTAGAGAAGCTTTCCGTCAAGAAGGACACATTAGAAATTTAGAAGATTATGCGAAACGCATTAAGGAACTTGAAAATAAAGTTGCTGAATTATCCGAACAAATTAAAAAGTCGTTAGAACGATAAATCATTTCATCGTTCGCTTTAATTCCATTTCACTTTTCACAAACTAACTTCCTGATGCAAACAGAAAAAGAATTCATCACAAAGACAGTAGAAATTTTGAACAAGAAAGGTATAAAAATCTTTCCCGATGAATTTCTTTCTTCAGGTGAAACGAAAACCATTTCTGTTCCGGCAAAAATTTTAATTATGGGAGAAGAATTTTTCGGCAGTTATGAAATTCTTTCCGCCGACCGTAAAGTTGTTTATCAAGCGTCAACATATAGCGAAGCAAAATATCTTATTTACGCAAGCAGAAAAAAAACAGCGGAGATAATTATTCCATCAAGCGAAGAAGAGATAAAACAAGCAGTTTTACAATATGAGAAATATCTTGATTCAATCATGAAAGAAATTGTTTCTCTTTACAAGAAAACTTTTCCGGAAGAAAAGAATTCTTTGTTTGTGATGAATGAAATTTTGATGATCCTAAACCTTGTCCGCTACTAACCGCAATGATTCCTATAAGCGATAAAATTGCTGAGTACCTCACCGATCTTTTCGGAAGTGATGCAGTTACACACTACGGCAAATATTTAGAAGACGATCCGGCGACTTACCTCCGCAGTAACAGCATAAAAACTAATCGCGATGAAGTTCAAAAAGATCTATTATCAAATTATGGAATTGCAACAGTAATACTTTCCGAAATATCAGATGCCTTAAAAGTTGTTGGTGATAAAACTTTTATCGGGAAAACTTTAGAGCACAGTATCGGCGAGTATTATATTCAAAGTTTATCTTCGATGATTCCGCCGATTGTATTAAACCCTCAACCGACCGACAAAGTGTTAGATTTATGTTCCGCCCCAGGCTCAAAAACAACACAGCTTGCCGCATTAATGCAAAACAAAGGAACCCTGCTCGTAAACGAAATTCAACTTGATAGATTGAAAACACTCGTCTTCAATCTTGAGCGTATGAATGTTGTGAACGCAGGAGTAATTCATTCGAAAGGAGAAGTGCTAAGCCGTTTTTTTCAAAATCACTTTGATAAAATTCTGGTTGATGCGCCTTGCAGCGGCTTGGGAATTTTGCAGAAGAAAAACGAAGTAAGCAACTGGTGGACAAAGGAAAAAGCGGAACAATTAAGCGAACTTCAATACCGATTACTTCTTTCAGCGTTAAAGATGGCGAAGGTTGGCGGCGAAATCGTTTATTCAACTTGTACTCTTTCCGTTGAAGAAAACGAATTCGTGATAGATAAACTTCTTAAAAAATTTCCAATCAAACTTTTACCAATAACCCTTCCGGTTCATTCTCACAACGCATTCACACAATTTCGTGAAGTGCAATTGGACGAATCACTTCAACATGCCAAACGTATCATTCCGTGGGAAGTTAATTCGGAAGGATTTTTTATTGTTAAAATTTTAAAGGAAGATGAAATAGACGTTGATAATCCCGCTGAGAGGAAAAGACATCCATTTACTTTTATACCGGCAAGAAAACTTAACAAGCAACTTGATTTTTTGACAAGCATTTTTGAAATTAAGAAAAGTGTTTTTGAGCGCTATAAATATCTGCAAAAAGGAAATGACATCTTCTTTGTTAACGAAGATTGGAATGAAGAAAACCTGATGATGTTCGAGCGGATCGGAACTAAATTTGCGAACATCGATAAATATGGAAATTTTATTCTACACACACAGGCTGCCGAAATCTTAAAGAATGAGATTCACAAAAACATTGTCGCTCTTTCAAGTAATGAGGAATTGAAAAAATATCTCGACGGCGGAACTATCAAAAAAGATTTTCCCTTTAGAGGACAAGCCGTGGTAAAGTTCAGAAATAAAATTCTTGGTACCGGAGGAATTTCTGTGGATGGTTTAAAGAGCCGTTATCCGCGTTCAAAACGAACACAAGAAATAGAATACTAAATCGCAAAAAACAAAAAACAAATCCCATTTATAGAAATAAAAATCTCACATCTTCAAGACGTGAGATTTACTTTTTACAAATTTTCTATTTGAATGTTCCCTTGACTTGTTTCGAGGCGGATTTCTCCATTGCCCGAACCCAGCTTCCCGGAAAGAAATCCGGACGATTGTTCATCGACGGCAATGGTGAGTCCCTTTTGCGAAACAACACCGTTTAAACTTTTCGCATAAACTGATGCTGATGCACTCGCAGGAATTTTCAACAGAATATTCCCACCGCTTATTTTCACACGGCAGTATCCATTTTCGGGTAAGGAAAGTTCAAGCGAATTATTTCCTGTTCCACCGGAAATCTGACAAGAGCCATTATGCCGTTTGAGATCAAACACGGGAGCGTTTTCAATTATCAACAAAGAATCTAAATCCGTGACGTTTACATTTCCAACAGCTTCTTCAATTTTACAGACAAACCCGGAGGGAACGGTTAAGGTTACTCCGCAATTGAGATTACTTTCGTGTACGGTGCTGTAAACATCAACAAAAAGTGTATCACCTACCGCCTGTGTTGATAGTTTGAGATAAGAAAATTTTTCATCTCCCTTAACTTGTGTTTCGGCTTGAACCGATTTGAATAAATACCACATCAGTGTGTCGGTTGAAGCGGCTCCTTGAATATTAACCAAACCGTTGGTGTTGCGAACCACAAGAACTTTTTCATTCACCAATCTCATTCCGCCGTAAGACTTATTGGTATAAGTGGTAAGATCGGGTGACTGCGATGAATTATCTTTGCAACCGATCATAAGAATTACAAAGAATAACAACATTCGAGATAAAATATGTATCACACTATATGCCCTTATTTTAAATAGTTAACAGGCTTTAATAATACCGAGAAACGAATCAGCCTTTAAGCATGCGCCGCCAACAAGTGCGCCGTCGATATTCGGTTGTGAAAGAAGTTCAACTGCGTTATCAGGTTTTACGCTTCCGCCGTATTGAATAATAATTTGTTCTGCAACTTCGCTTGAAAATAATGTGGTTAATTCTTTTCTGATAAAAGCATGGACTTCTTCTGCTTGTTCTTTTGAAGCAACTTTTCCCGTCCCGATTGCCCAAACAGGTTCGTATGCGACAATAATCTTTTTCATGTTATCGCCGTCGATGTTTTTTAATCCTTCGACAACCTGTCTTTTCACAACATCAAACGTAATTCCTTTTTCTCGTTCTTCTAAAGTTTCACCGATGCAGAAGATTGGAAGCAGTCCGTTTGCCAATGCTTTGTGGACTTTTTTGTTGATGGTTGAATCGGTTTCTCCAAAAATTGTTCTTCTTTCGGAGTGTCCCAGAATTACATATTCGCATCCAACACTTTTTAACATTGCCGCGGAAATTTCTCCCGTGTAAGCTCCGCTTTCTTCAAAGTATATATTTTGTGCGCCGAGTTTTACCGGTGAGTTTTTAACCAATGTTGAAGCGGTTTCCAACGAGGTATATGGCGGACAAATGATTACTTCGACGTTGCTTGATGGGGTTCCGAGTCCGTTTTTAATTCCGGAAATCAAGGAAATGGATTCTTGCAAATTCAAATTCATTTTCCAGTTTCCGGCGATAACTTTTTTACGCATCTTTATTTCTCCATGAGGTTTTATGTTAAATATTTCTATTACAAACTTAAGAAAAGAATGGATCAATTTTGAATTGGAGTGAGGGAACTGAATATTATCATTTAAATTCTTTTATTAATTTGTTGTTAGAATATTTTTAATTTAACAGCGAGTGTTTATGAGCAAAAGTCTCGATGAGATAGCCGACGAACTCGAACTGCTGTATAACGCTGCAATGAAAGCACAGGCAAAAATGGTAGCGCTTGAAGAGGATGCAACGAAAGCTTTGAAGGAATTTGCATTAAAACATTATCCTGAAATTCATAATCTTGAAAAAGAAGGATTTGAAGCTCTTGATGATGCTATCTGGCATGTTGTTGATCGGTATGTACGGGATATTGACCGCATTACTTATACTATGCAAATAAAAGAATAATGGCAGTAAGAAATCTCCCAAAACAAGTCGTCATTTTAAGTCTCGTTAGTTTATTCACGGACATTGCAAGCGAGATGTTGTACCCGGTTACTCCGATTTTTATGTCAACCGTCTTGGGCGCTTCAATGGCTGTCATCGGCTTGCTCGAAGGTGTTGCAGAAGTTGTCAGCGGATTTTTTAAAGGATACTTCGGAGTCCTTTCCGACAAAGTAAAAAAACGAGCTGTTTTTATTTCACTTGGTTATGGACTATCTGCACTCTCAAAACCTTTGCCGGGAATTTTTCCTTCACTTGCTTCAATAATTACGGCAAGAATTTCCGACAGACTTGGAAAAGGTTTGCGCACCGCTCCTCGCGACGCACTGCTTGCAAGTTATGCCAATGGAAACAGCGGTGCGGTGTTTGGCTTTCACCGCGGAATGGATACGCTTGGCGCAGCGATTGGTCCCGCATTGGCTTTGCTTCTTTTAGCTTTCTTTCCTAAAAATTATACGTTGATCTTTCTTATCGCGTTTGTTCCTTCGCTAATCGCAGTGTCATTCACTTTTTTTGTGAAAGATAATTTTGTTTCAAAAGAAGGTAAAAAGAAAATTGCTTTCCGCTCGTTCCTAAAAAACTCACCGAAGAAATACAAGCTTGTCTTGGGTCTGGTCGTACTTTTCTCATTCGCAAACAGCAGCGATGTTTTCTTGATCTTAAAATCAAAAGCTATTTCCGGTTCAGAAACGTTGGCAATCGTCAGTTACATTTTTTATAATCTTGTATATGCTGCAAGTTCTTATCCGCTTGGGCGGCTTTCCGATAAGGTAGGTAAGAAAAATATTTTCACGTTCGGACTTATAATTTTTTCTGTTGTTTATTTCGGGTTTACAATCGCACATCATTTTGTTTTTGCAATTATACTCTTTGCTTTGTACGGAGTTTACGCAGCCGCAACGGAAGGAATAACAAAGGCCTGGGTTTCAGATATTGTTCCAGATGAGCAACGTGGAACTGCGATCGGATTGCTTACGATGCTTTCAAGTTTTGCAATTATGTTCGGTTCCTTCTTTGCGGGAATTTTGTGGGACGTCGTTAGTCCGAGTGCTCCATTTTATTTCTCCGGATTTATTGCACTGTTTTTGGCAACTTTCACTTTTGTCGGAAATAAATCACTAAAATCTTGAAAGAATATTCTTAATTGTGATTTTTCTTTTTGCAGCGGAATGTTGATTCACTATATTACCGGTGTGAAAAAATCATTTAAAAATATCACCGTTATTTCTTCTTTCGCATGGCGCTCCCGCGCCTAATATATTCCTCCAAAGTCTTTCATTTTATTTTAAACCGGTTTTGCATGCTTCATAGCTTTGCGATATCTCTTTTCAATTAACAAAAACATTTTAACAACGTAAAGGACAACTAAAAATGAGTAAGACAAAAAAATTTTTACTTCCAGAAAGTGAAATACCGGAAAGCTGGTATAACATTCAAGCTGATATGCCCAACCCAACATTACCGCCGCTTCATCCGGGGACAAAACAACCGATTGGTCCCGCAGATTTAGCACCGCTTTTTCCAATGGAATTAATTAAGCAGGAAGTTTCAAAAGAACGATGGATAGAAATTCCAGAAGAAGTTCGTGATGCTTATAAAATCTGGCGTCCTACTCCTTTGTACCGTGCCTATAATTTTGAAAAACTGCTTGATACACCGGCAAAAATTTATTATAAATACGAAGGTGGTAGTCCGGCAGGTTCTCACAAGCCAAACACTGCCATTCCTCAGGCATACTATAATAAAATGGAAGGCGTTAAAAAAATTACTACGGAAACCGGCGCCGGACAATGGGGAAGCGCTCTCAGTTTCGCTTGCCAAATGTTCGGAATTGAATTGGAAGTCTACATGGTAAAAATCAGTTATGAACAAAAGCCATATCGCAAGTTGATGATGAATACCTGGGGCGCAAAAGTTTTTTCTTCACCAACCAACTTGACCGAATCCGGAAGAAAAATTTTAGCCCAAGATCCTAACTCTCCGGGAAGTTTGGGCATAGCAATTTCAGAAGCAGTTGAGCGAGCTGCAACGGACGCAAACACAAAATATTCACTGGGCAGCGTTTTGAACCACGTATTAATGCACCAAACAGTTATCGGACTTGAAGCCATAAAGCAAATGGAAATGGCGGGAGATTCTCCGGATATTATTATTGCACCGTTTGGCGGCGGTTCTAACTTTGCGGGAATTGCATTTCCGTTTTTGCGTTTAAATTTTCAAGAAGGAAAAAACGTCCGCTGTATCGCCGTTGAACCTGCTTCATGTCCCAAATTAACCAAAGGAGAATTCCGTTATGATTTCGGTGACTCTGTCGGTTTAACTCCATTGCTTCCGATGTACACACTCGGACACACATTTGTTCCCGATCCAATTCATGCCGGTGGGTTACGCTATCACGGAGCGGGTGCAATTGTTAGTCAATTATTAAAAGATAAAGTGATTGAAGCGCAAGCGGTACATCAATTATCATGTTTTGATGCAGGAGTAAAATTTGCAAATGCAGAAGGAATTATTCCCGCGCCGGAAGCAACACACGGAATTGCAGCGGTGGTTCGCGAAGCCTTAAAAGCAAAAGAAGAAGGAACAGAAAAAACAATTCTGTTTAATCTTTGTGGTCACGGACATTTTGATATGTCAGCCTACGAGGATTATTTTAGCGGAAAGTTGGTCGATCACGAATTATCTTACGACGAATTGCACAGCGGTTTGAATGAGTTGAACGCACATCCGTTGGTGTAAATACTAAAATGTAGACAATAAAAAAGCCGCAGGTAATGCGGCTTTTTTTATTAAATTCAAGAAAGATAACTGATCGTTGTTTTTGATTTCCACATTTTCAAACTAAAACAACTCCAAACTCACACACCCTTCAAGCGCTAATAATTTTTCTTTTACTTTTGATCCGCCACCTGAAAAACCGCCAAGTGCACCTGAGGTTTTAATCACGCGGTGACACGGAATAACTATCGGCACCGGATTTGCACCGACTGCATTACCAACTGCTCGAAAACTCTTTTCGTTTTTTATTCTTATCGCAATATCTTTGTAGGTAACTACTTCCCCAAACGGAATATTCATCAGTTCATTCCATACCTGGAGTTGAAAAGTCGTTCCATAAATATCTAACGGAACTTTAAATGTTTTCAATTCCGCATCAAAATATTTTTTTAATTGATCCGGTAAACCAAAAAAGTTTTTATCGTCCGGGGGAAGTTTGCTTTTCTTTGGAAAAAGCTTGCTGCCGTATTTTGAATTCAGATCAATCCGGCAGATGCCGCTTGAAGACGAATAAATGGTAATTGACTGTCCGCCAATCTTTAAAGTGGTATAAAAAATTTTCTGGTCTGACAGCTTCATTGTGTTCCTGTTGTTTCATTGAAAAATATATTATTCCGGAACAACGCTTAATAATTTTAAGCCGGAATAACTTCAATCACCGGATTCACTTCTTTTCTTAAAAGGTTTTCTATCGCGCGGAGCGTTCCCGTTATTGAACTAGGACAACTGCCGCAAGCGCCCTGGTAACGGACTTTAAGCGTTATGCCGTTCAAGCTTAAAACTTCCAATCCGCCACCATCGTTTGCCAAGGCAGGTCGGACTTTCTGATTCAACACAGCATTTATCTTTTTCAATAATTCATTCGTATCTTCATCTAATCCCGACTCTGTCGGTTCTTTTTCGGCGGGAATTAAACTATTATCAAAATCCTTTAAGAAGGTAACTAACGGTCGCTGGATTTGTCCCCATTGTGTTTCGCGTGATTTTTCAACCGTGATAAATTTATCCATATAAAAAACCGAGAGTACGCCGGGCAGCTCAAAAACTCCCCTCGCCAGCGGATCGTTTATGGCTTCTTCTTCACTATGATAATGTCTCGTTTCCAATTTTAGTATTCGTTCATTTAAAAGAAATTTTAACGCATGAGGATTCGGCGTTAATTCAACATCGATAACTTGTAACATTCATTCTCCATTTATATTTACTGCACAAACTTAAAACTCTACCTAATTAAAGACAATAACAAAACTAATTTACTGGAATTGCAAGAATCGGAACACGCACCTTATGCCGAAGTTCATCAACCGTTGAACCATGGATCATGTCGTCTATCAACTTGTGTCCATGACTCCCAAGAATGATCATTTCAATTGCATCTTTTTCAACAAGTTTGGCGATAGCATCTTCCGGCTCGCCACCGCTGATGCATAATTCGGTTTTAAAATTCTTCTTATTTAAAAAATCCGAAAATTTTTCTAAATATATTCTCATTCGCAAAGCATCCTGGTCATCAACAGCTTCGCCGAGAAATCTTCCCGTTGGAGATTCAACGCAGTGCATAAGGTAAATGGTATTCTTTCCGGCTTGTAAAAAGGAGAGAGCCTTCTGTATGATCTGAGAATCAAATCGATACTTGCCTTCCAACGCAATACCAACACGCTGGATCAACGCGCCGCTTTCAAGTGAAGTAAATTGAGCGGTTGTTGCACTTATTACTTCTTGAATTTTTTCTTTTGTCAAAATCGGCTCAAAAGTTATCCAGAGAAGCATTCCCACAACAAAAAGAAAAAAGGGGATTCCTAAAAATTTAATTAACAGACCCACCGTCCCGGGATCAGAAATGTTTTCAAGTACAACATCCGAAACTAATTTTAGATTTAGTGCAACAATAAGAATAGCGGCTGTCCAAGCAAGAATTTTTACTTTAGTGCCGGAAGCAAACTCTCCCATCTTTTCTTTACTTGAGGTAAAATGAAGAAGCGGAATTAATGCAAAAGGAAGTTGAATCGATAAAATTACTTGCGACAAAATAAGCAGCATATCTACAGACCGGTCGCCGACAATATTAATCACAATAAGCGCAGGAATAATGGCAATCAAACGGGTTATCATTCTTCGCACCCAGGGACGAACTTTTAAACCGATGAATCCTTCCATAATAATTTGTCCGGCAAAAGTCCCGGTGATGGTAGAAGATTGACCGGCGGCAAGCAACGCTAATCCAAATGCAAATGGCGCGAAAGAATTCCCGAGCAGCTTTCCGAGAAGAGAATGAGCATCTATAATAGAGGCAACATCAGAATGTCCACTGCTAAAAAAAACAGATGCGGCTAAAATCAAAATTGCGGCATTCACAAAGAAAGCGGCATTCAGGGCAACTACTGAATCTATTAAATTAAATTTATTCGCTTCCTTTTTTCCGGCGGAAGTTTTTTCAATATCACGCGATTGCACTAACGCAGAGTGAAGATAAATATTGTGCGGCATAACCGTTGCGCCAATTATCCCAAGCGCAATAAACAAAGCACCGCTTGACATTGCCGTAGGAATAAATCCGGTTGCAACTTCAGCAAGATTTGGTTTTGCAAGTAGTAGTTCGAGAAGAAAACAAATTCCTATCATTGCAACAAGAGAAACGATGACCGCTTCCATTTTCCGGATGCCGTAATTAATCAACAATAATAAAAGTAAAACATCCAGCGTGGTGATAACAACACCCCACACCAAAGGAATTCCAAACAGCAAATACAACCCAATGGCGGAACCGAGCACTTCGGCTAAGTCTGTTGCGGCGATAGCAATTTCAGTAAATATCCATAAAATAAAATTGATTGTTTTGGGATAGCTGCTCCGGCATGCTTGCGCTAAATCTCTTCCATAAACAATTCCAAGCCGAGCGGCAAGCGTTTGAAAAAGAATCGCCATCATGTTTGCGAGAAGAATTACCCAAATTAATTTATATCCGAACTGTGCGCCTCCGGCAATATCTGTTGCCCAGTTTCCCGGATCCATATATCCAACGGAAACTAAAAAAGCCGGACCTGAAAAAGCGAAGAGTCTTTTAAAATAACTTCCTTTATTCGTCTTTACTGATGAGTGTACTTCCGATAACGATTTATCCATTTACAAACTTACTTTTAACTTTCTATTTTCCACTTGTTATAATAACATTAAATTCTTCTTTTGTAACCGGCTGAATACTTAAACGGCTGCCGCGCTGAAGAAGTTTCATATTTTGCAATTTGAGATTAGATTTTATTTCATCCAGCGTAACCGGTTTTGAAAATTTTTTAATGAACTTAATATCAACCATAAACCATGCTGGATTTTGCGGATTGCTTTTTGGATCAAAGTGATGACTTTCGGGATCAAAAGCCGTATGGTCAGGGTAGCCGTCTTTTACAACTTCGCAAATGCCGTAAACACCGGTGGGTTCTGTGTTGCTGTGATAAAACAAAATTTGATCTCCGAATTTTATTTCGTCGCGTAAAAAATTCCGCGCTTGATAATTGCGAACGCCATCCCAATTAGTTTTTTTCTTTCTTGCTAAGTCATCAATTGAAAAAGCTTCCGGTTCAGATTTGAAGAGCCAATATTTTTTTGTCATTTACTTTTTTCTTTCCGTCATATTAAATCTAACACGAAAAAAATCTGTAAGGTTTCATTAAACTTAATTTTTCTCTTCTAAAAATAGAAAATAAATAGGTGTGGGTGAAATGTCGTCAGGTTCTCAAGTAACAGACTTCAAGCTACACTTAAAACCTAAACCTCGTTCCAACGGTAACTGTTTTTCCGCCAAGGAAACATGCTATTCTTTTCTTGATAAACGGTTTTATTATTCCATAAGTGTTACTTAATAACCAACGAGAATTCACTATTTTTTAGTAATAGGAAAAACTCTTTCTTCATTCGTCCGAAAGTTTGAAGAAAACAATTTAAACAATAAACAAAGGAACGATATGAGAACTCTCTTTTCATTTGCTTTGCCGATTTTCTTTTTCTCAGCGATCGGTTTAAGCAGTAACGCGGCAACCAAGCCGTTTCCCTATCCAATTGAACAACACAAAATGGCAAACGGATTGAACGTTGTTACCGTAAAATTTGACAGCCCCGGAATAGCATCATTCTTTCTCGTCGTCCGCGTCGGTTCGCGGAACGAAGTAGAAGAGGGGGTAACCGGATTTGCACATTTCTTTGAGCACATGATGTTCCGCGGTACAGAAAAATATGATAAAGACCAATACAACGAAGAGTTAAAAGCGATCGGCGCTTCCGCAAATGCCAATACTTCACTTGATAGAACAATTTATCACATGACCGGCAATGCGCAAAAACTAGAAAAAATGTTTGAACTTGAATCAGACCGTTTTCAAAATTTACAGTATCCTATTCACGATTTCAAAACCGAAGCCGGCGCTGTAAAAGGTGAATACACAAAAAACATTGCCTCGCCATTTGCCCAACTGAACGAAAACGTTGCAAACACCGCTTTTGATGCGCATACATACAAACACACCACGATGGGATTCTTAAAAGATATTATTGATATGCCGAATCAGTATGAATATTCGTTGAGATTTTTCAATCGGTTTTACAGACCGGAATACACCACTCTTTTAGTTGTTGGTGATGTTACTCCAGAACAAGTAAACAAACTTGCCGAAAAATATTTTGCGAAATGGGAACGTGGAAATTATGAGGCAAAAGTTCCCGTTGAACCGGAACAGAAAGTTACACGTTTCACCCATCTCCAAAACGGCAGTATTCCTCCATATGTAAGTTTAAATTTCAAAGGACCCGGTTTTGATGAGAAAGGAATGGATTCGCCTTCGTTAGATATTTTACTCACCATTTTGTTTTCACAAAATTCAAAATTGTACCAAAAGCTTGTACTTGAAGAACAAAAAGTCCGCAGCATAAACGGTGGAATCTACGACACACGCGATCCCAATTTAATCTCTGTTGACGCATCCATTGTAAATAAAAACGACATGCAATATGTAAAAGATGAAGTGACAAAAGCCATCGATGCTGTGAAAACAAACGGTGTTGACGAAAAGATGCTGTCGGAAACAAAATCAAGATTGAAATACAGTTTTGCGATGGGGATAGATAATCCCTCTTCAATCGCAAATATTCTAAGTCATATTATACAACTTACCGGCGATCCGGAATCTATCAACCGTCTTTATGAAAATTATGAAAAAGTGACGGTGGAAGATTTAAAAGCAGTAGCTAAAAAATATTTAACCGCGGAAAAACTAACCGTCGGCACAATTTCGGCTGACGCAGAAGGAGGAGTAAAGTAATGAAAACATTAATGCTTGGAATTTTACTATTCGGTTCATTACTTGCTCAAGAAGTAGTTGAATTAAAACTGCCGAACACAAACAAAGTAACGCTCAAACTGATGTTCAAAAACGGCACGGTATGCGATCCGGCCGGAAAAGAAGGATTAACGTATCTCACTTCCGCTTTGATAATGCAAGGGGGAACGGGAAGTTTAACTTACGCCGATATTCAAAATAAAATTTATCCTTGGGCGGCAGGATACAGCTCTTCTGTGGACAAAGAAGTCTCTATTTTCACTTTTGAAGTTCATCAGGACTTTCTAAACGACTTCTATCCAATTCTAAAAGGATTACTACTTAATCCTTCTTTCTCTCAAAATGATTTTGACCGCGTAAAAAGAAATCAGCAAAATTATGTTGACCAGGTCATTCGTGCTTCTTCCGACGAAGATTATTCTAAAAAAGCGTTGGAAGATTTTCTTTTTAGAGGAACAAAATATCAACATATGATTCAGGGAAAATCAGAAAGCGTAAAAGCGATAACCCTTGAAGACGTGAGAGATCAGTACAAAAACTTCTTCACAAAAAATAATGTTATGATCGGGATTGCCGGAAATTATTCAAGTGCATTCCTTTCAACGTTGAAAAAAGATTTGCAAAATCTTTCTGCAATAAAACATCTTCTTCCCGCAATAGTAAAACCTCAGATGCCAAAAGGGATAAACGTTGAGATCATTCAAAAAGATAATGCGTTTGGTTCTGCAATATTCGCCGGATTCCCGATGAACCTTACACGAAAAGATAACGACTTTGCTGCGATGATGGTTGCAAATTCATATCTGGGCGAACATAGAAAATCTTACGGACAACTGTATCAAAAACTGCGCGAAACCCGTTCGATGAATTACGGAGATTACTCTTACATCGAATGGTATGATAACGGCGGAAGAAACATGCTTCAACCCGCTGGAACTCCACGAACGACAAATTATTTTTCGTTTTGGATTCGCCCTGTGCAAATTGCAAAACAGTTGAAGAATCAATACAAAGAATTAGAAGATATTAAAATCGGGCATGCACATTACGCAATTCGTTTAGCTGTGCGTGAAATTGATAATCTTGTAAAAAACGGGATGACAAAAAAAGATTTTGAAGCGACCCGCACATTTTTAAGAAGCTACATAAAACTATATGTCCAGACTCCCGCAAGCCGTCTCGGTTATTTAATGGACTCTAAATTCTACGGTAAAAAAGATTACGTAAACGAAATGGATAAACAGCTTGCAAAGCTTTCTCTTGCTGATGTGAACAAAGCGATTAAAAAATATTGGCAAGCGGAAAACATGTGCGTCACCATCGTAACCGACAAGAGTGAAGCCGAACCATTAGCCAAGAGTCTGAAAGAAAATCTCACTTCACCGATGAGCTATTCTAATATCGTGAAAGCAGGTTTGCCAAAAGAAGTGTTGAATGAAGATGACGCTGTGGCAAATTTTAAATTGAATGTTAATGAAGTAAAAATTATTAATTCGGCTGATACGTTTAAGTAAGATTCTTTAACACAATGGGACGCAGATTTTATAAGATTGGTTAAGATCAGTTAAGATTATCATAAAAAATCATAATTGATCTTAACGAATCTGCGTCCCATATCTTACGCTTCATTTCTCATTTTCTTTTTCACGGCTTCAATTTCTGCGGCAAATTCTCCCATTTTATCAAACGGAATATCGGAGGCAAAGTTACGCAAGTCCGCTGCTTGAGTGAGGCGAAGTTTGTTTAACGAATGCTTCTCGGGGTTTTCAATATTTTTTTCCGGTTCCCATTCCATTAAATCGTTCGGTGTACAGTTTAGAGCAAGGCAAAGTTTTTCAATATGTTTTGCTGATAACGAAGAAAATTTATTATTTGCAACACGGTAAGCGGTTTGTTTGTTAAAACCGTTTTGCATTAAAAACACAGCCGGAGAAGATACTCCCCGTAGTTTAAAATGTTTGTGAAGATTATATGTAAGCATAAAACTCCTATAAGTTAGTTATGAAACGCTAAGCGTAATTTAAGAAATAAGACTATTATATCATAGAATGGGAAAATATTTTCATGTAAAGTCCCTTTTCCATCGCACAATGAAAGAAATACTATATACAAAAGAAGATTTCAATTATACAAAAGGATGTATTTATTAAACAATATGATGTCATTTGCATTTAGAAATATTTATATATCATATAATGTAACTAATTAGTTACATAATAAGATATTTTTATCTTACAAAGAGAACTAATTTTCATACAAAGGGAAAAGAAAATGGTGAAAAGTGGGATTTGAGCGTAATAATGAAGAAAAATGGATATTAAAAATCAATTTTAATAGTTATGTTGCGCCATAATGCGGTATTTTTGTGCAATTACCCCAGAGCCTTAATTGCTCTCCATTTTGATTCACCATTTTTCTTATAATATTTAAAACAAACGAGAGAAATTTTTTCTCCTTCTTTAATTCCCGAAGGGATAATAATGTCTTTACGAATGTGAACATCTTGAACAAAGGCGTATGGATTTCCTTTTTTATTTTTTTTAAGGTTCAATGTTCCTGTTACAATTTTATAAAAATCAGATGAAGGCTTTTCGTCAGTACGTTCATAGTTTATAACATTGTGTTTTATTTCACCCTTAATGCTTGTTTCGGCGATAGAGATTTTTAGGATGTCTCCGTTTGCAACTTCATCTTCCTCTTTCATCTTTAAAGCCGCGCTAAGTTTTGGTCCGAATACCAGAAAGGCAATTTTTTTATCAGGTAAAATATTTGTAACAATTCCAACCTTTGTTTCAAGAAATAATGCTAAATGTTCATCGGCTGTATGCTGATATACTTCGTACACTTTTATGTTGCTTATTTGCGCCGCCGCAGAACTTATTTCTTTTAAATTGTAGAGCCGGGTAATTTCGTTTGAAATTTCCCATCCTTTTTGTTCTCCGGTTTTCATAATTTGTTCTAACTCGGTTTTGGCTTCAGCATACATTTTTCTTGCTATAAATTCTTTCGCAAGGTTTAAGCGAAGAGCCGGCAAAGCTGATTCTTCCTTTCCTTTGAGAGCGGCTTTGCAAAGAAAAGAAAAATAAAGGTGCGGGTTGGTTTCTGCATAAAGTGAACCGTAAAGCTCCCAAGCCCGGAACTGATCATTTTGTTTTATTAAAACATCTTTTAAAAGCGGTTTAGCTTCTTCAACCCTTCCTACTTTTAAAAGAAGCCTGGCTTTGTAATATTTAAACCAAATGGTTCCCGGGAATTTACAGAGTGCGTTTTCTAAAAAGGGGAGAAACCATTGCATATCGACTAACGAATCAGATTTCTCAATATGTTTTGCCGTATTAAGCATAATGAGTTCATATAAACTAATGATCAAATTTCCGTCTCTCTTGATCCGCTGGTAATCTTTTTCTTCAAAACCCTCTAATCCGATTTCTTTAATTAAAGGAAGGTACCAATCAGATTGATCGTCTTGTAATCTCGATAATTGTCTCATGATATCCGAAAACGACGATTCCGATTTCGGAATTTTTAATTTCTTGAAAGTGTTTACTAAGTAGAGAAGATCGGATTTCTGTTTGGTTAGAAAAAATCTATCAGTTTTATAAAGGCTGAGAACTTTCTTCAAGTTTCGGGCAAGTGCCATTGCTCCCAAAAACGAATCGGGTAGATACGGCTCCATCTCTTTAATGAAAGCTAAGCGCTGATCGAAATTTAACCCTTCATGGTAGTCTTCAAAGATGTTGTGGATCGTCCAGAAATATTCATCCTTTAATATTTGGGTTTCCTGCAAAGTTGAGTCTTTTTTAAGCAAATTTGCTTTAGCTAAAAGTTCTTCAGGGTCCTTCATAACCTCTCACAAATTACATTTATAGTTGGTTCAGCATCTTCGTTAGCAAGTGATGCATCAACATTTTGAAAATAGTGTAGTGAAATGATAGTTTCATTTTTTCTGTAAATAATCGGCTAACTTCTAAAATCATAGGCGATCTTAACGAATCAGCGCCCCATTTTAAATTAGCTCTGCTCGAACAACTCATTAAATTTGATTGATTTATACTTTAACAAATCTTCAAGCATTCTCCGGCTTTCAATTACCGTAACGGAAGGGTCTAAATACTGTACCAGATCGTCCTGCGGATTTTCCATTTCGATATAAATTTTTGCATGCTGGTTTAACTTCTTAATGCGAGAAAGAAGGTGCAGGGTTTTTACATCCGGGTCTTTAAAACGGATATTGGCAAAAACGAAAATAAAATCGGCGTACTTTATATTTGCTTTCTTTAGATTAAGCGGATTGATGGGGACGCCTCTTACAAAATAGTGTTCGGGATAAGGATTGGTTTCAACGAGGTCTGTAACAATAACCATTTCTTTTCCAGCAAACTTTTCATATTGCTGAATTTCCTGGATCAATTCATCTGCAAAAGCAGTGTACTCACAGATAACGATATGATTTTTGCAAGCGACTTGAGCTAATCCCCGAATGTGCTTCTCAAACGATTGATGCACTGATTCAGCAATAATAGTGATGATATTCGTATAAAAGAATACACCGACAATAATAGAAACAATTGCGGAGAGTCTTCCGATTGTAGTTACAGGGTAAACATCGCCGTAACCAACCGTGGTAGAACTGACCATCCACCACCAGACAACATCAAAAAAAGAATGAACGTGCGGGTTAACGCCAATCTCGGAATAATAAAAAATTGTTGTATTGATGGCAAAGCTTACCACTAATACAATCATTAAGAAATATATTCTAGACTTCATAGTAACCTTTAAGTTAGGAGCAAAAGTTCATAAATTTTTTCCACAATATAATCCGGTTTTTCATTTTCTAAAATTCCCTTTGATCGGTAACCCCAGGTAACCGCACATGTTTTTGTGTTTGCATTTTTTCCACACTGCACATCAACTTCGGTGTCTCCAACCATTAACGTTTGCTCAGGCGAAACAGAGAGAGCGTTGCAAATAAACAGCAGCGGCTCCGGTGAAGGTTTGTGTTTTATTCCGTTACGTCGTCCCATAATTTCATCAAAATATTTTTCCAGTTTAAAATGATGAAGAATGTTTTGCGCTTGTTCTTGTCCTTTGGTTGTAAGCAGCGCGATTTTCTTTCCTTTTTCTTTTAAAGATAAAAGAATCTCTTCAACGCCGGGATAAAGTTTTGTTGTGTGGATAAAATCAAAATAAATTGTTTTGTACACATTAATAAATTCTTCAACATCATCAACGTGAATGTTCAAGTCATCAAAGATCGTTTGAAAATGCTCGCCGATCCGCTTATCTAATTCTTCTTTCGGAAGGTGTACAACGCGACCGAAATGCTCAAATGTTTTTAGCGTTGTTTGGTGAATAGTTTCGGATGACTCCGTTAAGGTTCCGTCCAAATCAAACACAAAGAGTTCAATGTTTTTTATCAATAAATTAGTTCCCGGTTTTTATAAAAAATAATCTTCGGGAATAACTTTTCTTCCGGCGTATCCGCTTGCGGGATGATGATAATAACTGATCGTCTCTTCATCACTGCGCCAGCAAAGAAAAACTTCTTCTCCATCAATCACAGAAGGGAAATCAACCAAACCAAGAGAAAAGTCCCAATCTTTATAATAGCACCCAACTTCAAGTAATTCTTTTAAATAGACTTGCATGCTTTTTAAGCGTTCGGGAATTTCGGGGTTCAACTGAACATCGCCGCCGACTTGATCCATCAAAAATTGTATATCTTTTCCTTCACGCAGAATATCGTCTACAATTTTTTTTACCAGCGGAAGCGTTTTAACCGCTTCTTTTGGAGTGAAATATTTTACTTCTGCCATTTTATTGCTCTTATAAAATTTTTATAATTTTCTTGCAACCACTACTACGGTTTTTAGTTTATCAACAACAGAGGAAGCGTCATTCATAGCTTCAAGATAAACAATATAAATTCCAATGCGAAGCGGGTTGCCGTCGTCATCCAATCCGTTAAACACCACCGAGCCGGTTTGTGCGCTTGGCTGATTATTATTTAGCGTGCGCACCAGTCTGCCCTTTGAATCAAATATTTTAATTCGCGTTTGTGAGATTGCTTGAGATAAATTGTAATTGATGATGGTAAAATCTTCAAAACCGTCATTGTCGGGAGAGAATGGATTCGGCGAAACAGAAATGTTTGCCGAGGTATTTGAGTTGGTAGTAAAAATGCTGTTTTGTTTTCCGGGAGTAGCGCCGCTAACCGCAACCGAAGTGCTCCAATTTGTGTTCGAGTTGCCGTCTATGTTCGGATTTATTCTTTCAAGCGATTTGTTTTTTGTGTTCACAATATTTTTGTTGTGCCATTTGTCTGAATAGACAATCGAATCGATAGCAGCGCCGAAAATATTTTTAAGCTGGATCAGTTCACCCGTGTTTGTAAAACCAAGAGATGATTCGTTCGCAACGGAAAGATTTAAAAACGAACTTAACTCTGGATATTTTTGCAATACAATCGAATCAGCCGCAAGGAGAAAAAACTCACCCGGCGGAATTATAAAACCGGTTTCAGAAAGTTTATAAAAATTTCCTTTTTCATCCTGAATGCGCCAACCGCCGATGTTTATTGAATCGTTCGAGATGTTTTGAAATTCGATAAACTCGCTATTATCAATGTCGGGATCGAACATAATTTCATTTATAACAATTGAACTCCGAGCTATATTTTGATTTGGAAGAAGATTTTCTCCTCCGGCAGAATTTCCGTTTATTGCAAGTGAAGTTATCCAGCTCAGACTATCATTTGCACCGCTGATGTGTTCAATTGAAAAACCTTTTTTACCAGCCCAAGTAGATTTATAATGCATTCTATCGATCAACGCATCGCGAAAATCATAAACATGTACACCATCTTCGGTATTGCTGAGCGAAGGAAGATTAACCGGAATAAATTTTGCGTTTGTAAAAAGATGGTATGCATTAAAAAATGAAATGGAATCTTTTGAGAGCACAACAAACTCGTTTGGCGAAAGATAAAAATCATTATACGTGATCTTTACTTTTACCGGAGTTGAAAGCGAATCAGAGATTGACCAATTTTTTAAGTTAACGGAATCCCTTGCTAAGAGTTCAATCCATTCGGGAGCGTTATCATTCGGATTATACATCACCTCGTTTATAACGATTGCTTGTTGCCGGTATCCCGGTTCAAAATATTTTTCGACATAATTGTTTAGTGTGTCTTCATCGGCAGTAAAAACAACTTTTGCAGCAAACAAAATCCGCCTGGAGATTGAACCTTTTACTCCCGCGATAACTTTTAGTGAATCACCGCTTTGCAATTGCATCGTCACGGCTTGTGTATCGAACAAATATTCAGCAACATGGTTTGAATCGGTATCAATATAAAATTGAATCGAAAAATTATCAACCGCTTTTGTTCCGATATTTTTTATACCGGCGTAAATTGGAAAGTTTTCGTTTTCACCAAAAGACGGAAGATCGGTGGCAAGATTTGAAATTGTCAAATCAAAGTCTTTTGGAGTTTGACTATTAATTCTTCCCGGAGTACTTTGCTCTATATCGAGCGAACTCGCCCAATTGTCCTGCATGTTTGCCGGAACCGTTAATAATTTTCTTTCAAGTGAATATCCGTTTGAACCGCCCCAACTGCTGTTGTAAAGAAGTGAATCCATAACAACCGCGCGGTTATCTTTTAATACAACGCCGTCAACATCGTTATTTAATACCGGTAGATTTATTTTTACAATTTTAGAAGGAATGGTTCTGTGATAATTAATGATCGATGAATCTTTTGCAAGCACTCCAAACGTTTGCGGCAGCAGAATAAAATCGGTTGTAACTTTGCCGTACGCCGGAGTTGTGTAAACATCATTAATTGTCCAATCTTTTAAATTGATCGTATCATTCGAAGCATTAAAAACCTCAACCCATTCCGGCTCACTGTTTGCGGGGGTAAACATCACTTCGTTTAACAACACACTGCCGGATGGAAATCCTGCTGAAAGTGTTTTATAAAAAGAATTGTTTGTCGTGTCGTCATCCTGTGCGAAAATCCCTTTAACAAAAAATCCTTTTGTTCCTTTAAACTTTTCATAAACATAATTGAAGGGAACGGTAAGTGAATCAAGCGGGGTGAGCGTAAACGAATCTGAAGTTATTGCGCCGGCATCGGGAATTGAATCAAGGTTTTCGTCAAGATAAAGTTCAAGATGAAACGACAGGTCGTTTATTCCCGGATTTTTCACCTTCGCGGAAAAAGAAATATTATCTCCTGTAACCGGATTATTCGGTGAAAACAAAATATCCGTTATCGTTCCGTCATAATCTTTTCGCGTAACGGAATTAATTTTTCCCGGTGTTGCCTTTGCAATTCCCGTTGAAGTTTTCCAGTTTGATGGATTGAGTGCCGGTTGGTTCGCATCAATCCTTTCAAGCGATCTTCCATTGCTGCCGCCCCAGTTCGAAAAGTAATAAAGAGAATCAACAAGTGTGTTTAATGAATCTTTTAATACAACAGCATCGTCGGTATTGTTTAATGAAGGAAGTGAAGCAACGATAAACGGCGAAGCGATTTTATACAAATTCAAAAGTGAAGAATCTTTTGCCACAATTGCGTACGAATGCTTTGTGATGAAAAAATCATTTGAAGGAAGAATTATTTGCGTTGCGTTGTCTCCGATGCGCCACTTTTTAAGATTAATCGTACTGTCGGTTCGGTTAAAAAGTTCTATCCACTCCGGTTCGCCGGAAAGCGGTGCATACATAATTTCGTTTACAACAACATCATTGAATTTTGTTGGGAGATTATAGACCGTAAAAGAAATTATTTTTTTATTGTTGGATTGATTCTCATCGGTTGAGAAAAGCGCTTGTACTAAAATATGATGGGTTCCTGAAGTTAGTCCGCTTAATTTTTTTTCGATAACAATGGAATCTTGCGAAAGCAATGAGTAGGAGTTGGAAAACAATAATTCATTCGATTGCCCGGTCGAATCATTATTCGCATCTAAAAATATTTCGGCGGTTACCGGATTGGCAAGTGAATCCCCGGTATTTTTTATAAGTGACGTAATGGTAACTTCATCATTGATTGCAGGATACAATGGTGCAAACAAAACAGACGAAACAGAAACATCATAAGAAAGGGGAACAATACTGTTTTTAGCTCCGGGCGTTGCTTTAAAAACTCCAATAGAAGTTTTCCAGTTTGATGGATTATTTGCTGCCTCATTCGGGTTCAAACGTTCAAGAGATCTTCCGTTACTGCCGCCCCACGTTGAAAAATAATAAAGGCTATCTATTAAAATGTTTAGTGAATCTTTCAAGACCACCGCATCATCGGTGTTGTTTAATGCGGGTAAACTCAATGTTATAACCGGAGATGAAACGGAATAATGACTTAAAATCGTTGAGTCTTTGCTCAAAACAATGTATCCTTTTGCCGGAACAAAAACATCCACAGCGCTTATTGCCACCGGGGTTGCGTTGTCGGAAATTTTCCACTTCTTCAAATTTATTGCTTTATCAGAACGATTGAAAAACTCAACCCATTCCGGTTCACCGGTAATCGGCGCATACATTATTTCGTTGACCACCAAATCATTAAGCGAATTTGGTTTTGGATAAACTGTAAAAGTTGCAATCTTTATGTTGTTCGTTTGGTTTTCATCTGACAGTGATTTTATTGAAACTATAATCTGATAATTCCCGGCAACTAAATTTTGAAGTTGATACGAGATAGTGGTTGAATCATTTGAATTTAGCGAAAGTGTTTGTTCAAATATTTTTTCTGTTTGTTCACCCAAAGAATTTTTGTTTGTATCCAAATAAATTTCCGCAGTAAAATTTTGAACCGGCGAAATCCCAAAATTTTTCAGAACCGAACCGATCTCGATGATGCTATTAACAAGCGGGAATGACGGCGAAATAGAAATTGAAGAAACTGCGAGATCAATCGATAATGGAGAAATAGAGTTTTTAAATCCCGGCGTTCCATTCAATTGCAGCGAGTTCGCCCAATTTGAGGCTGCATTGTCTTTAGTTAAAATTTTCTTCTCATCTGAAATTCCTGTTCCGTTGCTCGATGAGTAGAGATACGTTTCAATAGTATCACCGGCGGATGAAATCAATCTTAGTTCGCGATCGTTACTTCCTGCCATTCCAGAAGCGCTGCTGCCAAAATAGTTCTTAGCAATTTTAAGTATGATAGCAGAGATGGGAACAATGTTCTTATACACACCACTTGCAATATCATAATCTCCTTCAAAGATAACAGCAAAACCTTTGGGCGGAATTTTTGTTCCTAAACCGGTTGAAACTAATCCATCCGGATTTGAGGTGTAATATTTTATTTTAAAATTCGCAAGGTCGATTGAATCGGTTTCGCTTGTATTGTAAAGTTCAATAAACTCATTGTTGCCGGAAACCGGATTAAACATTATTTCCGAAAACGTGATAAGCGAATCGCTTTGCGCTTTTCCGGCTTGAGAAAAAATAATCAAGCAGAAAGAAATGGTGGCAAACGTAAAAATCTTTTTCATCTTTTTAACGGTTTTTTTAGCTGTTGTTTAGAAAGGCGGTCAAATAACCAATTCGGCATAATTTTCATAATTTTTATCCCCAGCACCGCACCGAAAGTGAATTGAATTATCTTTTTCTCTTTCTTAATTCCTTCAATAATTATCTTCACAGCTTTTTCAACGGGAATAATAAACGGCATATCAAATTCGTTTTTATCCGTCATGGGAGTTTTAACAAAACCGGGTTTTACCGTTAAGACTTTTATGTTGTACTTCTGTAATTCAATCCTCAAACTTTCAAGATACGTTGAGGCTGCGGCTTTGCTTGCGCAATAAAATCCGCTTCGCGGAAATCCGCGGCTCTCGGCAAGCGAAGAAACGCCGACGATCATTCCTTTTTTAGCTTGAATAAAATCGGGAATTACCTGGTTTGCGCAGAAGATCATTCCCAAAACATTTACGGCGAACGTTTGTACGGCTTTTGCGGATTCATCTTTTCTCACGTCAGTTCTGAAACTAACGCCGGCGTTTAGTACCAAAATATCAATTGAATTGAAAAATTTTTTTATATGAACAAAAACTTTTTCAACTTCATCTTTATTGGAAACATCGCACTTATAAATCTTCACAATAACGTGATACTTCGAAACTTCCTTGGCAATGATTTCCAGTTCTTCGATTCTCCTGGCGAGCAAAACTAAACTGCTGCCGGCTTTGGCAAATTGAAGCGCGAGCGCTTTTCCTATTCCGCTGGAAGCTCCTGTAATAACAACATTTTTTCCGGTCAATTTCATCGAGTAAGTTCCCAAATTTATCTAAAGAAATTTAACCAAAAATTTTTGAATAGAAGAACTTTTTCCTCACTTAAAGCAATACAACATTTTTGTCTTCTAAAAATATTTACAATTCCTTCAGAAATTCTTATCTTTGTACAAAAATTATTCCAATGTTTAATAACAATTTTATATCGATAAACGACGTTTTGCTTCGCAAAGAAGTTGTTGAAACACCCTTTTCGTGTGACCTTAGCAAATGCAAGGGCGCCTGCTGTACGCTTGACAGCGAATACGGCGCTCCTTTAAAGGAAGACGAACTCTTCGAAATGGAAAAAGCTCTTCCACTTGTTAAAGATATAATATCCGAAGAACATTGGGATGAAATTGAAGAACTCGGTTTTTATGAAGTAAAAGATGGCGAGCTTTTAACCCGCAGCGTTAATAATAAAGCGTGTGTGTTTGTTTATTTCGACAAGCAGATCGCCAAGTGCTCACTCGAAAAGCTCTTCTTCGAAAAGAAAATTGCGTTTCAAAAACCTATTTCATGTCATCTTTTTCCGATCCGTGTTTCGGAATTCGGCGGAGAGGTGCTTCGGTTTGAAAAATTTTCAGACTGTTTCCATGCACTGGAAAAAGGAGCGGTAGAAAACGTAACGGCTTTTCAATTTTGCAAAAGCAGTTTAGAACGCAAATTCGGAAATAAATGGTACAAAAAAGCACAAGGAATAATCGGTAAATAACTATGCTTTCTCTTTCGCAGCGCTTATCACAGCAGCAAAAACTTTCTCCGCAGCAAATTCAATATCAAAAACTGCTGCAATTAAATACAATGGCTCTTGAGCAACGGATAAAAACCGAACTCGAGCTAAATCCTATTCTTGAAGAAGACCTGGAATTAAAACAGGAAGAAAAAGAACCGGATGAAGTCGGTGAAGAGCCGGAAGAATCTGATTACAGCGAAGAGGATGAGTTTGGGTTAGAAGATTATATGAATGACGAAGAATATTTTGATGATCCTTCGTACAACAGCAATACAAAAAAAGAACAGGAATCCTTTCATCCAACAGCGCCGCAACGTGAATCTCTACAAGAACACTTACTAAATCAACTCTACTTACTTCAGCTTGATGAACCATCTATACTGCTTGGTGAAGAAATTATCGGCAATCTTGATCAAGACGGATACTTGAAACAAGATTTGGAAACCATCATCAGCAACCTGGAAATGTTTGACCACACAACGGTTTCATTGCATGATGCTGAAAATGTTTTAAAAGAAATTCAAGTGTTGGACCCGATAGGAATTGCATCGCGCAGCCTGCAAGAATGTCTTATCATCCAGCTTCAGCACGGAACGTTTGACCCTTATTATTCTTACTTAGCCGAAGAGATGTTGAAAAATCATTTTGATGATTTTGTTCAAAAAAGATTTGATTCAACCATGCAAAAGATGTCGCTTACCTCAGAAACGCTTCGCGCGGTGCTTGATTTGATCCAGAAACTTAATCCAAAACCGGGCGAAGGAAATTTTGAAATTGCCGAACTGAACCAGATCACTCCCGATTTTCTTCTCGAAAAAGTTGAAGATAATTTTATTATCACACTCAACGACCGCGCGATGCCATCGGTGACGGTTAACGCCGGGTATATCGAAATGTTAAATGCAAATAAAGGAAAGAAGAAAATTTCCGATCGTGAAAAAAACACTTATAAATTTTTACGAGAAAAATTTGAATCGGCAAAATGGTTTATCGCCTGCATTGAACAGCGGCGCGAAACGCTTCTTAAAGTGATGCGCGCAATCCTCGAAAAGCAAGTCGCTTTTTTTGAGAAGGGTCCAAAATATCTCCGTCCGATGATCTACAAAGATATTGCCGAAGAAATTATGATGGATATTTCCACAATCAGCCGCGTGGTAAACGGAAAATTTGTACAAAGCATGCAAGGCGTACACGAACTGAAATATTTTTTCAGCGAAGGTTTGGCAACTGATTCAGGAGAAGAAGTTTCCAACAAACACATCAAAGAGCGGATTAAAGAAATTATTATTAAAGAAGATAAACAATCGCCGCTAAGCGATGATAAAATTGCCGAAATACTGAACGATGAAGGAATACACATTGCGCGCCGAACTGTTGCAAAATACCGCGAACAGTTGCGGCTGCCGGTTGCCCGTTTGCGTAAAACATTATGATCCTTTTAGGAAACATCGTTCTCATCATTTTTCTTTTTTTACTTTTCGGATGGCTGCATTCATTAACAGCTTCAAATAAAATAAAAGAAATCGTGAGGGAACGCTTTCCAAAATTTCTTCCTTTTTACCGGATTGCATACAATCTCGTTTCGCTTTTTACCTTTTATTTGTTTTGGGAATTATCTCCAAAGCCGGACATTATTCTTTACGATCTCGCACCTCCGTTCGATATGATAATTTTGCTTCCGCAGTTTGTGAGTTTGGTCGGAATACTCTGGACTCTAAAGTTTATCGATGGAAAAGAATTTCTCGGCATCAGTCAAATCTTGCGCTGGAAAGCCGGCACTTACAAAGAAGAAGAATTGGATGAAACATCGGTGTTGCGGATCGAAGGTCCTTATAAATTCAGCCGTCATCCGATTTATTTGTTTTCGGTTTTGTTTCTTCTCTTTCGACCAACAATGAATCTTTTCTACTTTCTTTTCGTGGTTTGTTCGTTACTTTATTTTTCAGTCGGTTCCTTTTATGAAGAGAAAAAATTAGTAGAACGTTTCGGCGGCGATTACGTCTCATATCAGACCCGCCTTAGGCGGGCTAAAATTTTTCCTTTAAAACCGCTGTTACGATTTGTTGTGGAGAGATTTATCTGGAAATGACCGGTGGTTTTCTTATTCACTTAAAATTAAGTTAATTTTGTTAAAAGATTTTAGAGGATTACCATGCCAACAGGTATTCGGTCAACTACTATTAAATTGGATCAATCCTTACAATGATGATGGATTAATCTAACTAATCAATAAAAAATCGCAGAGATTGATGGACAGATATGAAATTATAATATATTGGAGCGATGAGGATAATGCTTATATAGCAGAAGTTCCGGAGTTACACGGCTGTATGGCGCACGGAGAGAATTATGAATCAGCATTAAAAAATGCCAAAGAAGCGGTGCAGCTTTGGATTAAAACAGCAAAAGAATTTAACGATCCTATTCCCGAACCGAAGGGGCGTCGTCTTGTTTTTGCATAAAATTTTTAAATACGCTCAACAAAAAAAGTTAATTTTGTTAAAAGATTTTAGAGGATTACCATGCCAATAGATATTAGATCAACAACAATCATCGGAGTTATTCACAATGGTGAAGCGGCTCTTGGCGGAGACGGACAAGTAACGCTCGGCAATACCGTGATGAAACACAACGCGATGAAAGTTAGAAAAATTGCAAACGGAAAAGTTCTTTGCGGATTTGCCGGAGCTTCGGCCGACTCTTTTACACTGATGGAACGCTTTGAAGATAAACTCGAACAGTTCCGCGGAAACGTGAACCGCGCTGCAGTTGAACTTGCAAAAGAATGGCGAACAGATAAATACCTTCGAAAATTGGAAGCGATGCTCGCGGTAATTTCAAAAGACAGCGCGTTTGTTATTTCCGGTAACGGAGATGTAATTGAGCCCGATGATAAAATTGTAGCCATCGGCTCGGGCGGAATGTACGCTCTTGCCGCAGCCAAAATGCTAAAAAAATACAGCAAACTTTCTGCAAGTGAAATTGTTCAGCAAGCGTTGCAAACAGCTTCTGAAATTTGCATTTACACGAACGATAAAATTCACGTTGAAACTCTTGAAAAATAATTTGAAATAAGAATGGAAAAAAATTGAGAAACGAATTAACGCCCAGCCAAATTGTAAACGAACTAAATAAATTTATTATCGGACAAAACGAAGCCAAACGCGCCGTTGCTATCGCTCTGCGAAACCGCTGGAGACGGCAGCAAGTTGTTGGTGTTCTTAAAGAAGAAATAATGCCGAACAACATTATTTTGATCGGACCAACCGGTGTTGGAAAAACCGAAATCGCGCGCAGACTTGCAAAACTTTCCGATGCCCCTTTTATTAAAGTGGAGGCGACAAAATACACAGAGGTTGGTTATGTCGGGCGCGATGTTGAATCAATGATACGCGACTTAGCCGATGTCTCCGTCAATATGATCAAAGCGGAAAAAACCGAAGAAGTAAAAACAAAAGCCGAAGAACTTGCATATGAAAGAATTCTTGATCTTCTTATTCCGCCGGTGAAAAAGCCGGTTGAAAATGGAGATGAAAATAAAAATGAAGTTGCGGTAACCGGAGAGGATCCGCTTACAAATCAAAAAACGCGCGAATGGATGCGCACCAAGCTGCACAAAGGGGAAATTGATAATCGATTGATCGAGTTTGATATAACAACTTCCGCGGTTGGCATGCAAGTGTTGGGACCTATCGGCGGAGATGATTTGGGAATCAATATTCAAGAAATTATGTCTACCATGCTTCCGAAGAAAAAGAAAAAGAGAAAAACAACGATCGCCGAAGCGAAAGAAATTTTTTCTGCAGAAGAAGCGCAAAAATTAATTGATATTGACGCTGTTCAAAAAGAAGCTATCGAACGAGTGGAAAATTCCGGAATTGTGTTTGTTGATGAGATAGATAAAATTGCCGGCGGCGGTCGCTCCAGCGGCGGACCGGATGTTTCCCGCGAAGGTGTTCAACGCGATCTTCTTCCTATTGTTGAAGGCTCAACCGTTAATACAAAATACGGACAGGTGCGCACCGACCACATTTTATTTATTGCTTCGGGTGCGTTTCATGCTACAAAACCTTCCGATCTAATTCCAGAAATGCAAGGAAGATTTCCAATCCGCGTTGAATTGAAAAGTTTGACGGAAGATGATTTTATTAAAATTCTTACGCTGCCGGAAAACGCTTTGCTGAAACAATACTCTGCATTACTGGAAACAGAAAACGTTACGCTTCACTTTACAGAAGAAGGAATAAAAGAAATTGCCCGCATCGCTTTTGAAGTGAATGAGCAAGTTGAAAATATCGGCGCACGGCGTTTACACACAATATTAACAACGCTTTTAGACGATATTCTTTTTGAAGTCCCCGACAAAATGCCAAAAGCCACAGTAAAAATTGACGCCAAACTTGTGAAGAAAAAATTAGACGCGATTGTGAAGAATAGAGATTTGAGTAAATACATTCTTTAAAACCGCACCGCAGAATATTATTCTGCGATAAAGAAAAGTACTAAAAAGGCTCGATGTCTCGATCCTTTTGTTTTTAATTTTTATTTATTCTTCCAGATCTCATTTATCCATCTCCTCTTTTAATTTCATTTCAAGAAGTTTTTGCATTGGAGAATTTTTTGTTAGTGGTAAAAGACTTTTTAAATATATTATTCTTTCTTGGCTATTAGGGAGTGTTTTCTCAAGCGAACTACCACTCAATTCATATTGAGCTTCTGACGACCAAGCATATTTTTCAGCAAGCTTTCTGTTTATTTTAGAATAATTTTTTTGATCATTGAGAATTATTCCATAAGTATTACGAATATCGCATAAAAGCATGGGGGCATAGATACTATTGGGATGTGCTTCAACCAATGCCTCAAGGTCAACAACAGTTTGCTTAGGATCATAAGGTTTCCTTTTACAAATACTAACATATGAATTATATACCATCGCTTCTTCACCCTCTGGTTTAATTACTTTTATAACTCTTTCAACTCGAAAAGAATGTTTATCAACCGGAGAAAAAAAAGATACTTTAATTATATAAGTACCTTCTTTAAGAAAACCCTGTGACATCGCGCTGTGCTGATCTCCAAAGAAAAAATTAAGTTTCTGTACTCTATAAGTTTCATCGTTTGGTTTAAGCTCTATATGTTCAGGTGAATACAAATCCCCGGTTGAATTATTCCCACGTAAACCTTCACCTTTTTCATTAAACACTTTTATATAAACGTATCCCGATTTTTGAATTACATTACTTGTATTTATTATGTTCACCCCAACATCTATCAGTTCACCAACCAAGAAAGTGTCTTTCTGCATAAATACTTTGTACTCAAATGATTTTGGGGTAATAGTGCCAGTCTGAGCCTTTAAGACTGAACAAACGGAAAAAATTATGGTCATTAAAACAAATGGAATGAAGGAAGAAAGAAAAGAAGGAAAAATAAAATTGAGGAAATGTTTTTGTTTGTTTTGGTCTGAAGAAATACGCATAGTACCGCTCTTCTAAATTTTTTGTTTTTCTTTGTTGTTAAACTCACTAGAAAAAAGGAGAGAAGCAAGTAACCTCTGCAAATTAGTTGCTCTAAACTCAAAGCGGCAAATTTTTCTCTTTTGAACTTCTTTCACTTCCCTTTGGTTTACCAATAAAAAGGATACAGCTATTTATGACCAAATATATTTTTCTTTTTTTATTGATTTCACTTACGGCATGTAATAAGAGTAAGGATAATAATAACTTTAAAGATCAGGAGATTATGGAAACAACTACTAAACTTGACACCGCAACATTCGGCTCCGGCTGTTTCTGGTGCAGCGAGGCTATTTTTGAACGGGTAAAAGGAGTTCACAAAGTAATTTCCGGTTATGCCGGCGGCACAACAGAAAATCCTTCGTATGAGCAAGTCTGTACCGGAAAAACCGGACACGCGGAAGTCTGCCAAATTATCTTTGATCCTACGGTAGTTTCTTTTGCCGATCTTCTAAAAATTTTCTGGAAAACTCACGACCCGACAACATTGAACCGCCAAGGAGCCGATGAAGGAACTCAATACCGCTCGGTAGTTTTCTATCATTCAAACGAACAAAAGAAACTTGCTGAACATTATAAATTGGAACTTGATAATTCAGGCGCATGGGCGGATCCGATCGTAACGGAAATTTCTCCATTCACCAAATTTTATCCGGCGGAAGCTTATCATCAAAATTATTTTGCCAATAATCCAACTCAAGGATATTGTTCATTTGTAATTGCGCCGAAAGTGGAAAAGTTTGAAAAGGTTTTTAAGGAGAAGTTGAAATAGTAGAGTTTGTTCTGTAGAGACGCGGCATGCCGCGTCTCTACTTTAAATCTTACTTGAAACTCTGCAGATGCTGAACGTAACTTGCAGCGCCACCTTCAAGATAGCCGGTATAACCAAGAACGCTTCCGTCTTTCCGAAGGAGAATAATTGTTGGGTATCCTTCAACTCTATATTGAGCCGCCAATTGTTGATTATAATACTTTGTTTCTTGTGTCTGTTCTTTATCCCGCGGGAAATCAATTTTAACAAGGACTAAATTTTTTTCTGCGTATTCGGCAAATTCAGGTTTTGAAAAAACTTCTTCATTAAGTCTTTTACACCAGACACACCAATCGGAACCGGTAAAATTTACAAGAACTGTTTTGTTTTCAAGCTGGGCGGTTTTTAAAGCTTCGTCTAAATTTTCTTTCCACGGAAGATTATCGGCAGTTGATTTACATCCCAAAAATGATAATGAAAAAAGGATAACAATTGAAATAAAAAAAGTTTTCACGTAATTCTCCAAAATAGTTTCCGGGTAGGATGATAAAATCAACATTAAGATTCAACCGTTTCTAAAAGTTTAAAACGGATCCGCAGCACACCTTCGCCAAAATCACTTGAAATTATTTTAAATCCGCCGATCTCTTCGGTTGAGCTTACATGATGACCGATGCAAGGACAATCATCATAATCACCAATAGAAATTATGCGCAGAGAATCACCCGCTTCATCCGGCAGTCTTTCCAAATTGAATTTAACCGCAGCTTCTTCTTTTGAAATAAACGATTCCGTAACCGGAAGATTCGCTGCAATAACTTCATTTACTCTTTTTTCAATTTCGGATACTTCTTCCGCAGAAAGATTCCTTTCAAAACGGTAATCGCATTTCGATTTTTTCTTTTCGATATGTGCGCTGAATGATCTTCCTTTGTTGAACATCCGAACCATTGTTTGGTTAAGAATGTGTTCGGCTGAGTGCATGCGCGGGTTATAATCTTTGCTCATAATTTACCAAAAAGATGTTTAATACGGCGGATTTTTACCACTCTACTATCATCGTGTTATCGTTTATTAATTTTGTTTTCTTTCCAAATCGATGTGCATGCTCTTGAATTCTTTATCGCCATCGATCATATACATATCCATTTCGCTATGGTTATCATCAATAAATTTTATGGTTTGACGAACTTTCACATCTTTGCCTGTCATCGGATCAACAGAAGTTCCAAGATAAGAAATTGTTTTGGTTGCAGCGTTATATTTACCAACCATCTGCATAACTCCGGTTCCAAAATTGTCAATCCATACGCTGTAAAAAGTTTTTTTTGCATTGTCATAAGCATCAAGTCCAAGACCTTCCATCGGCATTCCACTAAAAATGCCGGCATGTTTTGATTGAAGGTATCTTTCGCCTAAAATCATTTCATACACTGCGCTGCCATCCGTTGTTGTTGGAGGCGTATCGGGAGCCATCCACATTGTAATTTTTGACTTCCATTCGCCTACACATTTTGCAAGCAATTTGTGCATTTCACCGGGTCTCATGTACTCCATCCATGCTTTCATTTCCGGAGTCATTTCTTTATTCATCTCTTGTGCAACAGAAGCAAACGAAAAGCACATAATTCCCAAAACCGTGATCAAGAGAAATTTTTTCATAAAAACCTCGTTTATTTTGATGAAATATTTAAAGAAACCATATTGCTACAACGAAATATATGCGGAAAAAGTTCATTGAGAAACCGTTATGTTTTCTCCAAAAGTTCTTTTATCGAATCGAAAACCGGCACACCGCAGCGCTCAAGATTTTTGCGGTTTTGATGCCCGCTAGCAAGCAGAATGCAGTCTGCGCCAATTTCGGTTGCAACGTCAAAATCGTGAGTTGTATCGCCGATTAAAATAGCTTCCCCATTTTTTAACTCCAACTTTTTCATCAATTCTTTTCCAAGTTTAACTTTGCTTGAAGCATAAATATTGTCCAAGCCAACGAGATGAGAAAAATACTTCTTCACGCCGCAATGTTCAACAACTTCAACCAGCGTATGCTGACTGTATGCAGATAGAATCGATTGTTCGATGTTCATAGAAGAAATTTTTTCAAGTACCGGTAGAGCTGAATTTGACAAACCGCATTCATGTTTTCTCAGTTCATATTCATCTATCCACTCTTTGCCAATAATTTCAAACGATTCTTTTTCAAAGTCGAATCCCGCCGTTACATAATAATCTTTTACCGGAAAGGTGAAAATATCCTTATATTTTTCATGGGAAAGAATAGGAAGATTTCTTTTGGAAAGAAGACTATTGACGATAGAAACACAAACTTCTACATCGTTAAAAAGCGTTCCGTTCCAGTCCCAAATAATATGTTTGTAGTTTGAGATCATTCTTCCCCCTCTTTTTCGTTTATTTCGATAACTTCAAATTTATTGCCGTCGGGATCAAAAAAATTAAAGAGGGAAACCTCTTCCGAAGCCGCAAAATTATCAACAGCAACGCCCTTTTTCTTTAACCATTTAAAGGTTTGTTCGGCATTATCACAATTAAATACGGCATAAGTGTTTGCATGGTTTTGTTCTTTTGTGGTTTCCTTTTCATCAAACTGCCAAAGAGTTAAAGTGGTTGTTCCCGCCATATCAAACACCGTGATTTTGCTTTCATCGTCGCTGTAAACCGGAAAGAAATTCAAGTTTTCGATATACCAGTTTTTTGATTCTTCCAAATTTTTAACACGGACAATGATGGTATCAAGCCTGTTAAATATCCCTGCTTTATTCACTTTTATCTTCAAATTTTTCCTTTCAACATAAATTCTTGAATCCTATATTTAAAGCTAATAAATTGACGGCAAGAATTTAAGATAAAAGGATGTTCCAGGTTGTAACCTTCTAAAATTTTTGAAAGTCTAAAAATAAAAAGGAGTCAAAATGAAAAAGAAAAATATTTTTCTTCCGTTACTTTTCACAACATTGTTTACGCCATTATGCATACAAACGGCATTCCCTCAGGAGCTTTCGCTTCTGCATGAAAAAACTTTTGCCACAAGTCCCGGCAAGCTATTAAAAATTGAAGCCCAAAGCGGCAGTGTAAAGGTCGAAACGTGGGATAAAAACGACGTCTACGTAAAAGTTTTGGGAAATGATAAAGCAAAAGAAAAACTTGAGTTCAAATTTGAGGAAGAGGATTGGGGCGTCTATATTTCTGCTAAGAAGAAGGGAGGATTCTGGTCCTTTAATTGGGGAAAATCTCCTCATGTTCGTTTCGAAATTATGGTTCCAAAATCTTATAACGCAAAGGTCTCCACTTCCGGCGGAAATATCGGTATTAAAAATTTAACAGGAAATATCGAAGGAAAAACCTCCGGTGGAGATTTAAAACTATACGATAATGTTGGGAACACAAATGCATCAACATCCGGCGGCGACATTATTATTAAGAACAATAAAGGAAATACCAAAGCTTCTACTTCGGGGGGAGATATTTCTGTGGTTGATTTTCACGGCGATCTCGAAGTTGCAACATCAGGCGGAGATATTGAAATGAAAGGCGGCAACGCAAGAATTGACGCTTCAACTTCCGGCGGAGATGTAAAGTTAGATTATAGGGGAGAAAATCTTGGCATCGATCTCTCAACTTCCGGCGGAGATATTGATGTCTTTTTACCGGTAGATTTTAGCGCTAAGGCAAATTTAAAAACTTCCGGCGGAGATATTAGCTGCGATCTTTCCACAAATAACGTAATAAAAATTTCTTCTTCACGCTTTGAAGCTGATCTAAACAAAGGTGGAAAAAGTCTTATCTGCCGAACCTCCGGTGGCGATATTCAAGTTAGAAAAAAGTAAAAACCTTTTTCTTTAACAATTAACCTTGAAGGACAAAAATCCTTCAAGGTTTTTTTGTGCTGTCATAAAATTTGGGAGTCGATTAGTTTTCCACATAATCCAGATAAACATTCCTCGATACTCACCTATTGAATTTTAACTCTTTTTTAAGTCTTCTTTTAGAAAGTTTTAAGTTACTTGAAATTATGTTTCAGTAATAAAAAAGGAGTTTTTATGTTCGATATAAGTCATCTTCATCCGATGATCGTTCACTTTCCAATTGCCTTGTTGATTGTAGGATTTCTTGCCGAGGTTGTCGGTCTTGTTCTGAAGAAAGAATTTTTTACCAAAGCCGCTTTTTATTTGTTGATACTTGGAACACTCGGAGTCGTATCGGCGTACATTACCGGTAATATTGCAGGAGACGGCGTTTCTGAAACCGGACAATTAAAAAACGCATTAGAGACTCATGAACAAGCTGCGCAATTAACACTTTGGTTAATGGTGGGGGCGGCGATTGTAAGAATTGCGTTGGTCTGGATGAAAAAATTTGACGGAATACTTAAATATGTTGCGTTCGTCCTTTTTCTTGCTGGAGTTCTTTCTGTTGCACGCACCGGATTTTATGGCGGCGAATTGGTTTATAAACACGCTGCCGGTGTACAATTCAACTTCGGCTTAGACCTTAACTCAAATGATGCCGGCGCAACTACCGACAAAAATGATGACAACTAAAAATTCACTTTCAAAAAAAAATAACTATATAAAAATAAACGGAGTTCAATATGAAAACATTAATCGGTTCATTAACTGTTCTTATGCTGGTTGTCTTTGCTTTCAACAATGCAACGGCATCAAAAATAGATACAAAATCTCAAACTGTTGCAAATCTTAAAGCTGCTTTCGAAGGCGAATCAACTGCAAGCGCCAAGTATGCCGCTTATGCAACGAAAGCAAAAAAGGAAGGATTCACAAAAGTTGCATTATTGTTTCAGGCTGCTTCTAAAGCCGAAAATATTCATGCTAAAAATCACGCGGCAGTTTTAGAACAATTAGGTGAGGCTGCACCAAAGGTAACACCCAAGTTTGAAGTAAAATCAACAAAAGAAAATCTTGCCGATGCCGTTAAAGGTGAAGGATATGAAGTTACAACTATGTATCCTGGATTTATTAAAACATCAGAGGAAGGAAAAGTAACCCTTGCATCAATTTCTTTTTCTTATGCTTATAAAACAGAACAGAAACACTTAGCGCTTTACAAGAATGCTCTTGAACAACTTAACGCAGGAAAAGAAAACACGCTTGCGGCAAAATATTTTGTTTGTCCAACTTGTGGAAATACTTACGACGGAACCGCTCCAAAGCGCTGTGGAATCTCCATGACCCCAAGTGAAAGATTTATAACTATAAATTAATTTCTTTAATGAAATGATAAATAATAAGCCGGTGAGCATTAATCGCCGGCTTTTTTATTTTAAGACGACCATCTTTTTTGTTTGAATAAAACCACTTTCTGCCGAACCCGCTCGCAACTCGCACAAATAAATGCCGCTTGATAGTTGTATTCCCCAAAAGGCGGAGTTGCTTGTTCGCTGAGTGTTAAAATTAATTTGATGTTTTCCCGCCTGTTTTTCTTCGTTTACTAATGTTACAATTTCTTTTCCAAGAATATCATAGATTATCAGCGATACGTGACTGCCGATTGCCAACTGCCAACTTATAACTGTACTCGGGTTGAACGGATTCGGGTAATTCTGGTACAATTCAAATTTATTCGGCTGAATAATTAAGCCTTCATCAACTCCGGTTGCTGTAAAAGGGAAAAAATATTCCAGCATAAAATCGATGTTGGCGCGCCACAAGCCCCAACTGTGTCCTTCCGGCAATTCCGACCAATTACAGTCATAACCAATCAACCCAAGTGAGTCTCTAAACTTTCGCATGTTCGGGTAAAGTGGTTCATAAGTTCCCCACACCATTGAAAATTTAACATCTTTTTTCGGGGAAGAAATAAAAAGATTGTATGCTTCGTAATTATTCTCTTGAAATGCGCCGGAATGCAGACCGCAGTTGCCGAATATCTCGGGATGATAATAACAAATTAATGCCGAAATATTTCCGCCGTAGGAATCGCCAAGCACTAATCTTCGCTTGGCGGTTTGTTCGGTTTTATAAAGCGAATCGATAAACAGAACCAACTCTTTTACAAAAAATAACCGGTATTGCGTCCGCTTTGTAAGTGCGTATTCTTCGTTCCGGTTGTTTGGTTTAACAAAAACCGCGATTACTTTTTCTATCTTCTTCGCGGCAATTAAATTATCAAGCACGTTTACTGCGCCAGCAAGATCAATGTATTCAAACCCGTCTTGAAAATAAACAGTTGGATAAACTTTGTCGCCTACTGGATTGTAATCGGGCGGTAGATATATTTTTAATTGATATGTAGCGCTTGCATTCGTACTGATAATAGTCTTCTGCTCTATCTTTCCATGTGGAATTGTTCCATCATATTTAATTTCTTTCGGTTGAATATAATCCGGCATTGCCAGTTCGGAGTTTGGTCCGTATCCGCCTGTGCATGTGTTTGGATTGAGCGGATCAAGATACCAGTTGGTGTTGTTTAGGACTATTTTATAATCTAAACGGGCATTCGGTTCAAAAATTTTTGTAGCATAAAAGAAATTTGATTTCGAAACTCTTGTCATCAAGAAATTAGTCTGCCATCCATTAAAATCTCCCGCAACTGAAACCGTCTTAGTGTTTCCTTTGTATAAAAATATTGCGTAATTATCTTCGGCAATCGGAATGCGGATAGATTTGTGGTGATTAATAAAGCTGTCTATAACAGCGTTCTTTTGGAGTGAATCAGAAATAGAGTTAGCGTAATTTATAAAATTTTGAAATTGTGTTTGCGATAAAAGGGAAGCATTGATAAACAAAAGAAAAAGAGAAAGTGTCAATAATTTTTTCATAAAATATCCTTAATTTTGCGTATGAAAAGTAGATAACAATTTCCGCAATAAAAACAGATATTTCTCGCTTCCATTTTCCTTTAACAAAATAATTTATGGGTTTAACAGAAACACTTCTTCTCTCATTCAGTTTAGCATTAGATGCTTTTGCCGTTTCAATCAGTACGGGCGCTTTAATACAAACCCGAACATGGCGGGATTATTTCCGCATTCCATTTCATTTTGGATTATTTCAATTTCTCATGCCGGTTATCGGTTGGTATCTCGGTTCCAGAGTTGAGCCGCTTATCGCCGATATAGATCATTGGATCGCTTTGATTTTACTGGCTTTTATCGGTATAAGAATGATCAAAACCGCTCTTTCGAATAAAGAAGAAATTCAACAATCAGATCCATCAAGGGGAATGTCGTTGATCATACTTTCTATTGCAACCAGTATTGACGCACTTGCGGTCGGGTTTAGTCTTGCGCTTCTTCGTTATGATATTTGGTATCCAAGTGTTTTAATTGGAATTATTACCGCTGCTCTTTCGCTGCTCGGACTTTTAGCCGGCAACCGACTTGGAAACAAGTTCGGCAAAATTATTGAGGTGTGTGGAGGAATTATTCTAATTTTAATTGGAATAAATATAGCGCTTAACCATGAGCCCGGATTGCGAAATATGTTACATCTTTTTTAATCTTATTTCTTTTCAATTAAAAATTGCTAAGATTCTTTCGATCTTTTTCCCCGTATTTACCCAAATTTTAAACAAAACCACCGTTGACAAAATAATTTTTGTGATAATTTATAACAAAATATTTTTTGTTAAGTCATATTCTTTGATCAGTTTATCAAAAACCTGCTGCACGGTTAAAATTTCTTTCACCAAACCGGAGCTTTGTCCTGCTTCCATTGCTCCTTCAATTTCATCACCTTCAAAAATTCCTTTCATCTCCCGTTTGTGATCGAGGAAAGAGATCATCTCTTCTTTTGATAGTCCGTTTGTTTCCGCCTGAACCGCTTTCATGGCGAATTCATTTTTCAGCATTCTCATCAGCGCAACTTTTCTAAAAGATAAAACCGTATCGCCGTCTTTCGCTTCAACAATTTTTCGTTTATAATTTTCGTGCGCGGAAGATTCAACCGTTGCGGCAAACAGCGTTCCTATTTGCACTGCTTCTGCGCCAAGACAAATTACTGCGGCAATTTGTTTTCCGTCTGCAATTCCGCCTGCAGCAATAACGGGAATTTTAATTGCATCAACCAACTGCGGAATTAAACAAAGTGTCGTTATTTCATCGCCGCCGTTATGTCCGCCTGCTTCAACTCCTTCGCCGACAATTGCATCGCAGCCAACTTCCTCTGATTTTCTTGCTTGCTTTACATTCGAAACAACATGCACAACATTGATATTGTTTGATTTCAATTTGTCAATATGCCTTCCCGGATGACCGGCAGAAGTAAAAATAATGTCCATTTTTTCTTCAATCGCAACTGCAATTAATTCATCTGCATCACGGCGAAGAAGGGGAATGTTTACGCCGAATGGTTTCTGCGTTGCGGACTTGCACTTTTGAATATGCTCGCGCAGTAATTCGGGTTTCATCGAACCGGCGCCGATGAGTCCTAATCCACCTGCATTTGAAACTGCCGAAGCAAGTTTCCATCCGCTCACCCACACCATTCCGGCTTGAATGATTGGATATTGAATATTAAAGAGAGAAGTTATTCTGTTTGAAGTTTCCATAGATTTTTTAAGTGATTTATTACCGATTTACTTGACAAATAAAAGTCAGCCAAGAAAAACTCAGTGTCTCTGTGGTAAAGGATCTTTTTCACCACGGAGTCACTGAGACACAGAGAAATTTTATTTCACATCCGGAATTCTTCCCGGCGTCCAGGGGGCGCCAAGTTTTTCCATTTCGTTTTCAATCGCTTTAACTTCAACTTCATCAATTTGTTTTAGTTGTTGAAGAATCGACTGAATTGATTCGTGCAAAACTTCGTACGCAACTTTTTGGTTCTTCGTAACGTTTGAAGTTGAGTTCGTTTGTGCGGAAATCATTTTTTCTAAACGCCAATTTAGCGGAACTTCTTGCGGAGGAATTTCTTCAGCGCTTGCTTTTCCCGGTTTACCATTAAAAGCTAAAAGAATGTCGCCAAGTTTAGTTGAAATAACTTCAGCTTTCTTTATCAACAAGAATGATGCCGCCGGTGTGCTATTTAATGTTTGCTTAATAACTTCCATTTTGCTTTGAAGCTCTTGAGCCAGCTTTTGAGCGCCCCAAACAGTTCTTGCCAGTTCGTATGATTTCTGTTGGAACGCTACAAGTTCTTTGCGGTCTGCTGCCGGTATCGTTGTATTGTTCAAAGGAACTGCATTAAACTCAACCGGACCGGCAAGTTGTTTTTCTTCATCGCGAACAACCATTGATAGACTAACTTTATACTTTCCGGGAAGAACCAACAACGCACTGTTTGGTTTTGCGATCGGATTAAATTTATTTTCTTTCGCAGTAATCGGTTCAGTTGATTCATATCGCAAATCCCACGTTATTCGGTTTACGCCTGCACCCGCAGCTTTTGTAAGTTTTCTAATAACATTGCCCGATTCATCTGTAAAAGTGAAAATAAGGTACGGAGTTTTTTCAGATTCTTCCGCTTTTGTTTCCTCGTAAGAAGGCTGCGGAATTGGTTTCCCATCTTTAAAAAGAGATTTCTCTTTTTCTTTTCTTTCAGCTTTTAAAGTTTTCGGAACTTCATTGATGTAATAAGTAATTGTTGCGCCAAATTCCGGATTAGGCGCTTTGAAATATGTTGAACCTTGTCCGTATCTACCTTGGCTCTGAATAAAAAGCGGGGCATCGTGTACAGGAAAAATTTCAGCTCCCTTTTCAAGTGCACTTTTAGACACAGATCGCAGAGCAGAATAATCATCAAGAATGTAGAACCCGCGTCCGAAAGTAGCGACCACCAAATCATTTTCTCTTTCTTGAATAGCAAGGTCGGTTACTTTAATGTTTGGAATTCCATTTTTCAATTGGATCCAGCTTGCCTTGCCGTCAGGCAGGTTTTCACCGCTATCAATTGAAAAGAAAACGCCCCATTCCGTTCCGATAAAAAGAAGATTTTGATTAACCGGATCCTCAACCATTGTATTAACCGCACCGTTTGCAGGCAAATTTCCTGCAATCGATTTCCACGATTTTCCTTTATCACTACTTTTAAAAATATACGGCTTGAAGTCATCACGCTTATGATTATTAAAAGAGGCGTAAACAACATTTTCATTAAAGCGCGAAGGAAGAATGTCGCTTACCAAAGTAAACTTAGGAACATCGGGAACGTTATCAATTTTTCTCCACGTCTTTGCATCTTCCGTTACTTGAATTAATCCGTCATCGGTTCCCGCATATAAAAGGTTTTCTTTTAAGGGTGATTCTGCAAGCGAAACGATCAATCCGAATTGTGAAGTGCTCAAATCTTTTGATAAAGCATCAGCACTCCAATATTTACCCATAACTGGAAAAGAGTTGCGGTCGGTTTGAGTTGTTAAATCGCCGCTTATTTCGCTCCAGCTATCGCCTCTGTCATCACTTCTAAAAACTCTTTCCGCCGCGATATACAAACGAGTATGAGAATGGGAACTTAAAATGAACGGCGTATCCCAATACCATTTAAAAGTTTTTTCTCCTTTTGCAGGTTCGGGACGAATTTCAATCAGCTCTCCGCTTTTTTTATCATAGCGGATAATATTTCCATACTGCCATTCGGAGTAAATAATGTTCGGATCGGTTGGATCAATCGCTTGAAAGAATCCGTCACCGCCAACTGTCATAATCCAATCGCTGTTAATTATTCCGTCTTCACAGATCGTGCGAGAAGGACCGCCCATGCTTTGGTTGTCCTGCGTTCCGCCAAAAACATAATAAAATGGTAAACTGTTATCAAGACTAACGCGGTAAAATTGTGTTATCGGCAAATTACATTTGAAAATCCAATTTGCTCCGTTGTCGAACGATTCATAAATGCCGCCGTCTCCGCCGATCATAAAATGTTTGGTATCGGAAGGATCGATCCAAAAGGCATGATCATCAACGTGACGCGCATTATTGCCGATAGGTTTCCAGGTCTTTCCACCATCTTCAGTAACTTTAGAAACAACATCCATCAAAAAAACTTTATCAACATCTTTCGGATCGCAGTAAATCTCGTTAAAATATTGCCCGGAAGAATATGTATCGCTCATCTTTTCCCATGTAGCTCCGCGGTTGGTAGAGCGAAAAAATCCGCCGCTTTTCTCTGCGGCTTCAAGACTCAAATAAATTATGTCGGAATTTACCGGAGAAACTGCCAACCCTGTTCCGCCAAGATCAACGGAAGGAAGTCCTTTCATAATTTTTTCCCATGAAGCGCCTGCATCAGTTGATTTATAAATCGCCGTTTCAGGACCTCCGCCGATTTTGGCAAAGATGTGTCTTCGTCTTTGTTCTGAAGTTGCGTAAAGTACATCAGGATTTCGGGGATCAAAGTCGATGTTATTAATACCGGTGTTTTCGCTGATGTTTAAAACTTTATTCCATGTTTTTCCGGCATCGGTAGTTTTGTAGAGTCCGCGTTCACCGCCGGATCCCCAAACAGAGCCTTCGGCTGCAACATATACAACATTTCCATTTCGCGGATCAATAACAATTCCTCCGATCTGGCGAGAATCTTTCAGTCCCATAAAAGCCCAGCTTTGTCCACCGTCTGTTGATTTATAAACGCCCATTCCATAACCAAGCGCGCGCTGATGATTGTTCTCGCCGCTGCCAACCCAAACAACGTTCGCATTCGTAGGATCAAGTTTTACAATTCCAAGCGAATAAGGAAGTGTGTCGGCAATTGGTTTCCATGTTGTTCCGTCATTTGTTGTTTTCCATAAATGTCCGCTTGCGGTTGCAACATAATACTCGCTTGAGTTGGCGGGATTAACGGTAAAATCGGCAATTCGACCCGAGTTCCATGCGGGACCAATACTGCGAAATTTTAATCCGCTAAAAGTGCCGCTGTTCAATTTATCTTTTGTCTCTTCTTTCTGTGCAACAAGCGAAAGAGAAAGCGCGAAGAAAATGAAAGAAATAAAAAACTTTTTCATAAAAGATCCTTCATCATTAAAGGTTTAGTAATGTAAAAGCAATGCTAATGGGTGTCAACGATAATAATTTTATTGGTCAAAGATAGGTATCTTTTTAATAAATGATAAACATTTATATGCTATTTTTACCGGACAAATTTTCAGCTCTTAACAAAAGGTTTATATGAAAAACTATTTACTTCTTTTTGCGATTTTAATTTTTGCCACAGTTACTCTTTCTGCTTATCCGGGCGGAATAAGCGGGGCAACAAAAAAATCCGGATCAACCGGATGTAATTGCCACACTTCTTCAATAACCACAACTGTTTCAGTAGTAATCCAGGGACCCGCAACTTTACAACCTTCTCAAACAGGCGATTACACCGTTACTGTTTCCGGCGGCGCCGGTACAGCGGTTGGGGTTGATATTGCTACCTCCGGCGGAACATTAAAAACAAGCGATGGAAATCTAAAAGTTTTGAGCAGTGAATTAACGCAGCCAAGTAAAAAAGTATTTTCAGGTGGGCAATATGTTTTTAAATTAAAACTCACTGCACCTGCAACAACTGGAAAAGTAACCTTATACGCAACCGCGTGCAGCAAAAAATCACAATGGAATTATGGTTCTAACTTTGAAGTTACCGTTCAGACCGTTTCGGGTTTAAATGAAGAGACTGTTAAAGAAAATAGTTTTCAATTAAATCAGAATTACCCAAACCCTTTTAATCCTTCGACCAAAATCAGTTATCGCGTTCCTGATTTAAGTAAGGTAAGTTTGAAGGTTTACGACATACTCGGAAACGAAGTTGCAACGCTTGTTGATGAAGAGAAAATGCCGGGTAATTACGAAGTTACTTTCAACCTACAACCAACTGCAAACCACCCGCGATTAACCGGCGGTGTTTCCACCAAAGGCGGATACGCCTCTGGCGTATATTTTTATCAGTTAAAAGCCGGAAATCTTGTTCAAACCAGGAAAATGATTTTAACAAAATAGAAAAAGCAGCTTTTCCCTTGACAAGCATCTAACATTTAATTATTTTAACCTTCAACTATTTAAGATTAAACATAATAAGATGAAAACAACCAAAAAATACGGCAAAAAACAGGATCTCGCTCTTTCCATGTGGGTAAAACTTGCAAGGGCATATGCAACGTTCAGTAAAAAATCTTTAGAAAACATCCGAAGTTTCCACTTAACGGAACCTCAGTTTAGTGTTTTAGAAAGCTTGGGGCATTTAGGATCGATGACCATCGGAACGCTTTGCACAAAGCAGCTTGTTAGCGGCGGAAACATGACCCTGGTGGTTGACAACCTTGAAAAAGAGGGACTTGTCCAGCGTATTTACAACAAAGTTGACAGACGAACCATTACCATTCAACTAACCCCAAAAGGTTTATCATTATTCGAGGATATTTTTTCGCAACACGCAAAACATATTGAAAAACTCGCTTCTGTTCTTTCTGAAAAAGAACAGGCAGAGTTGGCAAAATTATTAAAAAAACTTGGAACCGGTTTATCGGGAACCAAATAAAAAATTTTTACGTTAATACTTTAAACTTAAAATACTACAATTTAAAGTAATATCTAATGCAAAGAGTATCGGCAAATACTGAACAAACAAATGAATTTCTTTCTTTAATCAAAAAAAGGTGGAGTCCAAAAGACTTTGATCTTGAAAAAAACATCTCTCCCGAAAATTTACAACTTCTTTTTGAAGCGGCACGCTGGGCTCCTTCTTCACGTAATGAACAACCGTGGAATTATATTTTGGTAAAAAAAGACGAGCCTGAACAATTTGAAAAAATGATTGATGTTCTGATAGAAAGCAATAAAACATGGGCATCAAAAGCTTCAGTGTTGGTTTTAACGCTTGCTTCTCTTCGGTTATTGCGCTCGGTTATCTTCCGGAGGATGTAAGTTTTCAGAACCGCAAAGAAGAACTGTTAACCAAACGAAAAAGAAAATCGTTAAACGAATTTGTGTTCAGAAATAATTGGGAAACCCTTTTTTCGAAGTAAATGAGTTTCAAAAAAATTAGACACCACCATGATAAAGATTATTAAAAGCAACCAAAGGGGCAGAACAAAAATTGACTGGCTAAATAGCTATCACTCTTTTTCTTTCTCTGAATATTTTGATAGAGACAGAATGCATTTCGGACAACTAAGAGTATTAAACGAAGATTTTGTTGAACCGTCATCCGGGTTTCCGACTCACCCGCATAAGAATATGGACATCATTACTTATGTATTAAGCGGCGCACTTGAACATCGAGACAGCACGGGAACGCATTCTGTTATCAACGCCGGAGATATGCAAAAGATGACTGCTGGTAGTGGTGTTTTTCATTCGGAATTTAATCCTTCACAAATAGAAGATGTTCACTTATTCCAGATTTGGATTATGCCGGATCAGGCTGATTTAACGCCTTCATACGAACAGATCACTCTTGATAAAAATGAAAGAAAAAATAAACTTCAACTTGTAGCTTCAAACACCAAGATCGAACAAAAAATCTTTATAAGCCAGAATGTAAATCTTTATTTAGCTGATCTTGAAAAAGGCAAAGAGCTAATCTTTCAACTTGAATCCGGAAGAGGGGTTTTTCTTCAAACAATTTCAGGAGAATTATTGATAAATGGATTTCAGTTAACTCGGGGAGACGCCGCTGAAATTACAGGGGAAAGTGAACTCCGGTTTTCGGCAACAGACGAAACGGAACTTATGTTATTCGATGTAAAAATATAATTCATGCAAAAAAAAACAAAAGGAAAATAATTTATGAAACAGTTTATTCTCGCGGCAGCTTTGCTTTTAATTTCTGCAAGCTCATTCGCTCAAACTCAAACATGGAAAGCTGATTTAGCACATTCAAAAGTCGGTTTTTTAGTCAGCCACTTGGTAGTTTCGGAAGTTGAAGGAAAATTTACCGACTATACCGCAACTTTAACTACCGATGCAAACAGCAAGCCTGAAAAGATTGAGGCGGTAATAAAAGCAGCTTCAATTACTACCGACAACGAAGCCCGTGATAAACATCTTAAATCGGATGATTTCTTCGCCGCTGAAAAGTTTCCGGAGCTGACGTTCGTAAGTAAATCAATTAAAGCAACCGGAAAGAACAGTTATAAAGTTACCGGCGATCTAACGATGCGCGGAGTTACTAAAACGGTTACGCTGGATACCAAGTATAACGGTCAGGTTAAAGATCCGTGGGGAAATATTAAATCCGGCTGGGTTGCTACAACTACCGTGAACAGATTTGATTACGGTTTGCAATGGAATAAAGCTATTGAAACCGGCGGACTTGTTGTCGGCAAAAATGTAGACATCAGCTTAAAATTGGAATTCGGATTACAGAAGTAATTCGTCTCCGGCACATTCTAAAAGCGGTAGTTTAGCCATAAACTACCGCTTTTTATTTTTCATGTAATTGAACTTTTCGAAGTGTTTGAGGGTTAAATTATTATCGGAATGTTCTAATGAAAAGCTCTTTCCCTTCAAATTACTCGTTCGCACATTCTGAATTTCATCTAACTAATAATCGTGTGCGGTGTTTGGGATTTTTTGTCAATTTCAGGTCAACTTAAAAGCGGCAAATTATCCACTATAATCACGCGCCTAATTTTCTTATATTTTCATTGTAAAAGGATTTTTTTATGGCGGAGTACATTTTTTTGAGGGCATTACATATTGTTTCGGTTATCGTGTGGCTGGGAGTAATTCCTGCCGATCTTCTGTTACGAAAAATAATTCGTGATAAAAAAGGAACCGAAAGCGAAAAAACGTTACTTTCTTTTTGGTTAAAGCTTACAAATCTTGGCGGAATAGTCGGGTTGACCGGCGTTCTGGTAACGGGAATTTTTATGTCGATAACATTGAATTACGGCTTTTTTCAATTTGCTTCAGGATCTAATCACTGGCTTTACACGAAACAGTTTGTAATCGTAATCGTTATTTTGCTAACTGCCGTTTTTGTTATTCCATCGGCAAAAAAAGTTCGCCTGGAGATTGAAAAAAGTGTCGCTGAAAATTTAACCCTTACGGAAGAAACGTATAAAAATATTTCTAAACTTGGAAAAATATTAACTGCAATAAACATATTGATCGTCTTAAATCTGCTGCTGACGCTAACCAAAAATTTATAGTAAAATGAGTTTTCCTTTCAATAATTATATTTTCACAAGTACCGTTTAAGATGAAAAAAGTCGCCATTCTTGGCTCAACCGGGTCAATTGGAACCAACACTATTGAGGTGGTCAGAAATTTTCCCGAGCATTTCTCAATTGAAGCGTTAACCGTAAATACACGCATCGATCTTCTGGAAAAACAGATCGATGAATTTCATCCAAAAGTTGTCGCAGTAAAAGATGAGAAGCTCGCAGTTGAATTGAAAAGAAGGATCGGATGCAAGTGCGAAGTTCTTTCCGGTGAAAAAGGATTGCTTTCAATTGCGGCTGATTATGATTATGATATTTTTGTTGGCGCGATGGTCGGCTTTTGCGGTTTAGCGCCGACGATCGAAGCAATTAAGCGCAGTAAACGAATTGCGCTGGCAAACAAAGAAACGCTTGTGGTCGCAGGCGAATTAGTTACAGAACTTGCAAAAAAATATAAGGCTGAACTGCTTCCAGTAGATTCCGAACACAGCGCGATTTTTCAGTGTCTCGTTGGAGAAAAGAATTCAGGTGTTGATAAATTAATTTTAACCGCAAGCGGCGGACCTTTTCTGCATAAAACAAAAAAAGAGTTTGCGGAAGTAACGGTTAAAGAAGCGCTCAATCACCCGAACTGGAAAATGGGAAACAAGATCACCATAGATTCAGCTTCTATGATGAATAAAGGATTGGAAGTAATTGAGGCGCGCTGGTTGTTTAATCTGCCGGCTGAAAAAATTGAGATTGTGGTTCACCCGCAATCGATAATTCATTCGATGGTAAAGTTTGTTGACGGTTCCATGAAGGCGCAGTTAAGTACGCCCGACATGAAACTGCCGATACAATATGCGCTAACTTATCCGGAAAGATACGCCTCGCAATTTGTGAAAACTGATTTACCGTTGATACAAACCTTAACGTTTTTTGAACCTGATTTTGATAAATTTGAATGTCTTAAATTAGCTTTTAATGTGTTGGACGCGGGAGGAACTTCTCCATGTATATTGAATGCCTCAAACGAAGTTGCGGTTGATAAATTTTTAAAAGGGAAAATAAAGTTTTCGGCGATCCCGGAAATTATTTCAAAATCGTTGGTGAGGTTTGAAAATCATTTAAAACCTGATTTAGAAACGATAATTATGTGCGATAAAGAAACAAGAATTTTTGCAGAACAATTGGTCTAAAAGGAGTTTGTTGGTTTATGAGTGAATTAATTTATTTTGTGATAACGATAGCGGTGTTGGTTTTTATTCACGAGTTCGGTCATTTTGCCGCGGCAAAACTAAGCGGAATGCGTGTTGATGCTTTTGCAATTGGATTTGGGTACCGATTATTCGGCTATAATAAAAAGTCCGGATTTTCTTCCGGACCATTACCAAAAGATTTTGACGGCGAAGGAAACACCGATTACCGCCTTTGTTTATTACCTCTCGGCGGATATGTTAAAATTGCCGGAATGGTTGATGAAAGCATGGATACAAGTTTTGCGGAAAGCGAACCGAAACCCTGGGAATTCCGCTCCAAAAGCACACCAAAAAAAGTTTTTGTTATCACCGCCGGTGTTGCAATGAACTTGTTTCTCGCCGTTGCAATTTTCTGGGGATCAAACTTCTTTTACGGAAAACAATATACCAAAACCACTACGCTTGGTGTTGTTCATCAGGGAAGCGCTGCTGAAGCGGTGGGATTTCAATCGCACGATAAAATTCTTTCGGTTAACGGAACTCCTGTAAAATATTGGGAAGACATCCGCACAGAAATTTTCATCAACACGATGGGAAAAGATATTAAGGTAAAAGTCGAGAGAAATAATGATGACGTATGGTTGTCGGTTCCCAGGAAAAAAATTCCAAGCGATGAATCAAAAGGAATGTTCTTAACAACTGAAAATCTTAAACCGGTTGTGGGCGATGTTTTGAAAAATTCAAAAGCTGATTCTGCCGGATTAAAAATTAGCGACGTCCTATTAAAAATTGATAACGCAGATATTGTTTCAGTTGAACAGACTATCCAGACAATTTCATCTTCCAGGGGAAAGACTCTCGCATTAGCGGTTTTACGGGGCAAAGACACGGTTGCACTAAGCGTAACGCCAAACAAAGAAGGAAAGATCGGCATTTTACTTGGCGGATATATTTACCTCGGACCAACAGAACGCCTTGCTTACGGCGCGTTTGAATCCGTTGCGTTAAGCATAAAAGATATTTCCAGAATGACGGAACTTACTTTTGTAATGCTGAAAAACGTTATCACCGGAAAGATTGAAGCGGGAAAAGCGTTTGGAGGACCGATACGCATTGCGCAGTTTGCAGCCCGTTCTGCTGATTCCGGTTTATCAAGCTTTTTAATGTTCCTTGCACTTTTAAGCTTGAATCTTGCAATCATCAACATTCTTCCGCTGCCGGTTTTGGATGGCGGACATTTAATTGTAATTCTGATCGAAGGATTTATTAAACGCGAACTTCCGATTAAAGTGAAGATCGCAATCCAAAATACCGGATTGGTTCTCTTCTTCTTGTTGACGGCGTTCATTATTTACAACGATCTTTTGAATATGTAATTTCTTTCGATCCAAACCTCCGCGGTTTTCAAAACCCCGGAGGTTTTAATCACTCACCCTGTATTGTGCACTCCTGCTGAAATATCATTTACCGTTGAGTATAGCAGCGCCAACAATTTTTCTTTTTTGTTCAACTTGCGAGTTCAAATTTCACTATTTGTAATTTACAAAGAAGAAAGATACATGCATGCATTCTACTTCGGCTTAAAAAATATTTAAGAGAATTTTTACTTTTTCTTTTGATATTATTGTGCAATATTTGATAACAAATTACCATTAATTGCTCAACAAGGAGATTGTTATAAAGTAAATCATATATGGCAAGTGAAAAATCCAACGTTGCGTTAAGTTCGTTTCTTGCTGCAATATTTCTAACTTCGTTTAAATTGATAGTTGGTTTTACTACCGGATCTTTAGGAATTATTTCGGAAGGAGTCCATTCATTTTTTGATTTACTCGCCGCCGGGATGACCCTTATTGCCGTGCGTTATTCAGACAAGCCGGCAGATTACAACCATCATTATGGGCACGGTAAAATCGAAAACCTTTCAGCCTTAATCGAAACGCTTCTCTTATTAATTACTTGCGGCTGGATCATTTACGAAGCCGTGCATCGATTGTCTACAGGAAAATTAGATATTGAAGTTAATTTTTGGAGTTTCTTTGTAATTATAACTTCAATCTTAATTGATATTACCCGCTCACGCGCGTTATCAAAAGCGGCAAAGAAATATAACAGCCAGGCTCTTGAAGCTGATGCGCTGCACTTTTCATCAGACATTTTAAGTTCGCTTGTTGTTTTAATAGGATTGATCGCCTACATCATAAATTTCCGCGCAGCAGATTCTATTTCGTCTATTATTGTCGCATTTGTTGTTGTTGTTGTGAGCTACCGGCTCGGTAAAAAAGCGATCAACGTTTTACTTGATGCGGCGCCGCATGGCATTAATGAGATGGTGAAAAAAATTATTCAAGACATGAAAATTGTACACGACGTGCATGACATTAAAATTAGAAACTCCGGTCCCGATATTTTCATTGAAATGAATATTCATCTCCACGGAGATACAATTCTGCAAGATGCTCATAAAATTGCCAGCAATATTGAAGAAGAAATTCAATCTAAAGTAAAAAACTCCATCGTGCATATCCACATGGAACCTTCTGATCATAACTAAATTGGAGACTTGTGAAACAGCTAATAAAAATAAATACCCTTGACGAATACCGCTCTTTCTTCGAGACACAACCCGGCATTTACGAATTTTTACTTCTAAAAATCAGCTCCCGCTGCACGGTTAGTTTTGTAATACAAAAAATATTTGAACAATGGTTTAACGGAGTTGATCAATCGGCAAAACTAAAATGCGGAATTGTTGAGGTAATTTCTGCGAGAGAAGTAAGCAACCAGATAGCAAGTGATTTTTTTATAAAACACGAGTCACCCCAGGCAATCTGGTTAACGAGTGAGAAAAAAGTCAAATGGTCGGATAGTCACCATCGAATAACTGTTGATAATTTACAGCGTTACCTCTCCCTCATGGGTGATAAACCATAACCTGGACAAGTCGCAACCATAAATTAAAATCTAGTTAGCGTAAGAAGTAAGAACAAAATAGTGTAAACTAAATTTAGGACTTGACAAATTTCATTCTGAATTCTTACTTCTGATTTTTATTTCAACATGTTTAAAAGATTCTTACCTTTTTACACAGTCCGCCGCGGCGGAGGATTTTTACTAACTATTTAAATTATTTTCTTTAAAAAGAAAAAGGCTGACGTTTAATGTCTCGCTCGAAAACAAGAAAAACTTTAGTCAGCCTTTGTAAGAAAAACTTATTTTACCTTTAAGGAAGACGCTATCTTCTCAAATGCTGCAAGATAATCCGCTTCTTGGGGTTTAAACCAATTTAAAGTTAACCGGTAAACCTTGTCTCCTTTAACTACGAAATAAGCGCGGCTGCCAATGTTAGCAGCGCCGGCATAATTAAGATAAATAGCTTTCAAACCATTTATTGTCGTTTCTTTTTGTCCACCGGCGCCGGGATATTTTCCTTTATTTTGGTCAAACACTTTTTCCACGCTTAAATTTTGTGATGGAAAAATATCAACGACAAAGGTACAGTCTAAACGATAGCCGCTAAAAGTAACTACTGATCCGGTTTCGCCTTTTTTCGCAGCTTTGATGTCAAAATTATCCGGATACTCAATAGTGTAAAGAGCATTGTTATAAGTAGAAAATGATGCGGACGGCTTGTCTCCGGCATCTGCTCCTTTTTCTAACTTTTTAGGAAAACCAAAAGTGGAAATTAATTTTTCAACCGCTGGTTTATAACTTTCAAACATTTCGTTGAAACTTATAAATTCTATTGTGAAGTCAAGTGTATCGGCTGTAACCAAATATTTCTCGACTCTCTTTATCGTTGCTTTGTCATATTTCAACCGGTAGTAGAGACGTTTAGCAGGTTTATCGCCAACTTTAGCGTCTGTAACTTCTTCATACTTTTCAATTGATTCTTTGTCTTTATCAATGGCGAGAGTTGATTCATAAAACTTTTGCAAGTCACCGCCAAGAGTATCTTTTGAAGTAGAAATTAGTATTAGCGCTCCGATGGATCCTTTTGATGTTGGATCAACAAATTTATCATAAGCGTCTTGCGAAGAAAGTAGTCTTACTTTTCCCGGATCGGTGGTGAGCACCCAACCTTTTGGATATTCTACATGATACCGGAGAGTAGGATTTTCATAACCTTGAAATTGGAAAGTTAATTTTGGCGGTTCTTTTTTTCCGCATGATACCAAGAAAACCACCAACAGAACCGGAAGCAATTTTACTAATTTTTGATACTTCATTTTGTGCCCTAATATTTATTGTGAAATAATTTGTTAATTTTTTTAATATTTTCCTTCTTCACCACTAATCGTAGCTGATTATTTTCGCGGCGGTTTAGGAGGAAGTTCTCCCATAGCTCTCAGATTTTTATATGCGTTCTCATATTCCATCGATCTATCGGATGCAAGGTTTAACACCTTGTAGAAATATTTTTTTGCATTCTCGGTGTCTTTCGTCATGTTATAAGCGTTCGCCAGCATAAAAGTAAAATTTAAATTGTTTGAATTATAACTTAGCGCTTTAACAAAATATGGAATTGAAGCCCCATAATTCTTTTTTTCAAAGGATGTTGTACCTAAAAAGCCATAAGCGTCTAAAAGTTGTTTTTCATACTGAGCCGGTTTCTTTTCACAGATCGAAATCATCTTTTCCATAACTTCGGCTGATCTTCCGAGCGAATCTACCGCTTTGTAAGATTGAGCAAGAAAGAAGTACGACTCGGCAATGGTATCATTTAAGGCAATTGCTTCTAACATATTTTCTCTTGTTTTATCGTAATCTTTTTTCTGCCAGTAGGCGAAAGCTTTAAATCTAATAGCAAGTTCATAATTTGGTTTTTCCGCTAAAAACTTATCGAAAAATTGTATAGCGGTATCGTAGTCTCCTAACGAATAATTAATTGTAGCAATAGACCAAAAAACATCTTTATAAGTGCTATCAATGCTCAAAACTTTATTAAAATATATTAAAGCGAGTGAATCTTTTTTGGCTGCTCGACAGTTTGTTCCGGCGTTAACAAGATCTTTAATATCACTTTTTGTAAGAGTAGAGTCTTCAATTTTTCCATAATAACTTAAAGATTCATCATATTTTCCCAACCACGCAGATGCAACAGCTATTATTTTTACTACATCTTTATTTGTCTCATCTTTTTCGGCTGCTAAATGAGCGTAATCATATGCTTTTTGATAATATCTTATTTCGATATTTGTCTTTGCGGCTTTAAAATAGGCGTCGTAATTGTTTTTAACAATGGTAAAATATTTTTCAAAATAGATTGCTGAATTAGCGTAATTGCTCTTGTCAGCTTTGCCGGCTAAATAAAATATATTTGCGGTTTTGTATAACGCGGCTGTGTCGGCGCTATCAATAGAAACAATCTGTAAGTATTTATTTACCGCATCTGTATAGCGTTGTTCTTTATATAATAGTTCGGCAATTTTGAACTTAATATTTTTATTAAGCGAGTCCATCACCTCGACTTTTTCATAGTTTAACAAAGCATTTTCAACAACTTTTTGTTTTGCATAGGCGTCACCTATTTTTTCGAATAATTCTTTACTGGCGACGTTCTTGCTCTCAACAATCAACAAAATACGCAATGCGGTATACCCTGAATCTATATCAAGAAATTCTTGTGCAATTCTCATGGCGGTAGGGTAATCTTTATTTTTAATAGCGGTTTCCGCTTCTTTAACTTTATCTTGAGCATACATTTGCCCAATGAATATGACGAAAAGAATTATGGCGATGAATGTTTTTTTCATTGGTACTTTCATTTTTGTCCTGAAATTAATTTAACCGGAATAGCAGCCGGTCCTAAATTATTGTTTTTTACAACTTCCTGTCCTTGAAAACTTGTTAAGTGTGTAACAAATCCGGATGCCAGCCCTAATCCAATTTCGTTCAATAAAGCATAAATAGTTCTTGTTAAAGGATACGAACCGTTTATCATGTACGCTTGATGCGGTTGATAAAAAGCTTCCGGTTCTAAAGTATTTCTCGTGTAACCGATTTTCAAGATAGTTACATTGCTTGTATCTTTTAAGATATTCAATCCCATTAAGCCGATTGAATTTTTATTTTTTAGCACTTGCTCTTTTACATCAAACTCGCTGGCAACAACCTTAACACTTGACGAAGGTTCTTTTCCTTCTAAGATATCTGTTTTAAGAAACTCATAAACACCGGAATTTTTTTGCGGTATAATGATCGTAAAATCTTTTTTCTCTCCAAGCAAAGCTTTTTTAAGATCGTCCAACCTTATTTGTGTAAGAGAATTTTCTTTTGCCACAATCGCTACAACAGCATCATAACAAAATTTAAAAGACTCTAAACCTGATTGCTGTTTCTTAATAAATTCTAGTTCTTCTCTGTTAAAATCTCTTGAACAAATAAAAATCTTTATTTCTTTGTTAAGAATTTTCGCGATTCCTTCTCTTGCTGTTAAAGGTTCAACCGAAATCTTTGCATCCGGGTATAAAGCTTCAAAAGTATTTTTCTCTTTAAGTATCAAATTATATACCGACTCATCGGCATAGGCTTTTAAATTTCCTTTTACCGGTGAAATCTTTTTTTCTTGACAGCCGAAAAAGATAAAAATAAGGAGAAAAAGAGAGGAAATCTTATGATAATATGTTTGATTTTGTGTTTTCATCATTCTTTTTTGCTAATCTTGCATCCTGTTTCGATTTGAAGTAAGTGGAAGTCACTCTGTATATTCCATACAACACTAACGTAATTCCCATAACATATTTAAGCTGAGCGGGAATATCTTTCGGAAAAACAAAACCCGAAAGCATAACCAAGCCTATAAGGAAAAAGATAATTCCCGCTGCATATCCGAAATAAATAAAAAGAGAAATCAAAGAAATCAATTACCTCTTAGTTCAAATTTAAAGGGAACTACAACCCAAACCGCAACCGGTTTGTTGTTTTGCAGTGCTGGTGTAAACGAATATTGCATAGCCGCAATTAGTGCCGCTTCATTAAAAATTTCTTGATTCGATTTTGCGATAATCGCGTTCTTTACTTTGCCCTGTTTGTCAACAAGTATATTCACCCAAACTTTTCCTTCAAGATTTGCACGAATAGCAAGTTCGGGATAAACAGGTGTTGCCCTAACAACAATTTCCGGCAATTTTTCACACGGAACAAAATCGGTCGGAGTTGGATAATTTTCCGGTGCCGGAAGTTCTTTACCTGGTGCAAACTTTAACGTTCCGTTTTCAGTTCCTTCAGCTACAACAGGATAATCATTATTCATCTCTGATTGCGTTGCTAAAGTATTCTCTGCGGAAACTGAACTCTCGGGAACCGGAACCGGAATTCCTTTGCTTGGGTTTGCTAAACCGGTTGAGATTGGCGCTTGTGGAGCCGTTGGATTAATTGGCGGCGGAGCTCCGAATTCGATAATTTTAATATCTTTTTTAGCGAACGGTATGTTGTTATCTCCACCCTGCAAAAAAATAGCAAGAAAGTAAACAGCAATGATCGAAATGTGAAATATGGCGGCTATCGTTAATCCAAGAGAATAATTCCTCGGATAGAGTTCCTTTAACTCAAAAGCGCCGTAAGGATTTTGGTTTTTCTGAAGCGCAATTGTTTCATACATTTTCTCATCTCCTTTTTTTGGATGTTCTTGCCATCTTCTTCCATCGATGGTTATCATCGGTATCTGGAATTGATGGGCTAATTTAGCACGGTTTAATTACTACAAAAATTAACCAGTTAAACGAACTTCTGTATTCAGTTGATTTTCAGTATAACAACAAGTATGAAATTTGAAATTAAATCTTTAACAACAACTTCTCAAAACTTCAAAACAGTGATCATTGCGGTATCTTGTACACAATTGCAAACAATCTCTTTTCATCAAAACATAGAACTAATAAAAATTTTGCGTGTGGCGGAATTATCTTCCCGCTACACACCAATCTATAAAAAAGAACTTTAAAAAACTAATTGCCTCTTAGTTCAAACTTAAAAGGAACTACAACCCAAACCGCTACCGGTTTGTTGTTTTGTAATGCAGGGGTAAAAGAATATTTCATCGCTGCATCTTGTGCAGATTGATTAAATATTTCTGCATCTGATTTTACAACAACGGCTTTTTTAGGTTTTCCTTCTTTACTAACAAGAATTTTAACCCAAACGCGACCTTCAAGATTTGCACGAATTGCCAAATCAGGATAAACCGGTTTTGCTTGAACAACTATTTCCGGCATTTTTTCTACCGGAACAAACTTATCCATATCAGGGTTCTCGTCTGCTTCCGGTTCAATTTTAATATCTCCTTCAATTTGAACCGCACCGCCGCCCGTTCCTTCTGTAATCGTTGGTCCGGCAACACTACTCATTTCTTGTTGAGAAGCTAATGTTTGTTCCGGTGAAACAGAAGCATCCGGTACTGGAACAGGAATACCAACAGTTGGCTTTACTACCGGTCCGGAAACTGCAACCTGCGGAGGAATTTCGTTCGATATTGATGGAGGAGGACCGAGTTCGCTATACTTCATTATTCTTACCATCGGGATATTATCTTCGTCTTCTTGCCCCATATAAATAGCGAAGAAGTAAACGCCAATCATAAAAACGTGAAAAATAACGGCTACCGTTAATCCGATTGAATAATTTTTCGGATAAAGTTTCTTTAACTCAAACGCACCATAAAGGTCTTGAGAATTTTGAACTGCTATTGTGTCATTCATTTTTTTCATCTCCTTCCTAAGATGCCCTTGCCATTTCTCTAAGATCAATGTCTGTCATCGGCGCAATAGAGAAACGGTCCAATTTAGCCCAGTTTAGTTCGTCAATTACATCAACCATATAATTGAATTTCCCTTTTCGGTCGATTTTCAGTAAAACAACAAGTTTAGGATTTTGAGAAGCGCTTTCTACTAAAAACTTCTTTAAGTCCTCGAACTTTAATTTTTTTGGTACATCCATTCCAACGCTGTAATAAATCATTTTTGCTTCATCAATACGAAGAGTTAATAAGTTTGACTCGGCAATTTCAACATTCACATCGTTTGGAGGAAGATTAATTTCCATTGTTGATGGTTTTCTGAAGACGGTTGTCATCATAAAAAAAGTCAAAAGTAAAAATGCAACGTCTACCAACGGGGTCATGTCTATTCTGACATTCATCCGTTTCTTCGGTTTACGTTTTCCTTTTTTTCTTGACCTTGAGCCACCGCCACCAGCATCTACACCGCCACCGGACATAATGAACTCCTTTTATTAAAATTGTTTATTTTTTTAAATTAGTTACCATCGCAAAACGCGTTATCTGCGTTTTCTGTAAAATATCTATAATGTCTGCAATAATACCATACTCAACGTCAACATCACCGCGAACAATTGTTCTCAGTTTCGGATTTGTCATACGCGCCTTCATTAGTAAGTTTGCCAAATCTTCTTTTTTAACTAAGGTTGCAGATTTCATACGAAATTCTTTTCCGAATATCGCTTGCATCATGTAGGGAGCATCAAAACCCAAAAATATTTTTGAATCTTTTGTTATCCACAATTGCATTAAGTTAGTTTCAGGAACTTTTATTTCAGAATGTGATGCCGGCAAAGACACTTCAACTTCTTCAGGTGGTTTGAATTGCGTGGTCATCATAAAGAATGTTAACAATAGAAAAGCCACGTCAACCAAGGGAGTCATGTCTATTGCAACATTAACTCTTTTCTTTTTTATTCTAGCCATTATTTAGCCTCAAAATTTAATTACTTGCTTTTCAAGATTTGGATTACGTTATAAGAAGCTTCATCAACTTGAAAAGTGAAGTTATCTACTTTGTTAACAAAAAAGTTATATGAAACAATACCGATAATAGCAACGATAAGTCCGCCGGCTGTATTGATAAGCGCTTCAGAAATACCGGTTGCAAGAGCTGTAGCATCAACTGATCCGGCATGAGCCAAAGCTGCAAATGATCTGATCATACCGATAACGGTTCCTAAAAGTCCGATCATTGTGGCGATTGAAGCGATGGTTGAAAGAGCAATTAAATTCTTTTCTAAAAGCGGAACTTCAAGCATCATTGCTTCTTCAACGCTTCTTTGAACTTCCGGTAATGCTTTTTCCGCATCAAACTTCCTTGTTTCGTCTCCGGATAATTCTTTATATCTCGATAAAGCTGCACGAAGGATATTGGCAACCGAGCCTCTTTGTTCATCGCAAGCTGCTAAGCCTTCATCAATTCTTCCTGCTTTAACATCTTCAATAACTTGAGCAAAAAATTTCGGAACAGCTTTTTTTCCGGCTGCTTTTTTAAGAGAAAGGACTCTCTCAACAATAATCGCAACGTCCATAATTGATAAAGTAATCAACAAAGACACAAGCGGACCGCCGGTATAAATTGTACCCAATAAATTTAATGGGACTTCTCTTCCCGCACCGTCTTTAAAGTTTGATGGATCTCCAAAAACTAAAAGGAATATGCCTAAAGCTATAGCGAAGGCTACAAAGAACAGACTGACAATGAAAATGGATTGTTTCATTTATTATTTCTCCTCGATAGTGATTTTTAGTAAAACACTTTTGTTAATAAAATTGAGTTATTCTAAACCTTTAATTTAATTCACAAACGTTAACAATCTTTGGTTTAACAGATATGAATACACATTCTAAAAATAGATGTTCTTAAATTTATTTCAAAATAAAATAACCTTTATTTTGAAGCTTTTTTTTAATGATCGCCAACACAAGATTATATATTAATTAAGTATTTAAATTTAAAACTAATAATTATAATAATAGTGTTGATATGTTAACAACACCAAAACTCTTTTTGTTGTAACCGGTTAGCGAAAAAAAAGAACATTTATTTTGTTGAGCACTTCTGAACAAAAACAAGTTAATATTTAATTTGTGAACAAAGGTCTGTTATCCACAAGTTTCAATAGATTAAAAAACAAGTTATGAACAGACGGTTTCTATTTTGTTTTTTATAGAAACCACGGTTTCTTTAAACGATTTCTCACTCTGCAAAAGTTTATCAATAGTAGTGCAAGCGTGGATAACCGTTGAATGATCTCTTCCGCCAAAATGCAAACCAATAGTTTTGAGTGACGACTTTGTTAATTCTTTTGATAAATACATAGACAACTGCCTCGCTAAAACTACTTCTTGTTTTCTTGTTTTAGCTCTTACTTTATTCTCTTCAACACTTAAAAACTCACAAACAATCTTTGTAATTATATCAATTCCAATATTGATTTTCTTGGACGTTGATATTTCCTTTACCGATTTTTTTACAAGATCAAGAGTTATTTCTTTTGAATTTAACGAAACATTTGCGAGCAACTTAATTAAACATCCTTCAAGCTCACGTATGTTTGAAGTAATATTCGCGGCTATATATTCTAAAATTTCATTTGAAATAGCTATACCAAAATCATTCGCTTTTTTGCTTAAGATCGCCATCCTTGTTTCGTAATCCGGTGGCTGAATATCGGCTTGCAATCCCCAATGAAATCTTGAAATCAGTCTTTCGTCCATTCCTTTAAGGTCTTTTGGCGCTTTATCGCTCGAAAGAATTATTTGCTTTCCAGATTGATGTAACGTGTTAAATATATTGAAAAAATATTCTTGAGTTTTTTCTTTATGAATTAAAAACTGAATATCGTCAAGAATTAAAACATCCATCGCTCTATAATAAGCAGAAAACTCGTTAGCCTTGTTGCTTTGGATAGAATCTAAAAACTCGACCGTAAATTGGTCGGAGGAAAGATAAATTACCTTCTTGTTTGGCATTTTTGCTAATATCTCGTTTCCTATAGCTTGAATTAGGTGGGTTTTTCCAAGTCCAACACCACCGTAGACAAAAAACGGGTTAAAAGCCGTACCTCCGGGGTTGTCACTTATCGCCCCCGCAGCGGCTCTTGCAAGTTGATTTCCTTCCCCTTTAATAAAATTATCAAAAGTATATTTTTGGTTAAGAGTATTTTTTATTCTCTCCCCTGGTTTTGCTAAAGGAATTGCGGTTTTTTCTTGAAGTGTTACGCTTTGCTGATTTTTTGGTTTTTCGGCTTCGTGTTCAAAATCATTAACAACAACGTATTCGAGTTTAGCTTCATCGCCGGCGGCAGATTTGAGCGCTTTAGTGATTAAAGATTTGTAGTGTTCTTCTATCCACTCCCAATGAAAATTTCCCGGAAGCTCAACCTTGAGTACATTGTTTAAATGCCCAACAGGTTTTATAGGAAGGAACCAGGTGCTGTAAGCCATCGGGCTAACACTCTCTTTAATAACCTTAAGGCAATTCGTCCAAATTCTTTCGGGAGTTAGGGTTTGGGTTGTATAAGAAGAATCAAGTGTAATCAATAGTTTTCCACAAAGAAAAATTACAAAATCAATTAATAATTAAAGAATAAGCAAGCTGTTAGTTTTTAAAATAACGATATCAACAACTTCTTAACATTAAATTCGCGCCGGTAAGCGGTTACAAAACAACAAGTTACGGCAAGCTGTTTTAAATTAATAACTTTTCTTTTGTCTTTGCAGCGCTGTATAAGAGAAAACAAATTGTGAAACGTTTCCACAAGAACGACTTATCCACAGTTTGTCAACAACTTGCAGTCGAACATTTTCTATTGAAAAAATAGAGAGATGAAAGTTGTATTGCAAGTTAAATTTTTTAAAAAGATATAAAAAAAATATCGTGCCAAATATTAGGGATAATTCAATTTATTTTATGGTGAATAATAAAAATCGGATAAAAAAATTCCTTTATCCTCTAGCCCAGAAAATGGTTTTGGCAAACGGAGAGAAATTTTCATCCCGTTTGGAGTTGTTTATTTACCGATAAGTGGTTATTTTTGCTTCCTTTATAATAGGAGAAAAAATGAAAAGAACATATCAGCCAAGTAATAGAAAAAGAAAAAATAAACATGGTTTCCGTGAGAGAATGAGTTCTAAAGACGGGAGAAGAGTTATTTCAAGACGCCGTGCTAAGGGAAGAAAAAGACTTACGGTTAGTGACGAAAAGTAATGACTTGTGAAACGGCTTTCTTTTGGTAAAAATGAACGGATAAAAGAAAAAAAACTCTTCGAGAATTTATATGCAAGCGGAAAAGTTTCCTTTTCAAGTGATAAAAAAATTAAAGCTGTTTACTTTTTTATTGAAGACAGCGACGTTAGATTGCCTAAAGTTGCTGTTGCGGTTTCAAAAAAAGCCGGAAATGCGTTTTGGAGAAACCGTATAAAAAGACTTCTTCGAGAAGCTTACCGATTAAACAAACTCCCGATTTCTACCGTTTGCATTGAAAAGAAAAATCAACTATATATAATTTTTTCGCCTTATCAGCTCAATCAAAAAGAAAATAAGACGATTAAACTTTTTGAGATTATGCCGGGTGTTCAAGAAATAATAAGCTATGTAATTCGAAACGATGCGAAATGAAATATATTTTCATTATACTTATCAGAGGCTATCAAAAGGTTATTTCGCCTGTGTTTCCGCCTTCTTGCCGGTTTTATCCAACTTGTTCAGAATATGCAGTTCAAGCGTTTAGTAAGTACGGCGTTATTAAAGGCGGTGCAAAAGCAACTTGGCGAATTTTACGCTGCAATCCATTTAATAAAGGAGGATTTGATCCTCTTATTTAGTACAGGAATAGTATGGAAAAACAAACAACAATAGCATTTGTCTTAATCGGAGCCATCCTTATGGTGTGGCTTTATATGAACACCCCAAACACTCCTCCGGCAAAGCAAAAGAAACAAGAAATTGTTAAACAAGTAGACACTCCAAAAGTTGAAGAAGCAAAAACCGTAGAAGCGAACGAACTTCCTGCTAAAAAAGATTCGCTCTCACTAGGTTCGCTTTTTTCTTCCGCACCACTACCGGAAAAAACCATCGTACTTGAAAACGACGAAGCAGTTATCGAGCTTTCTACCAAAGGGGGAAAGATTACCAAATATTTTTTAAAGAAATATAACAATTGGCAGTACACAAAAGCTTCTATCGATAAACCATACTACGAAAAGAATATTCAACTGCTTAATTATTCGAAAGGAGGCAGTTTTGATTTAGCGTTTATCACTTCAGAAGGAAAAGCTATCTCAACAGCCGATTTATCTTTTAACCCATCCGTTACTTCAACAGACATTAAAATTACCGGGAAAGATTCTCTAACTCTTTCATTTGTTTATAACACAAAAAACAATGGGTACATTAAAAAGAATTTTACTTTTTATGGCGACCGTTACGATACCCGCTTCACCGTTGAGTTTTCTAAGCTAAACAGTATTGTTACCAATGGAATGTATGATGTTGTTTGGAACAGCGGATTACGTTTTGTTGAGGAAAATTCCGTTGATGAAGCAGCCGCTGCAAACGCAAGCGTTTTTTCAGGCGGTGAGCAAATAATTGTTGATGCCCCGGGCGGCGGTGAAAAGATTGAAAAAGATTTTGGAGGGAAAGTTGATTGGGTAACGATCAGAAATAAATATTTTGCCGCAATCATCGCACCGGAAAACGCAGAAAATGTTGAAGGCGCTTATATCAAAGGAACAGCACACCACTGGCAAAACGGAGGAATAAGAGAACATTATTCCGCAAGATTAAAAATGAAAATGAATAACACGGAAAAATCTTCCGAATCATTTTTGATTTATTTGGGTCCGGTCAGTTACGATCTTTTTAAGGATTATGGAAACAATTTTGATAAGATAATAGACTTCGGCGGGTTTATCGGATTAAAAGTTATCGTTCGCCCAATTGCCGAATATTTAATGCTTCCGCTTTTCAAGTTTCTTCATTTGTTTATTCCCAATTATGGATTTGTAATTATTGTTTTTTCTTTAATTATTAAGTTGGTTACGTATCCTCTTACCAAAAGCAGCATGCATTCTATGAAAAAAATGCAAATGCTTCAGCCGAAGATTGCCGAGATAAAAGAAAAGTTTAAAGACGACCCGACAAAATTGAATAAAGAAACGATGAAACTCTATTCAACTTACGGCATTAATCCTGCCGGCGGATGCTTGCCCATGCTGCTTCAGATGCCGATCTTTATTGCGCTTTGGGGATTGTTCCAAACCGCTATTGAGTTAAGGCAACAGCCCTTTATGTTGTGGATCCATGATCTTTCTAAACCGGATATCATTTATTATTTAGGGTTTAAACTTCCTCTTTTTGGAATAGATCAAATAAGCGGACTTGCGTTACTGATGGGCGTTACTACGTTCATTCAACAAAAGCAAACCATTAAAGATCCTTCGCAGCAAGCGATGGTTTATGTAATGCCGATTATGCTAACGTTTTTATTTATGTCGTTTCCGTCCGGATTAAATTTGTATTATTTTCTGTTTAATTTATTTTCAATTGCGCAGCAATATTATGTAACGAATTATGGGAAACAAGAAATCTTGGAACCCGTTAAAAATCCGAAAAAGAAAAGCGGATTTATGCAGCGCATGATGGAAGCAGCAGAACAAAATGCGAAAGTTAAAAATAAAAAATAATCAACGAGAGATTCCTTCTCTTTTGATTGAGCAATGAAAAGGAAAACCGGTGTCGAAAAAGTTTAGGATATTACTCTTCCCGCTTTTAATTGCGGCATCGGTTTTTGCTCAACAAAAAATAATACTAAAAGCTGAATACGTTAAAAAACAGCTCCCCTTCTTTCTTACACAAAACATTCCTGCACCACAACCAAAGATTGCCCTTGCGCTTAGCGGTGGCGGTGCAAGAGGGGTCGCTCAAATCGGTGTGCTCAAAGCATTAGAAGAAAAGAAAATTCCCATTGATGTTATTGTTGGTACAAGTATGGGAAGCATCATCGGAGGATTATATTCGGCGGGATATTCGGTTAAGACTCTCGACTCAATTGCCCGTACAGCCGATTGGAATTATCTTCTTTCCGTTGACGCAAAAACCAACAGAAGAGATTTGTTTGTTGATCAAAAAATTTCAGAAGACAAAGCCGTGCTTACCCTTCGGTTAAAAGGATTAAAACCCATCATACCAACTTCGGTTAATGACGGACAGAGGCTTTCAAATTATTTAAATCTCCTTTCTTTTCAAGCTCCCGTTAAAGTAAAAAATTCATTCGATGAGCTTCAAATTCAATTCCGCGCAGTGTGTACAAACCTGGAAACCGGTGAAGCTGTTGTTCTCGGAAATGGTTCTTTGAGCCAGGCAATGAGAGCGAGTTCAAGCGTTTCGTTTCTGCTTTCACCGGTAAAAATGGATACGTTAACTTTAGTTGATGGAGGATTAGTTGCGAATATTCCTGTAAAGATTACTAAAAAATTTCATCCCGATGTTTTAATCGCCGTAAACACAACGGGAGATTTGCATCCAAAATCCGAACTAGAACTGCCCTGGATGGTAGCGGATCAATTGGTTAGTATCCCGATGAAATTATTGAACGAAGAACAACTTCACTTTGCTGATTTTATCATTACACCAAATCTAAACGGAGTTGGATCAACAGATTACAGCAGTGTTGATTCTTTAATAATGCTTGGATACAATTCGGCTGCACCGCTGCTAGAAGCTGTTGAGAGAAAAACCCAATTTGTTTATAATCAGAACATACATGAAAATGAAATCTATTTTAAAAATGTAAGCGTGAGCAATAATGGCGAGCTGGGGAAAGATTTTATAATAGAGATTAGGAATAAAGATTCTCTTTCGAGCGGCGATATTCTCAATTATCTTTATCAGCAAAACGCTAAAGGTAAATATGATTCTCTTTGGGCAGAAATAGATACATCTAACGGTTATACAGAAATTACCCTTAGCGGAGAAAAAGTAAAGACGGTAGAAACTATTCAGTATAATGGGATAACACTTCTTTCGTTAGACACAGTTAAAACCATTCTAAAGAAACTTGAAAATCAACCGTTTAACGGGTTGAAGACATTTGATGCGATAAAAGAAATTCTAGAACTATACAGGATTGCCGGTTATTCATTGGCAGAACTTGATTCGGTTTCTTTTAATAAATCATCTCAACATCTCGCTTTATTTTTTAGCGAAGGAATTGTTTCCGAAATAAAAATTAGAGGAAACTCTTATACTAACCCTACAATTATTTCAAGAGAATTTCCAATTCGTGAAGGAGAAGTTTTTGAATCGGAAAGAATTCAGCAAGGATTAACAAATTTACGCAGCACCGGTTTGTTCGAAAACGTCTATGTTCAAATTGAAAAAGACGGCGATAAAAAAATTCTTACCCTCATCGTTGATGAAAAAATTTCAAATACGGCGCGGATAGGGTTTAAATTGGACAACGAGAACAAGCCGCAGTTTTGGTTTGATGTTCGCGACGCAAACATTTTGGGAACCGCTACCGAGTTGGGTTTGCTCGTTTATTTATCGGCTCGCGGACGCTCTTACACGTTAGAGCACAAAGCGGACAGAATTTTTGATACTTATCTTACATACAATATTAACACGTATTATAAATCAAATGATGTTTTTGTTTATCGGGACGTTCCATCAACGAGCAGTAAATTTTTTGAACGTGAAAATTATGGAGAATACAACCAGGCGTTTTATGGTTTATCTGCCGCAATAGGAATGCAGGTAAAGAAATTCGGAAATGTTATTTTCAAAGGAAAATATGAAGTTAATCAAATAAGAAATTTGAGAAACCTCGTTCTTACTCCGGCACAATTTTCATTTATCAGTTTACGAGTTTCTTTGAATATCGATACACAGGATAAATATCCTTATCCCTCAAAAGGTGTAAAAGTTTCAGCATTTTATGAAACAGCTCAAAAGGTTTTCGGTCTTTCATCCGGGTATTCTAACATCGGCTTTAACTACAAAAGTTATTTTTCGCTTAACAACATTCATACTGTGGGTCTCGGGTTTAAGATGGGATTTGCAGATCAAACGCTGCCGCTTTCTCAACAGTATACGCTTGGCGGGCAATATTCTTTTTTCGGAATGCGTGAAGATGAATTCCGGGGAAGACAGGTACTTGCCTCATCTTTTGAATATAGATTGCTGCTTCCCATTAAGACGTATTTTCCAACATACGTTTTGATGAGGTATGATTTGGGTGCGATGTGGGATTACCGGGAACAAATTCGATTTAAAGATTTGCGCCATGGTATTGGCGGAACATTGTCATTTGATACTCCGATTGGTCCGGCAGATTTTTCGGTTGGCAGAAGTTTTCTCTTTGTAAAAAATTTACCGGGAAACCCTATCAGTCTTGGACCGGTTTATTTTTATTTTTCGATAGGATATTATTACTAATTAATCTTGTGATGTTGTTCTAAAAAAACCATCTTAATCATAATCTTATTCTTACTCTTTTCGATAGGCGCTCTTGATTAAGAAAAAGATTAAGAGTATGATTAAGAACCGGTAATTAGCTTTAACCAAACTTATGTTGCTAATAATTTTAGGAGAGTGATATGAAAAGAATTCTTTTCTTTCTTTCCGTTTTAGTTCTTGTGAACTTTGCTCAAAATAAAAAAGAAGATGAAAATCTTATTGAGAATCTCTTAAAGCAAAACGGAAAACTTTTTCCGCTGGTTTTGGAAAATCCTCAAAAATACCGCGTTCAAATTATCTACACGAAAATTGATAAAACAAAAGGTGGGGGAGCAAAACTATCAACATATAAATTTCGTGTTGACGCAAAAAAATATTTTTACCCTGCAAGCACAGTAAAACTTCCGGCAGCATTATTAACGCTCGAAAAATTAAATCAATTAAGTATTAAAGGATTAACAAAAGAAACTCCGCTCCGGATTGACAGCGCTTATTCCGGGCAGACTAAAGTTGAGTACGACTCTTCTTCACAGAATAAACTTCCTTCACTGGCAAACTATATCAAAAAGATTTTTCTTGTAAGCGATAACGACGCCTTTAACCGCCTTTATGAATTTCTCGGTCAGCAAGCGATTAATGAAAAGCTTTGGAGAAAAGAATATCTCAGCGCACTGATCAATCACCGCTTGAATGGCGGGTTAACCAAAGAAGAGAACAGATTTACCAATCCTTTTGCTTTCTACTCTAAAGGAAAAATTATTTACGAACAGCCGTTAACGTTTAATCATGCGCAATATCAAAATGCTGTTGAAGATTTGCGCCAGGGGAAAGGAGTTGTTGAAGGAGACAGCATTCATGCTTATCCTAAAGATTTTACGTTCTCCAACTTCTTTGCTCTTGAAGAGCAGCACGAAATGTTAAAATCTCTTTTCTTTCCAAATTCGGTCACAAAAGAAAAAGGGTTTCTTCTTACAAAAGAAGATATTGCATTTCTAAAAAAATATATGTCGATGCTTCCGCGTGAAAGCGAGTTTAATGAATATCACGATTACAAACACTATCCGGATAGTTACACAAAATTTTTTCTGTACGGCGATACAAAAGACACCATTCCGGACTACCTGAAAATTTACAACAAAAGTGGAATGGCTTACGGTTACTTGATAGATAACGCCTACATTGTTGATTCAAAAAACAAAGTGGAATTTCTGTTAAGTGCAGTTATCAACGTTAATGAAGATGGAATTTTTAATGATGATAAATACGAATACGATGAGATTGGTTTGCCGTTTCTTGCTAATCTCGGCAGAGTGATTTATGGGTATGAGCTGGAAAGAAGAAATAGTAAGTGAAAAACAAATTAAACCAATTTGAATTACGAATATTGAACAAGGAATGATGAACGTCGAAATTTTCTACTTCTAAATTCAGCATTCCATGTTCGTTATTCAATGTTCATTTAAGGATTAATGATGATGATGTCCATGCGCGCCGTGTGCATGTCCGTGAGACAATTCTTCTGCGGTAGCATCACGTAAGTCAAGAAGTTCAACATCAAAAGTTAAATCTTCTCCGGCAAGCGGATGATTAAAATCAACCGTGATTTGTTCATCGGTAATTTTAGAAATAACAAAAGGCATTTGGCTTCCGTCCGGAGCGCTCGTTACGAATTCCATTCCTTCTTTAATTTCCATCTCTTTTGGAAATTCGCTTCTCTGCAACACTTGAACAGCGTCGTCAAAATATTCGCCGTAAGCATCTGCTGCGGCTAATGCAACGATCTTTTTGCTGCCGATGAGCATTCCACCGATGGCTTCTTCAAGTTTAGGAAGAATTTGTTCCGTTCCGCTTAAGAAAGAAAAAGATTTTCCTTCAGATGTGGAGTCGATAATTTCTCCTTCGGAATCCGTTAATATATAATTTATGGTAACAACCTGATTTGGTTTCAAAGTTTAGTCCTTTCTGTGTAAAATAATAAGTGATGAAGAAATGAGATTGGGGAAATTCTTCAAAATTTTGGTTGTTAAATTACCACTTTCTTTTTCGAGAACATAATGAAAATATTTTTAAAACGTCTACCATAATTCATTTTTTGTTAAATTACTGATGAAGAAATTCTTGTTCATCATAAGTGATGCGTTATTGAATACTGTAAATAAAACAGGAGTGTCAAAATGAAAATTTTCTTATTCTTTTTTATTATTATTTCAATGTTTTTTGAAACAGGACAAACCACCGCCGTAGTAGAAATTCTAGGCAAAAATGGCAAGGTAATTAGCTTTGAACAGATTGGTCAGAGTTCAACTAAAAATGGAAAGTTAGTTCAAGCATTACCGGTTCAACAAAAGGGTACATATTTTTATCTTCATTTGAACAAAATATCCACGATTACTTTCAGGACTATAAAAGAAAAATCCATCGTGGCTAAAGTTGTCTTCTTAAGCGGTGTTCAAAAAGAATTTGATTTTGTAAAAACGAAGTTATATTGCAAAAGAGGTGATGAAATAATACGCATGCCGCTGGAAGCAATAAGAACTATAAAATTTATTAAGTCTTGAGAAAACCTAAGAGTATTAAACTCGAAGGCAATTATTATTTCATTCTCTTTTTCAGATTATCAACAACATCGGCAAATTCTATTTCCTGTTCAGCAAGCATAACAAAAAGATGATAGATCAAATCGGAAACTTCATTAACGATCTCGTGCTTGTCTCTGTTTTTTGCGGCAATTACGGTTTCTATCGCTTCTTCCCCGACTTTCTGAATTATCCTGTTTGCGCCGTCTTTAAAAAGTTTTGTAGTGTATGAACCTTCGGGTAATTCTACTTTTCTCTTTTTTATGAGTGAGAAAAGTTGATTGAGAAAATCAAGCGAAGAACTTTTTTCAATGTTGAAACAAGAATAACTTTCTGTGTGGCAAGTGTTTCCGTCCGGATTTGCATAAACTAGCAACGCGTCGTTATCGCAATCAAGTTTCATATCAACTACGTGGAGAAAGTTGCCGGATGTTTCACCTTTAGTCCACAATGTTTTACGGCTTCTGCTAAAAAAAGTTACAAGAGTGGTTTCTAAAGTTTTTTCAACGGACTCTTTATTCATAAAGCCGAGCATCAACACATCTTTTGTGGAAGCATCAACTACAATTGCCGGAATCAACCCGTTAAGTTTGTCAAAGTCTATTTCTTCTATCTTAATCTTATTCATATTCTTAATCCTTTTCAATTTATAACCTGACCACAATTCCATTAGCGAGTAAAAATTCCTTCAAATCTTTTATTTTCAAAATATCAAAATGAAAGAGAGAAGCCGCGAGACATGCGTCAACACTGGCTTTGCTGAACGCTTCAAGAAAATGTTCCTTGCTTCCTGCACCACCGGACGCAATTACCGGAATGCGCACAAGTTCATTTAATTCGGAAAGAAAATCAACATCGTATCCGTCTTTTGTTCCGTCTTTATTCATCGAGGTTAAAAGAATTTCTCCTGCGCCAAGCTCTTCAACTTTCTTACACCAAGATAATCCTTCAAGTTCGGTTTCTTCTCTTCCACCTTTGATAAAAACCTTATAAACATTGTTTACAATATTAACATCAATTGCCGCGACAACCGCCTGGCTGCCGAATTGTCTCGCCGCTTTTGTAATTAAGTTTGGATTTTTTACAATTGAAGTATTGAGAGAAACTTTATCTGCTCCCGCCTTCAAAAGCTTTTCAATATCGGTCAACTCGGAGATTCCACCACCAACGGTAAATGGAATGCGGATCGCTTTTGCAATTTTTTTTACAAGTTCAAGAAGCGTTTTTCTTTTCTCAACCGAAGCGGTGATGTCGAGAAAAACCAATTCATCGGCGCCTTCATCCGAGTAGCGTTTTGCAAGTTCTACAGCCGAACCGGCGTCAATTAGATTAATAAAGTTTACGCCTTTAACGACTCTGCCGTCTTTTACATCAAGGCAGGGAATAATTCTTTTAGCGACCAAGTTCTACAAGCTCCTTCAAATCAATTTTGTTTTCGTATATAGCTTTTCCAATAACAACACCGTACGGGTCAATCTCTTTTACTTTTTTCACATCGTCCAAATCTTTTATTCCGCCGGAAGCAATTAAATTGATGTTTGGAAAACGTACAAGAATCTTTTTGTACAATTCAACATTTGTTCCTGTCAGCATACCGTCTTTAAAAATGTCCGTACAGAGAAAATGAGTTAAGCCGAGTTGCGAACAATATTCAATATGATCATAAACTGAAATAGATGTTGCTTCAGTCCAACCGCTAACCGCAAGCTTTTCGTCAAGTGCATCCACCGCGATGATGAAGTTATGCGGAGGATATTTTTTAACGATTGTTTCAAATTCAATTTTGTTTTTTACCGAAAGAGAACCGATGATGATTTTATCAACTCCGATGTCAAACAATTGAGATACGGTTTGCACGTTTCTCACTCCGCCGCCGAATTCAATATTTAACTTTGTTTCTTTTTTAACTTCTCGGATTATTTTATCAACTGAAATCGTTCCGGTTTTTGATCCCAGCAGATCAACAATGTGAAGCCACTCAAATCCGTGTTGCTCAAATTCTTTTGCTTTGGCAAGCGGAGTTTGTTCGTAAAATGTAACCTGGTTAAAATCACCTTTTCTTAAACGAACGATTTTGTTTTCGTACAGATCAATAGCGGGGATAATTAACATAGCGTTATAAAATTCTCCAATAGTTTCAATCCGGCTTCGCCTGATTTTTCCGGATGGAATTGCACTCCATAAAAATTTTCTTTTTCTAATGCGGCAGAAAAATCAATTCCGTTTTCCGCAGTCGCGATCGTATAATTGTTTACGGGAACATAGAACGAATGTGCAAAATAGAAATACTCCTCGTTAGTAATTCCGTTGAAAAGCTTGCTCTCTTTTGTTTGGTTGACATTATTCCAGCCCATGTGCGGAACTTTAGTTTTCGTTTCATCAAATTTCTCCCCCGTTGTTGGGAAGATTCCGAGACACGAAACATTTCCTTCCTTAGACGAATCGCACAACAACTGCATACCCAGACAAATGCCAAGCAGTGGCTTGCCAATCATCCGCATCATTGAAAAAAGATTTAACATGTGAAGCTGCTTTATGGCAAACGATGCTTCACCAACTCCCGGGAAAATAATTTTATCTGCGCGGCAAATTTCTACTTCATTACTCGAGATAACGAACGGTTCGTTCAGTGTCTCAAGTGCATTTGCAACTGAGGCTACGTTTCCGGCACCGTAATCAATAATTGAGATCATAATAATCCTTTTGTTGTGGGCAGACTTCCTTCCGCCCTTTCGTCAATTCTACATGCTTCGTTCAAGGCTTTGGCGAAGACTTTGAAGAGCGCTTCAATTTTGTGATGATCATTTTTTCCTTTTGCGCGAAGAAAAATATTCGCTTTTAATGTGGAAGCTAATCCTCGAAAAAATTCTTCCGTTAGTTCAACTGGAAAATCTCCAACTTTTTCTCTCTTAAAATTACATTTGAAATTAAGATATGTTCTTCCGCCAAGATCGAGTGCACATTTGGCTATTGTATCGTCCATCGGGAGATAAAAACCATAACGTTTGATTCCGGTTTTGTTTCCAAGCGCTTCACTTAAGGCTGAACCAAGCGTAATGCCGACATCTTCAACAGTGTGATGTTCATCGATGTGAAGGTCACCGATAACTTTTATGTCGAGATTTATATTTGCATGTTTTGCAATTTGTTCAAGCATGTGATCGAAAAATCCAACTCCGGTTGAAATGTTGCTCTCGCCTTTTCCGTCAAGTGAAAGTGAAACGGTGATATCGGTTTCTTTTGTTTTGCGGTGTTGTTTTGCAGAGCGGAGTTGAAGAAGAATATCGTTTACCGCTTTTGAAAAATTTTTATCAGCAATAACAAAATCGGGTTTACGCTTTGCTTCAGGTGTGAAAGCAATATTTTCGTTCTGAAATATTTGCGTGAGAGATTTTTCAATTTGAAATGAACTATCATCAACCTGAAAAACGAATCCTCGCTTCGAGAGCTTGAGCAAACCGCCTATCAAGCCGATAGAAAGCGGATTGGAAAGGTCGAAATAGGTTTTATTTATTTGAATTACTTTTTTCATAATTTTTACCACTTAGGCACTTAGTTCACTTAGAAACACTAAGTTGATTATTCAATGGGAAGATTAGCAAAATATTCATTTACTAATGGAATTAATTGTTTTGTTATGTTTTCGCAATGAAAGTTGATTAATAATCCTTTTGGTTTTTCTGTTAATTTCATATGGGAAAGTAACTGAGCTCTATAAACGGGAATCATTTGCTCAACAGCTTTTAACTCGACTATGACTAAATCTTCTACAAGTATATCAAGTTTTAAAAATGCTCCTAGATTTTTTCCTTTGTATATGACTGGAATCACTATTTGTGAAGCGACTTTTAATTGTTGAGATTTTAATTCATCTAAAAGACAAGCTTCATAAACCGATTCCAACAACCCTGGTCCCAACTCTTTATGAACTTCTATTGCGCACCCAACAATTTTATACGCGATTTGATTTATATATTTTTGTGTTACCATATTCTTAGTGTTCCTTGTGTTCTTAGTGTCTAAGTGGTAAAATGTCTTTTAGTTTTTCAAGCAATGCGTCATTTTCTTCCTTGGTTCCGATAGTGATGCGTAAACAATTAGAAAGCGTTGGCTGCGAACTTCTGTCGCGAATGACAATTCCCTTTACCGCAAGTTCCTTTTGGATTTCTTTTGCATTTGGTAGACGAATGAGAAGATAATTTGCATCCGAAGGATAAACATTTGTTATAGCCAAAATGTTTTTCAATTCAATTTCAACACGAAGCCGCTCGCTGACTATTGAGGAAACAGCGCTCTTCTTTTTCTCTTCGTTTGTGATTGATTTTAAAACAGCGTATCGCGTTAACGCATTTATGTTATATGGCGCTTTCACTTTGAATAAATAAGAAATAATTTCTTCATCGGCGGCGCAATAGCCAAGTCGCACACCGGCGAGTCCCCAAGCCTTTGAGAAGGTCCGCATCACTACTAAGTTTGGATAATTAGCAACTTCATTTATAAGTGATGTCTCTTCAGGTGCGAAATCGATGTAAGCTTCGTCAACAACAACAATTGAGTTGTAGTTTCTGCACAACTGTATAATATCGTTTTTGTTCAACAAGTTTCCGGTTGGATTGTTTGGAGAACAAACAAAAATAATTTTCACTTTATCAGAGTAGTATTTTTCAACCTCAGCAAAATCGATCTGGAAAGAATCGTTAAGCAGCGGCGAAACCGTTTCAACGTTGTTAATATCGCAAGCAACTTTATACATTCCGTATGTCGGTTCAAGCAGCATCACCTGATCTTCTCTCGGCTCGCAAAATATCCTGATAAGCAGATCAATAATTTCATCCGAGCCAACGCCAAAGAAAAGTTTTTCAGCGTCGATGGTTAATAATCTAGAGACAGCATTTCGTAAATCAACTTGATGGGGATCGGGATATCGATTTAAATGAAGCTCTTCAAGTTCTTGAAAGGAAGAGCCAAAACTATTTTCATTTGCATCGAGCAAAATGCCGTTGCTGTATAAGTCACGCGCCGAAGTATAAGGTTTCAATTTTAAAATGTTCTTGCGGATAAGTTTTGTTATCATTGTTTCGGCCTTATGGTTACTGCGTTTTTGTGAGCCGAAAGCATTTCTGTCTCTGCTAAGGTTATAACAGTTGGTGCAATATATTGCAATCCTTCTTTCGTTAATTGTTGAAACGTAATTGATTTCATAAATGATTCTACGCTTACCCCGCCGAACGATTTAGCGTATCCGTAAGTCGGCAGCGAATGATTTGTCCCGCTTGCGTAATCTCCGACGCTTTCGGGAGAATATTTTCCAAGAAACACCGAACCGGCATTTTTAATTTTGTTTCTGTAATTTTCAGCGTTTTCTAAATGAAGAATTAAATGTTCCGGTGCATAGTTGTTGCTGAACGATATTGCTTCTTCAAGATTATCACAAATTAAAATGAAAGAGTTTTTAAGTGATTGTTCTGCAATTTCTTTTCGTGGTAAGTCATGCAGTTGTTTATCAACCTCGACTAAAACGGATTTAGCAAAGACATTTGAAAAAGTAAGAAGCACCACTTGAGAATCAGCGCCATGTTCGGCTTGTGAAAGAAGGTCTGAAGCAACGAATGCAGCGTTTGCCATTTCATCAGCGATAACCAAAACTTCACTTGGACCGGCTGGCATATCAATCGCGCAACCGTCAACATCAATACTTACAAGTAATTTTGCAGCAGTTACAAATTGGTTTCCCGGACCGAAAAATTTATCAACCTTTTTGATTTCTTTGCTCCCGTAAGCCAATAAAGCAATCGCCTGCGCACCACCTAGTTTATAAAATTCTTTAACACCGCAAATCTTTGCCGCGAAAAGAAGCGCATCGTTTATTTTTCCGTTTTTTGCTGGAGAACAAGCGACAACACGCTTGCAACCCGCAATTGATGCTGGGATTCCAAGCATCAACATTGTAGAGGGAAGAATTGCGCTGCCTCCTGGAATGTACAAACCAACATTATCAATTGCCCGAAATTCTCTAGAACATTTTACCCCCGGCATAGTTTCTATTTCATAAGTATTTGGAATTTGCTTTTCGTGGAAAGCGCGAATATTGGCTGCGGCGGTTATTATTGCCGTTTTAATTTCACTTGAAAGATTTTTTTCTGCAGAAGAAAAATCATCTTCACTTACAAGAATGTTTTCACCGGAAAAGTTATCCAATTGCTTTGCGTACGCAAGCGCTGCAAAGAGCCCATTTTGCTTTATCTCTTCGAGCATTGGTTTTACTATTCCGAACGCATTTGAAAAATCAATTGCCGGACGCTTTGCAAGCGATTGAATTTCCTCTTTGTTCAAATTCTTTAATTCAAAAATTTTCATAAGATCATATTCTCAATTGGCAATAGTAAAATTCCCGATGCACCTTCCTGCTTTAATTGATCAACAATTTTCCAGAGTAGATCGGAGGGAATAACCGCATGCACAGCAACCATATTCGGATCCGCTAAAGGAACGATTGTCGGACTCTTGATTGAGGGAATCAATTTTTCGATCCTCTCTAACGATTCTATCGGTACATTCATCATCAAATATTTTGAACTCCGCGCAGTTAGAACAGAGCGGATTCGGCGTAGAAGTTCATTTAAAATTTCATTTTTCTTTTCATCTTTTAAAAGTACATCCGAACAAATTAGAGCGGCTTGCGATTCGAAAACCGTAAATGATTTTTTCAATTTGTTCATCATCAGGGTTGTTCCGGTTGAAACGATATCGCAAATCAAATCCGCTACACCAAGCGCGGGCGCAATTTCAACGGAGCCGCTGATCTCGATTGTTTTTGCCGTCAATTTGTTTTCATCTAAAAATGTTCGCAAAATGTTCGGATAAGAGGTTGCGATGGTTTTATTGTTAATATCCTGCAAACTTTCAAAATGAAGATTCTCCGGCGCGGCAAGCATTATTTTGCATTTGCCGAAACCGAGTTTATGCAAGAGTTCAACTTTTGCTTTCTTTTCCACAATAACATTTTCTCCAACGATGCCGATATCCGCGACGCCGTCCTGCACATATTCAGGAATGTCGTCATCGCGAAGCAGCAATAAATCAAGCGGGAACGATGATGACGAAACCACCAATCGCTCGGCATAATTTTCAATATCAATTCCGCACAATTTTAAAAGCTCGATCGATTTGTCCGTCAATCTTCCTTTTTTTTGAACGGCTAATTTTAAGTTACCGTTATTTGTAATATTCATAGTTGATTCCTTTAAAACAAAAAACCCGACAAGTTTGTCGGGGGCTGGTGTTCAAAATAACAAAAAGATACTACTCGCCGCCGACGCAGGATAAATATGTGCGATGATGGTGAATTGTTATATTTGTATTAAGTGATTTCATTTACAATGCAAATTTAATAGAAAAGTTCGAACAAATCAAAACCGAAACAATTAAAAATGAAAATAGTTGTTGATGAAAATGTAGCCTTTGCCGAAGAAGCTTTTTCAAAGTTTGGTGAAGTGCGGCTCATGCAAGGAAGAGAAATTGATCAATCGGTTTTAAAAGATGCGGATGCGTTAATCGTTCGCTCAATAACAAAGATAAATAAAGATTTGTTGGAAGGAACCTCCGTTTCGTTTGTTGGAACCGCAACAATCGGGACAGATCATGTTGATCTTAATTACTTGCTGAAAAATTCAATCGGTTTTGCAGATGCAAAAGGATGCAATGCTGATGCCGTTGCCGAATATGTTTTTACCGCATTGTTTTCTGCTGTCGTGAAGCAAAATATTTCTTTAAAAGATAAAACCATCGGCATTGTTGGCGTTGGAAATATTGGAAGCAGAATTGTTAGAATTGCCGAAGCCTACGGATTGAAAGTTTTAATGAACGATCCGCCGAGACAGAAAAAAGAATTGAACACCGCCTTTGTTTCACTTGAAGAAATTCTTACTGCCGAGATCATCACAATTCACACACCGTTGACTTATGAAGGCGATGATAAAACATTTCATCTTTTTAATAGAAATGTTTTAGCGAAGCTGAAAGAAGGAACAATATTTATAAATGCATCGCGTGGCGAAGTAGTTGATAATACAGCGTTATTTGATTTACTCGATGAAAAAAAGATCACCGCTATTCTTGATGTTTGGGAGAATGAACCGAACATTGACAAAGAGTTAATAAAGAAAGTTCTTTTTACAACTCCGCACGTTGCCGGATATTCTTTGGAAGGAAAAATTAACGGCACCAGAATGATGGTTGATGCGATGAATAAGTTTTTCAACAAAAATATTTTGTGGAAGCCGACATTGCCGGAATGCAAATATTCCGAAATAGAGATCGCTTTTCCTGGTTCGAAGGAGGAATATTTCTATGTGCTCTTCAAGAAAATTTATGATATTGAAGAAGATTCAAAACGATTAAAAACGTTTTCCGGCAATAAAGAATCACTGGGAAAATATTTTGATGCTTTGCGGAAAGAATATCCTTTAAGAAGAGAGTTCACGAACTATTCTATTAAAGCAAATGCTCTTTCCGAAGAACTTGCAAAATTCTTGCAAGCGCTTCGTTTCAATTTATAATATTTTTTGTGCCGGTAAACGCTACAGGAAAGTGGGTTGATTGAAAAACCACTCAATCCTTGAACAATCGGTGCAAATTAAAACCGAAGCCGATCTGTTTGCCCAATCAAATCCCAAGAACGTCATTCCCGGAGTGTTCAACAAAATTTCACGGTACTCAAATTTGTCGTGTCCGCAAAAAGGGCAAACGATCTTTTTTTGATTCATCGAGAAAGAAGAAATTTGTCTATCTAATTTTTTTGTTCTATCGAATATACCCATGTTAATCTCCAATAGTTATTGAATGGTGGTTATTATAGCAACCAACGGCAAAAAATTTTCTGCTCTCTGTAAATTAAATCAATAATTTTTCTCAATCAAGAATTATCGCCCGGTATTCTTTGTAAAAAAAATTCTCATTTCTTTTAAATTAGCATTTCTCTTTCACCAACCTTTTTGATATTTTTCCTGCAAAGAATATAACATTAACCAATCATTACGAGGTTCTTAGTGGAACAGCAGACTTCAGTTAAAGGATTACCGGAAAATGCATATAAAGAATTAAAAGAGGGAGAAGTTTATTCTCCAATAATGGATCCCAAAAAGGTTTATCCTGAAGTAACTCCCTGGTCGGTGTTTTGGGGATTAGTGATGGCAGCCTTATTTTCTGCGGCTGCGGCTTATCTCGGTTTAAAGATAGGGCAGGTGTTCGAGGCGGCAATTCCTATCGCAATTATTGCCGTCGGACTTTCGGCAGTTACCAAAAGGAAAAACGCGCTTGGTGAAAATGTAATCATTCAATCAATCGGCGCAAGCTCCGGAGTAATTGTTGCCGGAGCTATCTTTACAATTCCCGCTCTCTATATTCTTAATCTTAATGCCGATTTCTATAAAATATTTTTAGCTTCGCTCTTCGGCGGAATTCTTGGAATTCTTTTTCTTATTCCATTTAGAAAATATTTTGTGCAGGAGATGCATGGAAAATTTCCTTTTCCCGAAGCAACTGCAACAACAGAAGTTTTGGTCGCGGGAGAAAAAGGCGGTAATCAAGCTGTTGTTTTAGTTATCAGCGGACTTATCGGCGGTGTTTATGATTTCATAATAGCAACGTTCGGCTGGTGGAGTGAAGTTTTTTCTACCCGCGTTATTCCACTCGGACAGCAACTCGCGGACAAAACAAAATTAGTTTTTAAAATGAACGTCGGCGCTGCGGTAATGGGACTTGGTTACATTGTTGGTTTGAAATATTCTGCAATCATCGCCGCCGGTTCATTTGTTTCATGGTATGTATTGATTCCGATTGTTTATCATATCGGCGGGAGCGCGACTTTGCCGCTTGGTGCAAATGTTACAAAGCTGATAGGTGATATGTCAGCAGAAGAAATTTTCCGTAATTATGTCCGCCACATTGGTATTGGCGGAATAGCAATGGCGGGAATCATCGGTATCATTCGTTCTTCCAAAATTATTTCTTCCGCGTTTTCACTTGCTGTTAAAGAAATTTTCGGCGGTGTAAAAAGCGGCAACAATACACTGCGGACGCAAAAAGATTTACCGATGCTTGTAATCGTTGGTGGAATTGTAATTACAGCAGTTCTGATTTTTCTTTTCTTCCTCTTTGGAGTTGTGAATAATGTTACGTATGCTTTCGTCGGTTTGTTGATCGTACTGATCATTTCGTTTTTGTTTACGACAGTTGCGGCAAATGCTATTGCAATTGTTGGAACGAATCCTGTTTCCGGAATGACGTTAATGACGCTGATCATTTCATCGATCATTTTGGTTTCCGTCGGCTTAAAAGGTGAAGCGGGAATGGTTGCTGCATTAGTAATTGGTGGAGCTGTTTGTACAGCGTTATCAATGTCGGGTGGTTTTATTACCGATTTAAAAATCGGTTATTGGCTCGGTTCTTCTCCATATAAACAACAAACCTGGAAATTTTTGGGAACGTTGGTTTCTGCAGCAACAGTCGGCTGGGTAATTTTAATTTTGAACGAAACCTACGGATTCAGCGGCGAAGGCGCTTTGGTTGCACCGCAAGCAAACGCAATGGCAGCCGTAATTAAACCGTTAATGGCAAACCAACCTGCGCCGTGGCTGCTGTATGTTGCGGGTGCATTGTTCGCGTTGGTTTTAACAATGTTGAAAATTCCCGCCTTGGCTTTTGCGCTTGGTATGTACATTCCTCTGGAATTAAACACGCCGTTACTTGTTGGCGGATTGATCGCTCACTTTGTTTCTACCAGAAGCAAAGATGAAAAATTAAATACCGCAAGACGCGAACGCGGAACATTGATCGCTTCCGGATTTATTGCCGGCGGAGCGTTGATGGGCGTGATAAGCGCTATCCTTCGTTATTCCGGTTTTAACTGGGTTAATAACGAATGGTTCGAATCGCACCCGGCAGAATTATTGGCACTCGTTATGTTTGCGGTAATCTGCGCTTACATGATTTGGGATTCCATGCGCGCAAAAATTGAAGAGTGACTTTAAATATTGTTTTTTGTAAGTTGTATTTAATAGAATTATAGAATTGTAAACATTCAAAATATATAAAGGTTTTTATGTTCGACTCAAATTATAAATTCACCTGCGTTGACCGTTTTCTTAACTATGTAAAATATGATACGCAATCAGACGAAGAAGCTACTTGCTTTCCTAGTTCAGAAAAACAAAAAATTCTTTCAAAAGATTTAGCCACAGAACTTAAAGCTTTGGGTTTGGCTGATGCTCACATGGATGAGTATGGCTACGTGATGGCAACGCTTCCGGCAAACACGGATAGGCAAGTTCCAACCATCGGATTTATTGCGCACGTTGATACCTCTCCGGCTGTTTCCGGTGCAAATGTTAAAGCCGTTATCAGAAAAAATTATCAAGGCGGCGATATTGTACTTGAAAAAGATGGGCAAATCATAAAAGCTGAAGACAATTCTGATTTAAAAGAAATGATAGGATATGATATTATCACTTCCGATGGCTCAACCTTGCTTGGCGCCGATAACAAATGCGGCGTTGCGGAAATCGTTGACGCGATAAATTATTTTCTTTCTCATCCCGAAGTTAAACATGGAGAAATAAAAATCTGTTTTACTCCTGATGAAGAAGTTGGCAGAGGAACGGAAAAATTCGATGTAAAAAAATTCGGCGCAAAATACGCTTACACAGTTGATGGACAAACACGCGGCGAAGTTGAAGTAGAAACTTTTTCCGCCGATGCGCTCTTTTTCAAATTTCAAGGAAAAAATATTCATCCCGGATACGCAAAAGGGAAGATGATCAATGCGATAAAAGTAGCGGCACATTTTATTGACAAGCTTCCAAAAGAATTTCTTTCTCCTGAAACAACCGATGAGAGAGAAGGATATGTTCATCCATTTAATATTACCGGAAGTGAAGAAGAAACAACGGTAAAATTTATTATTAGAGATTTCGATCAAGAAAAATTAAAAGAGTATGAAGATTTGTTGATCAAGTTAGCCGCAAAAATAGTGGAAGAATTTCCCGGAGCGCGTTACACTTTCCAGCAGATTGAGCAGTACCGGAATATGCGATACATTCTCGATCAACACAAACAAGTTTCAAATTACGCCATCGAAGCGATGGAGCGTTTGAATATCGTCCCGAAACAATCGGCAATTCGTGGCGGTACTGATGGAGCCAGGTTATCTTTTATGGGATTACCAACTCCGAATATTTTTGCCGGTGAACACAGTTTTCATTCCAAAACAGAGTGGGTAGCTATTCAAGATATGGAAATGGCTGTCCGGGTGATTGTAACTATCGCTCAAATTTGGGAGGAAAAAGGGTAATTCATTTTCATAAAATATGAGGGAGTTATGTTACTGAAAATTTGGGTATTACTTGTTCCGTTTCTTTTTATGTCGTTTAATCAGCAGATGGAAGATGAGCTTGCGCTCGCTTATCAAAATGCTAAGAAGGGCGTCTATTGGGGTTTATCAAACTTGAAGGGAAAGAAAACCAAGTTTGAAAACAAATTGATCTCTCAAGATAAGTTGATCGCCACGATCAAAATATCGAAAGAAATTAACGGCGCCATTATCGAATCCACAGGGCACAATGAATCTTCCGACGTTACTATTGTTGTTCATCGCTCGTACGATAGCCTGGCGAAGGACGGATACATCGAGAAGAATTCCGAGTTGCTAAAAGACAACAGCGAATAACTTTTCGCCACCATAATGTAAGGAGAAAGAAATGATCATTCTTTTACTCTTAACTCTTTTTCTTGCCGCGGCAACTTCTTTTGTCGTTGTTCTCTTCTTTAAAAAACCCGTAGCCGCAATGTTAAAAAGAATTATCGCCGATGAAATCCAAACGGCATGGACGAAGTATGTTACGTTTGCCATTTACGTTGTCGGTATTTCCGGCGGTGTGCGTGTTTGGGAATTGGAGAAATATATTTCAGGCGGAAAAAACGCACAACCTCTTGCACTTACTTCCGAGCGGTGGATACTTGAAATTTACAGAACAATCATCGAGTCACTGCAAAGTATCGCCTGGATGCTTTTAGTTTTTTTTATCTTTGCGCTGATTGCTTACACCATAGTTCGTATTTCGGAAATGAAACACCAGGCTAAGTAAGCGTTTTTAACTTAGTGCAACTAAGTGTTCTGAGTGTCTTAGTGGTAAATCTTTTTTCACCACAAAGGCACGGAGAGCACAAAGAAACACTAAGAAAATTATTCATTCAGCCGACCCTTGCTCTTGTCGTAATTTAGGACTAAATTAAGTACCGAATAAAGACAAAATTAGGACTTAAAATGAATTCTATATCAGTTTCAAATGATATTATTCCTGTTGGACAATTTAAAGCCGGGTTGGCGACATATTTAAAAGAAATCCAATCCAAAAGAAATTCTCTCATCATAACACAAAACGGAAAACCCGCCGGGGTTTTAATCTCGCCGGCAGAGTTTGATGAATTACGGCAGACAAAATTATTTATTGATGTGATTTCCCGTGGTTTAGCTGATTCCGAAAAAGGTGAGATAATAACTACCGCTCAACTCCGAAAAGAATTGCAGAAAAATCGTGAAAAAACTATTAAGGTAAACAGATCAAAAGATGCGAAATAAACTAATTTTAAATTTTCGATGTAAATCTCCAAACCCTTCTTTCCCCATCGATCATTTGGAAGAAGTTCGCTTTATGAATTTTATCTTATTAAAAAACTCTAAATTTCTAAACTGAGATTTATAGTCAATAATAATTTTATCAAAACTTTCATGTATTATTTTCTCTTTGAATTTCGGATATATTTTTTTTATCATTTCATTGGGTAGGTTTGTTATCAAAGAATCACATATATCATACTCACATGTTTTATAATCACCAGCATGATGTCTCCATTTTATAAAATATCCTTTACTTTTACCATTTATTACCTTTGATGTTATTCTAATATTCATAGGAATATAGTTTTCTAATAAATAGTACCCGATTTCTAGTTTAGGCCCTCTTACTAGATTCCCATGTAAAAAACATTCTTCAACCATTGTACCAGCATAAGAAAATCGAGCTTCATAGAATACAGGGTAATGATAATTAAGAATATCAACATCGATATTGTATAACGAATCATGAATATCCGGGAACTGATATTCTTCAATCGTTTTTTCTTTACATGAAAAACTTATAAACACGTAACTCACGGTTAATAATAAAATGCTAAAATATAAACTTCTTTTTGTTTCCAAGTTTTCCTACTTCTCTTTCGCAAGCTTAAACTCAATCTCAAAAACCATTTCAACTTTAACCGGTTTGCCGCGGACAAGTCCCGGATAAAATTTTGCATACGAAATAGAAATTTCTGCTGCATCTTCGCAGCCGTAACCGATTCCCTTTACAATTTCGGTTTTCTCAACATCGCCATACTCGTTAATGATGGCTTTTATCAGCACTGTTCCTTCAACTTTTTTATCCTTTGCCGCTTGCGGATAAACGATATTTTCATAAAACTTTTTGTACCCGATTTTCGGCTCCGGAAAAATTGCCGGATTTCTATATAAAGCGGAGTCGGAAATTTCGCCTTGCGCAACCGGCTCAGGCTTGCTTTCAATTTTTACAACTGCCGGAGGAATGAATGAAGGAGTTGAATCGGAAGAAGCGGTAGTGTCTGTTTCAATATCGGCGGTAAAAACTTCCTCGCTGTCCGCCGGTTCTTCGGTTCCGGTTTGAACTTTTCCTTCCGTGTAATAAACATCTGAGAGATAATTTCCGAGAGAGTCATATGTTGTGGTTGCGCCGTCTCGTTTTCCTTTTAAGATTGAAAAAAGTTCTTTTAGTTTTCCGTTTTCGTAATAGCGTTTAACTTCACCTTCAACTTTTCCGGCTTGGTAAGTTCGTTCTTCTTTTAGGGTTTCATTTTCAAAATAATATTTCGCTACACCTTCCCGAGCGCCATTATCAAGGGGAATAACCGATTCCGGATTTCCGTTCAGGTAAAAAGTTTTGATAGTATCTTTTTGTGCGAAAATTCCGTTTGCAAAAAGAAAAAGAAAAACGATCAAGAAAAGCGAAGATGTTTTCATTAGATATTTGAGTTATGTTATAAAAATTAGTAAAATATTTTATTCAGAAAGAAAAAGTCGATTTCTTAATCCTAATCTTTTTCTTACTTGTTAACCATTGGCTGAATCTGCTATGCTATAAAAATGAGTAAGATTATGTTTACGATTATGATTAAGACGAATTTTCAATAGCGCCTAATAACTTATTCAGCCATACTGTGCGCCGGAAAGATAACCGCTATAACAAAAAATAAAATTGCAAGACTGAAAAAAACATATCCGACTTGCTCATCAAAGTTAAGCAAATTCATTTCATTCAGTAAATAATTCCAATCATGTTTGCCATTACCAAGCAGCGGAAGTACTTGAGTCCTCGCATCTGCGGCATAAACAGAAACGTTGATGAGGCTGTGCCCAAGCAGAAAGAAAGAAATCTGCATTCCTTTCGGCATAGCAGATTTATAAAAGACGATCAAAAGCAAAACGGGAATAATTAACTGCATCAATGTACCGCCGAGAAATTGAACAAAGGTGCCGAAGAATGAGAAGAACAAATGTCCCGCTTCATGCACAATGAGATGAAAATTATCGAGCAGCGTGTATTCTCCCCGGTGCAAAACAAAATAGACGCATACGGGAATAAGCAGCAGTGAAAAAATCCAACGTTTAAAAAAATCCGCCATAAAATAATTTCTTCTGTTGTTTTTATATTTTCAAATCAGAGCCGCAATGACCGCACTTAACAGCTTCAACCGGAATTTCAAAAAAACAGTAAGCGCAATGCTTTTTTGTCGGTGCGGTCTCCGCCGGTTTTGGTTCATCTTTCTTTTGCTGGCTGCGTAAAATATTTATTTGTTTTATCGTAAAGAAGAGAGCAAACGCTACAATAGTAAAATCAAAAACGTTATTCAGGAACAATCCGATGTTGATGGTTGGCGCACCCGCGGCTTTTGCGGCTGAAAGCGAGTCGAAACTTTTTCCGGAAAGATTAATATAAATGTTTGAGAAATCAACTTTGCCCAAAAGCAATCCTAACGGCGGCATCAAAACATCGTTAACCAATGATGAAACAATTTTTCCGAAAGAGGCGCCGACGATAATACCGACGGCCATATCAATTACGTTTCCGCGCAAAACAAATTCGCGAAATTCTTTAAGTATTTTATTCATAGAAGTTGCAGTCTTCCCTTTTGTTTTTAACAATTGTTTGGCAAAAATAAAGAATATTTCACTTTCTCTAAAACGGCAAAATTATTTGGTAATTGACTTATAAAACGAGCAACCGTGTCCAATTTAGTGGAATCCGATATTCGTTTGATAATGGTAATTGAACATTTATCGACTAAATGTAACCATTCATCACAGAAAAAAGTCTTAAAAAGAAAAAATAAGCTAACATTGCATGTGAAAAACTTTGGCACTTTGCTTGTTAGCATTTTATAAAAACAAATCGGAGTCTCTATGTCACTTAAGTTACTTAAATATTCAATTTTTTCGTTACTGGTTCTTTTTGTAAGCATAACAGCCCAAGCGCAGGAAGATGAAGATGATGGCGATTGGTTTGATGATGACGATGAAACGTACCATAATTTTAATATAGATTTTCATCTTCACGGGAATCCTACCATCGAAATGAATTATGGGATCGCTAAGAACTCGTTAAATCTTTTAACTGGAAAATTTAACAAAGCGAATCTCGCCGAACTGAAACTCGGATACACAAACGAGAATAACGTTTCGAACGTTGAAAGTATAATGAGATACAAAAGCCATTATTTTGGTATTTCTAATATCTCCTATAAATTAGCAAAAAATTCTGTCTCTTCAGATCTGGACGGCGATATGTGGCGCTTTGCTGCAGGCTGGGATAATGGCTACGGTTACAAGCCAAGTCAAAAATCCGCGATCATTTTTTATAATGGGAACGCTTTCACTCTTTCCCGATTGAAAATAGACAATCCTATTCCGGATATTGCCGACAGTCTTTCCCTGAACATGTTTAGAGATGCGTTTAGATACGGACAAAAAACAGAAGCGGGAATGAAAATTCAGATCATTCCACAACTTGTTCTTAGCGCTTCCTATGAACGCGCTCAGATTTTTCCAAGATGGTTATTTTGGAAATGGGCAGGCGGTGCGATTATCGAAGTTGCCGCACAATCAATGGTAGATGAATTTGTCGATAAAATCTTGGATTCAACACCAATGGCGGCGCCGGTAATAAATTTTCTTTTAAAGAACGGCTTGTCTTACGGTATTTATGAATTACGAAAAGACAAAATGAATTGGCCGTTCAACACACCGGCTCCGTTTATGACTGATTCATTCAAGTTCGGCGTAACATTTATTTTCTAACTATCCTCCTTATATCCGCCTCCTCGACGGATTTAGTTAGTGACCTCAAAAACATTCCGTTGGTAACGAAGCGGAATGTTTTTATTTTAAAGAAAACGAATTAGGAAGAATATGATCAGTCAAGAATTACTTGATATTTTATGCTGCCCGGAAACCAAAGCCGATTTAGTTTTAGACGGCGATTTTCTCGTCTCAACCGATAAAACCACCCGCAGACGCTATAGGATTGAAAACGACATTCCGATTATGTTGATCGATGAATCTGAACAACTTGATGTTGCAACGTGGGAAAGCATTATGAAAAAGTATGAAAAACTTCCTTAAGAAAATATTCATGCGTGAAATGCATCTCTGATGATTAACGGGTTTCCGATGCTAACATTCATTTTTAGCTTGACATCTGTTTTTTAACTGGTTACCTTTCAAAGGCATTTTTTACTAAGTTCTCAATAACAACAGAGAGGATTTATTATGAAAACAACAATATATCTTCTTACATTTCTTCTTCTCTTCTTCTTCGGATGTAAGGAAACAATCGTTGAACAGCAAATTCCGAAAGAGTTTACGAACGATCTTCTTCATGCAGACCTTGTCGGGAAAGTAATTCAGAAGAACAGCAATGCGATGGTAATCGTCAGCCAGGTTTCTCCTGTCGATTCTGTGGCAATAAATCCGGTTGACGGATCATTTACTTTCCGCGATCTCCGTAAAGGGAATTATGATGTTACTATCCGCGCAGAAAACTTCCGTATTTATTCAAAGGCAAATGTCTTTTTAGATGGCGGAGGTATCACTTATTTTGGCGAAGTCGATCTTTCAACCGTCCCCGATCTGGTAGATTCGTTTTACCCTGAAAACAACAGCGAGATAGTTTATGATTGGAGATACGGCAGAATAACGGTTTCAATTCTTTTTACGCATCCGATGGATAGAGAAAGTGTTGAAAAAGCCTTTTCAGTTCAACCGGCGGTTGATGGAATTTTTTATTGGGGAAATTATACCAGGGCGCCGATGGATGGATGGTTTTCCGATTCGAAAACCGGTTATGATAATGGAGCAACAATAACAACGTTTAGTAAAGTTTCTTCCGTAACTTATTCGTTTGCAAGAAAAGACTCATACCAGGATACCGCTTACACCATAACGTTAAACACTACCGCAAAAGACACGTCAGGAAATTTTTTACGCTTTCCTCTTAACTTTAATTTTAAAACCGTTCAATCATATTCCTCGCAAAATGGAATATTAACTGATCCGGTTCACGGAGATATTGATGTTTCGCCTTTAAGTTATAATTATAGCGGTATTACCGTTGCTTTTCCGAGGAGGATGGATAAATCATCGGTTGAAACGGCAACTCACGTGTCGCCGCAAATGAACGCAGTTTTTCTCTGGCCGGAAGAAAATAAACTTCGTATTTACACGGGCGGTCCGTTTTTATCCGATACAACAATCACCGTTACAATTGATAAAACCGCTAAAGATAAAGATGGAGTTGAGATCGGGCATGAATTCACGTTCTCATTCAGAACCGCTCCGCTAAATATTGAAAGCACTTCTCCTAATAATGGGCAGTTGTTTATTTCACCGACAGAAGCGATTAGCATAAACTTCAATAACTTTGTTACGTTATCTTCGGCAAAAACAGCGATCTCAATATCACCGCAAGCGAGCGGCACATTTTCATACGGAGGTTATAGCCCGTATGAGCAAATGAACCAGGTTAAATTTACGCCCGGTTCGGCGCTTCAAGCAAATACAAAATATACCGTTACCATTGCTTCAACGGTCACGGATATGTATGGGAATAGAATGAAGTTGCCTTATTCATTTTCATTTGTAACAAGACCGAACTAAGAGAGAGATGTTTAACAAAAACGCTCCTTTTTTAAGGAGCGTTTTTATTTTTAATGAAGCAATGTCTTTAAGAGTTATTGATTCGGGTTATTTTAATTCCCGCCAAGTATTAACGGCAAGCCGTCTTTACCGGAACCGATAACTACAATTTTAGAATTATTTGAACCGGCTAATTTTTCCGTTGCTTCAATTCCCTTCCATTTTAACAGTTGGTCGTTCAATCCCATTGAAACTATTTTTTGGAAATCGGCGATACCTTGAGCTTCGATCCGTTTTCTATCTGCTTCTTGTTTTTCTTTTAAAAGAATAAACTGCATCCGCTGACTTTCTTGTTCTGCCTTTAGCTTCTCTTCTATTGAAGCGGTCAATCCCGCCGGGAGAACAATCTGGCGCAACGGGGAACTCTCAATCGTTATTCCTCTCTTGGCAACAAGTCCTGCAAGTTCAAGTTCAATTTCCTTCGCAAGTCCTTCGCGTTCGGAAGTGTACAAACTTTTTGCTTCATACCTTGCAGTAACTCCACGCACTACGGAACGGAATTGCGGAATCAAAATAATTTCCGCGTAATTCTCTCCAACAGATTTATAAATGTCGAAAGTGTTTTCCGGATTTAAATGATAGAGCAAACTGATCTCAAGCTGCACGCTCAAACCTTCTTTTGAAGGAACATTCATGACTTCTTTTATTTCTTGGGTTTTGATGCTAAACTTGATTACGTTTGCGAGAGGGTTAACAAAGTTAACTCCCGACTTCAACGTGTTATCACTTACGTTTCCGAAAAAATCGATAACACCCACCGAACCCGCCGGTATCAAGGTAAAGCACTGCATAAAAGAAATTACTGCGGCAACAATAAATCCGATAAACGCAAAGGTGGATTCCGATTTGTTGAACCGTTTTTTAGCGTTGACGTAAACGACTAACGCAATTATAGCTGCGGCAAATGATACTAAAAATAACATACAATCCTCTTTCTTCTTATTTTAATTGCAAATATAGGTGTATTTAAAACACCGGGAAAGTGAAATAAAAAAGATAAATCCGGCTGCCAATGTACAAGTTTCCGTATCGAATAAATCTTGTTTGGGTTTTGCAATGAGCGGATGATTTCCACCACCATAAACCACAAAACACAAATATGAAAACTTTTTACTATTTTGCACACAAAAAAGCGAACTGTCTTTATGTCTTCGATTTCGGAAAAAGAAGAAAAACAAATAAACGTAACATCGAGTGCTTTGTTGGAAGCGATGCCCGTAGGTGTGCTTGTTTTTGATTCCGGGTACAACGTAAGTTATATTAATTCTTGTTTCGCCAACCTCGGAATATTGCATTCCAGGTTTCTTGAAAATGTGGTTGGGAAAAATCTTTTGAAAGAAGAATTTTTACTTTTGCGGGATATACGGAATGAAATTAAAAACATAAAAGTTCAACGCTTTTTTGAGAAAGAACTTAAACGACAAAAAACGTTTAACGACGGGGAAATATCTATTTCAATAAAATGCTCGGCTCTTTTTGATGGAGAACTGTTCAGTGGAGGAATACTTATTGCCGAAGACTTAAAAGTTTTAACCGAAACAAGAGACGCGGGTCTTTTTTTTCAAAGTGAAAATTTTAATACCATTCTTCAAGACATTAACAATCTTTTTATCCTAACCCAGGTTGACGGAACAATAAGTTATGCATTCGGCAGACTTTTCAACACGCTCTTCAAAAAGAAAACCAACATACTTCAACAGCCCATTCAAGAAATATTTCCAAAGGAATCGCTCGCAGCTTTAGAACAATCATTAAAAGAAGTTAAAGAAACGAGAACGCGGTCGTCATTCCTCTCTTCGTTTAATTATAAAGAGGAGGAGTTCGTTTTTGATATTCAAATTTTCCCGGTGCTTTCGGGCAGAAGGGAAATTCAATTCATTTGTTTTTATTTTGAAGATATCTCGCGTTGGATGAAAGAACAGGAATTGCTGCAACAACAAATCGATGAACTGCAGTTTTACGAAACGATTACGCAAAAATCGAGCGATGCCCTGCTTGTGCTGAATGAAGACGGAAAAATTATTTTTTGGAATAAAGCCGCCGAGAAACTTACCGGCTATTCCAAAAGCGAAGTATATAATAAACCGTTTGAAAAATTCTTTCTTTCGGTTGACCGCACTACGCTGCTTTCGGTATTTACGTTTTTAGGCGAAAGCGAGAAATATCAAACGAACGGATCGCTTCTCACAAAACAAAAACAAAAAAGAGAAATTGAACTTTCATTCTATGCGGCAAAAAATCGCGTCTCTATACCGATGTACGTTGTGCTCTGCGCTGATATCACTGAAAAAATAGAAGTGGAAAGAGCGTTGCGGCTTTCTGAAGAACGGTTTCGTTCCATCGTTCAAAACGCAACAGATTTGATCTGCAATTTTTCAGAATCGGGGAAGATCATTTATGCAAATCCCTCCTTTTATCAGGAGCTTGGTTTTACCGAAGAAGACCTAAGCGAGAAAAAGCTCCTTGATCTAATCGAAGCAACGCCATCGCTGCAAAAGAAATTTTCAATTAAGCAGATAGTGCAGGGAAAAATCAATTCAGCCGAATTAACCTTTGTGAAGAAAGACGGCAGACCGCTTGAAGCGCTGGGAAATTTTTCAGTTACCTATGACGCGCAAAAAAGAATAAAATATATCGGTGGAATTTTTTCCGATATCACAGCCAAGAAAGCTTTTGAGCAAGAACTTTTGCTTATGCGCGCCATATTTGAAGCCTCAAACGACGGCATCGCGGTTGAGTCCGACAACTCATTTGTAATTGTGAACAACTCGTTTGCAAAAATATTCGGATATGAAAAAGGAGATGATCTGCTCAGCTCCAATCCATTAAACCTTGTTGATGAATCCGATTATAAAAGAATAAAAGGATATACCGAGGCAAGGGCGCGAAAAGAAACAGCGCCGAATCATTATGAATTTCTCAGCAAACAAAAAGACGGAACGAAAAATTATATTGAAGTATCGGTAACTTCTTTTGAATTTATAGACGACATCTTTTTTGTTATCATCTCGCGCGATGTTTCTGAACGAAAGAGGGTTCAGCAAGCAATTAAAGAGTCTGAAGAACGATACAGAACAATTACTGAAAATTTAGACGACTCTCTTTGGACGGCGGAACGTGACGGCAATAATATGCGCTACACATTTTTCACGTCATCTATTGAAAAAATTACCGGCTACTCCCAATCAGAGTTTTTGCAGGATACAAGACACTTCTTCAAAATCACCTTCCCCGATGATTTTAAAATGGTGAAGGAAAAACTGAGAAAGTTCATCAATAACTATTATAAAAACTCGGAAGAACTTGTCTTTAGAATTATTCACAAACAGGGACATCTTGTCTGGATAAAAAATAAAATTACCGTTACCCGTAACCAGCATGGCGCAATTCTTAAAATGTTCGGATTGATCAGCGATGTTTCCATTCAAAAAAAAGCTGAAGAGGAAGTTCAAAAATCTTCCGACAATTTGAAAAAGTTGAACGATACGAAAGACCGCTTCATCTCAATCGTTTCGCATGATCTTCGTACCCCTTTTAGTTCAATCCTCGGATTTACAGACATTCTATTAAATGATGATGAAATTTCCGCCGAAGAGTCTAAGCAATACATTGGTTATATCCAGGAATCCGCCCAAAGCATGCTCGCGCTTGTAAATTCATTGTTAGACTGGACACGACTGCAAACCGGGAGAATAAGATTTGAGCCTGCAAAAATTGATTTGTACGAAGGTGTTAAAAAAGCATTAGAGACGCTTTCCGGCTTTGCAATTAAAAAAGGAATTACACTCGAAAATCTTGTTACCGACGAAGTTAATGTTTTTGCAGATAAAAGTCTTCTGTCACAAGTATTCGGCAACCTACTCTCGAACGCTTTGAAGTTCACACAAAGAGGCGGAACAATTTCAATAAATTTTGCGCAGTCAGACGTTCCTCGATTTATTGAAGTGTGGGTAAGTGATACCGGTACGGGAATTTCAAAAGAAAATTTAGCCAAGGTTTTTGACGTCGATGCCAAATTTACATCGGAAGGAACCGCCGGAGAAAAAGGAACCGGCTTAGGGTTATCGCTGGTGTATGAAATTGTTGAAAAACATGGGGGAAAAATTTGGGTTGAAAGCAAAGTTGGAAAAGGGACAACGTTCAAGTTCACGTTACCAAAAGCCTCTGCAACTATTTTATTAGTTGATGATAATAAAACCGACAGACTTTTATATTCAAAAATTTTGAAAAGTCTTATTCCTGATTATGAAATTCTTCTTGCGGACGACGGCGAGCAAGCCTGGGAAATTATAAAAGAAACTTCGTTAGCTCTTGTAATTAGCGATCACAACATGCCAAAAATGAACGGGATTGAATTAATAAAAAAACTTAAGCTCTCAACAATAAAAGGAAAGCCGCAGATTATTGTTTTAAGCGGTGATGTCGGGAAACCCGAAACACTTGCATACAATGATCTCGGGGTTGAGTATATTTTTCAAAAGCCGGTTAATTTAACTCAATTTAAAGAAGCGATTGAACAATCTCTCCGGAAAATATTTACAAAATAAAAACGAATTTTATTTTTTTCTCTTTCCCATTTCTTTCTGCATTTTCAAAACGCATCCGGAGGTTGAGTGAACAACCAATTTTCCGCTAACAACAGCTAGCTTTTGTGTCCCGGCAGATTCTTCATTTACAAGAACTTCCCAATTTCCTTCAGGTAAAATAAATTCTTTATCGCCGCTCGGATTAGCATTCATTGCAACAAGAAAATGCTCTCCGCCATAATTTATTGTATAAGTGATTGAAACTTCGTTCTGATCGTTGGGGAAAAAAGTAACGTCTTTATACTCTGCTTTTCTAAACGCATCATATTCCTTTCGCAAAGAAATTAATCCTGTGTAATAGTTGAGCAGTTCTTGATTAATTTTTGCATGATGATAATTGATTTCATTTACCTCATTGTCTTTATCATAAGTATTGTGGTCAATTCTTCCTCTGTTTGTGTCGGGGGCATCAACGGAAAGAGGAATTACTTTCGTGCGTGCAAATTCTTGTCCGGCGTGAATCATCGTAATTCCCTGCGATGTAAACAAAAAAAGCGCTGCAAGTTTGTTTAACTTCATTTGCGTTGGAGAAAGTTTTATAAAAGAATCAACATTCGCAATTACATCACGCTCGGAAACTTCTTTTGCTCCAAGGCGGATAAAATCGCCGAGCGTGTATCCATCGTGCGATTCGAGATAGTTTACCGAATGTTCTTTCTTCTGGAACAATCCTAACGAATCGCGGATGAGAGTGCCGTTCACATAACTTTCAATCCGTTTGTGGTTATTGTTCCCCTGCCAATGTCCGAATAGCCAGCCGAGATCGTTTCTTGGATTTTCTCCTTTTATACCGTTACGTATTTGGTCATTCCAACTTGCAATACCGCGCAAAGACATTCCCCTTGGATCATATCCGCCGCCCCACGGTTCAGCAATAAAGACAACGTCGGGATTAATTTTTTTTGCTTCGTGCACAATATCTTCAAGCGTTACCCAATCAATTAATTTTCCAAGATCAAAACGGAAACCGTCAACATGATATTCTTTCATCCAGTATAAAATATTTTCGATGATAAGTTTGCGGACCATCGGGCGCTCGGTTTTTAAATCGTTGCCGCAGCCGCTTTCGGCTTTAAAATTTCCCTTTTCATCAAGTCTGAAATAATATTCTCTATCGATCTCTTTTAAATTGCCGAGTTCATATTCGGAAAGATGATTGTAAACAACATCCATAATAACCGCAAGACCTTCTTTGTGAAAAGCTTTTACCATTTCCTTAAAATCAGTTACTTGCTGCGCGGAGGTGCCGTCCCACTTTTTAAACTGAACCGGTTTATCGCTTACCGAATAATAACCTTCCGGAGCAAAAAAAGCGGCGGTCATATATCCCCAATGATTTCTTTCGTAAGGATTCCATGTGTTCGTTTTTCCTTTAAACTTTTTTTGGAAGGGAATTTCGATGTTGGCAAATTCTTGAGAAGGAAGCAGTTCAACGGTGTTTACGCCAAGAGATTTTATGTAGCTCAATCCTCCGGTTTTTCCTTTATCAGTTAACCCGAGATACGTTCCTGCTCTGCTAACTCCCGAAGAAGGATGAGAAGTTTGATCTTTAATGTGCATTTCATAAATGATGAGGTCGCTCCAATCGCGTTGAATCCATTCATCGTTTTCCCAATCGAAATCATTTTCTTTAATTACAATACCGAGCCGTTCACCCATGTATGAATTATAAGAAGCTACGGCTTTCGCGTAAGGATCAAGGCAGAGCAAATCGGTTTTCTTTTGTTTTTTATCATTTAAAACTTTGAAGCCGTAAAATTTTCCGTAAAGTTCGCCGCTTAAAACAACCTCCCAAACCCCATCGGTATCTTTCGTCATCAGGTATTCTTTATAATTTTTTTCATCGACAACTTTCATAACAACCAACGAAACTTCAAAAGCTTGCGGGGCAAAAAGCCGGAAGACGGTAGTTCCGTTTTCAACAAATGCGCCAAGTTTTTTGGTTGAGTAGTAGCTGTCTAACTTTTTGTTTTTCTCTTGAAAAGATTTATCGGCGGCGTTTACTCGTTTTTGCATTGCAGTTCCTGTCATAATTAAGCCCAAGGAAATTATAAAAAAATTAAAAAGAAATGTTCTCGTTTTCATCTTCAGAGCAGAGATTGTGAATAAGTGTTCAAAAATAAGGAATTGTAGTATGACCGGAAAAGATTTTCTCTATTTAAAGGATTTATTCCTTAATTTTCTTGTAAAGAAACTGAGGATTTTGTGGCTCTTTTTATCAAAATATTTTCCTGGTTTGGAAGAATTACGGCAATGTTGCTCTTTTTATTGTGGGGCGCTTTTTTTGTAGAGCATCTTACGGAATGGTTCAAAGATGCCGGACATCTTCCTCCCTGGTCTGTGTTTCTCATTCAGTTTTTTCATCTGCTGATGCTGGTTGGATACATTGCCGTATTTAAATGGAAGATTCTTGGAAGTGCGCTGATCATTTTGGGAGCGTTTATTTTCTTTGCCTCGCTTGGAGCAAAGGCGATGCTTGCATTCTTTGCCATTTCGATTATTCCCGCGGTAATATTTCTTTTTGTTTTTTATTTCGAAAAGAAATTTCTTTTTACGCATTCGGTAGTTAATGTTGAACAAATGAAAGAATAAAATTTTATGGATATTTCATTAGCGGTTGTTGAGGTTATACAAGCTATGTTAGCGCCGGGATTAATGATTTCCGCGTGCGGATTGCTTTTGCTTAGTATGAATAATAAATACTCACTCGTCGTAAACAGAATTCGTTTACTCGGTGAAGAAAGAAGAAGATTTTCTATTAAAGCTTCCGAGAGAGAATTTTTATATCAAGAAGAAGTCCGGTTGAAGAGCATTTCGATCCAACTTGATAAACTTAAATATCGTGTTAAAATGGTGCGCAACGCGGTCTTCAGCTATTCACTTGCCGTTGCTTTGTTTGTAATTACGTCTATGCAGATTGGCGCCTCGTTTATCTTAAAATCCTCCAACTTCGAAACTCTGGTCATCGTTTCGTTCTCAATTGGAATGTTCCTCGTTCTTGTCGGAATCTGTTTTGCAGCAATTGAAACAATCAAGGGTTATGAGATTATCAGCTATGAAACAAAAGCTGATGAATAATGAATTGAGCAGGTAACGTGGTAGAAAGTAATATTTCTCCGGAAGAAGTTCTGCTGATGCCTGAGCAAATGATAAAACTTTATGCGATGGGCGCTTTTCCGATGACCGACAGTGCAACGGGAAAGATCGAGTGGTATTGTCCTGAAATGCGTACGATAATTCCGTTAGACGATTTTCATCTTCCGCGCTCTCTGAAAAGAGTTATTAAAGAAAATGGATTTGATATAAAATTTGATACTGATTTTCTTTCCGTTGTAAAGCATTGCGGCAACCGCAAAGAGACGTGGATTTCTGAAACTTTAATCGCCGCTTATCTCAATTTGCAGAAACTCGGACACATCCACACCGTTGAAGTTTATCAAGACGAAAAGTTGGTTGGCGGACTTTACGGCGTTACGTACCGCGGCGCTTTTTTCGGTGAATCCATGTTCTCGATCGTAAGCCAGGCTTCCAAAGTTGCGCTGGCTTATTTGCTCAATCATTTAAATGAAAAAAATTTTGTGCTGCTCGATGTGCAGTATATAACCGATCACCTGAAAATGTTCGGAGCGAAAGAAATTCCGTTTGAAAATTTTTCCGCTCTTTTGCGGAAAGCCTATTTTATTGAAACTGAATTTTAACATAGTATATAACTAAACTTAAAACTTGACCGAGGTTGTTATGAAACCGTTACAAGAACTAACACTGAAACATCTTTTAGAAAACAGCGCAGCCGGGTATAAGGATAAAAAATTGTTCGGCTTTGTTGATGGGGGAATTCTTACGTATGCCGATTTCAAAGCTCAAGTTGATCTGATCTCAACTTTTTTGCTGGATCAAGGAATTGTGCACGGAGACCGCGTTGCGCTGCTAAGCGAGAATTGTCCGCACTGGGGAGTTGCATACTTTGCCGTAACTTGTATCGGCGCCATTATAGTTCCTATTTTAAATGATTTCCACACTTCCGAAATTCATCACATCATCCAACATTCCGAAGCGAAGGCAATTTTTGTTTCGGAAAAATTATATCCTAAAATTGAAGAATATAAATCTGATGACGACTTAAAAATTATTTTGCTTGATGATTTTTCTATCGTTCAAAGAAACATATCCAAAGATATTCTTAAAAAATTAATTGCCGACGGAAGCAAAGAACTCCAGAAGATTAAAAATCTTGTCTTAAAATTTACCGGACTAATAAGCGAAAAAGTTTCTGAAGATGATGTCGCTTCAATCATTTATACATCGGGAACTACGGGACATTCAAAAGCTGTGATGTTAACCCATAAAAATATTTTGTCTGATGCAATTGCCACGAGAAAATATGTTCCCGAAGAAATTGAGTGCCGGATGATTTCTCTTCTTCCGCTTGCGCATGTTTACGAATGCACGCTCGGAATGATCTTCCCGATTTTAATAGGCGGAACAGTTTATTATTTGCGGAAGCCGCCAACCGCCGCAGTATTGCTTCCGCCGTTAGCCGAGTTAAAGCCGACGGTTTTGCTTTCCGTTCCTTTAATTATTGAAAAGATGTACAAAGGGAAAATTCTTCCAGAGATAAATAAAAAGAAATTTGTAAAACTCGCTTACAAAGTTCCTTCGTTACGAAAAGCGATCAACAAAGTGGCAGGGAAGAAATTAATGAAAACATTCGGCGGCGAGTTGAAACTGTTTTGCATTGGCGGGGCGGCGCTGTCGTCAGAGGTTGAGTTGTTCTTGCGTGAAGCCGAATTTCCTTATTCTATCGGATATGGTTTAACGGAAACTTCTCCGTTAGTTGCCGGCACCGGCGCAAAAGACACAAAATATTTATCCACCGGACCTGCTTCCATCGGAGCTGAATTAAAAATTGACTCCCCCGATCCCAAAACCGGTGAGGGTGAAATTTTAGTGCGCGGCGTTATGGTGATGAAAGGATATTACAAAGATCCTGAAAAAACGAAAGAAGTGATTTCAAGCGATGGCTGGTTTAGAACCGGCGACTTGGGCTGCATTGATAAAGACGGATATCTATTTATTAAGGGACGGTTGAAGAACATGATCCTTGGCGCAAGCGGTGAAAATATTTATCCCGAAGCAATTGAATCAATTGTTAACCGCTCTGAGTTTGTGCTTGAGTCAATCGTTTTTAAACAGAACGGACAACTTGCAGCCCGTGTGTTTTTAGATTATGAAAAAATTGATTCACATTTTGAAACGCAAAAGAAATCGGAATCAGAGCAGCGAAAAGTAATCGCGGGAGTTTTAGATCAATTAAAAGAAGAAGTGAATAACAATGTTTCTTCTTTTGCAAAGATCAGCAAAATGATTGAACAGGTAAATCCCTTTGAAAAAACACCGACGCAAAAAATTAAACGATACTTGTATGTTTAATTAGATAGTTATCGAAAATTTCTCGCAACGTTCGCAAAGAAGACGCCACGTCCGCAAAGGAAAAATTCGTCGCGAGCGTGGCGGTTCGTGGCGAGCTTAGCGAGAAAAAAAGATGAAACAAATACTTCATGTGAGAACCAAAAAATCACCAATCATTAATTGGATGATTGAATGGCTGCATAACTGAATGAAAAACATTCATCCATTCATTTTCATTCATCCATTCATTTTATTTTAATCTTCTTGCCATTTTGCGCAGTCCGCCGCGGCGGATTTTTACTAACTATATAAATAGCACACAGATTAACGGATCTGCGTGCTATAGTTATTTACATCCGGTTGGTACTAATGTATGCCAAACGAAAGTGAAGCTACAATATTTCTCAGCAAACCAGGTTCAAGAAAAACCGGGGCACCGCCAACAACATCGGGATTTATAAACGCCGAGGCTGCGTATTTTGCATCGGTTAAATTATTAACGCTTATAAAACCGGATAAATCAATATGATTCGAAAGTTTTATTGCGTTCTTTATTCCTATTGTAGCATTTAAAATATTGTACGACGGAACTTCTATTGTATTTGCGTCATCAACAAAATAGCTTCCCATGCCATTAACGCTTAGTCCAATATACGCCCCATGAAGAAACTCAGGAGCATAATTTATACCGGTATAATAAAAAACATCCGGTAAGCCGGCAACTTTGTTGTCTTTAAAATCAGCAGAGTGCCCGGCTTTTCCATAATGTACGCTATCCACCAGATATTCTTGATATTTGTTTTGCGAGTAGGTAAATGAACCCTGGAATGATAAACCATAATCCATATGAAGATTTAACCCGGCTTCAATACCCATTCTATCTGTTTTACCGGCGGTAAAATAAAACCTTCCGCCTCTGTAAGGGATTATATCATTGTTAACTATTATGTAATACAAAGCTACATCATAAGAAATAGCTTTAATAAAAGAATAATTATCGACATACATAAGATGTTTTGTTCCTATCTCAACCGTAGTTGATGTTATCGGTTCCAGTAACGGGTTGAGGAGATAAACCGTATCCTGTCCGTAGGTTCCGGCAGGATCGGTTTCATTACCCGCAGGCACTTCAACTCCGCCGCCCAGATTGGCATACAAACTGTGGGCTGGAGAAAACATATATGTTATACCTGCTTTTGGAGTAAATCTTTTAAATGATTTTTGCTGCAAACCAAAAGCGGGGTCGATAAAACTTTCGCTAATATATGTAAGGTCGTCATATCTTCCGCCGAGCAGTATACTTACATCTTCACCGACTCTCACTTCTGTTTGTACAAATGCACCGAAGGTGTTTGCACCCTCTCGCTTATTATCTTTTAACGTGCTGCCTCTGCCATTCTCTGCGGAAAGACTGTAAAAAAGTATTGCCCCGTCCTGGTAGGCTTCATCAATACCAAGGGTTAATTTGTTTGTGATGTTTGAAGAAAGATTTAAATTATTTCTGTATATAAAATTTCCGCCGGTATGATACCTTGTAAAGTCTCTAAAAGTTCCCCTTTCTGATCTTTGCAAATATTTCGGGTTCAGAAAAACCATCCCCGAGAATTCGTGCATATCATTTTCTTCGCGATCAAGCGTAACGCCAATTCGCCCAAGACGGTTATATCTTCTTTCGTCTCTTGCCAGATAGGTTGGATTTGCCTGGGCAGGATTAGCATCATACTCCGCCTGTGTTAGAGGCCCCGGTATATGAAAAATATTGCTTGCGCCAACAAAGTAAACTCCCAATTTTGTTCTATTATCTAATTGTGAAACTATATTAGCATTTACAACAGTTCTTTTTGAGGCGGAATGAGACCTCCAACCGTCAAAAGTGGAGTTTGAAATTGCAACAGATAAATTGCCGGAACCAAATACCGCCCCGCTTTTAACAGTGTATTTTTGTAAGCCAAAACTACCCATCATTCCGCCGGGAGACACAAAAGTTTCATTAAAGTTTGGAACTGAAGATATATTTACAATTCCTCCGCCTGCGTTTCCCCAAAGCGCGGATGAATTTGAACGAATCACTTCCAAATTATCGGCAAGACTCAAATCGATATTATCAAATGAAGTTCTCCCATCGGGTTCCGTTTCAGGAATTCCATCGAGCATAATTCTTATGCCTCTTGATGTACCCGAGTTCGATCTATCACCGGCACCACGTGCGCCGAAACCGCGAATAACAATTCTGATATCCTGATTACCGGCGCGGGATTGCGCAAGAACTCCCGGCACAGTAGAAAGCGCTTCATCAAGTCCATAACCTTTAAAGTTTTGGAGCTGATCTTTTGATAGAATAGATACCGCGTAGGGAATTTCTAAAATGTTTTCAGGGGAGCGGGTAGCTGTTACGGTAACTTGTCCTATTTCGTATTTAAGTGTATCGGTTGTTGGTTTGTTGTTAACATCTTTCTGACCAAATAGAGAAATGCCGATAAAAATAATTAGCGCAAAAAGTAATTTTTTCATTTATAATTATTCCTTGTTAAAAATTTTATAATAATAGTATGAGTGATAAATAATATCCTTTTTATAAGCGAATTAGCATATCCAAAACCCTGGAAAAAATTATTGGCTCGTAACAAGCATAATTGTAATGTGAAATGCTGTTTTGTTTGCTCAATAAACGATGGCGCAGCGATTCTGCGAATCGTGTTACGCTAATTATACAATGCAAAAAACCGGGTTATTGCATACGATTCCCTTTCATCCGGTTCTGTTTAGATTCTATCGGGATAATATTTACTAAAATTTAGTGTCTCTAAATAATTAGTCGGGGAGGAGGTGTGGGAATATCGTTGATGTGGCTGGAAAGTGCATACTCTATTTTTTGAATTTGAATATTTGATATAGCATTATCGTACAATTGAGAATGGTTTGTCTTTATCTCTTCGTAAAATAAACCAAGTAAAAATATGCCGCTCGTTAAGTTATGGTTAAAATCTTTTTTTGTATTATTTAAAAAATCGACAAAAAGCATTTCAAGAATATTTTCGGCATTATCATAAAAACAGGTGTAAGAAATTTTGTTACCCTCTAGTACTTCCTTTTTAATGTCGTACATTTTGCCGTTATACAAAAACTCTTTGCCCGGTTTTACCCAGTTAAATTCATATATCATCTCCCGTAAGTCATTAAGGTCGAATGTTAAAATGATCAATTCTTCTTCGGGGATTTTATTCTTCTTTATTGAATCGGATACAACATATTTGATGATTGAACTTGCCGGAAGGTAAACAAATAAGTATCCAAAGGTGTTGTACATAAACACAACAGCCAGAATTAAATGAATAATTCTAAAATATTTTTTACTCTTATACACCAATATGATTCTTTGATTTTCATTTTTTTTGCACGGTAAAAGTAAAAACAAATAACCGTAAATAAAATTATTAGCTTCGAACAAATTGATCGCTTACGAGATGGATGTTTGGAGTTATACTAATTTATAACTTGGCGTAGCCAGTGTCCAAAAGTTTATTCCGTAGATACTTGCCACGGCAAGTATCTAAATTAACTCAAGTTGACCGCACTATTTGATAAACCGTTAAAACGGTTGAAATATGTGTCATATTATTTCATTAACACCTCGATTAATCGAGGTGTTAATGAAACAAAAACTCAAATGGTTAACCGTTTTAACGGTTTTAATTCTTTGTAATCCCTAATTTTTTTCCGCTTTTGGTAAGGTAAAGGAGAAGGTTGTTCCTTTTTCAAGTTCGCTTTCAACAGAAATGGTTCCGCCATGTCGTTCAATCATTTCTTTGCAGAGCAAAAGCCCAAGCCCGGTTCCTCTCTCGTTTTCAGTTCCTTGCGTTGTAACGGTTGAATCGGTACGGAATATTTTCTGCAAATTATCCTTACTTATGCCTACGCCGGTGTCTTTAACAAAAATCCTCACCATTTTTCCATCCGATAATTCTGATTCAACATCAATGGTTCCACCGGATTTAGTGAACTTAATTGCATTAGCAAGAAGGTTTTGAAGAATTGATTGCAGCATGTTGGCGTCTGCCAAAACGAATGCATTATTCAAAACATTATTTACAATTGAAATGTTTTTTTTCAATGCGTTGCCGGAAAGAAGCGCGGTAATATCGTTCACCCTTTCCGGTAAATATATTTTTACCGGAGCGTACTGCATTCTGCCGGTTTGTAAACGGGACCACTCAAGCAGATTTTCGAGCAATTTAAATTGATTTTTCAAACTGCTGTGCATTTCACCGGCAAATTTTGCTATTTCCTCTCTCGAAAACTCGTCAACTTCAGTAGCAAGCAAATCGGATATTCCGAGCAGCGCATGGAACGGACTTCGTAAATCGTGCGCAATTATTGAAAAAAGTTTATCCTTGCTCGCATTCAATTCTTTTAATTGAAGTTCCGAAGCGGTTACTTCATCGGCAGCCTTTTTCTTGTAAATCGCCATCGCAACCTGGGAAGAAACGAACATTAAAATATCTTGCTCGGCTTTGGTATATCGCGTTCCCGGAGAATAACTTTGAACAACCAGCACACCAATAATCATATCTTGAATAATTAAAGGGACGCCAAGCCAATCAATAGACTTTGTTCCGATCTTTTCAAATTCCCCGGCATCTTCAAGTTCTTGAAGTTTTTCCGGGGTTGCAAGCAGCGGACTTTTTGTCCGCAGCACATATTCTGTTAAGCCCCGCCTGGGCGGACGTGAAATAGGTGTTTCATCAAACTCATCTACAAAATAAGGGAAGTTGATTTCGTTATTCTTTTTATCATAAAGCGCAATATAAAAATTGATTGCCGGCATGAGGGTTTTTACAGATTCGTGAATTGTAGCATAAAGCGCGGCAAGATCAGTAGAGGCGCTTGCGGCTTCGGTAATTTTGAAAAGCGCTCTCTGTAGTTTTTCCGCATGTTTTCGTCTTGAAATATCATGGACGACGGCTTGAACATAATCTTTTCCGGCAAGCTCAATTTTTGTAAGACTAACTTCGCAATCAAACACTTCCCCGCTTAACTTTTGGTGCTTCCACTCAAAAGTTTGTGGAGCGCCCTGGAGAACTCCGGAAATTTTTTCTAATGCTTTTTCTTTTGAACTTCTCCCGTCTTCTTGAAATTCGGGAGATATTTCGTAAGGTTTAAGTTTAAGAATTTCTTCAGTCTTTCCTCCGAACACTATCTCTGTGATTGGGTTACAATCGATAAATGAGTCGCCATCCATCAAGAAAATAGCGTCGGTGGATTTTTCATAGAGTGTACGGAATTTTTGTTCCGATAGAGCAATTTTTATTTGGTCTTCTTGGTGTTGGGTAAAATCTCTGAACACGCTTAATAGAAAAGTTTTATTATCAACCTCTATAAAGGAATTTGAAATCTCAAACCAACCAATCCTTCCATCATAGTATTCAACTTTCCGAAGCACTGGGCCTTCGGTTTCTTTTTTTGCGAAGCGCTCTGCATATCTTTCGATTGAGGGCTGATACGTTGATTCCTTATAAATAAGATAGAAAGGATGACCGATAATTTCTTCTTCTGATTTTCCAACGAAATTAAAATATGCGGCGTTGGCAAGAACAACAATTCCATCGCTGTCGGTTAAGCGAAAACCATCGCTGGAATATTTCCAGATAGCTTTAAAGCGGGCTTCGGATTCTTTGATCTTTAGTTCATCTTTTTTCTTTTCGGTAATATCATCAAAACTCCAAACCCTTCCGCGAATATCTTTTCCCAGTTTTTGAGGTTGTGAATAACGTTCAAAAATTTTCCCGTCTTTAAATTCAATAACATCAAAACTTATTTGTTCCGGGGATTCGTAAAGTTCTTCTACTTTTCGTACAAATTCTTCAGGATCTTTCAGTTGAGAAACAACGTATTCCAACAACTTTTTATCGTCATTCGTTTTGGTAAGTTCTTCCGGAATCTTCCACAACTCAATAAATTTTTGGTTGTAGACTACGACTTTTCTGTCTTGAGAGATTACAAGAATAGCGTCTATGGTTGATTCGAGCGTGGCTTGTAAAATAGAGAGCGTTTCGTTTAAGCCTTGTTCGGCTTTTTTGCGTGCGGTAATTTCGTTACGATGTTTTTGCAGGTTTTTTTCATATTGCCTCACAAAAAAATAAGAGATGATAGAAGCAAAGAGACTGGCAGGTATAATGTTGATTAGGTCGCCTTCCCATCCGTGTGCATTTGGCAAAAGCAAATCTTTTATCCATTCATCGATTGTCATGGCAGCTATCATTAGAATGAATGTAATGCTTAAAATTATAAGTGACCGCTTTATTTTTTGTAGCCGGGTTGTCATAACTCGTTATTATGTTAAACAATTGGGCAACACGGAAGACATCGTACATTAAGCTCCCGGTTTTTGAAGTAGCCCATTTTAGCTCACCGCTAAATTAAGACAAATAAGTATCGATAAAAAATAAAAAACAGGTAATTGTTCTCTCGAACTCATATCGGAGCCATAACAACGAAACCCTGTTCGGAGTTTCGTTGTTATTTATGGATTGAAAAAATTAAAAATGATACCCTACAGACATATTCCAATCTCTGAACGACGCCACATCTTCATCAAAAGAAATTTGCACACGCAAACCGGATGGATGTTTTAGTTGAAGACCAAGGAAAGTTGATTTTGATGATTGGAAAGATGAGTTATCGTTATTAGTATTCACAGAATAGGTTTGAGGATAAGAAGGAATGGTAGAACTTGTTGAACTTGTTGAACTTGCAATTACACTTTTATTATAACCGTATGAATAATTCATTCCACCCCAAATGGAAATCCATTCAGCCGGAGTATAATTAATATATACGGGAAGCGTCACGGAAACGAAGGTTTCTTTTGTTTTTGAAGTGGTAACAAAAAACGGATAATTTGTATCATAAACAACAGACGCGGACTCCGTTTTACCGGAACTATATCTATGGTAGCCGGTTTCAATTTTTATTCCGGTAAACAGAAATAAATCCGTAAAGTTTTTTTTAAGAACAAAACCCGGAGTAAAAGTAAATCCCCAATTTTTATCGGCAAATTTTTGCTCAGAAGAATTACTTCTTGAATTGTGAGACGTTAAAACTCCGTTATTATAATATTCGTACCTGTAAAAAGAGTCTCCCCCGATCTTTCCATCACCGGATGAATAATTAATGCTTGCAGAAACAAAGAAATTACCGTCCAAAGAAAAAAACGAAGTTTTATGCTGGTAATAGTTTTCAAAAGCAAAAATATATGGTTCAGAATGTGTGCTATAATTAGTGCTATTTGTAGAGTTGTTTCTATTGCTTGATGAAATCGGTGTACTTGAAGAACCGTAATAAGTACTGTCAAGAGATTCTTGGTTAGAGTAAGAACTGTTTTTTGTATTTTCGGTCGATTTTTGGTAACTCACTCTCGCAATGTAATCCCATTTCTCATTAGCTAAACTGAATTCAAACCCAAATTCAGATGTAGAGTTTTCTTCATTTACTATGTAAATTTGGTTTCCGTTGTTTGAGTGATGATATAGAGGAAGAGAGTTAGAACTTCTAAGTGTATTACTTAAACTGTTCCTGTTAGAATTGTCTAGGGATGTATTAAAAGAAGCAAATAGACTAATCGAACTTTTTCCCTCCCCGGAAGAAAAAATATTTGACAGCCGGAACGATGTTCTTGCTTCACTAGCTTCTACCTCCTCGTTTGAAGAAGTTGACTCTTGGTAAGTCTTGTAATAACTGTCCGGATGTCTGTTTTCAGAGGTGATGTCCTTGGTTCCGTTTTGTTTGGAGAGTCCATTTGAAAACAAAAACAACCACTTTGAATTCAGTGCAGTAAAAAGAGTTGCAACGGCAATGGTTGGATTTTTCCCCGAAGTAAATGACTCGGAATAATTAGCGCTATTTCCCAAATTATTAATTGTAGCTAAAGATGCATTTTTGTTTAGAACTGCGGGAGTTGTGTAAATTATGTCGCCATCTAACAAGTATGAATTAACATAAAGCGGTACCATATAATTATTTCTTTTAAAATCCGCCGCATACGTGCTGTACACAAAACTTCCGGCATAATCATTTGCTCTTGCCGGGTTGAATAAGATTTGTGTTGCTGTGTCCGGCACAAACAGCAAGAACTCGTTCGGCAATCCTTGTGAATGAACCAAAATGTTTGGATTGAAATTGCTCGGACTTGATTGTCCGGATGTGATATTTGAAAGTACTAATAACAACAGAACAGAACACAGCACAGTTTTCATACGAGCCCCATTTTTATTTGTGAATGAAAAACGTTAATCCATTATCAATTTTATTAGTTTTTGTTTTTTCGGTTTGCTTTCAGTAACCCGTAAAGCATTTATTATTCTTTTTTCAGCTCCGGGAAGAATATTTTTTTTATCGGTAAAAAGCTCGGCTACAATTTCGCCTTTTGCTAATTTATCTCCAAGTTTTTTATGGAAAATAATTCCTGCCTTCGGGTCGATAACATCTTCTTTCTTTAATCTTCCGGCGCCAAGTTCTAAAGCTGCAACGCCTATTTGATAGGTGTCTATCGCAGAGACAAATCCTTCGTTCTTGCTTACCACTTTCAAAGTGTGTTTTGATCGTGGATACTTTTCCGGTTGATATAAATAGCTGACATCACCACCCTGCAATTTTACAAGCTCAACAAATTTTTCAAACGCTTTTCCATTCGCGATAAGTTCTTTCGAAAGTTTGATTCCTTCTTCAATCGATTTTGCTTCCCCGCCGAGATAGATCATTGCGCCCGAAAGTGTAAAACTTACTTCGCATAGATCGGGAACAACTTCTCCGCGTAATATTTTAATTGATTCATACACTTCAAACCAGTTACCGATATAATTACCAAGCGGCTGATTCATATCTGTTATAAAAGCGAGAACTTTTTTGTCAAACGCTTTTGCCGTGTTGATCAGCGATTGCGCAAGCGCTTTTGCATCGGAAAACTTTTGCATGAACGCGCCGCTTCCGGTTTTCACATCAAGCACAAGTCCGTCAATTCCTTCGGCAAGTTTTTTACTCATAATGCTGCCGGTAATAAGCGGGATTGATTCAACCGTTGCGGTTACATCGCGTAAGGCATATATCAATTTATCGGCAGGAGCAATTTCTTTTGTCTGTCCGATCAAGACCAAACCGCACTTCTTTAAAACTTTTTTATAATTGCTCAACGAAAGATTTGTACTGTAGCCTGGAATTGCTTCAAGTTTATCGAGCGTTCCGCCTGTATGTCCAAGACCTCTGCCGGAGATCATCGGCACATTAACTCCCGCGGCAGCGGCTATGGGCGCAATGATAAGAGAAGTTTTGTCGCCAACACCACCGGTAGAATGTTTATCAATTTTTATTCCTTTGATGGAAGAAAGATCGATTACCTTTCCGCTGTAAAGCATCGCTTCGGTAAGAGCGGCGGTTTCTGTAGTGTTCATTCCTTTTAAATAAACCGCCATAAGAAACGCGGCAAATTGATAATCGGGAATTATATTTTTTGTGTAAGATGAAACCAAAAAGAGAATCTCGTCTTTAGAAAGAGATTCTCCGTTACGTTTTTTTCTGATAAGTTCGATTGTGTTCATTTAGAGGGAGTAATCCTTATTTGGCAAACTTGTTTAAAATATCTTCAACCATATCTTTGTGTACGCAGAAATCAACTATTTTTAATTTTACATAATCTTCCGAATAGTAATAATAGCCTTTATCCTCAACGTTATATGCGCCAGCGCCGGAATCTTTTATCAAGTACCAGTCTTTTCCGTTTTTGTTTTCATAACCTACAAGATGAATTCCGTGGTCATCGGTGGTTGTTTTATTTGAAAAACGGAATTCTCTCGCGTTCTCATCAATATATTCGGAAGGAATATCAAACGTTGGAACGATCGCAACTTTTGCATGCGACTCAATTCCCGGTTCCGATACATCTCCGCCGATTACCATTGTGTATCCTTTGCGGATAGCATTTTTTATAATGCTCATATATTCATCAAGCGGAACGTTGTAGTAGGAACTATCAAGCCACCAGTTGTCAGGAACGTTGTAAATCATTTTGGTGTAGTATGGTTTTTCCATTAATGAAATGATGTCGATATAATCATCAAGTTTTAAGTTTACAACTTTGACTAAAAAATCTTTTGGAGTGAATTCTTTTCCTTCGTAAGTACATTTTGTCGGAGGAACTCCGAGGTAATGATTAAGAATTGATTTAATTGTTGAGAGCGCTTCTTCTTCGTTCCAGGCGTTTGAAGTTTTTAATCCTTGTAAATAGCTGTTCATTTCGTCGATCAATTTGCTGTGGTCGTGGACTTTCTGTCCCGGTAATCTTCCGCTGTATGCTTCTGCGGGAACAACGCCATACTGTTTCCAAATTCTTTTAACTGCATTTCCTTCCGAACCTTCTGCAAAAGCTGAGTTGCCGCGTTCTTGAACGAAGCGGCGGGCTTTTTCTACATATTCCCAGTATGCGGTATAGATTTCAGAAAGTTTTATTTTCTTTTTGTTAATGCGGTAAATTTCTGATTCAAAAAAAGATGTGGTTGAAAAATCCCAGCACGTGCCCGTCATTCCTTGATTGATCGGATCGTTATGCCACTGATAAGTAAACTCACTTTTTGCTTTTGGTAAATCCAATCCGGTAAAATCAACTTTAAATGCTTTATTTTCCGAAACCGGCTTTTTGTTAAACTCTTCTATGGTTTTTTTATTTGCTTCATAATATTCACTCGTAGGCTTTACAAACACCCCTTTATTTTTAACTTGAGCATATCCGCTTGAAATAAATGCGAGAGCTACAAGCACTAAGACAAATTGTTTCATAAAAATACCTTTCATAAATGATTGATCTAAAATAAGAAGAAAAATTTAAAAGAAGGAAACGGAATCATCTTAAAGCATACGCGGAATTTGAGATGAATGGTGATTCAGAATCGGATTTGCAAATGATGCGTCAATCGTATAACTGAACCGCGCCTCAAAAACAAACGGTTCTTTGTCGATCGTTAAACGCCAGCAATAAATTCCCGATAAAATGTAAATTTCATTTTTGATTAACTGAATGCTCAAAGTTTTTTCGTGCAAAGAAACGCTAAGTTCGTCCCGGTCTGCAAGTTTAATAAAATAATCCCGGATATCTTCCGGAGTAGTTAATAGCTTATTAGAAAATGTTGGAATTAAGACAGCATTTTTATTATAAAAAGAGAGAAGTGTTTCAATATCTCTTTTATTTACGGCTTGCATCCAATTATTTAAAATTTGTTCAGGTGTTTTTGTCATGATTCTGATTTTCTCAAATAGTTGTTTGTAAATTAAATATTTTTAATTAAAAATCTACCGATATGTAGCGATAATATTTTTTTGCTTTTATCGTAATTATGACATAATTTTGATACAAACAAAATTAAGAAACATGAAATGCCAATAATTAAACCTATTTCCGACTTTAGAAACAAATCAAATGAGTTGTCGAAAATTGCCAATGATTCCGACGAGCCAATTTATATTACAAAAAATGGCGAGGGTGATATGGTTGTAATGTCAATTGCGCATTACTCAAAATTACAGCGAAAACTTGATTTGCTCTCAAAATTAGCTGTCGCACAAAAACAAAAAGGAGCGGGTGATACGGGGAAAAGCCTTAAACAAGTAATGACTAAAATCCGGACTATTATTAATGACCAAAAGTAGTTTGGATGTCCGTTTATTAAGTATAGCGGAAGAAGATTTTGCCGAAATAATTTACTACATCGCCGCCGAAAACTCAAAAGCCGCAGAACAACTCGCCGAGAAAATTGAAAAGAACTTAGCTTTACTTTCCGATAATCCTTTATTGGGAAGAATTCCAAGAGATACCGATCTTAAGTCGTTAGGATACAGATATTTGATTATTGAAAACTACCTCGCTTTTTACACAATAGAAAAAAGAACAATACTGATCCATAGAATTATCCACGGGGCAAGAAGTTATAAGAGCCTTCTTTTGTAATTCTTACAAAAAGTCCACTATGTTTTTTTAGTCGTATGAGAACTCTTTTTTATGATTCTCTATGATCTTAAAACATCCTAACCAATCTTAACAAATCTGCGTCCCATTATTTCTCCCAAATATGCAATATCCAAAAAAATAAAATCGATTTTCAGCCTAAAAACAAACATTTCCAGTCTACTATTTCATTTGTGCAGTTAATTTCTTCTCATTACACAAGAATTACTACTCATTGCTAAACAATATTATAAGAACGCTAAAGAAATCCCTCTCATTGTTAAAGAATATCTTCTCATTGTTACAGAATTATATTCCATTGCTGAATAATATCTTCTTGAAATTAAAATAATAATCTTACAACAAAAGAATAGTGTCTCATTAATAACTTGCATTTTCTTGTAGTATGACATATTTTTCTCATGTCGTAATAATATAATGTCATTTATTTATTTACAATCGAGGTTCTTATGCTTACCTATAACTTAAAGAAACTCTTCAAACTGCGCGGAATAACCACTCCCGCAAGTTTTTTAATGAAAAACGGATTTGGAAAACAAGCGGCGTACAGAATTACCGGCAACCGTTTCAGTGCGCTTCAACCGGAATATCTAGAAAAACTCTGCATCGCATTAAACTGCACGCCCAACGATTTAATGGAATGGGAACCGAATAAAAATATAGAGAAACCGGAAGTACTCGGGCTGAATAAACTTCGTCCCGTTTCTGTCGGCGACTTGCGCCATTTCGCGAATGATATTCCGGTAGAAAAGATGAGTGAGTTTATCTCGCAAGTTGAAGAACTAAAAAAGAAAATTAAAAATGCAGAATGATAATTGAGAAAGAGAATTATTTTTTATCATGTCACGTTTGCAAAGGCTGTTTGCTTTCATAGAAAAACATAAAATCGTAGCGCATCCCGTCTAATCGGGATGCGTTACAGAATCTTTTTTAGTAAAATCTAAATTTCCTTTTTCTCCCTGTTCAACAAAAATAAAATCACCGCTTGCAAAATTTCCTAAGAGTAATTCCTGAGAAAGGGGATTGATCAAATACCGTTGAATAATTCTCTTCAGCGGACGCGCGCCATAAGCAACATCATACCCGAGTTCGGCAAGCCAATCCTTTGCGTCATCGCTTAGTTCCATAATAATATTTTTATCATGCAGCATCTTTTGAACTTTCTCTATTTGAATATCAACAATTTTTCGCAGTTCTTTTTTCGTTAACGGTCTGAAAAGAATAATGTCATCAATGCGGTTAAGAAATTCGGGACGAATAGTCTTCTTCAATAAATCACTTAACAGCATTCGCAGATTTCCCATTATCTGCTGAATATTTTCTTCGTTTATTTTTTCAAGATGTTCGTGAATAATATGCGAGCCGAGATTGGAAGTCATGATTACAATTGTGTTTTTAAAATTTACCGTTCTTCCCTGGTTATCGGTTAATCTTCCTTCATCCAACACTTGCAGTAAAATATTGAATACATCGGAATGCGCTTTTTCAATTTCATCAAGCAGTACAACAGAATATGGTTTGCGCCGGACAGCTTCGGTTAACTGCCCACCCTCTTCGTAACCAATGTATCCCGGAGGTGCGCCAATTAAACGCGAAACGGAAAACTTCTCCATGTATTCACTCATATCAATGCGGATCATTGCATGTTCATCATCAAAAAGAAATTCTGCAAGCGCGCGTGCAAGTTCTGTTTTGCCAACGCCCGTTGTTCCCATAAAAATAAATGAACCGATGGGGCGGTTAGCATCTTGCAGCCCCGCGCGTGAACGGCGGATTGCATTGGCAACGGAGGCAACAGCGTCTTCTTGTCCCACAATTCTTTTATGCAGCTCTTCTTCCAGCCGGATAAGTTTACTTCGCTCACCTTCCAACATTTTGTTTAAGGGAATACCCGTCCATTTTGCAACGACCTCGGCAATGTCTTCGGCATCAACTTCTTCCTTCAACATTTTTTTGTTTGTTTGAATTTGTGAAAGGAGAAGAGTTTCTTCTTTTAATTTTTTTTCAAGAGAAGAGATGGTTCCGTAACGGATTTCCGCAACTCTGCCTAAATCTCCTTCGCGCTCGTATTTGTCTGCATCGGTTTTCGCCTGTTCAATTTCACTTTTGATTGAACGGATGGATTGAATTTTTTCTTTTTCTAAAATCCAATGTTGTTTAAGTTGATTTTTTTCTTCTGTTAAATTACCGACTTCCGTTTCAAGTTCTCCCAATCTTTTTTCCGAAGCTTCATCTTTTTCCCGCTTCAACGCTTCGCGTTCAATTTCAAGTTGTTTAATTTTTCTTTCGAGCACATCAAGTTCTTCCGGCATCGAATCAATTTCGATACGGAGTTTAGACGCCGATTCGTCAACAAGATCAATAGCTTTGTCGGGAAGGAAACGGTCAGATATGTATCGCGCAGAAAGTTGAACTGCCGCTACAATTGCGCCGTCAGTTATTCTTACTCCGTGATGGACTTCGTACCGCTCTTTTAGTCCGCGAAGAATTGAGATAGCATCTTCTTCGCTTGGTTCATCAACTAGAACGGGTTGGAATCTTCTTTCGAGTGCGGCATCTTTTTCGATATATTTTTTGTATTCATCAATAGTTGTAGCGCCCACACAGTGAAGTTCTCCGCGCGCAAGGGCAGGCTTCAAAATATTTGCTGCATCCATCGAGCCTTGTACTGAGCCGGCTCCAACAAGCGTATGAAGCTCATCGATAAATAAAATTATTTCTCCGTTTGCATCTTGAACTTCTTTTAACACGGCTTTCATGCGCTCTTCAAATTGTCCGCGGAATTGTGTCCCGGCAATAAGAGCTCCCATATCAAGTGCAACAATTCTTTTTGTTTTTAAATTTTCCGGGACATCGCCTGAAATAATTCGATGAGCGATTCCTTCGGCAATGGCGGTTTTCCCAACACCGGGTTCACCAATCAAAACAGGATTATTTTTTGTTCTTCGAGAAAGAACTTGTAGCACTCTTCGTATTTCTTCATCTCGTCCAATAACCGGATCAAGTTTACCGGCACGGGCAAGTTCATTTAGATCTCTTCCAAACTTTTTAAGTGATTGATAAGTATCTTCCGCATTTTGATTTGTTACGCGCTGGGTACCGCGGACATCTTTTAAGGCTAGTAAAATAATATCAACAGTTACTCCGTTATCGCGAAGCAATTGTCCTGCTTTTCCGGAATCTTTAGCAAGCGCAAGAAGCAAATGTTCGGTTGAAATAAATTCATCCTTTAGATTGTTAGCTTCTTCCGTCGATTGATCAAAAAGTTTCGCAAGATGATTCGACATCTGATGATCGCCAATCCCTGCCGATGCGCCGGAAACTTTCGGCAAGCGTTCAAGCAGTTCGCTGACTTTTATTTTTATTCTGTCGGAATTTCCACCGGCTTTTTGAATGATTGTGTCGGCGATGCTTCCTTTTTCTTCTACCAATGCGGCAAGAATATGTTCAGGTTCCAGAATTTGATTGTTGAAACTTTGTGCAATTTCAATTCCGTTTTGAATTACTTCCTGTGCTTTTACCGTAAATTTGTTAAAGTTGAAAGACATGGTTGTTTATCCTCAATCAAATAAAATCGTGTGATTGTAACATAGGGTAATGTTTTGTGTTCAAAGTCCAAAGTTTTAAATTAAAAGTTAAAACCGAAGCAGCGATTAATGCGTCTCCCAATTCCAGTCCGTGACTTTTTGAGTATTTATTTAAATATTCACCTGCCATGCAGCCAATATCATAAGTGATAGTGCTGATATTTAATTGGTTGAAAAATTCTTTAATCATTTTGGACTCGTTGGGTCTCAACCCGGCAAATATTTCAGCAACAGAAACTGGAGTTGTGTAAAGAGTTTCTTCCAAAAAAAACTTTTGAAGTTTTTCTTTGATATCAACTCTTCCTCTCAAGAACCAAATGATAACATCAGAATCTAGTAAAACGCTATTTTTCATATAAAGACTCTCTTCTTTTGTTAGAACGTTTTTCGCGTACGTATTCATCTACATCGAAATCTCTATCTTTCCAAATTCCGGCAACCTTATCAATAACCATAGCTTTTTTTTCTTGTATAGAATATTTTTCCCTCAATGCTTCGCGGATCAAACTTGAGATTCTTGTTCTTTTTAATTTGCTTTCCACTTTTAGAACAGCAAAAATTTCGGCATCAAGATAAATTTGGGTTCTTTTCATAACTTCTCCTTTATTAATGTACAAACATACACCAATAAAGTTTTTTGAACAATCCCATTTCCATTGATTGTGCCGGAGATTTATTGCCACGGCAAAATACTTTGTTACTCCTTTCCGCTTTCCGTATTTTTGCGAACCATGATTTTACAAAACCAAAACGATACCATTGTAGCAGTAGCCACACCAGCCGGTGTCGGCGCAATTTCCGTTATTCGCATTAGTGGAAATAAATCTTTTGAAGCAATTGATGTGGTCTTTTCAGGCAAAATAAAAATAGCCGAGGCAAAATCACACACAATTCATTACGGAAAAATAATTGACGAAAACAAAAATCTTATTGATGATGTTTTGGTTTCTGTCTTTCGCAAACCGCATTCATACACGGGCGAAGATAGCGTTGAGATAAGCACACACGGCAATCAATTTATTACAAAAAAAATTATTGAATTATTATTGCAACACGATGTCCGTATTGCAGAGCCGGGTGAGTTTACGAAGCGAGCTTTCTTAAATGGCAAACTTGATCTAGCACAAGCAGAAGCGGTTGTTGAGGTTGTTAATGCGCGTACGGAGGCTTCTCTGAGAGGTGCAAGAAATCAACTTGATGGTATGCTTTCAAAAAAAATTCATGAATTGCGAACACAGTTAATAGATACATCTTCGCTTGTAGAACTTGAATTAGATTTTGCCGAAGAAGATGTTGAATTTATTGCTTACGACAAATTACTCTTAATGGTTGAAAATATTATTTCAGAAATTGATAAATTGCTTGGAACGTATTCTTTTGGCAAAATTATTCGCGACGGAGTTAACGTCGCTTTGGTAGGCATTCCGAATGTAGGGAAATCATCGTTGCTTAATTATATTTTAAAAGAAGCGCGCGCCATCGTAAGTGAAATTCCAGGGACAACCCGCGATGTAATACGCGAAGAAGTTTCAATTAACGGAGTTTTATTCCGACTTTTTGATACGGCCGGAATTCGCCCGACAAAAAATGAAATTGAGATAGAGGGTGTTTTGCGCAGTAGGGAAGCGGTCAAAAACGCTGATGTTGTTTTATTTATTAATGACGTTCAACAAAAAATATCAAAAGAATTACAAGAAGAACTACTTCAATTGACCTCTGGGGATAAGGTTATTACGGTTTTAAATAAAGTAGACCTTGAAAACCTTCCCGAAAAGGAAGCCGATGTCTATATTTCTGCTTTGACGGGCTACGGAATAAACAATTTGTTTTCCAAACTTCATGAAAAAGTTTTTAGTGGAAATTCATATTCAGAACATTCGGCTATCGTATCCAACTCACGCCATTTTGAAAATTTGAAAAAGGCCAAAATATATTTACAAAACTCAATTGATGCCATAAAACAAAAATTGAGTGGCGAATTTATTTCTGTTGATTTGCGAAATGCGGAAAATTCACTTGGCGAGATCATCGGTGAGGTAACTTCCGATGATATTCTAAACAACATATTCAGTCGATTCTGCATAGGTAAATAACCCGGTTTCACGTGGAACATTATGGAGATTAAATTTCACCCATATAAAATTAGAAGTCTTAAACTGAGCGATGCTGAAAAAATCTATGAATATCTGCAAGATTTTAACATTGTTAAATATTTAGCCACGGTTCCGAATCCCTATTTGCTGGAAAATGCACTCTCCTTTATTCAATTTGCGAATGAAATGGAAAACGAACAAAAAGAATTCCACTGCGCAATTGCCCAATTTGAGAACGATACGATGCTTGGACTAATCGGTGTGAAGGAAATTAATTTTCATTCCGGAACTTGCGAAATTGGATATTGGTTGGGAAGAGAGTACCACAATAAAGGAATTATAACGAGGTCAATTAAGCAAATAACACAATTTTGTTTTGATGATTTAAAACTACAGACCGTTAAAGCAATTGTTTTCGAATCTAATAGTGCCTCCATTAAGGCGCTTGAGAAGTCTGGATTTACAAATTCCGGTTATTCCGATAAGGCTTATTGTAACGCCATTTTAAAAGAAAAGATGTATGAATTTCGAATTACAAGGGAACATTCCGTTTCACGTGAAACCGAGAGCTAATCCATTGTTAAGTAAGAAGAGAAAAAAAGTTGAATTTGAATTTTGATATAGTTGTTATTGGTGCCGGGCACGCGGGAATTGAAGCTGCTTGCGCTTCTGCAAAAATGGGTTTGCATGTTGCATTGGTTACTATGGAGAAAAAAGCCATTGGTAGAATGTCATGCAATCCGGCAATTGGGGGAACGGCAAAAGGACATTTGGTGAGAGAAATTGATGCCCTTGGCGGCGTTATGGGAATCATTGCGGATCAAAGCGGAATTCAATTTAGAATGTTGAACCGCTCCAAAGGTCCGGCTGTTTGGTCTCCAAGGAGCCAAAACGATAGGAAGTTATATTCTGAGGTAGCGATTAAGGTGGTTGAATCCTATAACAATATAAGGATAATTGAAGACTCCGTTGTTGAAGTTTTGGTGAAAAATAAAAAAATTGCGGGAGTCGTAACTTCAGAGAATAAGCAAATAACATGTAAGGTTGTAATTATCTGTTCTGGTACATTCTTAAATGGTTTAATGCATACAGGATTAAAAGCTATCTCTGGTGGAAGATTTGGAGAGATGCCGGCAACTGGATTAACCGAATGTTTAGTTCAGCTTGGTTTTGAATCTGGCAGACTAAAAACTGGTACTCCACCACGACTGAACAAGAATTCGATCAACTGGGATATTCTGGAAGTTCAATCCGGAGATGAAAAGCCACAACCTTTTTCCTTTAGAACCGATATTTCGGAATTTCCTTATTTGCCGCAAGTAAATTGCCATATTACTTACACGGATGCTACTGTTCATCAGATTCTGGAAAAAGGATTTAATGAATCACCAATGTTTACCGGACTTATTCGGGGAGTTGGTCCGCGGTATTGTCCATCGATTGAAGATAAGATTGTTCGTTTCAAAGATAAAGAAAGACATCATCTCTTTCTTGAACCCGAAGGGTTAGATTCCGATCTAATTTATTTAAATGGATTTTCAACATCTCTGCCCGCGGAAGTCCAGTTGGAAGCCATTCATAAAATTAAAGGATTGGAAGAAGTTGAAATGATACGACCCGGCTATGCAGTTGAATATGATTTTTTCCCTCCTCATCAAGTGGATTTAACACTTGAAACAAAGTTAGTTGAAGGACTTTATTTTGCCGGTCAAATAAATGGAACTTCTGGTTATGAAGAAGCCGCTGCCCAAGGTTTAATTGCCGGTATTAATGCATCTGCAAAAATATTACAAAATGAAGAATTTGTTTTAAAAAGAAGTGAGGCTTATATCGGCGTAATGATCGATGACTTGGTTAATAAATCTACAGAAGAACCTTATCGAATGTTTACTTCGCGAGCAGAGCATCGGCTGCTTTTAAGACAAGATAATGCAGATAGAAGACTTTCGAAGTACGGTCACAAGTATGGACTTATTTCGGATGATCTTTTGCAAGAGATACAAGAAAAAAATGTGAAGCTGCTTATCGGAAGGGAGTTGTTGGAGACGATAAGAGTTCATTCCAAAGACATAAATCCTTTACTACAGCGAATTGGAGAGAATCAATCTGAATCTTCGGAATTTATTGCAAAACTTGTTAAAAGACCAGAACTAAAACTTTCAGATATTCTCAGTGTAAAGTCAGAAAATGATGCGGCGCTTGAAGAAATTAAAAATAGTGAATATCTCATTGAGCAACTTGAAATTGAACTGAAGTACGAAGGATATATAAAGCGTCAAGAAGAAGTGGTAAAAAAAGTGGAAAAATTTGAAGAGCTTCACATTCCTTTAAACTTCAATTATTCAAACTTAAACAGTTTGTCAACCGAAGGAAGAGAGAAACTGAGCAAGGTTAAACCGCGTTCAATAGGGCAGGCATCCCGAATATCGGGAGTTACTGCTTCAGATATTTCAATTTTATTGGTATATTTGCGCAAATAATTTCAAACATTTTGGATCCGGTATGGCGACAGGAAATACTCGTGAAAAATATTTTCAAGAAATAACATCTTTTTATTGGGAAAACGGTTACAATCCTGATTCAACACAAATGGAGCGCCTGGCTTACTTTGCCAAGCTTGTAGTGGAGAAAAATGAAGTTGTTAATCTTATTTCGCGGAAAGATATAGATTCGGTTGTTGAAAACCACATCTTTATTTCTTCTTACATCTCAAAATATATTCCCGAAAAATGTACGCGTTTTATTGATATAGGAACAGGTGGTGGTTTTCCGGGAATTCCACTCGCAATTATGCGTCCCGATTTGCAGGGAGTTTTGATTGATTCAACCGGAAAGAAAATTGCTGCGGTTGAAGAATTTATTGACAAGTTGATGCTCAATAATATTAAAGCGGAAAACAGCCGCGTTGAGGATCCTGAATTTATTGCCAAGTACAAAAATAGTTTTGATTTGGTCGTTAGTCGGGCAACGGATTCATTAATAATTTTATTGCGTTATGCACTTCCACTTTTAAAAGATAAAGGACACTTGCTCGTTCTTAAAGGTGGTGACTTGACAGAAGAGTTTCAAAAAGCTGAAACAAAGTATAAACCACGTATTAAAAAATCTACAATCTATGACCTTCACTACAAACCAACCAACTTACGAAATGTAAAGGGAAAAAAACTTGTGCATTTGGAAATTGAAAAATAATGTCCGAACCGCGTAATCCACAGAAACTTTTTCAAGAAATAGCAGCGTTGGCAACAGAACAACGAAATCCTCACTCGATGGAGATAGATGCTTGCTCAACATTTGAAATATTAAAAATTATCAGCGAAGAAGACAAACTTGTTCCTTTGGCGGTTGAACAAGAACTTCCATTTATTGAAGCGGCTGTTGAACTAATTGTTAAAGCATTTAAAAACGGGGGAAGGCTGCTTTACTTTGGAGCCGGAACAAGCGGGAGAATTGGAGTAGTAGATGCTTCCGAATGTCCGCCAACGTATGGAACATCGCCAGAATTAGTTCAAGGATTTATTGCCGGAGGTAAGGAAGCCATGTTTACAGCCCAAGAGGGAGCAGAAGATCATGAAGAAAATGGTGCCGTTGATGTTTTAAAAGCTGGAGTAACTCCAAATGATGTTGTCTGTGGAATAGCTGCCAGTAAACGCACACCGTATGTTATCGGTGCTGTGAAAAAAGCAAAAGAACTCGGCGCAGCAACACTCTTCGTAACATGCAACCCCCGAAACAAATTTGATATTAAAGAAGTTGATGTAGCTATTTGTCCGTATGTTGGACCTGAAGTTGTAATGGGTTCAACAAGAATGAAAAGCGGTACAGCGCAAAAATTAGTTTTAAATATGCTAACTACCGCCTCTATGATCCGGATGGGGAAAGTCTATGAGAATATGATGATAGACTTGCAGATGACGAATAAAAAATTAATCGAGCGAGCAAAACGAATTGTGATGACAATAACCGGTGTTGATTATGAGAACGCAACGTCCTTTTTGGTTAAAGCTGAATGGCATGTTAAAACAGCGCTGGTTATGATCAAAGCAGATGTTTCTGCTGAAGAAGCTCGAAGAAGATTAGAACTTGCTGATGGGTTTGTCCGCAAAGCGATTGAAATAAAACTCTGATAGTTCCTTTCAAAGATTTCCGAACTTCTAAAAATAAATGTTGACTTTCTAAAAAAGATTAGTTATGTTTTCAGCGTTTGAAATATTTCAAATGTAAAAAACATATTTTTATCTTATCGGAAAAGAGAAATGCTATGAAAAAAGTAGTTATCACTCATGCTAAACGAACAGCAGTTGGATCATTCAATGGAGGTTTAAGCAGTTTTACCGCACCCCAACTCGGAAGTTTTGTTATTAAAGCATTATTAGATGAATCGGGACTTGATAAAAATCTTGTTGATGAAGTAATCATGGGTAATGTATTGTCGGCAGGATTAGGTCAAGCTCCCGCACGTCAAGCTGCAATCTACGCCGGGTTACCAGAAAAAACAGAATGCTTAACCATAAACAAAATGTGCGGCAGCGGATTGAAGGCTGTAATGCTTGCTCAACAAGCCATTGCCTGTGGCGATGCCGATATTATTATTGCAGGCGGACAGGAGAGTATGACGAACGCACCGTATCTTTTAAAGCAAGGAAGAAGCGGTTATCGATTAGGAAACTCAACAATTTATGATTCAATTTTGATTGACGGCTTAACCGATGTTTATAATAATATTCACATGGGTAATTGTGCCGAATCATGCGCAAAAGACTTCCATTTTACCCGCGAAGAACTTGATGCATTTTCAATTCAATCCTATAAAAAAGCATTAGCCGCAATTGAAGAAGGAAAGTTTAAAGATGAAACTATTGATGTTGCTATAAAATCAAAAACCGGTGAGATAATTTTTAATAAAGATGAAGAACCGGGGAAAGTGAACTTCGATAAAATATCTTCGCTTAAACCTGTGTTCGATAAGAACGGTGTTGTTACGGCGGCAAACGCTTCCAGCATTAATGATGGTGCGGCAGCCTTACTTATCATGTCAGAAGAAAAAGCAAAAGAGCTTGGACTTACTCCAATAGCAGAAATTGTGGCGCAAAGTTCTGCGGCAAAAGCCCCAATTGAATTTACAACAGCCCCGGCAGATGCGATTCAAAAAGTTTTGGCAAAAGCCAAGCTTACAAAAGATAAAATTGATCTTTATGAGATTAACGAAGCTTTTGCAGTGGTTTCATTAGCAGTGAACAAAATTCTTGATTTACCGGTTGAGAAAGTAAATGTAAACGGTGGTGCAATAGCAATCGGGCATCCTATCGGTGCAAGCGGGGCGCGTATTTTAACAACACTGCTTTATGAAATGAAAAAAAGAAATGCGGAATATGGGTTGGCTTCATTATGTATTGGAGGCGGTGAAGCCTCTGCTTTAATTGTTAAAAAATATAATTAATTTTTATGCCTGACGAAGAACGCGTTCGTAAAGAAATGATTCAAAGATTCGGAGATGCCTACAAAGCCTTCGGACTAAATAAACTGATGGGGCACATCGTTGCACTTCTTATTTATTCCCCGGAACCTCTTTCGCTTGATGAAATAACAAAACAACTCGGGAGAAGTAAGGGTCCAATAAGCCAAATTGTTAGACGACTTCGGGATAAAAAATTAATACGCAAAACATGGTCTCCGGAAAATAACCGAAAAGATTATTACGAAGTGGAACCCGAAATTTTTGAAAACGCATTCCGTAACAATCTTGAGCTCATCAAGAACAATACCCGTATCGCAAAATTCCTTAATGAAAAAGTAAAAGAAATAAACAAAAAAAATGTTGAAGTAATTCAACAAAGAATTATTGAGATGGAACAATTCTACATTTTCATGGAAAAGCATTACCGTAATTTCTTAGCTGAATGGATTGTAGAGCGGCAAAAGCTCATTTCAAAAAATAAGAACAAGAAAAGCAAATAATTTTTTAGTATGAACGTTTGAAATATTTCAAACGATAAAAACGTAGAAGGAAAGCAAATATGAAACGTCTTCAAAATAGTGTTGCTGTAATTACCGGAGGAGCACAAGGGATTGGAAAAGCCACCGCGCTAAAATTTTCGGAAGAAGGTGCCTCTATCGTTATCTGGGACGTAAACGAAGAAAAAGGATTTGCACTCGCAAAAGAACTTTCTGCCAAAGGAACGAAAGCGCATTTTACAAAAGTTGATGTAACGAAAATTGATTCAACTGAAAAGGCTGCAAAAGAAGCGGTTGAGATATTTTCAACAATCGATATTCTTATCAACAATGCCGGAATAACTCGCGATGCTTCGCTTCTGAAAATGACCGCTGAACAATGGCAGCAAGTTATTGATGTGAATCTTACGGGAGTTTTCAACTGTACCAAAGCAGTTATCCCCTTCATGCTCGAAAAGAAATTTGGAAAAATTGTGAACACTTCCTCTGTTGTCGGGTTGTACGGAAATTTTGGGCAAACAAATTACGTGGCGACGAAATCAGGAATTATCGGAATGACGAAAGTCTGGGCTCGCGAACTTGGCAGAAAAGGAATTAACGTAAACGCCGTTGCCCCGGGTTTCATAGCAACCGAAATGGTGAAAACTGTTCCCGAAAACATTTTAAAATCACTTGAAGAAAAAACACCGCTTGGCAGACTCGGTTTGCCGGAAGATATCGCCAACGCCTATCTTTTCTTATCAAGTGAAGAAGCAAATTTTATAAACGGAATTACATTAAGTGTAGATGGCGGATTAATTGTCTAAGCCAGTCTGGAAAAATTTATGAGAAACTCCTTAATTATTGGTTCGGGTTCTTATGTACCGGAAAGAATGATACTGAATTCATTTTTTAATGAATTATTAGGTGAAGACGTAGATACCTGGCTAAGAGAAAATTTGACGATACGCGAAAGAAGATGGTGTGAAAAAAATCAATCAACTGCTGATCTTGCGGTTAACGCAGCATTGAAAGCGTTGGAGTCCGCGTGCATCTCGGCAGATCAACTTGATCTTTTAATAGTTGCGACAGACACACCTGAATATATTTCTCCTTCTACCGCCTCCGTTGTTCAATACAGAATTGGAGCAAAAAAAGCAGGAACTTTTGATATTAACACGGCTTGTGCCGGATTTGTTACAGCGCTTGATACAGCAGGAAAATTTATTCAAGCGGACGAAAAATATAATTACGTTTTGGTTATCGGCGCATACGCAATGAGTAAGTATCTGGATTTAACAGATAAAAAAACCGTAACACTTTTTGCCGATGGCGCCGGTGCAGTAGTTTTAAAATCAGAAATTAATTCCGAAAAGGGATTCTTGACGGGATCACTTTTTACCGATGGACAGTATAGCGATTGGATGGGCATCTATGCCGGTGGAACGTACATGCCCGTAACGCATGAAGTGGTTGAAAACAAAGATCACTTACTAAAATTTGTTAAAAAATTCCCCAAAGAAATTAATCCTACGATCTGGACAAGAATGATTAAAGAATCGTGCGATAAAATTAATATTCTTCCTTCGCAAATAGATCACTTTTTCTTTACGCAAATTAATATCAACACAATTTGGGAAACTCTTGCTAACCTTGGAGTTGAAAAAACAAAAGCGCATACAATAATGGATAAATATGGTTATACCGGTTCCGCCTGTATTCCGATGGCTTTTGATGATGCAGTACAAAAGGGAAAAGTCAAAAATGGAGATATCCTTTGTTTCATGGGATCGGGCGGTGGATTAGCTTTTGCAAATGCAATTTATAAATATTGAGAAATAGAATGACTACTCAAAGCAAAAACGAAACAAGATCAGCAATACCACCGTATGCTTGGTATGCTTTGACTCTTTTAACTTTAATTTATGTAATGAATTTCGTTGACCGCGTTTTGATCTACATTTTATTTACTCCGATAAAAAAAGAATTACATTTCAGCGATCTTGAACTTGCGTTGCTTGGGGCAACGTCTTTCGTAATTTTTTATACCGCACTCGGAATTCCGTTTGGAAGAATGGCGGACAAAGTTTCGAGAAAAAAGTTGATAGCATTTGGTTTAGCTGTATGGAGTATTTTTTCAGGCTTAACAGGTTTTGCAACCGGGTTTTGGACAATTTTTACGTGTAGAATGTTGGTCGGAATTGGAGAAGCTTCGTTAGGTCCGGCGGCTTTATCATTACTTAGCGATTATTTCCCTTCGAAGATGAGAGCTACGGTTCAGGCGGTTTTTTCTTCCGGAATTGCAATTGGAACCGGCATCGCTTTTTTCTTTGGCGGATGGATCAGTGACGCGCTTAGCTGGCGGTACGCATTTTACTTTTTAGGTTTTCCCGGATTAATCTTTGTCATTTTAGTTCTGCTTCTTAAGGAACCTCAAAGAGGAATAAGCGACGCGCCAAAAGAACATCAGAAAAAAAACTGGAAACTGTTATTTCAAAATGTTCCGCTTAGATACATCTTAGTCGGATATGCATTTTTTGCGGTTTCAGCCAACAGCGTTTCAATTTGGATACCGACTTTTTTAGTAAGAACTCAGAAAATGGCAATTTCTGAAATCGGATTGTTAATCGGAATAGGAACATTGATCGGTGGGCTTCCGGGAACAATTTTAGGCGGATGGTTTGCAGATAAATTCAAGGCAAAACGAATAGGTGGACGACTACGGTTTACAAGCATGATCGCGTTTTTATGTATTCCCGTTTGGCTGCTCTTATTAAATACATCAATACTTTATTTGCAAATAATTTGTATCACCATTCTGCTTGCGCTAACGCTCTCATGGCTTGGACCTGCAGCGGCAGACGTGAATGACATTGCCGGTCCCTACTTGCGAGGATTAGCTGTTGGATTATATTTCTTCACAGTAAATGTAATAGGGTATGGAATTGCTCCGCCAATCTTCGGAAAGATTAACGATTATTTGCATGTTGCTCTTCAACCTGAATTGATGCGAACCACTTTATTGTTGGCTCCGTTAGCGGCACTTATAGCGGCGATTATTCTTTTCTTAGGAAGCAAACGTTTGGAGACTTCAAAATGATGCCGACTGATTGGCTTGCAAAATGGGCTTACTATACGCCGAACAAATTCTTTCTGCGTGAATACAATAGAAATTTGGAATGGACTTTTCTTCAATTTAATGAGCGCACAAATGCATTAGCGAATTATCTCACCAAAGAAATCGGAGTTCAAGAAGGAGAAAGGATTGCTGTTTATTCAAAGAATCGCGCCGAGTACGTTCAACTATTTTTAGCGTGTATTAAGTGTGGAGCAATTTTAGTTCCGCTAAATTTTCGTTTAACTCCGCGCGAGCTTGATACATTAATAAAAGATGCGGAGCCGAAAATCTTTTTTTATGAAGAGGAATATTCCGAACATATCAAAGAGTTGCAAACGCTTAAGAATATTCCCATTCAAAAAAAGATTGAAACCATAACGCCATTTTTAATTGATGAAGTAACTGAAAAAGATTTTTCTCCTGCAAGAATTTTTACCAATGACGATTTAGCGATGATCCTTTACACTGCCGGTACAACCGGACTTTCAAAAGGGGTAATGATAAATCATCAAATGCTTTTCTGGAACGCTATCAACACAGGCTTGCGGCTTGATTTAAACTCGCAAGACCATACACAAAGTTATGCACCCTTCTTTCATACCGGCGGATGGAATGTATTATTTACTCCGTTTTTGCTTCACGGCGGTTCTCATACGCTGCTGCAAAATTTTGACGCAGAAGTAATTTTAAAATTAATGGAAAAGGAACGAGCGACCATCCTGTTCGGCGTTCCCACTATGCTGCAAATGATGTCCGACCTGGAATATTTTAAGCAAGTTGATCTTTCTTCCGTTCGTTACGCTATTGTCGGTGGAGCTCCAATGCCGATTCCTTTAATAAATATCTGGCACGAAAAAGGAGTTTACATCCGGCAGGGTTACGGTTTAACTGAAGTCGGACCAAATTGTTATTCGCTCCATCAAGATGATGCAATCAGTAAAAAAGGATCGATCGGTTTTCCGAACTTTTATGTTGAACCGAAAATTGTAAATGAAGAAGGGCTTGAATGCGGCAACAATGAAGTTGGAGAATTATGGATGAAATCTCCCGTTGTTACTCCCGGTTATTGGAGAAAAGAAAAAGAAACATCGGAAGCGATCACCGACGGATTTTTCCACACCGGTGACCTGGTAATGAGGGACGACGACGGTTACTATTTTGTGGTTGACCGCAAAAAAAACATGTACATCAGCGGCGGAGAAAATGTCTATCCCGCGGAGATAGAAAAATTTCTTTACACAAATGTTCATATAAAAGAAGCGGCGGTGATAGGCGTTCCCGATGAAAAGTGGGGCGAAGTTGGCAAGGCATTTATCGTTTTAAATGATGAGAAATCTTTAAACGAAAATGCTGTTCTTGATTTTTGCAAAGGAAATTTAGCGAAATATAAAATCCCAAAGTATGTTCAATTTCTCGAAACTCTTCCGAAAACGGATGCCGGGAAAATTGACAAAAAGAAATTGTTGAAAATTAATCAACAAACAAAAACACAATAACATCAATAAAAGGAGTTCGTATGAAAAAGTCTCTCTTGCTTTTGTTCTTTTCTTTCTCTGTTCTTTTTACATCTTGTAAAAAAGATGATGACACGGTTGTTACACCACCAGCTTCAGACGTTAGCGTTTCAAGTGTAGCGCCTATTCAAGGTAATGAAGGTACTGTTGTAACAATAACCGGGACAAATTTTGGAACAGATAAGAGCGCTCTAAAGGTTGAATTTGGCATAGTTACTGCGCCGATAGATACAATCATCGGTGGAACTCAAATTAAAACAAAAGTTCCTGCACTTGTAATTGAGGGTAATATTAAAATTAAAGTAACAAAATCAAGCGTTACTGCTTCAACTGATTTTAAAATCTTAACTAATCTTGTTGGTACATGGGTTTCTGATGGCGCTAATGTTGCCCTCGGCTTAAAATTTGCTCCATTCAAAGTGAAGAAAATAGTTGCCACGTTTAACGACAACCAATCCTATACGGTTGTTCAAACAGATAGCTCAAACGTAACCACAACATTTACCGGAACCTACACATATACTGAATCAACTTACAACGATACTTTGTCAACTTCATTTACAAAAGGTGCAAAAGTTTACTCTATCGTTGCTAACCAGGCAACTCCATCAACCGTAACAGCAACCGGCATTTACGCTATTAACGGCACAAATATGTCTTATGAAGTTATTCAAACTTCACCGGCGTTAGCCGGTGTTTCTGCTCCTACCGCTGCTGGTGGGCTGGGAAGTACGACAATCGGAGGTGTTAAATATAATTGGTATATCCAAAAGTACGTTAAACAATAAGTAATATTTTTCTTAATCATAATCTTTTTCTTGATTGTTCAGTAAGCGGATTAAGATTAGGATTATGATTAAGATTTTTTAGGAGACAGAAAAAATGAAATTCAAACTGCTTCTCTTTTTTATGTGCATTCTCTTTGCGGTTTCAAATAGTTATGGACAAGATGCGCAAGTAAAAAAAATTCCAGACGCAAAAGCGCCGGAATTTAAATTTATCGGATATTGGTTCAGCCGTGGAACGGCTTCTAATATAGCTCCAACGAATGAATTACTGCGCGGGCAAATTATCGGGCGCTTATTCGGACCAAACACAACAAACACGTCTGCTAAAACATCTTCCTATTTTGAACAGCGCTTTGTTCCGATGTTTATTTATACTCCGCAAATTCTTGATGGTGTTGCAACGTTCCGGAGCTTGTTTAAAATTGATATGACATGGGGAGACGCCGCGTATGGCGTTGGCGGAAACAACGGCGGCGGAATTAATGCCGGACAAGTAAACTTGCAAACACTTCTTGCAAACATTGATATAAAACCGAGAAATGCAGATTGGAACGTTGTTATCGGTTTGCAGAGAATGTTTGATAATGTTCGAGATCCAAATCAAAATGCAGTAAGCACTTACCAAAACAGTTCCTACAAACTTTCCTTTTGGGGAACGCAGGCAACCGGTATTAGTGTTTTTGGAAATTTGAATGAAACTACACAAGCGCGTTTCGGTTATTTTCAATTATATGAAAATATCATTCAAGAAAATGATGATGTGGCGTTGTGGATGTTGGATGTGGAGTCTCGTGTGCATCCTTTGGTTGAAGTTGGCGCCGATGCCTGGTTCGTTTGGGATAGAGGGAAAAACTCCGGCGGAATTTCTGTGCTTGGACAAGGCTTAAACAGCGGTCTCTCTCAATACAACGGCGCTGTTCGTCTTAGTTTTCCATCTCAAAAATATGAAGCGAATATTGTCTGGCTCGGTACGCATGCAGCTTACAACCGGGAATTCCTTGCCGGAAGATGGTGGGCGGATGCATACGTAATTGCAAATCTCGGTACAGTAGATACAATCAGTGACAATTCATCTACAAAAAAATATGCAGACATTTTCGGCGTTGCCACAAACGCTTCGGTAGCATATAAATATGGACAAACGGCAAACGATAAAGTTTCTGTTGAAGCTCTATACACCACCGGAGATGATAACGGCGCGAGCGACAAAAAAATTAATTCTGTTATTACCGGAAATGTTTGGGGCTCACCCACAGGCATTTACAGTTCGCATAAAGCATTATTGCTTTTCCCCGATCCGCAAGTTGTGAACAGATATTATTCCGCCGTGCATGATATTTCAAATATGGGTATGGGTGTTACGGCTGGATTTTTCTCCGTTTCAAAAGATCTTATTCCGAATAAGTTCAGCGGTAAACTCGGTTTCGCTACGGCGATCTCTAATGTTACTCCAAACGGCGGTTCTTCTTATATCGGTTCAGAAGTTAACGTGGAATTTAAATACAACATCAAAGTTTTTCTAACGCTTGGATTAAGCGCAGGGTATTTACAATTAGGTGATTTCTATAAATCTCCTTCCGTTAAGTACACAAGCAGTTCCGAGAAACCGAAAGACCCGTTTGTAATTTTTACTTCACTTAGCTGGTTAATGTTTTAGGAGAACCCCATGAAAAAATTATTTGGATTACTACTTATGACAACTTTTTTGTTCAGCGGATGTTCGGGTTATCTTTATACTAAAATGTCCCCTTTGGAATTTTCCGATTTCGATTACGGATTTCCGACAAAAAAGGTTTTATCAAATCCTTCCATCTCCTTTATTGATGAGGGACAGGGAAAGCAGACGATAATACTTGTGCATGGACTTGCAAGCAACGCCGGTTTTTGGCGGTACAACATTGCAGAACTTGCCAAGCACTACCGCGTTATAGCAGTTGACCTGCCCGGTTACGGAAAATCGCAAAAAGATTATTACTTGTACAACATGAGTTTTTTCGCCGATCAAATAAAACGATTAGTTGATGAATTAAAGATCGATAAATTTATTTATGTCGGACACTCAATGGGTGGTCAAGTAGGAATTAATTTTGCTCTACGTTTTCCGGAGCGGTTGGAAAAATTAATTTTAGCTTCTCCCGCAGGCTTTGAAGAATTTGAACAAGGCGAAGGCGATTGGCTTCGCAGTGTTATGACTGTTGCCGGAGTGAAAAAAACTTCCGAAGAAGGAATTAGAAGAAATCTTGCTATGAACTTTTATACGTGGTCGGATAAATGGGAATGGATGGTTGAAGAGCGCGTTCGTATGGCAAAAGCAAAAGAGTTTGATGATTTTTCTTATGCGGTTGTACGGAGTGTAAACGGCATGCTTGACGAACCGACGTGGGATAAGCTTGATAAAATTACGGTTCCTACGTTAGTTATTTACGGAAAGTATGACGGGTTGATCCCGAATCCATATTTGAACCCCGGATTTACCTCTTGTGTCTTTGAAGCAGGAGCAAAAACCATGAAAAATTGCACCCTCCATCAAATAGATAACTGCGGGCACATGCTGCAGATAGAGCATCCGGAAGAGTTTAATGCAACGGTTTTAGATTATTTACAAAAGTGAGGATGCGCTTAAAAGCATTGATAATAAAGGGGCAACGCTGTTGCCCTTTTTATTTGAAACAACTTTTGGGAGTGAGCAGTAGTGTTGGTTTTTTGATGGGCAAAAAGGTGTTTTCGGCATTATTTTTGGTTAATAAAAAAAAGTAAAAAAAATTATTTAAAACCGAAAAAAAGACTTGCTTTTTAAAAAAAAGTACTATAGTTTTGTACCCATGATTCATTATGCTTACCCCCCATAGTGAATCTTCCCACGCCCGGTAGCCCTCCACCGGGCATTTTTTTTGCCTTTTCGTAAAACCTTCTCAAAAACGTTAAATTTGAATAAAATGCGATTATGGACTGATTTCCAGGTTTTTAGAGGGGAAACGACTTTTTATGGGTGGGAATTTCCATTTTACAGAAGCTTGTTTCCTATTTACAGCCGGGAGTTTCCTAAATACAGTTGGTAGTTTCCTTTCTGTAGGTGGAAGTTTCCTAAATGAAGTCGCTTCTTTCCTTTCTACAGTCGAAAGTTTCTTAAATACAGTCGCTTATTTCCTTTTTTTAGAAGAGAGTTTCCTAAATACGGAAGGCTGTTTCCTTGTTACAGAGGGAAGTTTCCTAAATGTGGGAGGCTATTTCCTTTTTACGGAAGCTTGTTTCTAAAATGGAGAAGCCGCCTTTTTAGTTGAGGCGGCTTTTCTCTTATAGCTTAATTCTGGAGATTAATAAATTTTAAGCCGCTTATTTGTTTGTACTGCGGATTTGTTGCGCCGAAAACGCTTTTTACATATTTTTTTACACCGGCAGCTATATCAACGAGACCGGTTTCCGCTTGATAGAGAACATTATTTCTCTCGATTCTAGTATTGCTTAAAGGAGTATAGGCGTTAATTACCGCGGTGTTAGCGGCTTTCATGTTTGTGAGGATTGTTGTTAAAGCCGCTGTAGTTAATTCCGTTTCGTTTGGAGCGTAACCGGGTTGGGCTGCTAAAAGTTGAATAAGCTTGTCCAGGTTATCAATTCTATTATCAAATCCCATTTGAGAAGCCGAAATGTTTTTTGCACTTTCTTCTTCGGGAATTGCAGGGTCTGCGGGAGGCGGAGTGTTTTTAGGGGCAGCCCGTTTCCCTTGAATTTTTCGTGAAATGGTTTTTGCGTTATCAACCACTTGTTTAGGAACCTCGCTTGCATCAAGGGCGTTAACTACGCGGATGACGAGCTTGCTTAAAGGTTCAAAAAGAATTTCCCGCGCGGCTACTGCGTTTGACCAGGGAGTTTGTGCCGTGTTAACTTCAGCCAATTTAGTTTTTGCTAAAGCATGAAGGGCGTTTAGCGCCGGGAGTTTGATTGAATCTTTAGAGGGGTTGTAGCTTGCGCCGTAGCCGACGCAAAAGGAAATAAGGTCTTCAAAGTTAGCTACATTCTTTGCATGACCTGTTTCTTGTGCTGCCATGGAATTTATCCTTAGAATGTTATTAAAAATTAGAACTTATTTGTTCTGCAAAAATAAAGGAAAAAGAGGGGATAGAGGCAAGGTATTTTAAAATGATTTTTTAGGAGGAAGCAAAATTGCCGGTTCTTTTAAAACATTTGAGTTGTGGATTGGCTTGTATGCTAGAACAGCGGGGGATTATTGAAATAACTTTTCTTCGCCTTCTATTTCTTCCAATTCCTTTTTCAAAAGTGTTGCACCATTGGCAAAATATTCAGCGTAAAACTGCGAAGCAGTTTTTGAAATTAATTTTATTCTCTCGGGACTAACCTGCCTAAAATTGATGATGTCATTTATTGACTTACTATCCTGAATTGATTTTAGCTCTTCTGTAAATGCTCTTGCTGTTTGTGGGGGTCTTGTTGGGTTAACAACTAATAACTTCTTCTGTTTGTCTTCATCTGTGTTTTGACTTAACTGCTGAATTAAAAGGTTGTTGATGTATTTATCGTGGAAGCTGTAACCGATAACAACAAAAATAGTTGCTTCCTCTAACTTTTGCCGGAAGTTGCTGAGTATGTACAGAAAAGGGTCAAACGAAAGCATCTTGGAGTAAGAACCGAAAATGATGAGTGGTTCTCTACCATCGTCAATACTTTCTTTGATTGAAATTTCTTCTGAATCCAGGTTATATTCCCAATCAATTGAACCGTGAAGTTTATAAAGGTTGATTTTTGTCGGGCTTAATTCGTTATTGAAATCAGCAGCCCAGTATCTCATTTGATTTTCCGAAATATTTTTCTCCGAAAAACCATTGTCAAGAATTTTTACTATAGAAGTATTAAAGACCTGTTCAAAAATCAAATCGTAATTCAGAGAAAAGAAATTCACTTTAATACTCTCTGAGTTATTTAGCATTTCCCTAATGGGTTGCAAAATTTCTTCTGCTTTTTCTTTATTAAAACGTGTCCAATCTTTTACCAGTTGCATTCTGACAAAATCTTTGAAGTGTTCAAACACATTTCCATTTTTTATTTCCCACTTCAAAATTTTATCGTTCCAATTTCCGATTAAAGGGTAAGGTATGATGAACTCTTTATCAATCAACTGGCGAAGCACCATCACGAAATCTTCAATGTTCACATAGTCGCTGCTGCTAACAGAAGAATCTTTCATTGTGGATTGATACTTTAAACTCGCCAAAATGAAATGATAAATTTCATCGAAGTCCTCTTTGTAGTTGATGAAATCTTTTTCGGATGCAGTGAGATTGTTGATTTCTTCTTTCAATGATGTTAGCATTTCATTGGACAGTTTGCAACCCGCTTCCTTTGAAGCACCTGCTCCAAGGAGAAACACAACCTTATTAAAAACTTCATTCAGATTCATAGAAACCAAAGTGTATTACGTGCAAACTGTTCTAATTCTTTGTTGTTGAAATGTGAAATCATCTTCGCCACTATTTGCGAATACTCAATAGTGACCGGCATATTGCGCTGCCGAACACTTTTCCAATACATCCGTGAAAACTGATACACTTGGTCAATCAGCTCTTTTACCACATTGTCATCGTCAATCTTTTCGTAATTGGAAGATTTGAATTTTATTTTTACCGGCAATGGAAAACCGTCAATCCGTGTTCCTGTTTTGTTGGAATATCTTGTGTTATTACAAAGAATAAATTCGTTTCTTTTCGTTTTGATGAATGTTCCACTTTGCGGCATCTTACCGTCAAAAGAAGAATCAAATAAAACATAATCTTTACTTTCAGTTTCGTTAATCGTTACAATAACATAAGGTAAACTGAAATTAAGATGATCTAAAACATCTCTTATTGGTTTTTCTTCTCTCCAACTTATGTTCTTGTAGTAGTGAACAACTAACCTGTCACACTGTTTATTTTCCGCAATGTATTGTCCGATTTTTTCTTTAATTGAGTTTGCTACCGAAGTAGTGTCTCCGCTTTCAAAGGCATTGAATCCTTTGAAACTGCCATCATTCTTAAAACAAAATGCGCTGCCGATAAACTTGTTTTTTGCAACTATTGAACGGTCTGCACCGATGCCAACAACCAAATCATTTTTAATTGGTCTGTATAATCTCCACGGGATGCCGCCAAGTTTTGCGAGCAGCGCAATAGCAATATTCGGAAGGAAATAATTGAATGAAGGGTTGTTTATGTTATCCTTGAAAATAACTTGTGATGTAATTCCGTGATTCAGCAATAATTCTTTTAGTCGGAAATACACGGCATCATCTTCTTCATCTTCGGTATCCTTTTTTATTCTCGAAATGTATAAAGCTGCATAGGCATTGTTTGCAGTGTCAAGTTGCAAGTTTGCAAGTGCGGTAGTGATTTCTGAAATAGGATTATTGTCGGTGAAGCGAAGTGTTTTTGCAGTGTCAATTTCAAATTGAATTTTCACGAATGATTCTAATCCAGGAAAACTTTTGTACCCCTTCTTTAAGTATGAATAAACCTTGTTTGCTAATTCTTTGTCCTCCTCATGAAAAATGAAAATGAATTTAATCGCCTTATCAATTGGTGGTGATTGTATTGGTCCGTATTCTTTCAGCCCGATGTAGGGAGTAAAATTTTTCTGATTATTGCCGAATAAAAGAAGATTGCTGTCCTCTGAAGTTGGCTTTACTTTTTCATCATAAGGTTTATAAAAACCCGATTCAAAAATTTTAATGCACTCTCCGATAAGCGCATTTTTCAGATAGGTTTCATAAAACTGATGTATTTGGGTGTAATATCTTTTGTATTTGTTTTCAGAAAAATTTCTGCCGGCATCAAGATTCAAAACTCTTTTGATATCCCTATTGTGTATAGGGAAAATATTATTCCTATCTGCCTGTTCTGTTGCATTAAGGTCTTCAAATTTTGTGATTCTTTCCTGATATTTCACCTTACCTAATTGAGCAGATTCTAAGGGTGTGGCTGCCAAATTTCTTGTGAGGATGAAAGAATCGCCATCGTAAGAAACCAGCATACTTGTTCCTTCAATCAAATCGTTATTATCAATGCGAAGGGTGAATTTGTTGTATTTTTTAAAGTCATTGTTGTGAAATTCAGTTTCTTCAATCCAAACTTCTGTGTCCTTAATGAAGTTGCGGTTGGTGAGAATATTTTGATTGTGGAAATGGTCAAAGAGAATTTTGTTAAAATAGTGTTTAGCAAATCTTTTGTTCTCAAAAAGATTTACAGAAACAGTTATATCGCCTGCTTGAGTATCTGTTGACCACCAAACAGAGTTTCCTAAAGTTTCTTTTTTATCATTAGGAAAATTTTTTGGCAAATCATTTTTTTTAATATGAATGCATTCTTCTTTCTCCTCAGTGGAAAAGGAAATTACAACATGTTCTTTCAGAATGTTGAATGGAAGGATGTTTATTTTAAATTCACTCATAAGTTTAATTTACTTTTGAAACCAAAGACAATTTACTGGAAATAGATTTGATTTTCATTTTAATTTCTTTAGATTTTTATTATGCACTAAAGATTTCATTTGGGTGATTGCTATTTTATTCAGTTGTTGCAAGCGTTCACTTTGCCGCAAACCCTGATGAATTAAAACAGCATTGATGCTTTCCATATTTGATAACACTACCAACTGCTCTATGCTTGCAGTATCACGGATATTACCTTCTGCATCCGGGGTTAAATCTCTCCATTGTTTAGCCGTCATTCCAAACAAAGCCATGTTCAGCAAATCCGCTTCGTTGGCAAACACAAAATTGATTTGTTGTTTGGTGAGTTCTTTCGGAATCAAATTTTCTTTGATGGCATCGGTGTGAATGTGATAATTTATTTTTGCTAATGTTCGTTGCAGGTTCCATTCTAATTTGAGACGGTCATTTTCACTGTCTTTTAACCGCTGGAATTCTATAATAAGATAGAGTTTAAACTCTGATGAAATCCAGGAAGCAAACTCAAAAGCTATATCTTTATGAGCAAATGTACCCCCATACCTACCCGATTTAGAAATAATTCCTTTTGCATTTGTGGCTTCAATCCATCTTTGTGGTGAAAGCACAAAGTAGTTGCTTCCAGCTTCATTTTTAAACCTCTCGAATTCGAGAGGTTTAAAATCAGGATTGCTGAGTTTTTCCCATAAACCAATAAATTCAATGGTACTTCGGCTACGCATCCAATTGTTGATAATTGCAAAAGGTTCAGAACTGTTTCGTGACTTTGCTATATCGGTAAGAGAAATGTAGTCCCTGACACCTAAAGAGAAAAGTGTAATTTCATTTCCTTTTACATTGATTGTTTTATTTTTTGCCATAACTATCTTTTAGTTGTAGTTAATTTGCCAAAGTTAATTATCATTTACAAAGTGGTCAAATTCGACCACATTAAAATCGGGGTTATACATTTCTTCCCAAGTTCCTAAAAACTCATCCCGATAACTATCGGGACAGGTTCTAATCCAGTTCTTAATAATATCGGCAGCGCGGGCTTCACCTTCTTTAGCTTTTGCCATATCGGTCAGGCAGGTAAAGTCAATCCCTTTTTCTGTAATTACTGAGACCGGAACATTTTGAACCTGAATTATTTTCTTTGATGTGCTCATATCATTTATTTTTCCTACAGTTTAACTGTGGCAAGCTCACCATAATTAAGTCATTACCTCATCCGAAACTTAACAACATCGGTTCCTTTTATCAAGTAATAGTTCATAATCATAAAAGGAAAAGCGGCAACCTTTGGAATAAGATTGCCGCTTAAATTTTTACCAGATTTTTACACGTTTGTTTTCGGGTCTGTACATAGGTTGTCCTTCTTTTACTCCGAAGGCTTTATAGAAATCGGGGAGATCACTAAGCGGACCATTGACGCGTAAAAATTCAGGAGCGTGAACGTCTGTCATAATTTGTTGAGCGAGAGATTCGGGTCTTTTATGTCCCAGCCATGCATAGGCATACCCAAGCCAGAAACGCTGCTGCGGAATAAATCCGCTGATCAATTTTCCTTCTTTGAATTGTTCTGTTTTTTTGAAAGCATCGTAGCCTAAAACCAAACCGCCGAGATCAGCAATATTTTCTCCAAGGGTCGCTTTGCCGTTAACGTGCATACTATCCAGCACTACATAGTTATCAAATTGCTCAATCATTACTGCGGCTTTTTGTGTGAACTTTTCTTCGTCTTCTTTCGTCCACCAATTTGTTAAATTTCCTTTGGCGTCATACTGTCTTCCTTCATCATCAAAGCCATGCGTTAATTCATGTCCGATAGTAGAAGCTCCTGCATAGGAATAAACGACCGCGTCATCAAGGAGAGAATCGACAACTCCGGGAATAATAAAAATTGCTGCGGGTAAAACAATCTCGTTATTTGAAGGATTGTAATAGGCGTTGTAGGTTTGGGGAGTCATGCTCCATTCGGTTCTATCTACAGGCGTACCAAGTCTGCCGATATTTCTTTTAAACCAAAAGACATTCGCGTTGATGGAATTTCTCAAGAACGAAGCACGGTCAACTTTTAAGGAAGAAAAATCTTTCCACTTATCCGGGTAGCCGACTTTCTTGGTAATGCTGTTTAATTTGATCAAAGCTTTTTCTTTAGTTGATTGGGTCATCCAATCAAGATTTTTAATTCTTTCGCGGTAGGCATCAATAATATCATCAACAACTTTTTCGTACCGTTGCTTTGTTTTGGGTGAATAATATTTCTGTACGTAAACTTGTCCGAGCAATTCACCCATAGCCTCTTCAACGGCATCTTGAATTCTCTTCCAGCGAGGTCTCTGTTTTTGTACGCCGGACATAACCGTTCCTCTGAAATGAAATTTTTCGTTATCAAAAGGAGTGCTCAAACGGTCGGCAAACGCGTTTACCATGTGCCACTTTACGTAGGCTTTCCAATCGCTTAACGAAAATTTAGTAAGCGCAGCATTTAGTTGAACAAAAAATTCCGGCTGCCCGACAATTATGTTATCGATTTTTTTAATGCCGATTACTTCGAAGAAGTTTTTCCAATTAATATTGGGAGTTAACTTCTGCAATTGAGCGAGCGTCATTTTATTGTAGTTGGCGTAAGGATCGCGTAAGTCTTCCAGTTTGCGTGAAGAGTCGGCGAGGAAGGTTTCAATTTTAAATATTGCATTTCCCTTTTCGAGAGAAAGAGAATTATCGTCTCCTGAAAGAGTAAGCATATTAGAAAGATGTTTTACATATTCCTGCCGGATGTTTTCCGTGCGGGCATCTTTTCTAAAATAATAATCACGCTGGCGCAAGCCCAGGCCGCCTTGCCAGAGATAGAGAGACCAGAGATCGCTGTTCATCGCATCCTGCTCAACAAACGCACTAAACATTGCAGGAACTCCGTATGTTTGCAACAAAGCAACCGCAGCAAGCAGATCGTCCTCTGTTGAAGCGTCGGAAATCATTTTGATTTCTTTTGTGAGATAAGAAACGCTTTGTTTTTCGATAGTGGAGGAATCCATTCCGGAGAAATAAAAATCACCAACTTTTTGAGCGTTGCTTCCTTCAGGCGATGTGGTTCGAGAAGCTTCCGTTAAAATAGTTTTTAATTGGTTGTAAATTTCATCTTCAACAAGATGTCCGATGGTCCAGGCTTTCTCTGTTTCAGGAATAGGATTATTTTTCATCCAGGTGCCGGTAGCATACTTAAAAAAGTCAACGCCGGGATCAACGGTTGTATCAATTCCTTTAATGAGGAAATCATTGTTCTGCTGCCCGAGTAAAGTTGAGTTTGCTGAAACAAGCAGCATCAAGAGAACAAAAAGAATTTTTGAGATTGTTTTCATAGAGTTTTGTTTTCGTTATTGATCTTAAAGTTACTTAAGCTGACCGCATAAAAATGATTGATTACAAAACCGTTAAAACGGTTAAAAATATTGATCTCTACTTTATTAACACCTCGATTAATCGAGGTGGTAATGAAAATTATCAATTCTTATTTCAACCGTTTGAACGGTTTGTAAAATAATGTGGCAATTTGAGTAAGGTTATTTATTCGTTATCTAAACATAAAAAAATTTTATCGATATACATTTTAAGTAAAGCCGGTTGATAAAATTTTTCTTCATCATTTCAGATTAAAATTGTCTAATTTTAGTGAGCGAAAATTTTCAAATATCGTTCTTTTAATAACTGTGCAACAAAAACAGAAAGGTTTAAAATGAAAACAACAAAAGAAAATTTGTTAGAAGCTTTTGCGGGCGAAAGCCAGGCTAACCAAAAGTACCGCGCATTTGCAAAGAAAGCCGAGCGGGAAGGATTCCCGAACATTGCGAAATTGTTTAACACCGCTGCCGAAGCAGAAAGAGTTCATGCCGAGGGACATTTAAATTCGTTAGATGGAATCGGTTCAACGGTTGAAAATTTAAAAGCCGCAATTGCCGGTGAGACATATGAATTCACCGAAATGTATCCCCCGATGTTAGCGCAAGCGGAAGCAGAAAATCATAAAGCGAAAAGAATGTTCGGCTATGCGGTTAAAGCGGAACAAGTGCACGCCAAACTTTATCAAATGGCTCTGGAAGCGGCTGCAAACGGAAAAGATTTGGAAGTAACGGATATTTATTACTGCCCGGTTTGCGGTCATATCGAGTTTGGAATGCCGAAAGAAAATTGTCCGATATGCGGAGCGCTGCCTTCTAAATTTGTTAAGCTATAAATCAGTTAAATGAATAAAGGAAATCGGCAAGAATAGTTGTAGAATAGAAAAACACCTAACGGCATGGTTAAATGAAAACGAGTGATGAATGATTTTCATTCAATAATACAACAATTAAACCATTCACTTATAGTATAATTTGGTTCAGGTTTACCAAGTCATACCTCTGTTTTTCTGCCGCTTACTCAGAAACCACTTTTCCTTCTTTTATGCGAATTATTCTATCAGTTAATTTGTTCAAAACATTTTCCTGGTGAGAAATGCAGATGAGCGTAATTCCCTTTTCTGTATTAATTTTTTTGAACAGCAATAACAAATTTAACTGCGATTGAACATCTTGAGCAGAAAAGGGTTCGTCTAAAATTAGTATTTCCGGTTCAACCGCCAGAAGCCGTGCTAATGCAACGCGCTGTCGTTGGCCGCCGCTTAGTTGCATGCAATATTTATTGAGCAAATTTTCGTGGACGTTGACATCCAAAAGCAAATCCTTCAGATCAGTTTCGTTCGAATCTGCTTTTCCATTTTTTTGTTGAATAGCCTCAGCAAGAACGTCTTTAGCTTTTCTGAATGGATTTATAATCTCTTCGGAATTCTGAAATAATAGTTGAATGCGATTAGGCATTCCCTTTTCTGATTTCGAAAGGTTCTTTATTATCTCACCACCGGTTGGTTCATGGACTCCGATTAACAATTTTGCGAGCGTCGTTTTGCCTCCGCCGGATGGACCAGCGATACCCAGTATTTCACCTCTCTCCAATTTGAATGAAATATTTTCTAATATTTTTTTTTCGTTCTTTCTCCCGAAAAAAGAATTTTTGCTTACGGAAAAAGAGAGATTTTTAACGGCTAATTGCGGGCTCATTAGTCAACTGCTTATATGCGTGGAGAAATTTTTTAATTGGTTCGGCTTCTTCGATAAAAAACTGATTGTATGTTACAAATTCGGAGAGATTTCCATCTTCTAAATAAGCAATAAAGTCGGTAAAATTTTCAGCGAAAGATAAATCTTGTGTGATGATTAACGCAATGGAGTCGTTTTGAAGTACAAATTTTTTCAGACGTTCCTTTACCAGGTAAATGGTTTCGTTATCAATACCGGAAGTTGGTTCATCAAGCAAAAGAAGTTTTGGTTTCTTCAGCAAAGCCAGAATAACAGCGATTCTCTGCGCCATTCCTCCGCTTACTTCATACGGGTATAAAGCAAAGATTTTTTCCGGTTCCCCGAGATTGAAATGATTAAACTCCCTCTTAATTTCTTCTTTGTCGAAATCATAAAGCTTAAAGTAGTAACCAAGTTTTTTTAACGGATCGAAAGAATTTACCGGGTCTTGAAACACATATTGAATTTTCGATTTTCTCAATTCCACCAGAGCCTTTTGTGAAAGCGATAACAAATCAACACCATTAAACACCACGGTTCCGGTAGTTGAAAAAGTATTTTCATCCAAAAATCCCGTTACCGATTTAAGAAGCGTCGACTTTCCTTCGCCATTCTTGCCAAGGATTGTGTAGATGTTGTGTTCTTTCATTGTAAACGTAACATCCTTCAGTAGAATTCTTTTTCCGGTTATCACAATCAAGGTAACGGACTTAATATTTATTCGTATCATTATCAGGTATAATTTTGTTTATTAAATTACAAAATAATAATTTGGTAAAAATAGTTTCAGTAATTTTGCGAGAAAAAAATGTCTATTACTCGAAAAAATATTCCTTTATATTTTTTACTCCTGATATCAATTTTTGTCGGCTGCAAAAAAGAATCTCCTCTCAACTCTTCGCAAGTTGTTATCGCAATTCCTTCGGATATAGAAGGACTCAATCCCCTTTTTTCATTCAGCATTAATGAAGCCAACATCAACGAACTTTTGTTTTTATCGCTTGTTAAACATACGTGGGATGAGAAAGCCGGAGATTTAAAAACCGAACCGATGCTTGCGAAATCATGGGAATGGAACAGCGACTCCAGTTCAATAACACTTGATCTCCGTAATGATGTTCAATGGTCTGATGGGGTGCCGCTTACGATTGACGATGTTATTTTCTCTTTTGATGTTTATTCCGATCCGGCAGTTGAGAGCTATTTATATGGCTCGTTCATTCCTTTTTACACAGAAAAAGATAATCACATCATCGCTGAAAAAACTTTTGAGAAATTATCCGATACAAAATTGAAAATCTTCTTTGTGTCGGGATCTTCTCCATCACTTTTCAATCTTGATTTCCCTCTCGTTCCTAAACACGTGTTTGATAAGATACCACGGAAAGAAATTACGACCGCAAAAGAAAGTTTTAACCCGGTAACCAGCGGTCCGTTTATGTTTGAGAAGTGGGAAAAGAATCAAGCGATAATTATCAAAGAAAATCCAAAATCATTTTTACACAAAGATGGCAATATTGGTCGGATCATTTTTAAAGTGATTCCGGATTACAAAGCCCGGTTGACTCAATTAAAAAATGGCGAAGTTGATTTAGCTGAATATTTAAAACCGGAAGATGTTGATGAATTAAAAAAATCGGATGCATTCATTGTTTCATCTCTTAAAGGAAGAGAATATGATTACCTCGGATGGAATAATCTTGATAAAGAGAAGTTTAAAAAGAATAAAGACATCACGCCGAACAAACTCTTCGGTTCGGCAAAAGTCCGGCAAGCGCTCTCACTGGCGCTTAACCGGAACGAAGTTATTGGCAGCTATTTACGCGGCTACGGAGAACTTGCCAGCAGTCCGATTTCGCCCATTTTCAAAAATTCGGTTAACGAAAGTTTGATTCCGTACACATTCGATTTGGAAAAAGCTAAAGCTCTTTTGGCGGAAGAAGGTTGGAAGGATAAAGATAGGAATGGGATACTTGAAAAAAACGGAGAAGAATTTAAGTTTACTCTTACGATTTCATCAAACAATCCCCGCAGAATTTTTGCCGCCACTTTGTTTAAAAACACGATTAAACAACTTGGTGTTGAAATGAATATTGAACAAGTTGAGTTGGGAATGTTGATCGACAAAATAAACACCAAGAGCGCCGATGCCTGGATGGCAAGCTGGATAATTCCTATTCCGCTTGATCTAAAATTTTCGTGGTATTCTAACCTTGCAACTACACCGATGAACTTTCCTTCGTATCAGAACAAAGAACTTGATGCGCTGTTGGATCAGCTTGAAACGAAAATTTCGAAGCAGCAAAAAAATGAGCTGTACAAAAAAATTGAAACGATTTTATTTCGTGACCAGCCGGTGACGTTTCTCTACTGGATAGATAATATTATCGCGTACAATAAAAAAATTGAAAACGTAGAAGTTACACCGTTGGGAACGGTTCATCATTGTTGGTTGTGGCGGTAATTGCATGAACCGATGAAGCGTTCAGTCCTTATGCTGTTATTTATTAAGCGAGCGGCGACTTCTGTTTTAATTTTATTTTTAACAGTAAGTTTTCTTTTTGTTTTAGTACGGATTGCCCCCGGCGATCCGTCTCAAAAATATCTTTCTCCCAATCTTAGTCCTCAATTAATTGAAAAAGTAAAAAGCTCGTTTCAGCTTGATAAACCAATCTCCAAACAATATATCAGTTTTTTAGAAAACGCTTTCTCGGGTGATTTGGGAATCTCTTATAAATATCATCGCCCTGTAAGCGAGGTAATTTCAGAAGTTCTTCCTTTCACATTTTTTTTCTCCTTGTCGGCATTCACGATCCAATTTGTAGGCGGACTGTTGTTAGCCTTTTGGGCTTTTCATCATCACAAAAAATTGTTGGATAAATTTCTCTCAAGTGGAAGTATCTTTTTGTATGCGGTCCCCTCGTTTGTAAGCGGTGTCTTTTTAATTTACTTATTTTCCGTTCAGCTAAAATTATTTCCCTCGTCGGGAGTTAAAACCGTAGGTTCGCTTGAGGAAAACTTTTTTCTTCTTGCCTTCGATTATCTTCATCATCTTTTTCTTCCGGTGGTTGTTTTGGCGTTAACCGGGCTGCCAGTTTACTTCAAATATTTTAGAGAAAGTTTTGAAGAAAATCAGCAAAAACTTTATACTGTTTATTTGCGCGCCAATGGAGTTTCCGAAAAAAGAATTTATTTGCGGCACATCATTCCCAATTCACTCAACTCAATTATTGCGTATGCCGGGGTTGATCTGGGAATTCTTTTTAGCGGCGCGTTAATTACCGAAGTGGTTTTTAGCCTTCCTGGAATGGGGCGACTTGCAGTTAATGCAATTCTTGGGCGCGATTACCCTTTGATTGTTGGCTGCACACTAACGGCGGGATTGTTGGTGATTCTTACAAATCTTATTGCCGATTTGATCCGTATGAAAATTGATAAACGATTGGTTAAAGGACTTCTAAATTAATGAGAAATCGTTTTTCAGTATTCAATTTTTTTCTTCTACTGTTGCTAATGACAATTGTTTCCCGCTTACAATTATTGGTTAAAACCGGTTCGCTCCTGGTTTCTTATTTAATTTTCCTCGTAACAGATTTTACTACCGCTGTTAATCAATTCTCATTTGGTTTAGCTGATTGTTTTGCGTCGCTTTTGTTCTTAGTAATAATTCCGATTGTATTTTATGCTAAGAGGAAAAAACTTCGTGGATTCAAGAGCTTCTCTTTTTCGTCTTATGCCGCGGCGGGAATTTTCTACGTTTTTCTTTTCGCCCCGATTATTACAAACAGCAATTACAATTTTCAAAAAGATCTTTCAATTACGCAACTGCTTCCGCCGCTAAGTTCGGTAAATGTTTTGCATCTTAAGTCAAACACTAATGACAGCGGACAATTGGATAAATTTCTTTCTCTAAAAAAAGAAGTTGTAAAAAATTCTTTTGATGAAGGAATTGTTTTCGTTGATAGTTTACGGGTAACCGAAACCGGGGTTGACTATTTTCAAAACGGATTGAAAAATCACTTACCTCTTTCTGCTTTTCAAATATTAGAAGGAAAACCTAAAACAAGCACTAAACTTTTTTTTCTGGGCAGTGATGAACTTGGGAGAGATATTTTTGCGAGGATCATTTATGGCACGCGCATCTCTATTTCGGTTGGGCTTTGCGCGGTTATTCTTTCCTTGTTAATCGGTATTACACTTGGATTCTTAGCCGGATTATCCGGCGGCATCGCTGATCTTTTACTCAGCCGGTTAAACGATATGTTCTTAACTTTTCCGGTAATATTTTTCATCATTCTTGTGCTTGCCTTTTTCGGTAATTCATTTATTTCGGTTATTGTGGTTTTGGGATTCTCCGGCTGGATGAGCCTATTCCGAATTGTTAAAGGTGAGGTTGTTTCACTGAAAAACAAAGACTATTTTATAACCGCAAATCAGCTTGGACTTTCCGGCGCCAGGCTTTTATTAAAAGAAGCGTTACCGGTTATTGCAACTCCGGTAATTGTAAATACGGTTTTTCAATTTGGCAATGTTGTACTTTCAGAATCGGCTTTAAGTTTTTTAGGTCTGGGAGTAGGGAATGAATATCCGTCGTGGGGTGCAATGATAAATTCCGGGCAGGAATATCTTTCACAAGCTTGGTGGATGATCTTGTTTCCCGGTTTAGCGATTGTTTTAACACTTATAACAATAAATGATTTTGGAAAAAAAATAGCACACTACTTTAATCCCCGTTTGCACGCATGATCAACAAAAGATTCGGTATCATTAAATTACTCGGCGAAGGGCGAAGCAAAGTATTTCTTTGTGCGGATAAATTTTTTCCCTCACAAAAATTTGCAATTAAAATTCTTCCGTCTCAGACAGGCGCAGAAGAAATAAAAACCTTTTTAGATGAATATCATCTTCTCAAGAAATTCTCTCACCCGAATATTATTAAAGCATATGAGTCGGGAACAATCATCAACCTTGATGAAGAAGATACGGCTCTTGGAATTGAGAGCGGAAGTCTCTTTTTTCTTCTCGAATATTTTGAGGGAAAATCTCTTTTAGACGTTAAGTTCAAATCAAATCCAACGATATTTTACAATGTTATCGGTCAGTTAACTTCATATTTAAGTTATCTCCATTTGGCAAATTACATTTATTTCGATTTGAAATTTGAAAACATCATCTGCGGCGAAAACGATGAAAACATAATTATTAAAGTTATAGATTTTGGTTTAACAAGAAGAGCGGACGACAATCTGAAAGATGTAAAACGGGGAACCTCATTTTTTCTGGCACCGGAAATATTGCTAAACCAAAATGTTGATGCTCGCGCCGACCTCTACTCATTTGGCATTTTGCTCTATCATCTTGTTTATGGAAAATATCCTTTTGCCGCAACGGATGAATTGGAAATTTATCACTCGCACCTTGAAGAGGAATTTCAATTTCCGGAATCTTCTTCGTTTCCGCCGGTTTTAATTAAGGTTCTTCAACAGCTTCTTAAAAAAGATCCGTCGGAAAGAATTCAATCCGCTTTACAGTTATTCTTTTTATTGCAACTTCCGGTCGAGAACTATTATTTGAGCTTAACCTCGGCAACGCAATTTGTCGGACGAAAAAAAGAACTTGGCAGAATTGCCGAACACATTGAAAACAAAGAGCGAAACGAAATTCTGGTGTTACATGGGATTCCTGGAAGCGGAAAAAGTTTTTTAGCGAAAAAAATTACTAGCGATTTCCCTAACGTTGTTTTTATTGATAGACTCCCCTTCCAAAATTCCGGCTTAGTGTTCCAATTTATTTTATCAAAAATAATATTCAACTCGTATGTTGGTGGTACTGCGAACGAAAAAGTTAATGAGTATAAAAAAGTATTCGATGAAGATTTTCAACCTGACGTGGAAACGTTAAGCATGCTCTTTTCGGAAATCAGTAAAGCTCAAAATTTCATCTTAATTTTTGACGATTATAATTTGTTGGATGAAGTTGTAAAAGAAATTCTTTTGAGGATTCTTCCGATTCTTTCTTTGAACGGCGCAAAAATCATTTTGCTAGAAGAACTAACAACAGATTTATCAACGGGAATAATTCCAAACAAAACCGAGTATCCGGTTGGTCCTTTTTTACAAAAAGAAATTCCCGTTTTTTTAAAAGAAAACTTTGCTAAAAATTTTCCGCAAAAAGCCGTTGCGGCGCTAATAAAAAAACATGCTGATTTGTTTCCCGGGAACATTTTGCTTTTTTTAAAAGAGCTGATTGCCGATGAAGTGTTGATCTTCGCTGAAGATGAAATATTTATTGATGAAGAAAAAGCAAAAAAGTTTTCCGGAGTATCGCAAACCGCCGCTTTCCAGAAAAGAATTGTAAATTTAAGCAGTGAAGAGAATCAAGCTCTTTCAATTCTATCTTCTTTTAATGTTGGTTTAACCTACGAAGAGGCAAAAACAATTCTTAATGATTTTAATGGTGAAATCGAAAAAATTCTTCATGAACTGCAAAAGAAAAACATGCTTCACTCGCAAACCCAAAATGGATTTGTGCACTTTACTTCTATTGGATTAAAGAACTATGTTTATTCACAAATAGCTGATAAAGTTGAACATCATAAAAAAATAGCGGTAATCATTGGCGGCATGAATGATTTTTCTCCCAAAGAAATATCCCGCCAATTTGAACTTGCAGAAAAATATGATGAAGCGTATCTCTGCCTGAAAGATGAAATACAAAGGGCTACAGAACTTTCCGCTTTCGTTTATGTTACAAGAATATTCTCTCGCTTATTACAACTTCAGCTTTCACCAAACTTTGCGATCGAGGTGCGAAAAGAATTCTTAAACGTTTTGCATAAGACAGGTGATAGCGAGCTGGCGCTTAAATTATTACAAGAGTTGGAAACCGTTTACAACATTCATGCGGATACCGATTTGGTAATTAAAAAAGGAATTTTTCTTATCGCTTCGGGTGAGGTGGAATCGGGTAAAAAAATATTGAAAAGAGAAGTAGATAAGTTTACGAATCAACAAGAAAAAACTGAAATTCTTTTTGAGATCGTAAACGCCGATTTGAACACAAATAATTTTGGTGAAGCGGAAAAAGTTTTAAATCAACTTTTGATGATGGAAAATTTAACACGTGAACAGAGAGGAAAAGTTCATAATCTAAATGGTTTGCTGGAGTTGTATAGAAGCAACGATGCTGAAAAAGCTTATACTTCTTTTAATGCTGCGCTGGTGGAATTTACAGAAGCAAAACTCAAACAACGTATTGCCCGGGTACAAGTTAATCTTGGAAACATTTGCAGCATGAGAGGGCAATATAAGCTGGCTGAAGAATATTGGAAGAGTTCTCTTTTTATCAACAATGCAATCGGCGATTTGGATCAAGAAGCGTTGCTGCGGATGAATTACGGAATATTTCTTTTCGATACTGCAAAGTATGAGCTTGCGGCTGAATCTTACCGGAAGGCGAAGATGATTTTTCAAACGATCGGCAAGAAGAACGGGCTGGGATTATCACTACTTAATTCTGCGGAAACACATTTAATTATCTGCGAATACTCCACTGCAATTGATGAACTTCTTCTGGCATTAGGAATTTTTCGGGAAACAGAAAATAAAGAAGAAGAAGCTTCAGCCCTCTATTTGCTTGCCAAAACGTTTGCGGTTATCGGAAGTGTGAAAGATGCAAAGCGTTATGCGGAACAATATCAAAAATTTATTTCTGCCGGACATTTGAGCGAGAAACATTTTCTTCAACTAAAATTTATTAACACTCTTTCCCTCTATTATTGCAGCCGCGAAATCGTTGATCAAAACGGAGAGGAACTACTTTCCCTCTGCAATGCTTTGCTGGAGACCGACAATAAACATGATTCCGTTTTAGCATCTCTGATTTATGTTGATGCCTGTCTTCAGAAAAAAGAATATCAACCGGCGCATAACTTTTTACAAAACGAAAAATATGTCTCGCTTTGTTCCGCAAATGAAATTTACCGTGCCGTACGTTTGTACCTGCTGGGGAAGGTTGCACAACATTACCGGTTCGGAGAAACGTCATACATCAATTATCTGAACGAAGCTTACGTAATAATAAAGGAGCAAAGTTTAACCGAATTTACCCGGCTAATTCTTAGTTTATTTTGTGAAATCTATTTTGAAAGAAATCTTTTTATAAAGGTGAAAGAATTTTTTAATTTAACGGAAAGTTTAATCGTCTTTTTGTCAAACAACATTACTGACGATTCTTTAAGAAAAGCATATCTAACTCAAAAAGAAAGAAGCAAAGATTTACAATTCATTAGGAATTCAGTCTCCTCTATAGCATGAAAGCAAAAAAAGCAACAGTTCATCTTTTCTCCGAAAAAAAAGATATTTCGAAAATTGCTTCTCAATTGGTTGGGTATGAGGCGGTTTATTATAATCTTGCTTCCGGCAAACCAAGCGATGTTGAATTGCTTTCCAACGATGTCGCTTTGTTTTATGTAACCGCACTAAATTCTTTAATGTTTGAAAAGATTTTAGAAATTGGAAAGTCTTCCGACATTTCCCTGGTCTTTCTGATTGAAAACAAAAGCCCTCTTATTACAAGCCGACTTGCAAAACTCGGTTTCAACGAAATTTATATTTTACCCGATGAACTATATAAGTTCGGCTTCGATTTGAAAGAAAAGTTAGAAAGCAGGATACAACATCATGCCGAAGCTTCTCCTATCACAGCCGATGAACGCGATTCTGTGTTCCGATCCATTTTGGGAAATTCCCCGGAAGTTGAAAAACTTATCGCAGCCGCAAGAACAGCGGCTGAAAACGCTTCGGTAAATGTATTGATTCTTGGCGAGACCGGCACGGGTAAGGGAATGCTGGCGAACGCAATCCACAATTACGGGAATAAAAAAGATTCACCGTTTGTTGAAGTTACCTGTTCGGCTATTCCGGAGCCGTTGTTGGAATCAGAACTTTTTGGGCATGAGAAAGGGGCTTTCACCGATGCAAAAGTTAGAAAGCTTGGTTTGTTTGAACTGGCGCATAACGGAACAATTTTTCTGGATGAAATCGGCGAGTTGAGTTTGAACCTACAAGTTAAACTCCTGCGAGTACTTGAAAAAAAAATTATTAGAAGAGTCGGCGGAATGCATGACATTCCCATTACTGCGCGAATAATTTCCGCTACGCATAGAGATTTGAACAAATTGATGGCACAAAATCTTTTTAGAACCGATTTATATTATCGCTTAAATGTGATAACTATTGAACTTGCATCTTTGCGTAACCGGCGGGATTTTATTCTTTCCCTTATCAATCTTTTTATTAAAGAGTTTTGTGAAAGCTACAATAAATCGATTAAGCAGGTTGATGATGAAGCGCTTAATTTTCTTACCGGCTACAGTTGGCCCGGAAACATAAGAGAACTACGCAACGCCTTTGAGCGAGCGGTGCTTTTGTGCGATGGTGAAGTTTTGACTATTAAACATTTTGAAAATATTCTGAGTCACCAAACGGGGGAAATTTTATCTTCTCCAAAAAAATCTTCATACGTTCCAATAATTAATCATTCAGAAACCATTCAGATAAAAATTCCCTACTCAACAACTGATCTTCAGCACGTCTCTTTGTTTTACATTCAGGAAGTTCTAAAAAAAGTTAACGGGAACAAATCTTTAGCCGCACGATTATTGGGCATCTCCCGCCCGAGATTAGATAGACTTCTTGCCGGAAAAACTGAGTAATGGTTCTCAATCGCTCTTTAGAGAGTAGCGAAATACCACATTACGGAAAAACGGAGGAAAACTGACCCGATTTGGAAATATTTCCGGTTTTCTTACGCTTATATTCCTTTCCCTTCTCCGCTTAGTTTGAATTCACCTCTTTTCAAGTTATTTTTGGGCTGCATATTTTATAAGAAAAATGGAGCAACAATGATTAACAAAATTCAAGAATTACTTGGCAAAGAAGCCGATTCCCTTTTATCCTACTCCGCCAAAGTGCCAAAGGAAAAATTACATTTACCCGGACCGGATTTTATAGATAGAATCTTTAGTCCGAGCGACAGAAATATCAACGTTATTAAAAATCTTCAATGGATTGTAAGTTCAGGCAGACTTGCAGGAACCGGATATGTTTCCATATTACCGGTTGATCAAGGAATTGAACATTCAGCCGGAGCTTCCTTCGCAAAGAATCCAGATTTTTTCGATCCTGAAAACATTGTTAAGTTGGCTATTGAAGGCGGCTGTAACGCCGTAGCTTCAACGCTGGGTGTGCTTGGAATGGTTTCAAGAAAATACGCGCACAAAATTCCGTTCATTGTAAAAATTAATCATAACGAACTGCTTACCTATCCTAATAAATTTGATCAGGTTATGTTTGCAGGCGTTGAACAAGCGTACGATATGGGCGCAGCAGCGGTTGGCGCGACAATTTATTTCGGTTCGGATGAGAGCACAAGACAAATTATGGAAGTAAGCGAAGCGTTCCAATATGCGCATGAATTAGGTTTGGCAACAATTCTCTGGTGCTACTTGCGTAATCCTAAATTCAAGAGCGATAAAGATTATCACGTTTCCGCTGATCTAACCGGACAAGCAAATCATCTCGGCGTTACTATTCAAGCCGATATCATCAAACAAAAACTTCCTGAAAACAACGGCGGTTACAATGCGCTAAATACCGGCGGAGTTTCTTACGGAAAAATTGATAAACGTGTTTACACTGAATTGACAACCGATAATCCTATCGATTTAACCCGCTACCAGGTAATGAACAATTACATGGGCAGAGCAGGGTTGATCAACAGCGGCGGCGCTTCAGGCGAAAATGATTTCGCAGAAGCTTGCAAAACTGCAGTAATTAACAAGCGTGCCGGCGGTATGGGATTGATCCTTGGAAGAAAAGCATTCCAACGCCCGATGGCTGAAGGAATAAAGATCGTGAACTTAGTTCAAGATGTTTATCTTACAAAAGAAGTTACCATCGCGTAAATCTTTTTCTTGGTTTCAGAAACAAAAGCCGCGGAATTATCTGCGGCTTTTTGTTAAGAAGTTATAAAATTAAGGTAGTGAACTAAGTGTTGTTTAAAATTGTTCGATAATTAGAATTGAACCAAACCAAAGTTTGAATAAGATTTTATTGACATTTCAATAAAATTAGAATATATTTTAACCGTTAATAAAGAAAAACAAGTAAAAATGAGCGAAACCACATTTCTTTTTGCCCGTCCATCCTTCTGGGAAGGAATGGCCAGAGTGCTTGATTTTGGCAACACACTTAATGTTTACAATGAAAGTTCAACAGAGTGGGAAGCCGATGCCAAAGCATTAGCTTCGGATTGGAATGTTATAGCGCAAGATTATAAAAATTCATTTGATGAAGCAGTTATGGGGCAAGATGTCGCACAGCCGTCAGAACAAGAATAATTATCCTGCAAAACCAAACACGCAGATGCCACAAAACCCAACGGGACAAGTTACGATTGCGGCTTCACGCTTCTCCGGACCAATTCCTCCACCTGACTTACTAAGAAAATATGAAGAAATAAACCCTGGGTTTGCAGATAGAATTATGCGGCAGGCTGAAGCACAAACGGCACATCGTATTGAAATTGAAAAAAAAGTTATTAGTTCCGACATTACAAAGTCATATCTCGGACTAATATTTGCTTTCATTATTGGAGTCATTGGAACTGGCGGAGGGTTGTATCTTGCGTCTATTGGCTTGATTAGTCAGGGGCTGGTTATGTCTGGTGGATCAATTGCAACAATAATTGGTGCGTTTATCTATGGTACAGCTTCAAGGAGAAGAGAACGTCAAAGAAAAGCGTAATCATTCTTTTTATTGGTTTCTAAACAAAAGCCGCGGAGTTATCTGCGGTTTTTTGTTTTAGGGGAAAGCAATAACCCTTCTCTTTTTTCTCGTAAAAAAAATATTTATTCTTTTCGGCAACATTTCTTCTTTTAAAGCATCTTTACATAAAAGAAAAACAACTTTTTGAGTGAAGTAACAAAAAATATCGTTGAGTTTACGCTGATTTACAATCAGCAGAAAACTAAACTCTATAACTACGCGCGTAAAATGCTTAGCGATACAATGATGTGTGAAGACATTATTCAAAATGTTTTTGAAAAGTTTTTTAAAAATATGAATGGTATACGGAACTCCGAACGCGTTGATGTTTGGCTCTATACTACAACGCGCAACGCAATTTATGCATACTATCGAGCTAAGAAAATTCGAGTTGACCAATTCAACGTAATGGATACTGACGAAATCGAGATTGATTCTTCCGTAAAACTTGAGGAGGAACTGGAGTTGAAAGAACTTCATGCACTGATTATGAACGAACTTGAAAATTTAGAAGTTGAACAGCGTGATGTTTTTCTCTTAAAAGAATACGGGAATCTTTCGTATAAGGAAATTTCCGAGGTGATGAAAATTGATGAGAATCTTGTTAAAAGCAGATTGTATAAAACACGGCAGAAGCTGATTGCTAAATTATCCAAAGTCATTTTGAATGAGAGATAATTATGAATAGAAAAGAAATTGAAACGATGATCGATCTCTACTTTGACGGAGAACTTGAAAAAGGGAGAGAGCCAATCTTATTTACGTTGCTTTCACAAGATGTTGAAGGACGTGACTACTTTAAAAAGTTGAATGCACTTAAAAGCGGAGTTGCTGATACAATGGAAATATTTCCAAGCAAACTTGATGAAAAAATTCTCCGCTCTATCGGGCAGTTGAACGAAAGACAAACAACAACTTTTATAAATAGAAAAGTTTTCAATGCGTTTACTTATGCTTTCACCGCGATACTTTTGATCTTAACGATCTTTTTCTATTCAAGATCGGAAGATTACAAAACACAGTTTGCCGACTTAACGCGCGAGGTCAAGCAACAGAACGAAAAGCTCGAACTTCTTATGAATGCTTTACCAACCGTAGAAGTTACGAGCGCTTATTTAAGAACAAAACAAATAATAGTTAAACCAACTATGTGAGGTTAAAAATGAAAATAAAATTAATTCTATCGCTCGTGCTCATCGCTTTTCTTGGCTTATTTGCTCAGCAGAAAGAGGGGGCAAAATTACAGAAGCCGGACGAATCCGGTTTTATAGAAGTGGATAAAGCGCCGACTTTAAAATCTCAGTTAAAGCCGGTATATCCCAAATCAGCAAAGCTTGCGGGAATAGAAGGAACAGTCTATTTGAAACTTTTAATTACTGAAAAAGGAAATGTTGAAAAGGCAAAAGTTGAGCAAGGCGTGAAAGATATGCTGGATAATTCCGCACTTGATGCAGCAAAAAAAGCTTCATTTTCTCCTGCAATGTTAAATAACAAAGCAGTTAAGGTTTGGGTTATTCTCCCGGTGGCTTTCAAGCTAGACATTGAGAATAAGGGAGAAGAAAGAACGGTTGCGAGGCATAAACATAAACCCAATCAACTTAGTAAAAATGAAGAAGAACCCGGAATGGATGAGTTTATCCAAGTAGAAATAATGCCGGAGATGGTTAATCAGGCGAATCCTGTTTATCCTGAAGAAGCAAAAAAAAATGGAATTGAAGGAAGGGTGTGGGTGAAAGCTTTGGTTAGTAAAGAGGGAAATGTAAAAAAAGCCGTTGCTGTAAAATCGGATAATGAAATATTTAATCAAGCTGCAATAGAAGCTGCAATGAAATACAGATTTACACCCGCGATGCAAAGTGGTAAACCGGTGGCGGTGTGGGTTGTAATGCCCTTTAAGTTTGAATTAGATGGTGAAAAAAAATAACCGGATTATATTTTGAACAAAGAATTTCGTTTATATCTGCCGCGATTTCGCTATCGCGGCAGGTTGTTATAAAACAAAGAACCTCAAAGAAATTAGTGCAATACAATAGTTCAAAAGATTAATTCTTCATCCGCCACTCAATCATCCTGCCGAGCATTTCTTTTTTAGGGTGCTGGCGATTGAGGATTGTCAATCCCATTAAATACTCGATAGCTGTTTTGTAGTGCAGTGTGTACGCGCTTGCCGCCGAATAGGTATAACAAAAATCGTCAAGCGGAATGAGCCTTCCCAATTCTTTATTCCCGTCTAATAGATGTGAAACTTGGTCAGCCATTTCGTAGGCTTGCTGCGGCTGACTGTTCTCAAGATACAAATTAGCGAGGTTGGCATAAACTTTTACCTGAGCGACAGAATCTTTTAGAGTGGTTCGCAATATCTCGTTTGCGTAAACATCGATCGGATAATTTTTGAAAAATGAAACCGCAAACGTTGCTTCAGTAATTTTATCATACGCATAATTCTGCACAACGGATGGAGAATCGGGAAACTCGCGGAGCAGTTGTTCCAACGCTTTCAACCGCAGAGTGTTCATCCCAAGTTTTTCTTCGGAATTTATTAACGTGATCGACGTTTTGTAATCCGTAGGATTTTTTTCATTCAAAAGTTTTGCAATTCCGTAGCTCAAACGATAATTTTTTGTTTCGTTATAATGGAAAGCCAGCGCTGAAGCTAATTCGGCATTTGTCGGTTCGTGTTCTTTAAGATAATCGCTCACCAATAAATGATTTGTTGTAGCTCTGAAACGTTCGTCATTCCGGTAAGTTAACGTTGCAAGTTGATTGAGATAATATGCTTTTGGAGCTTCAAACTCAAGGCGCGGATGTAGTTCGGAATTAACGGTTGGGTTGCCTGAAATAGTATAAAATCCTTCTTCTGAAAAAGCTTCGCATGAAAGAAATGTAAGGATGTTCTCTATTTTAATTTTGCTGAAATCTTTCTTCACTTTTTCAAGTTGAAGTTTTTGTTCAAGTTGTCCGGCATTCAAAGTGATTGGCTTTTTCGAGCCAACCATGATGATATCGCCTTGCTGCGGATTCCACAACTGTGCATAAGGAAACACAACTTGAAAAGTGTGAAGGATCAACTTCATAATCTCATCGTTAATCTCATACGTATGAAACCACTGAACCATCAACCCGTTATCGTTAAGTTTTGTTTTGCACCGCTCAAAATATTCTTTTGAAAAAAGATTTCCAATTCCGGCGATCCACGGGTTAGATGGTTCGGAGATAATAACATCAAAATTATTTTTTGCAAGTTTCAAATATGTAAGCGCATCTTCTGTTACTACTTTCAGCCGCTTATCTGCAAGACAATTCCCATTTTCTTGCGCGAATAAATTTCCAGCTTCAATTACTTCAGGAGAAATTTCCGCGCAAGTTACTTTGTTAATGTCGTGAGTTAAAACCGATCCGATAGTAACGCCGCTGCCGAATCCAACCACAAAAATATTTTTTGCGTTTTGATGCAGCATCATCGGAATTTGTCCAAGCAAAACTTGCGTGTTCATGTCAAGCGTGCTGCTTGCATCGGGTTTGCCGTTAATAATTAAAATCTTCGAGCCCAGTTCGTCTTTAATTCTTGTAACGCCAACGTTGGCGCCAATTCCCTCTTTGTAAAATATAATTTCGCGGTCGGAATAGTGTTTTTTAAAATCAGCATAAGTTTCCGGCGGATTGAGACTGAATTCTCTAAAAATTCCGCTTACCATCAAACTTGTATTCCATGAAGGGACGATCCAAACGAATCCAATAAACACAAAAATTGCTAATGTTGAAAAAACGGTTTTAGAAATTGATTTTATATTGTTATATGAGAACAAAAGTATAATTGCCATTCCGATGTTGATTGCAATACCAATTTCAAAAGTGTGTTTAATTCCAAAAGCCGGAATGAAAACTAATCCGCTCAATAGTGCACCAAATACTGTCCCAAGTGTATTTATCGAAAAGACTTTTCCAATTGATATGCCGATCTTTTTTTGCGACGCGGAAAATATTTCAACAATAACCGGAAGATTCATCCCCATAAAAATTGTTGGAGTGATCAGCATACTGAAACAGATAAAAAATTGAAGCGTGAGAAAGATCGGGAAAGTTGATTCGTTCCGAACAAAATAGGAAGAAATTTTCCACAGGTAATAAGGGAGTCTTTCATAAAACGGAAGCGCCGCCATTGTTCCAATTGCGATCATGCTTTGGCAAAAGATGACGAGTTTCACTTTGTCGAACTTGCGGATAAATTTAAGTGAAACGATGAAACTGCCGAGTGTTATTCCGCTGATGAATGCCATCAACATTAACGAAAACGCATATGTTGATGAACCGAGAATATTTACCAACAATCGGACCCAAACCATTTCATAAAGCAAAGCCGCAAGTCCGGAACTTCCCGCTGTTGCCAAGACGATGAACAAAGTTTTTTTTGAAAGATCAATTTCTTTTTGCCCGGTTGAGTTTAGAAAAACTTCGTTAAGTGTTTCATCTTGTTTGTAACTAAGCGAAGCTATAAATCCCATCAGCCCGATAAACAAATTGATTGCCGCAGTAACATAAATTGTAAAAGGTAAACCGAATTCCTTGATCAACAGGAAACCCGCAAACAGCACGCCTATTACGGCTCCGAAAGAATTTAGAAAATAAAGAACGGCAGTATCGCGTCGGGCGAATTTCAGATCATCAACAAAAAATTTACTTAACGCAGGAAGCGTTCCCCCCATTGCAAATGTTGGTATAAACAACAATAAAGCCGCAAGTAAAAAACGAAAGAAATAAAAAAGAAAGGAAGTGCTGTCGATGGAATAATTTCCGGCTGTTTTCAAAAACAACTCGCCCAAACCAACGCTGAGCGTTGGATAAAGCAAACAATACAAACCGATTCCGATTTCGAGAAAGGAATAAAATCGTGCGGGATTTTTTAACGCATCTGCTTTTCTCCCGATAACATAATTTCCAGCGGCTAATCCGCCGAGAAAAGTTGCAAGCACAATCATCTGTGCGTGGGTGGTGTTGCCGAGAAATAATCCGAGATATTTAAACCAGACAATTTGGTAGATCAGTCCAGCCGCACCGGAGATAACAAAAAGAATTGCAAAAATCGATTTACGCGTTTCGTTTGTAAGAGCCAAATTAACCTCGGATAAAATGATTTATATGATGCTTCAAAAGAAAGCTGTTTTATTTATTCGGAAGATAACATTCTTCCTTCACAAATTTAGTTTCGGTATAATTTTTTGTTGAAGGAAGTTGACAGCGGAATTCTTTTATTACTCCGATTTCAATTTTTCCTTTATCGAGAACTAGATCAAGCAAGTGCCCGCCAAAATGTTTATCACTTGAAAGAAAATGAAAGTGATAACTTTTTACATTAACACCGTCGATAAACTCCGGCATTTTGAACCCAATTACAGTTCCATTTACGTTGTCTTTTTCAAACGTTACCTGCTTTTTAATTACCGAAGCTAAATCGGGAAAAGGTTGTTGCTGTTTGGGAACGCTCCGCGTTTTCACTTTTTGAAACTTACCTGATATTTTTATGGCGTACAAATAGTTTTCGGATGGAAGAGCGGCATCAAGTAGTTCTTTTATTTTCTGAAGTGTTTGGGGAGTTTTTAATTCGATTGTAGTATCACTTTTAAAAAATGTTACAGCCGCAAAGGGAGAAAGCAAATTCTTTGCCGTTTCAATCGGTACGCCATCAGTTTTTACTTGATAGATTATTCCATCAAGCACAATCATTTCGCCGTCGATATTGTTGAAGGTTCCGAGTCCAAAATTGCCAAACTTTTTTAATTCGTTTACATTTAAATCACCTTCATACACACCGGCGGACAGCGCATTTATGACGGAATATTGATAGAGAACATTTGTTTCTTTCTTCTGTGGATGGGCAATGCTGAAGAGTATAAAAAAGAAAAGTAGAATGTTTTTTAATTGCTTTTTCATTAGATAGTCTCTTTTAAATATGCTTGTCGTCTTGTTTCGGGGAATTTTTCAATCGCATAGCGAAGCATAATGCGCGGCATTTTTTTGTAATGAAGTTTTAGGAATTCTTCTTCAGGTTCCAAATCTCTTTTCCCAATTTCACGAAGCATCCAGCCGACCGCTTTGTGGATCAAGTCGTGTTTATCGTTCAATAAAATTTCTGCAATTTGAAAAGAGACTTCAAAGATTCCGTTCTTAATAAAGTAAAAAGTTGAGATCATTGAAATTCTCCGCTCCCAAAGATCGGAGGATTTTGCCAACTTAAATAAAATTGATTTGTCTTTATCGATCAAATATGCGCCGACAATCTTATCTGCGGATAGATCGACTAAATCCCAATTGTTTATATTCTTTGTATTCTTCAAATAAAAATTGAAAAGTTTTTCTCTAACCGGTTCGCTTGCATGTTTAAATTTTATAACCAAGATCAGCAGAGCGATCAGCCGCTCCTCGTGATATTTTGATGTCAGCAAAATTTGCAGATCGTTTAGCGGAAGATGATGAAATTGGTTTGCAATAGTTCTTTGCATGGGAACTTTAATTCCGTGAAAGATATCCCCTTCTCCATATTCGCCGGAACCGGTTTTAAAAAACCGCTGGAGAATTAGTGCATGCTGCTTATTCGCTTTTTGTCTCACAACTTTTTGTAATTCGCTTAGACTCATACTATCCTCTTCTAAACTAAATAAATTTTACCGCACTAAATTTACCGCTAAGTAGAAAAAGAACAAACCGGAAGACCACATTATACTAATAGCTCATTTTGTTGCTCATGGCAAATTTTCTTAGTTTGCTTTCAATATTTTTCACTTTAATTGAAAGGTTTTGAAATGATCAACGAAAAAATAGAAAAAGCATTAAACGCACAGATCAACAAAGAGTTTTTTTCTTCATACTTGTATCTTTCGATGTCCTCATACTTCGAAAGTAAAAACTTAACCGGGATGGCGGCGTGGATGAAAATTCAAGCTGATGAAGAACATCTCCACGCTTCTAAGTTTTATGCCTATGTTATCCAAAAAGGCGGCAGGGCGATTCTTACTTCGATCGAAACGCCAAAGAGCGATTGGAAATCACCGCTCGATGCTTACGAAGATACCTACACGCACGAAAAATTTATCACCGCCAGCATTGATGAATTGGTAAATTTAAGCCTGGAAGTTAAAGACCACGCAACAAATAATTTTTTGCAGTGGTTTGTTACCGAGCAGGTTGAAGAAGAAGCGAACGTAACAAAAATTATCGACGACTTAAAGATGATCGGCGAAAATAATTACGGCATCTTTATGCTTGATAGAGAACTCGGTACACGTCAACCGGCGCCGCAAACGACGGCAGCAGCGTAAGTCAAATGATTAATTTCATTTGGGATAAAAATAAAGCAAAACTTAATCATGAAAAGCATAAATTAAGTTTTGAAGAAGCGGTTACTGTTTTTGCTGATCCGCTCGCGTTTATTTTTGATGATGATGAACATTCGAGAATCGAGAAACGACTTTTGATAATTGGGCATACGAATAAGAATAAAATTATCATTGTTTCTTTTACAGAAAGAAATCAACATATTAGAATTATTAGTGCACGCAAAGTAACAACAAAAGAAAAACAAGACTATGAAGAAAACAGTTAATGAAAAAACCCGAAAAAATGCTGAGCTAAAAGAGGAGTATAGTTTTGATTACTCCAAAGCCAGGAAAAATCCTTACGCAAAAATCATGCGGAACGAACAAGTTCTCTTCCCTATTGATAATGATATTGTTAAAGCATTAAAAACCCCAGAAAGAGTGAACAAGGTTTTAAAGGCAATAATAGGAGCTTATTCACAATAATTATTATTGTTCGAAAACATTTCAAAAAACTTTGATTTTTTAGGAAATCAAAAAAGACTAAAAGGCAGGCTTCCAACTGCCTTTTTCTTTTTTAAAATGATTTTTTAGGTTAAATTTCTCCCACAAAATTCTCTAACAAAAACAATTTGGATTTTCATGGCAGTTTTAGTTACCGGCGGCGCGGGCTACATTGGTTCGCACGTTGTGCGGTTGTTGCTCAAAACAGGATATGAGGTTATCGTAATTGATAATCTTTCGCGCGGACATAAAGCATCGCTTCCTCAAAATGTAATTTTTGAAGAAGTCGATTTATTAGATAAAGAAAAATTAGCTTCCGTAATTCAAAAACATAACATTGAATCGGTTATTCACTTTGCCGCATTTGCCTATGTCGGCGAATCAGTTGAAGACCCCGAAATGTATTATCGCAACAATGTTCTCGGTAGTTTTAATTTGATAAACGCTTTAAAAGAAAAAGGTGTAAAGCATTTTGTTTTTTCATCAACATGTTCTTTGTACGGAAATCCGTTAACTGTTCCGATCTCTGAAGAAGAATCAACAAAGCCGATTAATCCTTACGCAAGAACGAAATTAATGATCGAAAAAATTCTTCTCGATTATGAAACGGCATATGGAATGAAGCACGTCGCACTTCGGTATTTCAATGCTGCGGGAGCCTCGGTAAGCGGAGAGATCGGTGAAAGTCATTTTCCGGAGCCACATTTAATTCCTTTGGTTTTGTTTACGGCTCTTGGCAAACGGGAAAGTATTTCTGTTTATGGCGATGATTACTCAACGCCGGATGGAACGTGTATTCGCGATTATATTCATGTTGAAGATTTAGCCGATGCGCATGTAAAAGCGTTGGAATATTTAAATAAAGGAAATTCATCGCAAATTATTAATTTAGGAACCGGAGATGGAAATTCTGTTAAAGAAGTGATTTCTGTTGCCGAAGAAGTTACCGGACGAAAAATTAAATCGGTAATTGCACCTCGCCGGGCAGGCGATCCCGCTGTGTTGGTTGCTGATAACAAAAAGGCAAAAGAAGTTCTCGGCTGGTATCCAAAATTCATTTTAAAAGATATTGTGCAAACTGCCTGGCAGTGGCATCAAAATCCAAAGTATTAATAAAAGGAAACAATTTTTATGAAGGGAATAATTCTTGCAGGCGGTTCGGGTTCGCGGATGTATCCTATTTCTCAAGTGTACAGCAAACAGCTTACGCTGATTTATGATAAGCCGCTCATCTATTATCCACTTTCTGTTTTAATGCTTGGCGGAATAAAAGATATTTTAATTATTTCAAACGAGGAAACGATTCCTTATTACAAAAAATTATTTAAAGACGGTTCGCATCTCGGACTTTCAATCGAATATGTTGTGCAAGCAGCTCCGAACGGAATTGCGGAAGCATTTATTCTTGGTGATAAATTTATCGGAGGCGATTCGGTTACATTAATTCTCGGAGATAATATTTTTTACGGCAATCTCGATTTCTTTTATCAAGGAATTGAAAACAACACCGGAGCAACAGTTTTTGGTTATCGAGTAAACGATCCGGAACGCTACGGAGTTGTAGAATTCGATAAAAACGGAAAAGCTCTTTCGATAGAAGAGAAACCGAAAAGTCCAAAATCAAAATTTGCCGTGCCCGGTTTGTACATATATAACAACGAAGTTGTAAATATTTCTAAAAACTTAAAACCCTCTCCGCGCGGTGAATTAGAAATTACCGACGTGAACAACACCTACTTAAATAAAGGTGAATTGCGCGTTGAGAAAATAGGACGCGGAGTTGCCTGGCTTGATACAGGAACTCCTGAGGCATTGTTGCAAGCATCAAACTTCTTTGGAACGATAGAAGACCGCCAGGGTTTGAAAGTGGCATGCATAGAAGAAATTGCCTATTACATGAACTTTATTTCAAAAAAGCAATTTCAATCGGTCATAGAGAGAATGCCGAAATGCCAGTACAGAAGTTATCTTGAAAATATTCTTGCAGAGACCGAATGAAAATAGTTGATGAAAAATTAAACGGATTACTCCTTCTTCAGCCTGATGTGTTTGGTGATGATCGAGGATATTTTTATGAATCGTTTCATCTAACCCGCTATGCTGAATTTGGAATTATCGATTCGTTTGTGCAGGATAATATTTCTAAGTCTGTAAAGAACACGCTTCGCGGCTTGCATTATCAAGTCGGGAACGCAGCCCAAGGAAAATTAGTGCAAGTGTTGTCGGGAAAAGTTTTGGATGTTGCTGTGGATATTCGGTTCGGTTCGCCATCATTTGGAAAGTATTATGCGGCAGAAATTTCTGAAGAAAATCATTACCAGTTATGGATCCCTCCGGGATTTGCGCATGGTTTTTCGGTTCTTTCCGATTCAGCAATTTTTTCTTACAAATGCACCGCGCTTTACAGCAAAAACGATGAGCGGGCGATTCTATATAATGATCCGGATTTAAATATAGACTGGAAAATTTCTTTGCCGCTTCTTTCTCCAAAGGATTTGCTTGGCAAAAAGTTTTCTGAAATTGAAAAAGATTTTAACTATAAAATGGAGGTTCTATGAGCCTGAAAGATTCATCAATATTTTTTACCGATAAAGAACAACTCGAAAGTTATTCATTATCAAATCAGTTTGCGGAGCATCTTGAATTCATTCTTGTAAAAGATAAACTTTCCGCAACACAGGATGACATTTATTATTCTATCTCGATGTCTGTCCGCGACCGTCTTGTGCGCAAATGGCTCCGCACCATGCACAAGTACAACGTGGACGATGTAAAACGCGTTTATTATTTGTCGCTTGAATTTTTAATGGGAAGACTTCTCGGCAATGCGCTCATCAACATGGATTACTACGAAGAGAGCGATAAAATTATTCAAGATGCCGGGTATCATCTCGAAGAAGCAAGAGATCAAGAGCATGATATGGCGCTTGGTAACGGCGGTCTCGGCAGACTTGCTGCCTGTTTTTTAGATTCGATGGCTACACTTGAATTACCCGCGTTTGGGTACGGAATCCGTTATGAGTACGGAATCTTTGAACAAGATATTGAGAACGGATACCAAGTTGAAAAACCGGATAACTGGTTGAGTTATGGAAATCCGTGGGAAATCTTGCGGCGCGAACTTTCGTACCGTATCCGTTTTTACGGCACGGTTGAAATGCACAAACAAGCAGACGGGCAAATGAAATTTGAATGGAAAGACACCGAAGATATTATGGCGGTTGCTTATGATGTTCCGGTTCCGGGATTTAGAACGAACACGGTAAATAATTTGCGTTTATGGCAAGCCAAGGCAACACATGAATTCAGTTTTAAGGAATTCAACGCCGGAAATTATGTTGCATCGGTACAAAAGAAGAACGAGTCTGAAAACATTTCAAAAGTTCTTTACCCGAACGATACAATGGTAAAAGGGAAATTCCTTCGACTTAAACAGCAATACTTTTTTAGTTCGGCTACTTTACAGGATATTATTAGAAAGTATAAATACAGACATTCTGATTTCGATCTCTTTGCAGAGAAGACAGCAATTCAATTAAACGATACACATCCCGTTATTGCCATTCCTGAACTGATGAGAATTTTAATGGATCAAGAAGGATTGAGCTGGGACTATGCCTGGGACATTACCACAAATACTTTTGCTTACACCAATCACACCGTTGTGCCTGAAGCTCTAGAAGAATGGTCTGTTAAAATTATGGATTCGCTTTTACCCCGTCACTTACAAATCATCTATGAAATTAACGCAAGATTTCTTCAATATGTGCAAGAACAATACACAACCGATCCGGAAATAATTTCTAAACTTTCTATTGTGCGTGAAGGTGAAGAGAAAAAAATCCGGATGGCGAATCTTGCTATCGTTTGTTGCCACTCTATAAACGGAGTTGCCGCGCTTCACACGAATATTTTACGGAATAATATCTTCCCTCATTTCTATGCGATGTTCCCGGAAAAATTTAAGAACATAACAAACGGAATTACACCCCGCCGCTGGCTGAAGATCGCAAATCCTTATTTGTCGGAAGCAATTTCGGAACATATCGGCGACGGTTGGGTGAAGGATCTTTCGCAAATAAAAAAACTTGAGAAACTGATTGATGACAAACAGTTCATGGAAGTTTTCAAAGAATCAAAATGGCTTAACAAGAAATTTTTGATTGAGTATATCGAGAAAGAACATCAAGTTAAAATTAATCCCGACTCAATGTTTGATGTTCACGTAAAAAGATTTCACGAATACAAACGACAGCTCTTAAATGTTCTGCACGTAATTACAATGTATAACAGAATTAAAGATAATCCGCGAGCTGCATTTGTGCCCCGTACAGTTATCTTCGCAGGTAAAGCCGCTCCCGCATATTTCCAGGCGAAGTTGGTCATCAAGCTGATCAACAATGTTGCAAACGTCATCAACAATGATCACACAATAAAAGATAAATTGAAAGTTATCTTCCTTAAAAATTATTCCGTGTCACTTGCTGAAAAAATTATTCCGGCGACTGATCTTTCAGAACAAATATCAACCGCCGGTTTAGAGGCTTCCGGAACAGGTAACATGAAGTTTGCGCTTAACGGATCCTTAACTATCGGCACAATGGATGGAGCGAATGTAGAAATGCGCGAAGAAGTCGGTGACGACAATATTTTTATTTTCGGTTTGCTTTCCGATGAAGTGAGGAAACTAAAATCAGATGGTTACCGTCCGCGAGATTATTACGAAAACATCCCGGAATTAAAACGCGTTCTTGATATGATCCAAAACAATCAATTCAGTATTTTTGAGCCGGGACTTTTTCAACCGCTTATCGATGAATTGCTCAATGTCGATTATTATTTTCTTCTTGCTGATTATCAATCGTATGTAAACATGCAAGCAAAGGTTAGTGCGCTTTACAAAAACAAAGATGAGTGGTTCAAAAAAGCGTTACTTAACGTTGCGCGTATGAGCAAGTTCTCCAGCGATCGCTCGATTCAAGAATATGCTAATTTAATTTGGGATGTAAAACCGGTTAAGATTGATGAAGCATAAATGGAAATCAATTTACATTTGAGTTTTGACATTTGAGTTTGCCAATTTACATTCTCGGAGTATCAGCTTTTTACCACGATAGCGCCGCCTGTTTACTTAAGGATGGCGAGATACTTGCCGCCGCGCAAGAAGAAAGATTTACTCGGAAAAAAGGCGATCATGCTTTCCCGACGCATTCAATAAATTGTTGTTTGAAACATGCCGGAATAACTGGAAAAGATTTGTCCTTCGTGGTTTTTTACGATAAACCTTTCTTGAAATTTGAACGGCTTCTCGAAACTTATCTTAGCTTCGCTCCGGTTGGAATAAAATCTTTCATTAAAGCTATGCCGCTGTGGATAAAAGAAAAACTCTGGATGAAAGAATTTATTAAAAAAGAATTGGGATTCGAAGGGACAATACTTTTTCCCGAACATCACGAATCGCACGCCGCATCAGCGTTTTATCCTTCGCCGTTTCAGGAAGCCGCATTCCTTACAATGGATGGAGTTGGCGAGTGGACAACTTCAAGTTTTGGTGTCGGCAGCGGAAACAAAATTCAAATTGATTCCGACATCCATTTCCCTCATTCAATTGGACTTCTCTATTCGGCTTTTACTTACTACACCGGATTCAAAGTAAATTCCGGCGAATATAAAGTAATGGGACTGGCTCCGTATGGCGAACCGAAATATGTAGATAAAATATATTCCGAATTGGTCGATTTAAAAGATGACGGTTCTTTTAAAATGAATATGGAATATTTTAATTACTGCACCGGTTTAACAATGACGAATGAAAAATTCCACAAACTTTTTGACGGAAGTCCGCGCAAACCGGAGTCGAAGTTAACGCAAAAAGAAATGGATCTCGCCCGTTCGGTTCAAGAAGTTACGGAAGAAGTTATGCTGCGGATGGCGAAACATGTGCGCAAAGAAACCGGGCAGAAAAATCTTTGTCTTGCCGGGGGTGTTGCGTTAAACTGCGTTGCGAACGGAAAACTTTTACGGGAAAATATTTTTGATAATATCTGGATCCAGCCTGCATCCGGTGATGCCGGAGGCGCGTTGGGGGCTGCATTAACAGCCTGGTATCAATATCTTGGTAATGAAAGAAATGCGAATGGAGAAACCGATTCGATGAACGGAGCGTATCTCGGTCCCGAATTTTCTAACAAAGAAATAAAAACTTGGCTTACTGAAAATAAAATTCCTTCCAAACAATTAAGCGATGATGAACTCTATTCAGAAACGGCTTCTTTGCTTGCAGATGAAAAAGTTGTGGGATGGTTTCAAGGTAGAATGGAATTTGGTCCTCGTGCGTTGGGTAACCGTTCCATTATTGGCGATGCACGCTCCGCAAAGATGCAGGCAACGATGAATATTAAAATAAAATTTAGAGAAGGATTCCGCCCGTTCGCTCCTTCGGTTCTTTCTGAAAAAGTCTCGGATTATTTCGAGATGGAAAAAGAAAGTCCGTACATGTTGATTGTTGCCGATGTAAAAAAAGAACGGCAAAAAGAAATGACCGAAGAGCAAAAAAAATTATTCGGAATTGAAAAACTGAACATTCTGCGTTCGGACATTCCCGCGGTAACACACATTGATTATTCCGCTCGCATTCAAACGGTGCAGAAGGAAACAAATCCACGTTATCACAAATTAATTTCAGAATTTGAAAAACAAACAGGTTACGCAGTGGTTGTAAATACGTCATTTAATGTTCGTGGTGAACCAATTGTTTGTTCACCGCAAGACGCTTACCGCTGTTTTATGCGCACCGATATTGATTATCTTGTGCTTGGAAATTTTCTGCTGAACAAAACTGGACAAAAGCAACTCGAAAATGATGTTGATTGGAAGAAGGAATTTGTGTTAGATTAAGTAATAAGATTAAAATAATAGACATGGTTATGAAAAAACTAAGAACGAAAGAGCAAATCTTTTATAATAAAAGGGGAAAACCTAAAAGTGTACTTATTGACTACAAAGTATACAAAGAAATGCTTGAAATAATCGAGGACTCGAAATGTGTAATGATAATTAAAGAAAGAAAAGATGAACCGACAATCGAATTTGAAAAACTCAAAGACGAATTAAAAAAAGATAGACTCCTTTAGATAACAGACAATGATTAAAGAAGAAATTAAACAAATAAAAGCCACTCCGGCGGAGTTAAGAAAATTCGGCCTTACAATAGGTGGACTTTTAACCGTTATCGGGATAATCATGTTCATCTTGCATGCAAAAAATAAATTAATTTTCAGCGTGCTGGGTTTTCTTTTTGTCTTTTTGGGATTGACACTTCCGAAAGTGTTAAGATGGATTTACAAATTGTGGATGGGTTTTAGCGTTGTGCTTGGATTTTTTTCAACAAGAATAATTTTAAGCCTTCTCTTCTATTTTTTGCTGACTCCAATAAAATTTCTTTATAAATTTACCGGGAAGAATTTTCTTGATCTGAAAATAGATAAATCGGCAAGCAGTTATTGGCGGAAACGTCCGCTGGTTACTTTCAATAAATCTCAATATGAAAAGCAATTTTAGGAACAGCGATGAGCAAACTTTCAATTATATCGGAGTTGTGGGATTTTTTAAAAGTCCGTAAAAAATGGTGGCTTGCCCCAATCTTATTTTTTCTTATTCTTCTCGGCGGACTGATCATTTTGACGCAAGGTTCTGCGCTGGCTCCGTTTATCTACGCAATCTTTTAGTTTGTTATGGCTGAGAAAGTAAAAATTATAGTAAAGAAGAAGAAAAAAAGAGTTCCGCTCCCGCAGAAACCGCCGAAAGTTATTCCGGCAAAAAAAACTTATAACCGGAAGAAGGAAAAACAAGCTTTGATCGACAAGGAGGGAGCTTCGATTTAGACAACTTCACTTTAATACAACTCCGCTTTACGAATATTTATAAACCGCAATTCACGTAACGCATCTGTTTTTTGCTTTCAAGGGGAGAATCTTAACACAAAAACCGGAAAATTTTTATTCCCGCTTATTATTAACCGGAATCTTTCAATAAATATTCCCCAAAAACTTCTTTTTTATTTGCCTCTTATCTGAATAATGTCTTATATTTGCAACCAATAATATAATTAACCCTAAAAAAATTAGGTACAACATGATAGATAACTTAGATATTAAAATTCTGGAGATGCTCCAGGAACAGGGTAGAACAAAGCGAAACCAGCTTGCTGAAGCTGTAAGCATGTCAATCCCTTCGGTTAGTGAAAGACTTCACAAACTCGAAGACAAAAATATCATCGAAGGATATTATACCAAAATTAACCGGAAAGCTTTCGGGTATGATATTATGGCGTTCATTCTTTTGGTGATGGATTCTTCAAAGCATTATAAAATTTTAGGTTCGAAGGTTGAACAGCATCCGGATGTTCTTGAGTGTCATTCGATCCTTGGTGAAGGTTCGCACATCCTTAAAGTGATAGCCAAGAATACGGAAGCATTGGAAAAACTTCTCGCGGAAATTCAATCATGGCCCGGAGTTGTAAGCACAAAATCGTTTTTCGTGCTTTCATCTATTAAAGAATCAACTAAAATTTCGTTGAAATAATTCAGCTTAAGTAAGCAACAAAACAAAAACAAATAAATAAATAAGAGGTTAGTTATGGCTAAGGAGATGTCTGCAATAGACAAAGTCCTCAAATTCGTTCAAGAGAATAATATACAATTTGTGGATATGAAATTCATGGATATGCCGGGACAATGGCAGCATATTACTTTTCCGGTTACACAATTTAATGCCGGTTCCTTTGAAGATGGTTTCGGCTTTGACGGTTCTTCCATCCGCGGTTGGAAAGCAATTAACGAAAGCGATATGTTAATTATTCCCGACCCGAATACATTATGGGTTGATCCGTTTGTTACTGCGCCAACCATCAGTTTGACGTGCGACGTTTACGAACCGGCGACGAAAGAAAAATATTCCCGCTGCCCGAGAAACATTGCGCAAAAAGCTCAAGCATATTTACTCTCAACCGGAATTGCCGATACGGTTTACTTTGGACCTGAAGCGGAATTTTTCGTTTTCGATGACGTTCGTTTTGATTCTTCACAGAACAGCAGTTTTTATTTTGTTGATTCTGTTGAAGGTAAATGGAACAGTGGACGCGATGAAGGTCCGAACCTTGGCTACAAACCAAGATACAAAGAAGGTTATTTCCCGGTAGCTCCAACCGATTCGCTCATGGATCTAAGAAATGAAATGGTTATCAACTTAATGAACGCCGGACTTGATATCGAAGCCCAGCATCACGAAGTTGCAAGCGGCGGACAGTGCGAAATTGACGTCCGTTTCCAACCGTTGCTCTTAGCTGCCGATCAATTATTAATGTTCAAATATATTATTAAGAACACCGCTAAAAAGAATAACAGAACCGTTACCTTTATGCCTAAACCGATCTTCGGCGATAACGGAAGCGGGATGCACGTTCACTCAAGTTTGTGGAAAAAAGGAAAACCGCTTTTTGCCGGTAACGGATATGCGGGTTTAAGCGAAATGGCGCTCTATTATATCGGCGGTATTTTGAAACACGCTCCTTCTTTGTTGGCGATTACAAATCCAACCACAAACTCTTACAAGAGACTTGTGCCCGGATTTGAAGCTCCGGTAAACTTAGCTTATTCACAAAGAAACAGAAGCGCTTCGATCAGGATTCCGATGTACTCCAACAATCCAAAGGCAAAACGAGTTGAATTCCGCTGTCCTGATCCTTCAACAAATCCATATCTCGCTTTTTCCGCAATTATGATGGCGGGCTTGGATGGAATTATCAACCGTATCGATCCGGGTGAACCGCTTGATAAGGATATCTACGATATGGAACCGGAGGAACTGAAAAATGTTCCGTCAACCCCGGGAAGTCTTGACGCGGCGTTAGAGTGTCTTAGAAAAGATCACGACTACCTGCTTAAAGGCGATGTCTTTACGGAAGATGTTATTGAAACATGGATAAAATATAAGACCGATAAAGAAATTAAACCGATGGCTCTTCAGCCGCATCCGTACGAGTTCAGCTTGTACTATGATGTTTAATAGTTTCCCTCGATGATCTATGTGATAGAAAAAGGGTAGCCGTAATGGTTGCCCTTTTTTTGTATAATTATGTTTTCAATTTTGAGGTTTAGTTTTTTTGAATATTTATTTTAACTAATTGATAAGTAACGTCAAGTTCGGGATAGTAGATTTTTATAGGACCATAACCAGGTGCAAACCAAATATAATGTTCGGTTCCTTTAATCCTAGGGAAGTAGTTAAATATTCTTAAACATTTGTCAAACGAACCTATAGGTGTATTGACCGTATCATTGGTAGATTCAATTTGGAAGAAATAATCTGCATTCTTTATTTTTGTTCTTACTAACGAATCCAGTAATTCCGTATTAAACGAAAAGTATAACCACTCAGAATCGTCAACAAGTAACATAATATCCCCATTTTCATTTTGCCTAACAAAAATTGTATCAACATTTCCTCCTATTAGTTCTTTTAAAATAGGATGGTATGGAAAAAATGGCAGAGCATTATCGAATGCATAATATTTTTTCCCGTTGAGCATTTTACTACTAATTATTTTACAATTATTTGTTGCTGTTGTGTCTCCAGACCATGGTGTCCAGTAAGGAAATTCGAATACCCATTCATTCCCCATCTGAAGGGGAAAAAGGGAGGAATTTATATCTTCCGTAGTTGGTTTATCCGGCTCGGTCGGATTCTTTTTACAACCAAAGTTAAGCATTAAAAAGCTTATCAAAACAAAAACGAAGGAGTATTTCTTCACGCCCACGTTTTCCAAATTTCCGGTTTGTTCCCAACGGTAACTTGTCTGCCGTTCCTTATAACGGGAGTTTTTAGTAGAAGCGGATCGGTTAATAGTTCTTCTTCAATATCAAACTTCATAAATTTCAAATTCCGTTTTTCAAATTGTTTTCCTTCGCGGTCAATTAATTCTTCAATGGGGATAACGGAGGAAATGTTATCAAGTTCTCCTTTGCTTATTCCCTTTTCAGTAAGATCGCGGAAGTGGTAGAGAATTTTTCTTTCCTTGAAATAGCGTTCAGCTTTCTGCGTTTCCCTGCACTTTTTTGTACCAAAGATTTGAATGTTCATTTTTGCCTCACAATAAACAAATACCAACTACAAGCGAGATCACCATAAAAAGCACAGCAAGTATTTTTGTTCTTAAAGGAATCGGAACGCCGGAATAATAATCGCGGACATACTTGCCGACATATTTATTGTTGATGAGAAGATCATGGAACTTGTGCGAGCTTCTCGAAAAAAAGTAAGTAGAAACGACAACGAAGACAAGTCCTGGTATAACGGGAAGAAGTATTCCAAGCACACCGAACCCGAGGAAGATAAATCCCAGGAAGAGATAAAGCCAGCGCAGATATTTATTTTCGATCAGTTCTCTTTTCACTTTTAGCCTTAAATAGAATTAAGAAATATTGAATCCCTACGGGATTCATTTTACTTTTTTTAATCGTATTACAAATATTAAATCCCTATGGGATTTATGCAACGACACCGGAGGTGTTGAATATTTGCAACAAAAATTCCCCGAACAATTAATATTCCCATAGGGAATAAATATTTTTTAACTTTATACTTTATACTTTGAACTTGCTGCTATTTTATTGGTTCACAACTTTCATCATCGCTTCGGGATATCTCAATCCGCTTGCGGCGCCTTTCGTAAAAACAGATTCTATCTGTTCAAGTTCCTCTTTAGTTAAAACAATTTCCGTAGCTGCAATATTTTCTTCAATATGTTTTTGTTTTGTTGTTCCCGGAATAGGAATAATGTTTTCACTTTGAGCAAGAACCCACGCCAAAGCCAACTGTCCCGGAAGAACATTTTTTGCTTTGGCAATCTCTTCAACTTTTTTAACAAGCTCAATATTCTTTTGAAAGTTTTCTCCCTGGAATCTTGGGGAGAATCTACGGTAATCATTCTCTTCAAAGTCTTCAAATTTTTTGAAGCGTCCGGTTAAAAATCCTCTTCCGAGCGGACTGTAAGCGACAAACGCAATTCCAAGTTCTTTTACAAGCGCTAAAATTTCATCTTCCGGATCGCGGCTCCAAAGCGAATACTCGGTCTGTAATGCGGTGAGCGGATGCACTTGATGCGCCTTTCGGATAGTCTTCGGAGCTGCTTCCGAAAGTCCGAGATATTTTACTTTCCCTTCTTTAACGAGTTCTGCCATGGCGCCAACCGTTTCTTCAATCGGCACATTTGGATCAACTCTATGTTGATAATAGAGATCAATGTAATCTGTGCCAAGCCGTTTCAAAGATCCTTCGCATGAAGCTTTAACATACTCCGGTCTTCCATTAACACCGCGGATGTTCGGATCACTTGTTCTAACAATTCCGAACTTAGTGGCGAGTGTTACTTTGTCGCGGATTCCTTTTAATGCTTTGCCAACAAGTTCTTCATTCTTAAATGGACCGTACATATCGGATGTATCTAAAAAAGTAATTCCAAGATCAATTGCGCGATGGATCGTTGATATTGATTCTGCATCGTTCGCGTTTCCGTAAAATTCCGACATGCCCATACAGCCTAATCCAATGGCAGAAACTTCGGATCCAAGTTTACCAAGTTTTCTTTTTTTCATAACAACCTCAAACTATTTCTTGTTTATAAATTTTCTAAAACAAATTTTGTCATTAATTCATACAGATGCAAACGTGTTCTGCCGCCGGAAATTCCGTGATTCTTTTCGGGATAATACATCGTCTTGAACGGTTTATTTTCCGCAACCAATTTAGCTGCCAACACAATGGAGTTTTCAAAATGAACATTATCGTCAGCAGTTCCGTGAATGAGCAGCAATTTGCCTTTGAGTTTATTGGCATAAGTTAAAACCGAACTTGTTTCATATCCTTTTGGATTTAACTGCGGAGTTGACATATACCGCTCGGTATAAATGTTATCATAAAATTTCCAATCAGTTACCGGGGCAACGGCAATAGCAGCTTTAAAATAATCGGCGGCTTTCATCAAAGTTAATGCGGAGGCATAACCACCGTAACTCCAGCCCCAAATGCCTATGCGGCTTGTATCAACATATGGAAGCGAAGCGAGATATTTTGCTCCTTCGATCTGATCGTTCACTTCCCAATAACCTAAATTTTTGTAACCAATTTTTAAAAATGATTCGCCGCGCCCGCTTGTTCCTCTATTATCAAGCGCAAAGATAATGTATCCTTTTTGCGCAAGAAGCCGGAACCATAAATCTCTTCCCCAAGTATCCGTAACGGTTTTGGAACCCGGTCCGCTGTAATTGTTTACAAGCACGGGATATTTTTTTGAAGGATCAAAGTTCGCCGGTTTTATTATTGAGGCGTCAAGTTCAACTCCGTCGGTAGTTTTGAAACGGAAAAATTCAACCGGAGAGAGGTTGTAATCTTTGAAAGCCGACATATTGTTCACAACAAGGTCACGAACTTTTTCTTCATTTGTATTATAAAGATAAGATGAAGCGATTAGATTTGCGTTTGAGTAACGGTCAATAAAATACTTTTGATTTGAAGAAAGATTAACGATATGCCACCCCTTTGCTTCTGTAATGCGATTTCGTTTGCCGTTTTCATAATTCACGGAATACAAATCTGTGTTGATGGTATTTCTTTCGTTAGAAGTAAAAAAGATTTGCTTATTCGTTTCATCAAAGCCGAGAATTTTATCAACTTCAAAATTTCCTTTTGTAAGTTGTTTGATCTGTTTGCCGCTGTAATCGAAAAGATAAATATGCTGGAAGCCGTCTTTGCCGGAAGTCCATGTAAAATGTTTTTTATCTTTTAAGAAAATCAAGTTATCGTTAATGTCAATCCAGCATGAATCGCTTTGCGCAACAATCGTTTTTGTTTTTCCGGTTGCGGCATCAGCAAAGAGAAGATCCAATTTATTCTGCAAGCGGTTTAACCGTTGAATAGAAAGGAGATTCGCATCAGTTGTAAATTTTATGCGTGGGATATAAATATCCGATTCTTCACCAAGATCAACCCAAGTAATTTTGGATGAAGTTATTTCCGCAATTCCGATCTTTACAAACGATCCGCGTGTGCCGGCTTTTGGATAACGCACGTCAAGAAAGTTGAGATAGAGTGAATCCCATTTTGCGATATGCATTTCGGGAACTTGCGATTGATCAAGCTGCCAGAAGGCAATCCGCTTGCTGTCGGGCGACCATTCGATCCCGTTAATGATGCTGAATTCTTCCTCATACACCCAATCAAATTTTCCGTTGAGAATGGTTTCGCTTCCATCAAAAGTAATTTGTGTTTCCTTCTGTGATTGGATATCAACGACAGAAATATTGTTGTCGCGAACGAAAGCAAGTTTTTCACCGTCGGGAGAGAAGCGGGCGTTCTCTTGTTTACCTTGCGAAGCAGGAGTTTTTTCAGAAGAGGCAAGTTCAAAAAATTTCTTCTTCGCAATTTCATAAATGTAAAAAGCTCCTCCGGTTTTAAGCGAACGGGCAGACAGCGTGCCGGTAAATAAAATATATTTTTCATTCGGGAGCCATTCATAATTTTGGATAACGAACGGCTGATCCTCAGGATTTAATTTCAAATCATTTCCTGAAATAAGAATTTTTTCTTCTCCGGTTTTACAGTCGTGTTCATAAATTGCCGTTGCTTTGGCTTCGGGGTCTCTTTTCAAAAAGGAAAATTTGTCACCGCCGGAAAACCATTGTACCCCGCTTAAATTCTTAGCAGAAAAATCACGGTTCGTTTGAATTAATTCAACCGTTAGTTCTTTTTGTTGGGGGAGCAGTTCAAAGCAAAAAATAAAAAAGAAAAGAAGCAATGTGTTAAACGAAAAATTTTTCATCATCTGTTTTTCGTGAAATAATAATTGATTTTAAGTTGAAGAAATATAAGAAAAAGTTTTTAGTCATTGGTTTTCAGTTATGAGTCGTCAGTAATTATTAAAAATGGTTTTGTTGAACGAGCAAGTTTCTTCAAGATAAAAACCGTTTTTAGAACTGATGACTAATAAATAAACTGGTAAACCTGAACCAAATAATTTGGAATGATTGAATGGCTGCATGACTGAATGAATAACATTCATCCATTCAATCTCATTCAGTCATTCTTCCAGTTTTTTGGACAAATATTCTCGCCATTCTGCGCAGAATATTTGCCCTAACTATCTAAGTACTGAAAAGAATTAACGTTTGGGATTATAACTGCTATAAATGAACTATCCAATTACAAACAGCAGTTAACTGGTCGTCAACAGTCAAGTTTGCTGCATTGTTCAGTGTTCCTGTATGAAGATGTTTGAAAATTTCTGTCGCCATACTGTTTTCAATTGCTGCTCCGATAAAAAAGGTCTGCGGTTTCAATTTATCTTTCGCGAAACTTGTTCTTATTCTATTCAAAGCAGAGTTTGCAGTTTTCCAATGTTCGTCCGCTCCAGCTGGATCGATGCCACCTTTTAACTCGCCTAGAGCAATATATTTGTCATGAAGATGAATTATAGATTGCTTTCCTGTAGTTAGATCTTTGGTTGTTCCATTTAAGATTGAAACATCAACGTTTTTACTTACAAGCGGAACATTAATGTTCATAACCAATAATCTATCAGCATTCCCTTTTTTCCAATACAACGCTTTTATTCTTTTTTCAATTCCATTGTCATCGGTAGGTTTGTTGAGCCAAGCATTTGTATCTTTGTCTTTCCATTGATAGTTAATGCCGGAGATATTAAAAACAGATAAAATTGAACGAAGAAACTTTTTTTCGCCTAAGGAGCCTGCCAAATTTCTTGCCTTTCCCCCCAACGCATCACCTTTTGTTAGAAGATAGCGATAGACAAGTTCGTCAATAAAATTTGCCCCGGCAGGTTCTAAAAATTCCTCTATTAAACCTTTTATTGCAAGTGTTTTATCTTCTTCTGTTAAGTAGTTTAATGATTTGTCAGAAAGACCGGAAGCGGTTAAGAGTCCAACTCTTAAATCACTAGAGAGTAAGAGTTCTTTTGGTTTATTTACTCTATTTGCAAGAGATTTTAGTGCCTTTGCTTCTTCGACGTAAGGAATTGCAATGTAGTTTTTCTCCAGTGCCATTGCAATGAAACCTGCTCTAGTTTTCTCACGCGAAGTAACTAAATCATCTGCTGCTTTAATGAAACTATTATTGATTACTTTTTTTGCCATAAATAAACACATTTCCGGACTTCGGTTCGTCCATAGTTACCCATTTGTTGACTGCTGTTGCCTTTGCCTTTTGGCAAAACAAAAATTTTATTGATATTAAAACCAAAGTTTTCCGCGAACTCTGCTAGAATTAAATCAACTGGAATTTCTTCACCGCCGTAACGGACATTGTCATTAACCATAACACAATACCCGCCGCTCTTTGTAATTCTTGCCATTTCATACGTGACAAAGCAGAGTTCGAGAAAATAGTTTTTGACCATTCTTGCAATGTTGCTGTTATTGAGTTTTTCTAATTTATTTAATTCATCAAGCACTACATTCACTTCCGACATCGCTTCAGAACTGTTATATACAGCAATAATTTTTTCAAACGCTTCGCTTTTGCCTATTGAGGTGTAAAAATTATTTAGATATTCAATTTTTTCTTTGTTCTCAACCGTGCAGGAAAGCATTGATTGCCGCAAGTCTCGAACTTGCTCATTGTTATAACCTAAATAAACTAACTCTAAAGCGTAGGTTCTTGTATAGTCATACCTGTTACAATAAGGTGGCGAAGTGATAATAAAATCAAAAAAATCGTTTTCAAATTTTGGTAATTCTTCAAGACACGAACTCTCAATTATTTTTACCGGCGGTTTCTCTTTCGGATCATTTTCAAGTTGTTCAAACAACGACTTCGTCAATTGCGGTAAAAGGTCTTGTATTATTTGATTCAGTTTTGATTTTAGCGCTTCTTCAAAAGTTAAAATTTTACCTTTGCTAAAAGATTTACCCGGTAAAACTCTTTTCGAGCGGTAATCCCAACGTAAATACTGTCCATCTTTTCTAGTGTAACTAATTTCTTCTAAAACTGTAAAGGCTGCAAACTTTAATATTGTTTCAATATTCTTATCTTTAATTTTTGAACAATACGACAAATATTTGTTCAAATATTCTTCCGTATCATCCGGGAAAGCGTCTTTAGTAATAGAGATATGATTTATGTGGTTTTTAAAGTCTTCTGATTTGGAAACTTTCAACCAAAGATTTTTTGTAATTGCTCGTAATTTATCAATGTCTATTTTATTTAATGCTTGACGTGTTTGCATAACGAAAGCACCGACAGGCAAAAGCTCAATCCCATATGCTTGCCACCCTAATTCCTGAGCGGCAAATAGAGTTGTTCCCGCCCCAGCGAAGGGGTCTAAAACCTTTCCTTGTTTTGGGGAATATTCTGTCAAAAAGTATTTTACCAGAGCAGAAGAAAACCCTTCTTTGTATTTAAACCAACGATATATAGGTTCATCTTTGTTTGCTTGAAAACTGACAACTTTTCTACTTAGGTTATATGCAGTCTCCAACCTGTCCTCAAACCGGTCAAAGAGTTTTTGTCGCTCGGACGGAAATATTTCTGCTGTTTTAATCATGCTCTAATTTAACAAATCATTTGTGCAAATGCTTGCGGTAAACCTAGTTTTACTTTTTTGCTGATAATTTACTACCAAAACCTTCTCACTCCATTTCCGCTTGCAGCTTTTCGGTTCTGTCCGCCATTTTTATTTGGTCGATGAGTTCGGTGAGATCGCCTTCCATTATGCCGGAAAGATTGTAGAGCGTTAATCCGATGCGGTGGTCGGTAATTCTGTTTTGCGGGTAATTGTAAGTGCGGATTTTATCGCTTCTATCGCCGCTGCCAACCATTGATTTCCGCACAGCAGCGATTTCTTTATTTTGTTCGCGCTGTTTCATATCGAACAAACGGGCTTTTAAAACCTTCATCGCTTTTTGCCGGTTCTTTAATTGTGAACGTTCATCCTGGCATTGCACAACCAAGCCCGACGGTAAGTGAGTAATACGGATAGCTGTTTCAACTTTATTTACGTTCTGTCCGCCGGCGCCGCCGCTGCGGTAAACATCAATTTTTAATTCACTTGGATTAATATCAACCTGCACATCTTCAACCTCCGGCAGAACCGCTACAGATGCGGCTGAAGTATGCACGCGTCCGCTTGCTTCTGTTGCAGGAACGCGCTGAACTCGGTGAACACCGCTTTCAAATTTTAAATCGCCATAAACACTTGTTCCGGTTACAGAAAAAATAACTTCTTTTATTCCGCCAAGTCCGGCAGTATCGTTAATGTCGACCAATTCAAGTTTCCAGTTTCTCGTTTCGGCATAGCGCGAATACATTCTGAAAAGATCGCCTGCAAAAAGAGCCGCTTCATCTCCGCCGGTACCTGCGCGGATTTCCACAATAACATCTTTGTCGTCGTTAGGGTCTTTTGGAAGAAGGAGTACTTTGATCTCGTCTTCCAGTTTTTCTTTTTTGATTTTCAGATCATCTAATTCAGCTTCGGCAAGTTCTGCCAATTCTTTATCAGAACCGGAATCAATAATTTCTTTGTTCCCTTCTATGTCGGACATTGTTTTAGAATATTCATCATAGACGGAGATGATCGGCGTAAGTTCGCTTCGCTCTTTACTAAGTGAAATTAATTTGTCGGTATTCTTTACATAATCGGGGTCAGAGAGGTGATCATTTATTCTATCATATTTCTCTTTTATTTTTCTCAGCTTTTCGAGGAAATCCATACAATCCTTTTGGTTTTTAACGATGCAAATATAGGGAATTTTGAACGATTGTATGTAGGATAGAATTAGTTAGTTAGCAAGAATATTATTCATACAAATTTCTCGCAACGCTCGCAAAGAAGGCGCGACGTTCGCAAAGAAATAATTCGTAGCACACTTTGCGGTTCGTAGCGAGCTTTGCGAGAAAAAAAATATGGGACTCTTACTCCATCAGAGATAATGTGGTTCTGGTTTACCAGATTATGAATTACGAATTAGGAATGAAAAATTATCCCATTCCTAATTACACTCACATTCCCCTTCCCAATTTTCTTTTCCTTCTTTAATGAGATAGTAGACAATCACAAATCCGGCAAGAGGATCAGCTTGCCAAAATCCCCAGAAATAATTTGCAGCTAAGCCCAACAATAATGCAATTGAAAGAAATGCGCAGGCGAAAGTTTCTTTTGCGTCGGCAATAAGAGCGCGGCTGTTCAACTCTTTGCCGACCTTCATTTTTGCTTTTCCGAGTAACGGCATAATTATTAGTGAGAGAATCGCTAGAATAATTCCACCAAGAGATTCTTTCGGCGGGTTGCCGTCAAGCAATGTTAAAACAGATTGAACAAGAACATAAACGCCAAGAATAAAAAAAGTAACGGCAACAAATTTTTGTGCGCGTACTTCAATTTTTTCTTCTTCGTCTTTTGCCAGCGTTGTTCCTTTTGTTAAACGCCAAATTAAAGCTAACCCTGAAAGTGATTCGACAATACTATCTAATCCAAAACCGATTAACGCCACACTTGATGCAATGCCCCCAAGAAGCAGTGCTGCCATGGCTTCAAGAATGTTATAACTTACATTAAAGTATTCAATTCGAAGTCCTTTTTTATACAAAGGATCAGAGGGGTGGAAGTTTTCTTCGCAATTATCAAGCATAAAAATTCCTGACCCACCGGTGTGCTTTCAATTTTTCTAAAGCTGCACCGGAAAGCTTTCCTTTTTCAACTGCTTTGCAATTAGCTAAAAGATTTCTTTCACTGCGCATTCCGGGAATTACGGATGTAACGGCATTAAAGCTTGTAATATAGCGTAACGCTGCCTCGGCAACATTTTCAGTTTCATCTTTCACGTCCTCATAAATTTTAAGTACACGCTCGTGGACTTCTTTCTTTCGGCTTCCTCCAAAATATTGATTTCTAAAATCTTCTTTCGGAAAAATTGTGTCGGGTGTAATGTTCCCGGTCAAACTCCCTTCATCAAATGGAACGCGTGCAAGAATTGCAATATTATTTTCTTCACAGAAAGAAAATAGTTGATCTGTTGGTGATTGATCGAATATATTAAAGATAACTTGAAAGCTGTCGATCAGTCCGGTTTTTCCCGCTTCAATACCATTCCACGGTTGATGATCGTTGATTGAGATTCCGAAGAAGCGAACTTTTCCCTCTTTCTTTAATTGATAAATCGCTTCTTTCCATTCATCTTCCTTCGCCCATTTATCATTCCAAACGTGAAACTGCTGAAGGTCAAGATAATCTCTTTTCAAATTGCGTAAGCTATTTTCCGTTATTTCAATAATGTGATTTTTCGGAAAACTTTCGGAGAACAGAGAAGAATCTTTTGCGGGCCATTCATATTTTTTAGAAGGAATTTTAGAAGCGACAAACAAATGCTTCCCCGATTCTTTTTCTACTTCACCTACAAGTTTTTCGCTGTGCCCCATTCCATAAACGTAGGCGGTATCAAAAAGTGTTACTCCCTGCTCAATTGCTTTGTGCAAAGCTTTTTTTGATTCGGAATCTTCTGCCCCGATCCACATTGATTTTCCAATTCCCCAACATCCAAAACCGAGAAGTGAAACTTGTTCGTTCGATTTAGCAAAATTTTTATATACCATTTTTTTTCTCCACAATTTTTCTTCGCAAATTTTCTTTATTTTCTAACGTCTAAAATAGAGATTTTCTTGTTGTAGAATATCTGAAACAAGGGATTTATTTCAAACAATCTTGAGTGAAATTAGTTATGAAACGAAGAACTTTTGTAGAGAGAGCGGCTAAATTATCGGTTGGAGCCTTTTTGTTTTCTCCATTTATTTCAAAAAAATCAGAGACTGCCGCCGCCGCTTCCGTATTAAAACCGCAACCTGATTTGTGGAAAGAAAATGAAATAAATATTGCATGGCTTGGGCATTCAACTGTGCTGATTAATTTTTATGGAAAGATCATCATTACCGATCCAGTTTTGCTTGACCGCTTTGGAATATATTTCATGGGCATTACGTTCGGTCCAACGCGATTTACCGCTCCCGCTTTAACGATAGACGAAATTCCGAAACCCGATTTAGTTCTTCTTTCGCATGCACACATGGACCACATGGATCTTCTTTCGCTTAAGAAAATTTCAGAAAGATTTCCTAAGAAGATCGATTGTCTTACCGCTTTCAACACTTCCGATGTAATTGAAGAATTTGAATGGAAATCTCTTCAAGAGGTTGACTGGAGTGAATCGATCGAGATTAATGAAATAAAAATTAAAGCTCTCGAAGTAAAACATTTCGGATGGCGGTTGCCCGGAGAACGAGACCGCTCAAGAGGATATATTAAAAACGGCAGAAGTTTTAACGCTTACATCATTGAAAGAAGCGGGAAGAAAATTTTATTCGGCGGTGATACCGCGATGACCGGGAAATTCAAAGAATCAAAAGAAGAAGTTGATGTTGCCATCATGCCGATAGGGGCTTACAATCCATGGAAGCACAATCATTGTAACCCTGAAGAAGCGCTCCAAATGGCTAAAGATGTGAAAGCAAAATTTTTCATTCCGATTCATACAAATACTTTTAGACAGGGAAGCGAACCAACCGCTGAGCCGCTTCAACGGCTACTGAAGTCGTACAAAGATTATGACATCGCACTCGGCATTAAGCAAATTGGTGAAACGTTTTCTTTACCTTTAACTTAATTTCCTTCAATAACAATTTCATCGATAAAAATAAATGCTTTGTCACCGCTTCCTTTGTGCCATGCTGGAAGATTATTTATGTTTTTTGCAAAGATTCTTAAATATCTTCCTTTTTTATCCACACTTCCTGAAGATATATATACAATTTCAGTTTCATCATTCGGTTCAGAAGCTGCAATTTTTTGTGAAGAAATTACCTCGAAGGAATTTCCGTCTGATGATAGAGAATATTCAACTAACTCAGGCAAAAATATCCAAGAACCCTGGTTACGCAAAAATCCGGTTTGAATTGATTTGATAGAAACTTCTTTTCCTAAATCGATGAACACATCAAGATTGTTCGGTTGAAAGCCCAGCCACTTACCATCGCGAAAATTTTGTGAACCGCGAACTCCATCAATTAATGTGTTCTCTCCGCCGCTACTGTAAAGGCGATGAGATTTTTCCGCCAAGGCAATCGTAGGATAAAGAGTTCCGTCATGAACAAGAAAAGGTGAAGAAGAGTCGCGTACAATCACTTTGAGAAAAGTTTCATCCATAATTTCCGATGGAGGAAGAAATTTATTAAACGCACGTGCTTTTAAGGTTGTGGTTTTATCTATAAAAAATGGTTTTTCATATAACGGTGAAGAGAGAGCCGGCTGGCTTCCATCAAGGGTAAAATGAATTTCGGAATTTTTAGTGAAGCAATCAAGATCAATTTTTTTTGTGGAAGAAAAGTTGCGAACATCGGAAATTACCGTCGGTGGAAAACTCCATTTTTGTTCTACGGGTTGAAATATTGTTTCTGTAATTTCAGAAACCGGTTGATTGCCATTCCCTTTTCCCCAATTTTTATTCGGAGAATCGGACAATTTGAATTGAAGAACGCCACCATTATCGATATCGGAATAATTTAAAAATGATTTGTCATATTTCTTATTGTTTAGTAATGCCGACTGGATATAAACATTCTTATCTGTATTGTTTTTTGTTTGAACAACAAACTTCTTACCGTTTTCTAAATTGATTACGACTCTATCGAATATTGGGCTTCCGATAGCGTAAACATAGCTTCCGGGTGTTACCGGGTAAAATCCAATCGCACTAAAAATATACCAGGCTGACATTTGTCCGCAATCTTCGTTTCCGCAAAGTCCATCACGGTTTGCCGTGTACATTTTCTTCATAATATCGCGTACTCTCGATTGCGTTTTCCACGCATCACCGGCATAATTATAAAGGTAAGCAACGTGATGACTTGGTTCATTGCCGTGTGCATATTGTCCAATTAACCCGGTCATGTCGGATGGAACAAAATAATCTTTTAATGAATCAACGCGAAATAACTCGTCAAGTTTGGTTGAAAATTTTTCATTACTTCCCATCAAATTAATTAAGCTGCTAATGTCCTGTGGAACAAACCACGTGTATTGCCATGAACTGCCTTCTGTAAATTCACCGGAACCGCCGGGGAATGGTTCTGCGGGATCAAAAACTTTTTTCCACATACCGTTATAATTTCGTCCACGCATAAATTTAGTTGAATGGTCAAAAACATTTTTGTAATTCTGCGCGCGATTGAGAAAATAATCGTAGTCATCTTTTTTGCCTAAATGATTTGCCATCTGAGCGATGCACCAATCATCGTAAGCGTATTCAAGTGTTTTGGAGACAGATTCAATTTCTTTATCCATCGGGACAAAACCGATTATTTTATAATAATCTAATCCGCGAAAATTCTGCATCGCGCTTGTTTTCATCGCTTGATAAATTTTTAATATGTCGTAATTTTTTATTCCTTTCATAAACGCGTCAACAATAACGGGTACTGCGTGATAACCGATCATGCAGTTGGTTTCGTTAGAGGCTAATTCCCAAACCGGCAACGACCCGGATTCCTCATATTTTGCAAGCATGGAATTGATGAAATCGTTCGTCCGTTTTTTATCAATGATAGAAAGAAATGGATGTAGCGCGCGGAATGTATCCCAAAGAGAAAACACTGTGTACATTGTAAAATTTTTTGCGTGATGAATCTTTTTATCCATCCCCATGTAACTACCATCCACATCGCTGAAAATATTCGGCGCCAGCATGGTGTGATAAAGCGCAGTGTAAAAAGTTATTAGTTCGTCTTTCTTTTTTCCCTCAACTTGAATTTTTGAAAGTTCTTTCTCCCATTTATCGGAAGCGGATTTTCTGATTTTTTCAAAATTCCAATCGGGAATTTCTTTTTCTAAATTTTTCTTTGCTCCTTTAATACTCGTGGAAGAAATTCCGATTCGCACTAAAACTGATTCGTTTTCTTTTGTCGGAAAAGTAAAAAATGATTTTACGATTTTACCATCACAAGATTTGGAGTTGAGAAGAAGTTTTTCTCCATTGTAAATACCGGAAGCTGAAAACGGTTTTGAAAATTTTGCGTAAAAATAAACCGTATGGTCATCCGCCCAGCCACCGGAGCGGCGAAAACCTTCTATTGTTTGGCTATCAACTATTTTCAGTTTAGCATTTCTTGTAACATCCTGGATGCCGTGATCTATATCTAAAATAATATTCGATGAATCAGATTTTGGAAAAATATATTTGTGAAATCCGCAGCGTTCCGTTGCGGTGAGTTCAACGTGAATTTTGTAATCATCAAGAAAAACAGAATAGAATCCCGGCTCTGCTTTTTCATTTTCATGAGAAAATCTTGAGCGATATCCTTCATCAGGCTTTTCTCTGCTTCCGGGTTCAATCTGAATTTTTCCGGTTGTTGGCATTAATAAAATATCGCCATAATCAGCAGCGCCGGTTCCGCTAAGATGTGTGTGGCTGAATCCCATAATTGAATTATCGGATGCGTGATACCCCGAACACCAATCCCAGCCCTCTGTATACGTGTCAGGACTTAACTGGACCATTCCGAACGGTAAAGACGCGCCCGGATAAGTATGTCCGTGCCCTCCGTTTCCGATAAATGGATTAACATATTGAGTTGTTTTTTTGTTTGAAGTGTTTTGACAAGCTGTTTCGCTAATAGAAACAAACAAGAAGAGGACGATAAGTAAAAGAAATAATTTTTTCATTTGGACTCTCGTTGATATTATCGGATTGCATTCATTCTACTCCAGAGTTTTTTTGCCGCCTTTTGTGCTTCCTTATAAATACCGGAAGTGTCAAACGCAAACGCTCTTTCTTCATAAACTATTTTTCCGTTGATAATAACGGTTTCGACATCGCGTGAAGAAATACCAAAAAGGAAATGCCCCGCAAGGTTTTCGCTTTGCAACGGCGTAGGCGCTTGATAATCAAGGACTACAACATCACCCGCGTATCCTTCTTCAATTTTTCCGAAGGAATAATTAAAATACCGGTTAAGAATTTCATTCCCGTTTTGCAAAATTTTCATAAAATCGGAATAAGATAGTTTCCCTTTTGCTTCCTGATTTTTGAAGAAAGCAAACTTCGTCTCTTCAAACATATTTGCGCCGATGCCGTCGGTTCCGATTCCAAGATTTTTCACTTGATGAAGTCTGTTCATATACCCGACACTATTATTCATATTTGAGCGGGGATTGTGAACAAGGAAAGCATCGTGCCGGTTGAGAATTTCCAGATCATTATTTGTAAGATGAACACCATGTACAAGAATTGATTTTGAATTTAAGAGAGAATGTTCTTCGAGCCGTTCAAGTATATCTTTTCTGTAGTGATGGTGCGAAAAAGAAGAATCATATTCATCTTCAGCAACGTGCAAATGAATTCCGCTTTTAGTCGCAGAAACAACTTCCGCCATAAGTTGAAGAGCCTTGTCATCCAAAGTAAATGGCGCATGTCCGCCAACTGCCGATTCAATCAAATGTAATTTGCCTTCAACTTTCTCGTTTTGAATTTTTTGTATGAATTGAGCCGACTCTTCAATTCCATCATGCAAACCTTTTGCACCATTTCTGTCGGTAATTTCATACGCAAGAATTCCGCGCAAACCAACTTGCTCAAAACTTTTTTGGAGAATCGAAAGCGAACCTTTTATAAAAGAAGGCGAAGCATGATGATCAATCACGGAAGTCGTTCCGCATTTTATCGCTTCCAAAGCGCCGATGATTCCACTGTAATAAAGCGATTCTTCGTCGAGTGCGCGGTCCAACCGCCACCACAAATTTTTAAGAATACTAATAAAGTCAGTTGAAGGTTGAATGTCCGCAAGAATTCCCCTTGCAAGTGCAGAATAAAAATGATTATGTGCGCAGACAATTCCCGGTGCAACTATTTTATGAGAAGCATCAATAATTTTATCAGCCTTGTATTTCGCCGCAATATTTTTTCCAACTGCTTTGATGAATTCATTTTCGATTACAACATCTACTCCGCTTATTACGTGCGCCGGATAGAATTGAATAACGGTTGCGTTTTTTAGTATGATCATTTTGCCGCCATATTTTTATAAAAATAAGTAACGATAATTTTTAAATGCTTCTGAAATTAACATTGCCTCGTAATCATCAACGTCTCCGCGATGAGTTATAATGCCATAGTCTTGAGGATCAATTTCAATTTCTGAAATCGAAGTATTTTTTTTAACAAGGAAAAAAGCCGTTCCATGGTATTTCAATAAATAAAATCCGTTGTTCTTACTTTCACGCATTTCTTTTTCACTCCAGAACAACGTCAACTTATCTTTGTATGGCGCGCCGGCATGCGGACAAAAGGTTTCGCAATTACCGCAGTCGTTACACATTCCATCGATATGTAAAATCTGGAAAGCATCTTTAAATCCGTCGATCTTGATAGTAACATTTGCACGGTTCGGACAGACATCTACACATTTATTGCAAATAAAACTGCAACTCAAGCAGCGGCTGGCTTCGTGTTGGGGCTCCTTATTTATTCCTTCGATAATTCCTTTTTTTGCACTAACGTCTCCAAACAAAATAGAACTATTGAAAAGCTGAGAAAAATTATTCGAAAAGGAAAGAGACGCTTTTTCTTTTTTCAGAATTGCTTCCGCTACTTTCTTTCCATCGGCAATTGATTCCACAACTGTTGAAGGACCACGGTAAGCATCGCCGCCGATAAAAACATTTTCCAGATTAGTCTCATTTGATGTTTCATCGATGAGAATGTTTTTCCTCTGGTCGAAAGCAATTTTATTATCGGACAAGATATCGTAATCAACACTTTCTCCAATTGCAGAAATAACGGTGTCAATTTCCAATTCTACAAATTCATTTTCAATCGGGGTTACGCCTCTTCGCCCGTCTTTTCCAACTTCGTCTAACTTCATTTTTTGGCATTTCAATATTTTGTCTTTGTGTGAAACCGGAAGGAGAAGTTCTTGAAAAATTACTCCATCTTCTAACGCTGCATCAAGTTCTTCTTTATCCGCGGGCATAAATTCTTTTGTGCGGCGGTAAACGATGAGAACTTTCTCTACGCCATTAATGCGTTTGGAAGCGCGTGCGGCATCCATCGCAGAGTTTCCTCCTCCGATGACAGCTACGTTTTTGCCGAGCTCAATTTTTTCTTTGTTGTTGAAATGCCATAAAAATTCTATCGCGTTAAGAATATTTTCGTTTTCTCCATCCAACTTTATGGGATTTGATTTCGTCGCCCCAATTCCGACAAAAATATATTTGTATCCATCGGTTTTAAGTTTTTCAATTGAAAAATTTTCATCCGTCCCGAATTGAAATTTCACTCCATGTTTTTTTATGAATTCGATGTCGGCATCAATAGCGGTTTGTGGCAAACGAAAATCGGGAATAACATTTTGCACTGTTCCGCCGGCGCGAGAACTCCTTTCAAAAATAGTAACGTCAAGCCCGGCTTTGGCAAGAAAGTATCCGCAAGACAATCCGGCGGGACCCGCACCAATAATAGCGGTTTTGCTGTCGCCAAGTTTTTCGGCAGAAGAAATTTTATCAAAATAGTTTTGATAGCCAAACTGTGCCGCTATCTTTTTCATCTCTCTAATTTGTTCCGGCTCTTCGTAATCCCATCGCGTACACTTAGCCTGGCATTGATGATCGCAGATGTAACCGGTAATAAACGGCAGCGGATTTTTTGAAACGATAACTTCAAATGCCTCGTTATATTTTCCTTCTTCAACTAGACGGATATATGCTGCCACATCTTGATGGATCGGGCAGGCTTCTTCGCATGGCGCAACATAGCAATCAAACATTTCTAACTTTGTTGGAATTTTTACCGTACTGATTTCTCTTTTTTCTTTCTTGTAATTCATATTAAGTATTGAATTATCAGCCAGCTTTTTAATTTTCTCAACATCTACTTTTTTATTGAACGAATTATTCTTTTCAACTTTTTCTGCCATTTGAAACAACCGGCCATAACCACCGGGTTTCAACAAATCAGTAACAAGCGTAACCGGAGAAATTCCGCAGTCAACAATCTCTTGAACATTATTTATTGTAGCACCGCCGGAAAAAGACATTGATAATTCATCATGAAATTCTTCAACAAGTAAACGTGCAACATTTATGGTTAACGGAAAAAGCGAACGTCCCGACATATACATATCATCGCCATCAAGGACTTTCTTTTTGTTCTTCACTCCGAGGGTATTGGAGAGTTTTACGCCAAAGTCTCTTCCATGTTCTTTGGCAAAGTTTTGCAATCGTTTTAACATCGGAACAGCGTCGGCAAAACTAATGTCGTGCTCAAAAGAGGCGCGATCTAATTCTATGTAATGAAATCCAAGTTGCTGAAGAATAGAAGTCACTTTTTCATAACCGAGAAGAGTAGGATTTAATTTAACATAAGTGTGAAGACCTTTTTCTTTAATAAGATACTTTGCTATTGCTTCAATTTCTGCGGGAGGACAGCCATGCATTGTTGAAAGCGTTACTGATCGCGAGATATTCGGCGAAATATTTTGAAGATCGCTTATCATTTTTTTAAAATTGATTTCGCGATTGATTGACTGTCTCAGTATTTGGCGAACAGTCTCATCATTCAACTTTACAATCAATTCATTCTTATATTGAAGGAACTTTTCGTTCCTTGATGAATCTTTTAAATCCTCAATAAAATTATTCATGCGTTCTGTTTTAATTCCCTCAAGATTATACCCAACGCTCATGTTAAACACAAATCCTCTTTCTTCACTTCTGGAGAAACCGAACAATTTTTTTAAGACGGGCAATAAAAACCAGGCTTTTAAATATTCGTCATACGACTGTTCCAATTTTAATTCTTGCGACCACTCAACGTTGTAGCCTTCGTCTTGGGCATCAATACATGGTTTATCTACCTTCAGTTCATCAAGGATTTGCACGGTTTTTAATTCGAAAAATCTTCCGCCAACTAGATAGGAAGTAATAATATTTTGTGTTAACTGCGTATGCGGACCAGCGGCAGGACCAAGAGGCAGCTCCAACTTGTTATTGAAAATCGTTGTGTACGAGTTGTCTTTTTTATAAAAAAAGTTCGATTGAGGAATTCCAAAAATTGTTTTTTCGTTTTTGAACTCTGTAACCATCCACTCAAAAAGTTGTTTGAGAGGAATGGGCGTCATTTGGTCGGACATACTGTTTTTTCCTTCAGAAAATTAGATCAATAAGAATTAGCGGGAGAAATCATCTTTGTCCCTTAGATTTTTCGTTTCAAAATTAATCAGAATATTCTAAACAATCCCTATAAATATTCTAAGAGAATTTGTAAGTTTGTAGTCCAATTATGAAAAGTTACTTTTTAGTGCAACTAGTAAAACAATATGATCGCCCACATCTGCGGCTGACTTTCTCGCCACGCCGCAACGAAAATCACAATTAAAAACGGGAAACAACATGGAACGCGCCAAACAAATTCTTGCCCTCGCAAAAAAATATGAACAGTACACTGCAGAAAATCTCTCGAAGCTTATCAAATTAAAATCTCTCAGTACCCAGGAAAAAGATGTCATCTATGAATTGAAACGTATGATGGAAGAAGCCGGATTCGATGAAGTGAAAATTGATGGACTCGGAAATATCATTGGAAGAATCGGTAATGGTAAAAAAATTATCGCAATTGACGGACATATTGATACTGTTGATCTGGGTAACTTACAAAACTGGAATTTTGATCCGCTTGGCGGAGAAATTAAAGACGGCTTTGTACATGGACGCGGCAGTGTTGACCAAAAAGGTGGACCAATTGCTGCTATTACTGCGGGAAGAATTTTGAAGGAACTTGGTTTAACAAATGATATTACGTTACTTGTCACCGGTACGGTGATGGAAGAAGATTGTGACGGGCTTTGCTGGAAATATCTTGTTGAAGAAGAAAAAGTTAAACCGGATTGCGTTATCGTTACCGAACCAACCAACATGAACATCTATCGCGGACACCGCGGAAGAATGGAAATAGTGGTTTCCTTCTTCGGAGTTTCTGCTCATGGGTCAGCCCCGGAAAGAGGAAAGAACGCTATTTATATGGCTTCACGCGCTGCTCTTGAAATTGAAAAATTAAATGAGCGATTAGCGTATGATGAATTTCTCGGCAAAGGTTCTGTTACAATTTCCGAATTTGTTTCTTCAAGTCCTTCGCTTTGTGCGGTTGCCGATTTTGCAAAAATTCATCTCGATAGAAGATTAACCTGGGGCGAAAACAAAGAACTTGCCGTAAAGCAGGTTGAAGAAATTGTAAAAGATATGAACGCCAAAGTTGAAATTCTTTATTATGATGAAACAGCTTTCACCGGTTTGAAATACGGTATGGAAAAATATTATCCTACTTGGAAACTTGAAGAAAGCCACCCGGTGATTCAAACCGGAATAAAAACTTTTACTGATTTGTTTAATGAAAAACCTGTAGTTGATAAATGGACTTTTTCAACAAACGGAATTTCAATCAATGGAATGTATGGAATACCGGTGATCGGATTCGGTCCTGGCAATGAAGTAATGGCGCACGCGCCGAATGAAAAAGTCCCGATTGACCATTTAGTAAAAGCCAGTGCTTTCTATGCTTTGTTTTGTGAAATGTATTAAAATTTAATTAGAAAATTAATTCGGAGAAAAACTATGGTTTCAGATCTTTCAAAAAAACATTTTCTTACTGATGATGACTGGTCAAAACAAGAACTTGATACAGCGTTTGAAGTAGCGTTCGATTTAAAAAGAAAATTTGCGATGGGGGAACCTCACCGCTTATTGCAGGACAAAACATTGTTCGCAATTTTCTTTGAGCAGTCAACCCGAACAAGAAACTCGATGGAAGCCGGTATGACGCAGCTCGGAGGACACGCACACGATTTAACGCCGGACAAAATGCAAATCACTCATGGTGAAGTTGCAAGAGACACAGCGATCATTCTTTCACGTATGGGACACGGCATCGCATGCAGAAATTGTTTTTACGGTGTTGGAAAAAAATATTTAGACGAACTCGCTGCAAACGCAACCGTTCCGGTAATGTCGTTGCAGGATGATGTGTATCATCCTTTCCAGGGTCTGGCAGATTTAATGACAATCTTTGAGCATTTCGGAAAAGATCCGAAAGGATTGAAAGTAACTGTATCATGGGCTTACGCAGACACACACAGCAAGCCGCTTTCCGTTCCGCAAACGCAAATTCTTCTTTTCCCTCGTTACGGAATTGATGTTACCGTTGCGCATCCAAAGGAATTTCCGTTAAGCAAAAACATTGTTGATAAAGCTTACAAGAATGCTGCTGCCGGCGGCGGTTCACTTAAATTCACAAATAATATGGATGAAGCTTTTGAAGGCGCTCACATCGTCATCCCAAAAAACTGGGGCGGCTTCGGTTTTTATGATGTTGATCAATATTTACAAAATGAAACCGAATGTAAAAAAGAAATGAAAGGCAATCTCGATAAATATAAATCGTGGATCTGCGATGACAAGCGAATTAAACTTGCCGACAAAAATGTAAAACTCATGCACGCATTGCCAGCAGACCGCGGTAACGAAGTAACAGATGAAATTTTAGACAATCCCGACATTTCAATTGTTTTTGACGAAGCGGAAAATCGCTTGCATACGGCAAAAGCAATAATGGCGTTAACTATGTAGATTCAATAGGACGCAGATTTATTATGATTGTTTATGATCCGTTAAGATCATAATGCATCTTAAAAGATCTGTGTCCCATTTTAAAATATTATGAAAACTGATTTTAAATATATCTGTAGCGAATGTGGAACGCAGTACAAGATAACAAAGGATTTGATGCTGTGTCCCGCGTGCCGTGAAGAAAATCTTGAAGGAAAACCTTTAAAAGGGATTCTCAAAGTCAAACTTCCCGAAGCACTCCGGAATTCAAAAAATGAAAATGATCCGTTTGATATAAATAATTATCTTCCGGTAGAAAAAGAATTTTTCCCCAATCTACCCGTTGGGAACACTCCTCTTATTCATGCGAATAATTTTAAAAGTGAGTTTGGTTTTGAGAACGTTTATCTAAAATTCGATGGCGCGAATCCAACCGGATCTTATAAAGACAGGGCGTCGTTTCTCGTTTCCGCGTTTGCAAAAAAATTCGGTTTTCAAGAAATTGTTCTCGCATCAACGGGAAACGCCGCATCATCAATGGCGGGAATAGCTGCTTCCGCTGGACAAAAAGCATTTATCTTTATGCCGTCAACCGCACCAAAAGCAAAACTCGTACAGTGTTTGCAGTATGGCGCAACACTTATTCCCATTCAGGGTGATTACGACAAAGCATTTGATCTTTCGCTAAAGTTTTCAGAGCAAACGGGTTTCTTAAATAGAAACACCGCTTACAATCCGATGACGATTGAAGGGAAAAAGACTTCTTCCTTCGAATTAGTTTCGCAACTAAAAAATATTGATTATGTTTTTCTTCCTTCCGGTGATGGCGTTGTGTTGAGTGGTGTAATCAAAGGATTTCTCGATTTGCGGTTTATCGGAGTGATAAAAAATTTACCGAAGATCATTGCAGTGCAGGCAGAAGGAAGCCGGTTTCTTTTTGATGCTTTTCATTATGACAAGTGGGATTTGCAGTACAAAGCAGATACAGTTGCGGATTCCATTTCGGTGAACGTTGCACGAAACGGTTATTGCGCTGTAGCAGATTTAAAAACAGTTGACGGCGATGTTGTGTTGGTTTCTGATGATGAAATTCTTTCCGCACAAATATTACTTTCACAAAAAACCGGAATATTTTGTGAGCCTTCTTCGGCAGCATCCTTTGCGGGTTTGCTAAAGATGAAAGAAACAACTTCAAAAGATGCAACTGTTGTTTGTCTTCTAACCGGACACGGATTGAAAGATATTGATTCGGCAATTAAAAAAGTTAATTTTCCAAAAACTTTTCCTCCGGATTTAGAGATTATTTCTGAAGCATTAAAATTGAACAACTAAAATGAGCGGCAACCACTATTCGGGAATTCTTTTAGCCGCCGGAAATTCATCCCGGATGAATAAGTGGAAAATTGAAATTGAAATTCAAAGTGTACCGTTACTTTTTCATTCATTACAAAAATTAGTGTCGGTTTGTGATGAAGTTGTTGTTGTTGGCGGATGTAATTTTGACAGATTAGTTGAGTTAATTGAAAAAAATAATCTTGTTAACACAAAAAACATACAAGTAATTTGTAACCAGCAATATCAAGCCGGAATGTTCTCGTCAATTAAAACCGGTGCGGAAAACGCACAACATGGAAATGTAATTATTGCCCTGGCAGATATGCCTTTCATTTCAATTGAAACATACCGTTTGATGAAGGCAAAATTTGAAGATGAGGCACAATACGATTTCATTCAACCGGCAGTACTGCTTGAAAACGGAAAACGGAAAAAAGGGCATCCGATATTAGCTAACGAGAAAATTAAGTCGGCTATTAAAAAAGAAGACAGCACTTCAACCCTGCGTGATGTTTTGAAAAAGTTTTCAGGAAACTCTTTTTTAAGTGAAGATTTAGGAATCAGTTTCGATATCGACACCGAAGATGATTTAGTGAATGCAGAAAAATTATTTTATTAAAAATGTAATAAGGAACTCTCATGATCAACTTGCAAAGAAACGACAAAGCGCGTAAAAACAATATTCAACGCTGTAAAGAAAAAGGAATTGTTATTCCGACTTTCGAACAAATGAAACATCCGGAAAAAACTCCTGCTAAAATTAAAGAACAACTTAAGCAAGTCGGTCTATGGGATGTCAATCCTCTCAATCTTTTCAGAATAACCTGGAAGAATGAACCGAAAGAATTCGGCGGCGGTTTCGGCGGCGTAAATTATGTTGAATTTCCTTCTTCGTTAACGGGAGTGAAAGCAAAAATTATCGGAATCTCCGGAAAATATTTCCCAACCGGCGCGCATAAAGTTGGAGCAACATTCGGCTGTTTAGCACCATCACTTGTTACGGGAAACTTTGACTCTACCTGGCAGAAAGCTGTTTGGCCTTCAACCGGAAATTTTTGCCGCGGCGGCGCGTTTAACTCTGCATTACTGGGCTGCGAATCAATTGCAATTTTACCGGAAGAGATGAGTAAAGAAAGATTTGAATGGTTGAGAAATCTTGCCGGCGAAGTCATTGCTACTCCAGGATGTGAAAGCAATGTAAAAGAAATTTTTGATAAATGCTGGGAATTAAAAGCAACGCGGAAAGATGTATTAATTTTTAATCAGTTTGAAGAGTTTGGGAATTATCTGTGGCATTATGAAGTTACCGCCAGTGCAGTTGAAGAGGTTTTTGAAGAAATGAAAAAATCATTGGGCAGAAAATTAAGATTAGCCGGATATGTTTCCGCAACCGGTTCGGGTGGAACCATAGCTGCCGGGGATTATTTAAAAGAAAAATATCCATCGTGCAAAATTGGTGCGAGTGAAGCTTTGCAATGTCCAACGCTTTTACATAACGGATTCGGCGGACACCGCATCGAAGGTATCGGCGATAAACATGTTCCCTGGATTCACAACGTAAAAAACACCGATTTTGTTTTCGCGATTGACGACGAGGATTGCATGGAACTTTCCCGCTTGTTTAATGATGAAGAAGGAAAAAAATTCCTTTTGAAAGAAGGAGTCGATGAGCAAACGATTGCAAAACTTTCTGCAGCCGGAATTTCCGGGATAGCAAATGTTCTTTCTGCAGTTAAACTTGCGAAATATTACGAACTAAATGAGAACGATGTTATTTTCACCATCCTAACTGATTCGATGGAATTATACGGTTCGCGTCTTGAAGAAATGAATGATAAATATGGAAAATATTCTGAACTTGCTGCGGCGAAGTCATTTCACAAATCATTGCAGGGACAAAAAACCGATAACATGCTTGAGTTGAATTATCAAGATAAAAAACGGATCCACAATTTAAAATACTTTACATGGATCGAACAACAACAACGTGAATTAAGTGAATTGAACGCTCAATGGAACGATGAAGAATACTGGAACAGCACCCGTTCGTTAACGGGAAAAATTGATTCATTAATTGAAGAATTTAACAGTGAAGTCGGAAATTTATGATAGAGATATTCCAAACCCTGCAAGACCGGATAAAAGACAACAAACCATCTGTGTTAATTACGATTACAGAGGTAAAAGGAAGTAGTCCGGGAAGAGTTGGATTTAAAATGCTTGTGGGAGAAGAAGGAAGAGTTGCCGGAACGGTTGGCGGTGGCGGCGCTGAATTTCATATCATGAAGAAAGCACAAAAACTTCTCGAAGAAAATGTTCAAAATTTTTCAGAAACCATTTTGCTAACACATGATAAAAACGAAGGAGAGAAGATAAAAGTAAAGACCAAAGATGTTGCACAGATGGATGCACTTTGTGGTGGTGAAATGAAAGTGTTTTACGAGGTCTTCCGTTACGAAAGAGTGCTTTATATTTTTGGCGCCGGACATGTTGGGCAGGCAGTTGCAAAAATTGCAAGGCAGTTAAATTTTTATGTTGTCTTTATTGATAACCGAAAAGAACTCTTAGCTGAATTGCACGACTCACTCTACAACAAGCAAATCTATTTTGATTTCACAAAACTTGCGGAAGCCGACAGAACTTCTATTCCGTTAGATGAAACTGCCTTCACGCTTTTAGTTACTCATTTTCACTCTCACGATCTCGACGTTCTTAAATATTTGTACAGATGTTATCCTGAAATGAAATATGTCGGAATGATCGGGTCAAAGAAAAAAGTGAAAGAATCAATTTTGAAATTGAAAGCAACGCTTAAAGAAAATGTTTCATTGGAGAACCTCTATTCACCGGTCGGGCTTGATATTGGCGGAGAAACTCCAAATGAAATTGCTATCGGCATTCTTGCGGAAATACAATCGATCATTTATAAAAAAGAAGCGAAGCATTTTCGATTAAATTATTCTGAAATTGGTTAAGCAAAAATCTCATGAAAATCTTTTTTGAATATCTTGGACTTTTACACATCGAGGAGATCAAAAACAAAAGTTTCCTTGATGTTGAACCAGGCTGTACAGCGGCGGATTTTATGACAAAACTTCAAATACGAAAAGAGCATCAAAAATTCATTTCGGTTTTTATCAACGGTGAAGAGAAGTCGCGCCAAACTATTCTAAAAGAAAACGACAGAGTAAAATTATTTCTGCCAACCGGTGGCGGGTAAGATGAAGAAAATTTCTTACGAACAACTCACCGCGAGAAATGCTCCTCAACTAAAAGGTAAATTAGAAAAAGCTGTTGTTGGAATTGCCGGATGCGGTGGACTCGGTAGTAACGCTGCAATCGCGCTTGCACGCATCGGAATCGGGAAATTAATTCTGGTTGATTTTGATGTTGTTGATCCGACGAACCTTAATCGCCAACAATATTTTATTAATGATATCGGCAAACGAAAAGTTGATGCGCTGGAAGAACAACTACGCCGACTCAATCCTTTTCTTCAAGTTGAAAAACATCATGAAAAAGTTACCATGGCAAATGTTAAAACTATATTTAATGAGGCTCATATTGTTGTAGAAGCTTTTGATAAAGTTTCTGAAAAAGCAATGCTGCTGAAAGCATTCGCCGGGAATCTTTTTAAGGGGAAATATTTAGTAACCGCTTCGGGTTTGGCTGGGTATAGCTCCGCGAACACCATCAAAACAAAAAAGCTTTCGACGAATATTTTTGTGTGCGGAGATAACAAAACTGATTTTATGATTGAAGGCGTCATGGCTCCACGGGTGATGATCGCTGCGGGACATCAAGCAAATAAAGTTGTTGAGATTATTGACAAAATTTTGTGAGTTAAAACTATTCTTTCTGCAAACCATTTAGTTCGCTTACAAAAATGTCAATCTGTTCTGGTGAAAACCCCTTTTCTTTTGCTGCGGTTTCAAGCGTTCCCCATGCGGGTTCGCCGCAGATCAAGCAGCGGATTCCGTGTTTCATTAAATACTCAACCGCATCGGGAAGTTCACGAACCAAATCTTCTATAAAAATATCTTTAGAGCACTTCTAAAAACGGTGTCGTCATTGCAAGCAAAGCGAAGCAATCTTTGTTTTTACATGATAAATGAGGATTGCTTCGTTCGCTCCTCACTCGCAATGACATCATTCTAAGTTTTTAGAGATGCCCTTTAGTTATTTTCATTTTGTTCTGGTTCGCTTTTCGGATTCTTTTTCTTGGAAGGGAAAATAAAAATTCCTCCAAGCATTGCCCCATAGAGCGTACTGAAATAAGGATTACTTTGAATAGGACAGGTTCCGCTCTGGCAACCGATGAAATAGTAATATGCATATCCTGCGGCAGCACCGAGAGGAACAGCTCCATATTTCCAATAAGTTAAAAAAATTTTTTTCATGTTTATTCCAGAATTTTTTTTGTTTTGTATTGTTTGATGTTCTTAATATTAAAAAAGATTCAAGCATGTGATTTTGGGATTTGTGTAAGTGATTTTACTTCAATAAAGAAGGAATCTGCATGTATTTTCTTTGTAAATAAATTCTTTGATCCACGTATACCTATTTTAAAAAATCCGGCTGCCATTTTATAGCTATTCCCGTTGCTTCGGCTGAAGAATACATCCCCAATAAAATGTTCTTGTCCTGTAAACGATGAAATTCCGGGATTAATATACCGCATAGAGCTCCTACTCCAAAGCCGGTTAATAGATCTGTTGGGAAATGAGCGAGCGCTTTCAATCTAAAATAAGACATGACAAGAGGGGGTATTGACGCTGCTCCATAGATGAGATATTTATTCCATCCCAATTCCGGATGGTAATCGCAAAATATTTTTGCGGCAAAAAAAGTAGAAACTGTAGTAGCTGCAACATGTCCGCTATAAAGTGAATTCCGGTTATTCGGGGCAGATCTCTCTCCTAAGTCAAGTTGATCGTAATAAACAACGGGGCGTAATCTATTTTGAAAAGTTGCACCAAACGGGCTATAAAGGTAAAAATTGTTTGTGACAGTTTGAGTCTGCATATACATCAGGAGTACGTCCAGCCAGTCTTGCCTAATATTGTGATCCAGCATGGTGAGAAACGGAACAAAGACTACAGCGGTAAGCAAATGACTTGAAAGTTTTTTGTAGTAGTTCATTTTCGATGGATCAAATTTCAAAGCCCACTCATCAATTGGAGAAATATCATCTCTAGTCAAATTCTGTAATTCTCCAATTGAAATGGGTGATTTGTTCGATATCCAACCTATTCCAATCTTTTCTAACGTCAGTCCACCGATTATGATGCCACCCGTTATCCAGTAATTAACATGGTAAGGATGAATTGAAGAATCACTTGCAGATGATTGAGGATAGATCGGTTTCACAAAACCGATAATAGCAAATGAAATGATGATGAAATTAAAAAGAACGAATCGATTATTTGAATTCTTTGTCATGATTTTACCTTTTTTAAAGAGTAGTCAACTGAGTGCAACACCAAAAACGGGACAAACTATAACAGTGAACTACATCCGGTGGTTGCCGCCTATCCAACCGTTTTCAGTCTCATCTTTCCATTCATTCTGCAATCCAACCGTGTCACGCTGCCGAAGTATAAATTAGTACATGTCTTATTCACCATATGAATCTTCGTTGTACCACTTGATATCATTTCCCATGGATATTTTTTTGAATTAGTTCAGAGTGCAATCCTAATGGATAAAGGGTATATCGAAGACATTTCTACCGGGGATTTGTTATTTTCATGAAGATCAACAACCCAAGTTGCAACAACGTAACCGAGCGCAGCACCGGAAAAATCATCAGATGTCCAGTGTTTATCTTGATAAACTCTTGAGATAAAAGTAAGCGCAGCCGGCAAGTAAACCAATACTTTTAACCAGGTTTGTTTAACATTTCTTGAAAGAACGGTAGATATGGTAAATGCAGCGGCATTATGCCCGCCGGGAGATGAATGAAAATCGTCGTTAAAAGAAAACGGGTGAAATGAAGAATGACCTTCGTTCGTATAAGGCCGGGCTCTGCCAAAAGCTACCTTGAAGAAATAAGTCAGTGCGCCGGCATAAAGCGAAGCCTGCCCGATCTCATAAGCAATTTTCCTGGTTCCAATGTCATCCTTTATTAATGAATGGATAGCGAAACCGCTAAAGAATACAACAGGTGCATATAGTTCTCCCCACATTCTGCCGAATTCAATTGGAACACTTTTGTAATATCTATTATGATCCCTCAAAACTGCGCTGCGAATAGGTTCATCAGCAGTTTGCATAAGTAAAAATGATGTGGCTCCTATCAAACCAAATTTGAGATAATCGTTTCCATCCCATTTAGCCGGTTGCTTGAAGATGCTAACGGTTTCATTTCCGAACTGAGAAAAAGTATATTTTAGCTGTCCGAAGAGAGAAGATTCACAGAGGATGATTAAGAGAAGTGATAAATATAATTTCTTCGGTAGTATGGACATTGTTTTTTTCCTGTTGTTAATAATTCAGAATAGATCATCTTATTTTCTTTTAAATTTGAACTCTTCAAAAAATATTTGAAGGAAAATTTTCTCTTCGGTTCTTACAGAATGTATACTTGCAAAATCTTTCGGGTATCTATCCGTGTAGTGAATCAAATGTTCAAATCCAATGTTTACATTGTTATAAAGTTTGAAAGTAATGCTCGGTTTAATTAATGCAATGTAACTGTTTTCTGCAACCCCAACAAAGGTATGAAACCACCAGAAATAACCCGTAAGGGCAATGCTTGCCCATCCAAAATTGTAATCGCTTTCAAGCTTTGTTTCCGCTCCGCCGGCATAATCATAATCTCTAACCTGTGTGGTATCGGGCCCAAGTCTATTGCTAAGTGCGCCGAAAGGCATTAAATCAATATGAAGACTAGTATTAAGACTTGAACTCTTGCTTATTTTCAGTTTAGAAATTACTCCGGGTCCAAAAGCCATGGCTCCTAATTCGAAAGTATTATTATCATAATAGTCCATGTTTTGAAATAATCCGGTTAACATTTCAAAATTACCAACTTGAACATTACTACCAAATAAAATTCCATTTCCGGTTGCATTTTCAATAATTTTTCTCCCCACTCCGAAATTAAAATTAGTTCGGATTTTGAAAAAATCAAAAGGTTTTCGAGATCTTTTTTCAAACGGGTTTCCATAATCAAAATGAAAATTGAAATTAAGGCTGCTCATCGAAAGTGTGATTGGAGTTCCTTTATTAATCTTATGATATCCAACAGCCATTGTTATGTTTATCGGCTCTTTCTGATATATATCGTCCGATGTAGACCTGGTAAGTTCTCCATGCAAAAGCCTGTTAAAAAACCTTGTAGGTGTCATAATGGCGACTGCCATTTCCCGGAAAAATCTATCTGCCCCGGTTGTTTGATCATCCAGAATATTGGAGCCCATCCGGTAAAATATTTCTCCTAAGAAAGCGCCGGTAATTGGAGTATTGATGATATCGTTATACGAGGGGCGAGTATTTTCTCCGAAATACTCCCACTCTAAACTACCTAAATAGGCAAAAGGCAAGGATTCAAAGAAAGAATAACCGTTTACACGTGCAGTATTAAAAAACATTGCTCCTGAATAAGGATGAAAAAAATAATTCATACCGAATCTGTCTTGATCCCATTCCCATCCCTTTTGTATGTTATGTTTCCATGAATTAAATCCTACCCTTGAAAACTCATAGTTAAAGAGATATCTATCAATTAAAAAGGTTGTAATATTAGACAAGGTAACTCTAAGAGCAACCACCTCTAAAGAAGATTTCTTGTTATAAAACGGATTATCATTCGACAAATCACCATATTTGTTATGCATTATAGTATCCGTTAAAGAAGCATTAACATTGTCAGCGAATGATGTTTTTTTAAAATTAAGTACTAAATCCGAATAACGATTAATTTCATTATTTGATGTCGGGCGACTTAACCATGTGTTTTGATTTAGTAATTTCTTTTTATCAAATACAGGTTTAAACTGCGCTGGATTTAAAGTTGAAAACAATACAAAGAAAACTAAAGCGTAGATAATTTTCATTTATATTTTCCTTATGATTACTCAAGTTGATCGCTTTAATTTTATTTGCTCGAAAAGTAAATCGGCATCAGTTAAGTTTACAAATTGTTGTTTGAGTTTCCCTACGGATTCATTCCAGTTACCTTTAATTATAAGAGAATTCACTTGATAACTCCTTTCAAATTTGTAATTGAAAAACACATAATGTTATAGTTACTTTATTACAATAATATGATAAGAAGGAATTTAGAATTGTTCAATCAGTCAAAGGGATGAAAAAGGAACTACATCTTTTAGGAGGGTTTATTTGACGTTTATTTACGATGAGAATTATTAGCAGAAAAAATTGTTGGGAAAGATTTTTGTTCGGTTGATTTATTTTTTGTCAATCGAGTTCTTCTGCTTTATTGGCATCGTGTAAAGCTGATTCTATTGTTTCAACCAAAATTTCGTTACTGACCGGTTTCGGTAAAAAAATATCAGCGCCGGCAGTTAGTGCGTTAATTTTGTCCTGACTGAAAACATGTGCAGAGTAACAAACAACCGGCGTGTGTTTGTGCTGAAGGTTGTTCTCTCGTAAATAACGGATCAAATCAATTCCACTCTTTTTTCCATGTAACGATATATCCATCAGAACCAAATCGATTTTTGTTCTCTCAAGTATTGCCACAAATGCATTTTCCTCATCACAGACACTCACGTCATAATTTTTCCCAAAGAGAAGTTTGAATAACTCCTGACTCGTGAGGTCGTCTTCCACGACGAGGATTTTGGGTCTGATGGTTTGGTTTTGTTGCACTGTTCTCCTCCTTTAATTGAATATAAGAGAAAAAGTTGAACCTTTTCCCTTTTCAGTTTTTACTTCGATCCAGGCGTTATTTAAAGCTAAAAGACTTTTCGCCAATGCAAGTCCCAACCCGTTTCCTTCGTAAGGACGGCTGTATCCCATAACTTCTTGAGTAAACGGTGTAAATATTTTTGTTAGATACTCAGACGAGATTCCGATTCCGGTATCGGTGACATCGATACGGAACTTTGTTTCATTAAAATATGTGGTGATCTTTATCGAACCACTCTTCGTGAATTTCACAGCGTTGTCAATCAAATTTTGCAAGACCAAATTGAAACTGTATTGATCCGTTTTAAAAACAGCATTACCTGTTAAATCTTCATAAGAACAAATTAGTTTTTTTTCTTCTATCAAAGGTGCATAATTCCGCAAGATGGTTTCAATTTCTTTTTTAGGATTAATGTTCACAGGATAGACCGCCACTCCACCGGTTAACACTTGAGCCATGTTGATAAAGAGATCCATCGTTCTATTTAATCTTTTTGTAGCGTTATCAAGATGAAGAAACCATCCCTTCTGTTCATCGGTTAGGATATCGGAAAGGCTTTCTTTTAAGAATCCGCCAAATCCTGATAAGCCGACCATCGGAGTTCGAATTTCATGAGAAAGCTGGCTGAGAAAATAGCTCTTTAGTTGTTCTGCTTCCTCCGATTTCTTTAACGCCGATTCGAGTTTTATCCGAGCCGCCACCAAAGCGGAGATATCCCGCCCGTAGATTTGTCCGATTTTAAAATGCGGAAGACCGCAAACGGTGAATTGATACGTTGTCTCTCCAACAGAGGAAGTAATCTGTAACTGTTCCCCGTCGTTGATGCATTTGGTAAGATTGATTGATGTTAGTTCCGGCAGAAGCGTATAAATTTTTTCACCGGATAAAGGTTTGGAAGCGAGTAGGTTGTGTCCGGCTTTGTTTGCCAAGACGATGTCACCACTTAAATCAAAACGAAAAACGGGAGATGGATCCAACTCGGCAAACATTGCCATAAGCTTTGCATGCTGAAGACGGATATTTTCTTCTTCCTCAAAATGTTTTTTCTTCATCGGTATTATAACATACTTATAATAGATATAAGTAAGGGATAAAATTACCGTCATCAGCAAAAAAGAAAGAACTACCGGATTATTTAAGCTTATAAACAAGTTTGGAGCTATCCTCTCTGAACGTTGTAAAGAAAATTCCTACAATTAGTTCGAAAAATGTAGTAATATAAAAATAGGTTTCAGCTTCAACTTTTAATTCGAATAAAAAATTTAAGAACTTTAAAAGAATAGTAAACTCATAAAAAGCTAACACAAGATAAAAAAAGTTTATTGCATGCTTCTGTGCAACCACCATAACAAAGAGATAAAGTATTCTTAATATGATCATTAAATGAAGAACGGCGATAAACGAGATATATGGATTGTTCCCTATTCTAAAAAAGCTCAAACAAATAACAATAAGACCTAAGCCGATAAACATTATTTTCTTCTTTTTTAAATATTCGATTTCCTGTAGAGCAATAAACAGACTAAATGAAACGATTACATAGAAATCATAAGACGACATTTCAAAAAATTTTGTTGTAAAAAAAACAAGGACATCGGCAATTCCTAAAACCAAAAAGTAAGAGAAGAAAAAAGTTTTATATTGCCTAAACGGCGGCAGTAGCCAAATTAAAATGGATAGATAGAATATAGTATTTGAAAGGTTAGTCATTATTAAAATCTTAAATGCAATTAGGAGGACATAAATAAGCAAATTCAAGAGTGTACACATCTCCACCTGTTGAAGACGTCGTTATTGATAAAATACTATTCGCTCGTTCTTCTACTGTTACTTCTGTTCCTTTTTCAAGACTAAGAAGTTGTTCCAAAACATCTGTGCTGAAAACATGAAATACATCACTGTTCTCTACTGCTGCTACCGAGGGGAATTGCGCTTTTCTCCCTTTATCAAGAATGTGAACTCTCCCGTTCTTAAAACCGAACATCACACGTTCTGGAGTATTCTTCATGATCATTTTTAGATGTTGAACATTAATTTTTTCTGATTTTAGAACCGGACCGAACAACGCATCAGCTTCGCTTGCTTTAATAATTTTTCCCTGCCCGAACATATTGCTGTTTAATAGAAGAGCAAAAAAGAAGAGCAGAAAGAAAGATGATTGAGTGATTTGGTTTTTCATTTTAACCTCTGATTATTAAATGATAGATATTGTTGTATAGAATTAAATCTACACTGATAAAATATCGGATTTCAGGCAAAGGTCAAAGCTGTTTTTTAGGTTTATAAAACTAATCGGATTCATCACATTTGGTTATTTGTTATTCGTTCGATACTTCTCTAAATTTATACACAAAATTTTAATAAATAATTAAAGAGTATTATTGAGAGCAATTATTCCGGTTGCCGGGTTAGGCAGCCGTTTAAAACCGCACACGCACACCATTCCCAAAGTTTTGCTGAACGTTGGAGGAAAGCCAATTCTGGGGCATATCCTTGATAAACTCCTCGCCGAAGGAATTACAAAAGCAACCTTTATTTACGGACACTTAGGCGAACTTATTATTAAGTACATTGCCGAAAATTATCCCGACATGCACTCTGATTTTGTTGAACAAACAGAACTTGAAGGTCTTGGTCACGCAATTTACACCGCCATTCCTACGTTCGATGATGAAGAACTTTTCATTATTCTCGGCGATACAATTTTTGATGTGAATCTGAAAGATGTTTTTACAACAAAACAAAACTCGCTTGGTGTAAAATATATTGAAGATCCAAGCCGCTTTGGCGTTGCATTAATGACGAACGGCTACATAGAAAGGTTGATAGAAAAACCGAAGACATTGATTTCCCATCTTGCACTCGTTGGATTATATTATATTAGCAATGCAAATGCTTTGAAGAAATCTTTGACAACCTTGGTCGAAAAGGACATCCGAACAAATGGAGAACTTCAACTTACCGATGCGTTACAAATGATGATTGATGCAGGTGAAAAGTTTACAACGTTTGCTGTTGACGGCTGGTACGATTGCGGAAAACCGGAAACCCTTCTTTCGACAAATCAATTTCTTCTAAAAGAAAAGAGTTCGGATGTTTCAATCCCAACGGTGATTATCAATCAGCCGGTATTTATTGCGGAAACAGCAATAATTGAAAATTCTGTAATCGGACCGTTTGCAACCATTGGAGAAAATGTAAAGATCAGCGAATCAATTATAAAAAATTCAATCGTTGGCGCTCAAGCAGAAGTGAGCAAATCACTACTGGAAAACTCTATCGTCGGAAGGCACTCTTTAATCAATGGGAGTTTTAAAAGATTAAATACCGGCGATTCAACCGAATTAGATTTTTATTAATAAACTAAAAACGAAAATAAATAAGGATAAGTAATTATGTCATTCTTCTTCACATCAGAATCAGTTTCTGAAGGTCATCCGGATAAAGTCTGTGATGCCATTTCCGACGGCGTATTAGACGCCATTTTTGTACAAGACCCTAAAGCCCGTGTAGCATGCGAAACGTTAGTTACAACAGGACTTGTCGTCGTAGCCGGTGAAGTTACTACCAGCGCTTATGTGGATATTCAAGCCGTAGTTCGTAATACAGTAAAAAATATTGGTTACACCAAAGGCGAGTATATGTTCTCGTATGATTCCTGCGGCGTATTAAATGCAATTCACTCACAGTCCCCCGACATTGCTCAAGGTGTTGACGAAGGAAAAGGATTACATAAAGAACAAGGCGCCGGAGATCAAGGAATGATGTTCGGATACGCGTGTGATCAATCTGCAGATTATATGCCGTTAACGTTAGAGTATTCGCACAAGCTTGTAAAACGATTGGCGGACATCCGTAAAAAACAACCGAAGTTAATGCCTTATCTTCGTCCCGACGCAAAATCTCAAGTAACCATTGAGTATGATGAAGTTACCCGTAAGCCTTTGCGTGTTGATGCCGTTGTAATTTCTACTCAACATGATGATAATGTTGATCAAAAGAAAATTGAAGCAGACATGAAAAAGCACGTTATTCCAAGTGTAATCCCGGCTAAGTATCTTGACAAAAAAACAAAATATTATATTAACCCGACCGGAAAATTCGTTATCGGCGGACCACATGGAGACAGCGGTTTAACCGGTAGAAAAATTATTGTTGATACCTACGGCGGATGGGGCGCTCACGGCGGCGGTGCATTCTCCGGTAAAGACCCTTCCAAAGTTGATAGAAGCGCTGCGTATGCCGCAAGACATATCGCAAAAAATTTAGTGGCTGCAAAGTTAGCTAAAGAATGTTTGGTTCAGGTTTCTTATGCAATTGGTGTTGCCGAGCCGATGTCAATTTTTGTAAATACTTATGGAACCGGTGTTCTTCACGATACTGAACTTTCTAAAATGATCCATAAAATTGTTCCGATGACCCCAAAAGCGATTATCGATAGATTAAAACTCCGCAACCCTATTTACATCGCGACTTCTTCCTACGGACACTTTGGAAGAAAATATCAAAAGAATGCTAAAATAAAAGTTATTGTAGGAGAAGAAAAAGGAAAACCAAAATTTATTGAAAGAACTGTTGACCTCTTCACCTGGGAACAATTGAATTTGGTTCCGCTGTTTAAAGAATATATAAAAAAGTAATTGTTTAAATGTCAATGGTCAGTAGTCATTTTTTATTGACCGATGACCACTGACTAATGACAAGTTTCAAATTAACAAAGGATAAAAATGAGTAACAACGTAGAAACGAAAAAACTTCCCTATAAAGTAAAAGATATTTCTCTTGCCGAATGGGGACGCAAAGAGATTGAATTAGCCGAAGCGGAAATGCCCGGCTTAATGTCTCTCCGCGAACAATATAGAAATACAAAACCGCTTAAAGGCGCGCGCATTGCCGGTTGTCTTCACATGACAATCCAAACTGCCGTGTTAATCGAAACGTTAATTGAACTTGGAGCTGAAGTTCAATGGTCGTCGTGTAATATTTTTTCAACACAAGACCACGCCGCAGCCGCAATTGCCGCTGCCGGAATTCCGGTTTACGCTTGGAAAGGAATGAACGCTGAAGAATTCGATTGGTGCATTGAGCAAACACTTCATTTCAAAGATGGACAACCGCTAAATTTAATTCTTGATGACGGCGGCGATCTTACAAACATGGTGCTTGATAAATATCCTGAAATGACAAAAGGAATTAAAGGATTAAGCGAAGAAACTACTACCGGTGTCCACAGACTTTACGAACGCGTGGTAAATGGAACGCTCCCAATCCCAGCAATTAACGTAAACGATTCGGTTACAAAATCTAAATTCGATAATAAATATGGATGCCGTGAATCTTTAGTTGATGCTATCCGCCGCGCTACGGATCTTATGCTTGCCGGTAAAATTGCTGTTGTTGCCGGTTACGGTGATGTTGGTAAAGGATCGGCTGAATCATTAAAGAACGCGCACGTCCGAGTTATCGTTACGGAAGTTGATCCTATCTGTGCGCTTCAAGCCGCAATGGAAGGATATGAAGTTAAGAAGATGGTTGATGCGGTTAAGGAAGCCGACATTGTTGTTACGACCACAGGAAACATGAAAATTGTTACCGGAGAACATTTCAAACTGATGAAAGATAAAACCGTTGTTTGTAACATCGGACATTTTGATACCGAAATTGATATGGCGTGGTTAAACAAAAATTACGGCAACACTAAAATCACTATTAAACCGCAAGTTGATAAATACACGATTGATGGTAAAGATATTATTGTTTTAGCCGAAGGTCGATTGGTAAATCTCGGCTGTGCAACGGGACATCCTTCTTACGTAATGTCAAACTCATTCACCAACCAAACATTGGCTCAACTAGAACTTTGGAATCATTCCGAAAACTACGAGAACAAAGTTTATACTTTACCGAAACATTTGGATGAAATGGTTGCAAGATTACACCTTGCAAAAATCGGTGTTGTACTTGATACACTTACCGAAGAACAAGCAAAATATATCGGCGTAAAGGTTGAAGGACCTTACAAACCCGACTATTACCGCTACTAATCTTCTTATTTAATTGAAATGAAAAAGGCTGAGTTTTTGCTCAGCCTTTTTTGTATTTATTCTGGTTTATTTGTCAAAAATAATTCCAAAAAGAGACGGGGTAAGCAAAAGGCGCCATTATAAAAAACTTTATTGATATCAACTTGGTCGATTTGAAATTTTAATGTATTTAATGATGGGTTTTAATTTAAAAAACTTCATCTTTTCGTTTTTAACCCCTATCTTTGAAGCCTAGTAAAGGTCGATTTTTCTTTTTATCCTATAATTTAAGCATTATGATTTATTTAGATAATAATTCTACAACAAGATTAGATGATCGTGTTTTAAACGAAATGATTCCATTTTTTGTTGATAATTATGCCAACGCTTCAAGCCGACATGTTGAAGGAATAAATGCGAAAAAAAGTGTCGAATTAGCAAGAAAAAGAATCGGGGATGTAATAAATGCTAATAAAGATGATATCTATTTTACATCCGGGTCAACAGAAGCCATAAATACAATATTTAAAGGTGTCATTGAAACTAACCAGAATAGGCAGAAACATATAATTACTGTAAAAACTGAACATAGCGCTGTGATTGAAGTATGTAGATATCTTGAAAAAAAAGGTGTTGACATAACTTACTTGAATGTTGACAAGGACGGATTGGTTAATATAAACGAACTTAGATCAAGTCTGAGAGAATCAACTGTTTTAGTTTCAGTAATGTTAGTTAATAATGAAATTGGGGTAATACAAAACATAGGAGAAATTTCTGAATTGCTTAAGGAAAAGAATGTGTTATTTTTTACCGACGCAACTCAAGGATTTGGGAAAATTCCTATAGACATAAAAACTTGTCATGTAGATTTTATGTGTTTTTCAGGGCATAAAATTCATGGGCCTAAAGGTATTGGTGGGATTTACATTAATGAAAACAGAATGAGTAAGCTGGAGCCACTACTTTGGGGTGGTGGGCAAGAAAATAACTTTCGTGGTGGAACTTCAAATGTACCGGCGATCGTAGGTTTTGGATTGGCAGCAGAATTAGCTTGTTCTGAGATGGAAATAAACGAAATGAAAATTAAAAACCTTCGTGATACTCTTGAAGATGGATTGATAAAATATAATTGGGTTGGAGTTAATGGTAAAGTGGACAGAAGAACTTATAATGTATCTAACTTAACCTTTAAGGACATTGAAATAGAACCAATCATTAATGGAAGCCTTGGAATCATTGCTTCAAACAGTTCAGCTTGTTCATCAGGCTCTGATAAACCTTCACATGTATTGAAAGCTTTGGGACTTAGTGATAAGGATACCTTTTCTTCGATTCGTTTTAGTTTGAGTAAATATAATAGTGAAGATGAAATTATTAAAGCTATTGGTCAAATCGATAGTTTTATAAAATCAAATTATTCTCATAAATCAATCAATTATTAAAAACTATAAATGCAGCATAAATTAAATTTCTCCGGACATGAGTCCTTTCATTGCCGTTCTCTATGGTTAAAAAAGGGTTATGAATTTATCTCATCTGATCATAAATTTTCAGAGCCTTCTGCTGTTGTTGATTTAGGGGTGGGGAAAAATATGGTATCGTCTATTAGTTATTGGATGAATTCCTTTGGCTTAGCAGCGAAAGAAAATAGATTTTCCGAATTGGCTGATTTTATTATGGGGGAGGAAGGTGTTGATCCCTATCTTGAAGATAATGCATCGCTCTGGTTATTGCATTACCATTTGGTTGTTGAAAACCTTGCCTCTATTTACTCAATATTTTTTAACGAGTTTAGAAAACACCAAATAGAATTTAATAAGACCCAATTGACAAATTTCTTAAAATGGAAATGTGAAGAAACGAATACAACCTTTAATGATAATACTATTAAAAGGGATATTGCCGTCTTTCTTAGGACATATATAAAACCAATTAAATCAACGAAAAATTTAGAAGATATTTATACCGGTTTGTTTATTGATTTAAATATAATTGAAATAATTAAAAAATTTGACACAGATGAGATAGACTGGTACAGAATTTTAAATAAGGATAGAGATGAATTGCCGATTGAGGTTATTCTCTATTCTATCTTAAATAATGAAAATTATACTCAGTCAATTTCCTTTGAAGAATTGTTGATTGGATACAATAGTCCGGGAAATATATTTGCAATAAGTCCCAACGGTTTGTTAGAAAAGATCGCGGAGATGACAAATAAATATAAAGATATCACTTTCAGTGATGACGCCGGGATTAGAGAATTACAGTTTAAGAATAGAATGGACAAGTGGGATATATTAAAGAGATATTATGAAAAATAGTTTTTCCCCTTCGATTAATATTATTAGAGATCAAGGCAGAGATTTTGATTATATAACTACGCCCAATGCTGAAAAAGTCCTCCAACAATTGAATGAGAGTATAACTTCCGGTTTCAAATCATTCTATATTGTTGGTTCATTTGGCACAGGTAAGAGTGCGTTTTTATTGGCTCTTGAATCACAACTTAGCGGCAGCAAAAAAGTTTTTAAGACCCCCATTATATTTAATGGAAAAACTAAATATGAGACAATTAACATTGTTGGAGATTTCAGGTCCTTAGAAGTTTCTATTAAAGAGAGTATTAATGCAAGAGCCGAAAAAGATGTTATCGAGGCGCTTGATAAATACTACCACAAAATCTCCTCGACTAAAAAAGGACTTTTAATAGTTATTGACGAGTTTGGGAAATCGTTAGAATATGCGTCGCAAAATCAACCCGAAAAAGAATTGTATCTACTCCAGAAGTTAACTGAATATGTTAATGACTTAAATAAAAACATTATACTGATTACAACACTTCATCAAAATATTGATACATACGGCAACCAGATTCAGGATAAAAAAAGGCATGAATGGGCTAAAGTTAAAGGAAGACTAAAAGAAATTGTTTTCAACGAACCTGTCGAGCAACTGTTATATCTTGCGGCAAATAAACTCTCTAAACAAGGGATTTATGATTCAGTAAAAGTTGAAAAAAATGATAAGACTTTTCATAGACTGTTTAGGGTTATCGAGAATTCAAAAGTGTATCCATTAAAAAACCATTTAACAGAAGAACTGGCAAAGAATCTTTTCCCTTTGGATGCATTATCGGCAGCAATCTTAACAATTGCATTACAGAGATATGGTCAGAATGAAAGGTCTTTATTTACATTTCTAGAATCTTTAAAAAGACATCAAAATAAACAAACAATAGACCCCTATTTTAATTTGAGTCATATTTATGATTATCTGGTAAATAATTTTTACTCTTTCTTATTGTCAAAGTATAACCCGGATTACTTAAAATGGTCCTTCATCCGAAATGCTCTTGATAGATCTGAAATAGTTTTTGAGAATGATTTTCAAACTTTTTCAAAAATAATAAAGACCATTGGTTTATTAAATATCTTTTCTAAAGAAGGGGCGAAAGTCAATGGGGATTTTTTAGCTAATTACTGTAATTGGACGGTTGGTATTGAAAACACAAATCAGTTAATACAAGGTTTAAGACAAAAAAAAATAATTAGATATCGGGAGTTCTCAGATAGTTATATTTTATTTGAAGGAACTGATCTAGACATTGACCTCGCTCTAATAGACGCTAGTAATCATACACCTACGAATTTTAATATTGCGATGGAGCTGAAGAAATATTTTAACTTCCCCCATGCATTAGCTAAAGCAACATTCTTGAAAAAGGGAACTCCAAGGTTTTACGAATTTGATTTATCGGAAAATCCACTAAGAAGAATACCTAAAGGCGAAATAGATGGTTATATCAACCTCATTTTCGCCGATAAACCTAAAATTGAGGAAATAAGAAAAGTATCGGGAGAAATAAAAGAGGCAATCCTATTTGCAGTTTTTAACAACACGGAGAAGATAAGAGAAACTCTTATAGAGATTGAAAAAATTAATTATGTAATCACAAAGACCATCGATGACCGTGTAGCTCAAAGAGAATTAAAAAGTATTAAAGAGAACGAGATAACTAAACTTAATGAATTGGTTATAGACTCATTATACAAAAAAGAATCTAAGATAACTTGGATTTTTAATGGTAAGATACGTAAAGTCGAAAGCCAGAGAGATTTTAGTAAATTACTTTCTGAAATATGTGATGAAATATATTCTGATACGCCAATATTTTCCAATGAGTTGCTTAATAGGGAGAAACTTCCCGGCTCTATTACTGTTGCAAGAAAAAATTTGTTATCTGCTTTGCTAGAAAAATGGAGCCAAGAAGATTTAGGTTTCCCAAAAGAAAATTTCCCTCCGGAAAAAACAATTTACCTCAGTTTGTTAAAACATACCGGTATGCATAAACAAGTCGGAGATGAATATGTTTTGACTGAACCTTCCGAAAGTTCTTTTAAAAAACTATGGCAGTACTGTGAAAACTTCATTGAGTCTTCAAAATCAAACAAGAAAAGCCTAATCGAATTGGTCGAATTATTGGACAGTAAACCTTTCAAACTAAAACAAGGTTTTATAGATTTTTGGCTTCCGATGTTTTTATTTATCAAGAGAGATGATTACGCGTTATTTGACAAAGAGACATTTATACCATTTCTAAACGGAGACTTATTCGATCTTTTAATCAAGTACCCCCAGCATTATTCTATAAAGGCATTTGATATACAAGGTGTAAAATTTGATTTGTTTAACAAGTACAGGTTTTTCATTAATAAGGGCTCAGAGACAAAGATAACAAATCAAAGTTTTGTGGATACTATCCGTCCTTTCTTAACGTTTTATAGAGGTCTTCCTGAATATACAAAAAGAACCGACAGGCTTTCAAAAACAGCAATTGCATTAAGAAACACGATAGCCAATGCAAAAGAGTTAGAAAAAACTTTCTTCGAAGATTTTCCGAGCGCTCTTGGATATACTTCTAACAAACTTTATAATTCTGACAAATACTTGGAAGATTTTGTAATTCAACTTCAGAATAATATTCGGGAAATTAGAACTTGTCATGAAGAGTTAATTAATAGGATAGAAGCACGTTTATTAGAAATCATTGGAAACAATAACCTTAGCTTTGTTGAATACAAGAGCATTTTGATAAACAGGTATTCCTCAATAAAGCAATACTTATTCCTACCATATCAAAAAACATTTTATCAAAGACTCATCTCTCCATTAGATGAGCGAACATCCTGGCTTAATTCAATTGTTCAATCACTCATTGATAAAAACCTGGAACAATTAAACGATGACGAAGAAGAACTCGTTTATGAAAAGCTGGCCAATATTCTAAAGGAGTTTGATAACTTATGCGATTTTAGTAAGTTAGGAGTAGATAAAGAGACAGAAGATGCTGTTAGATTAGAAATTACATCGTTAGCTGAATCACCACAAAAAGTGGTTATAAGATTACCAAAACAAAAAATAAAGCAAGCTAAAAATTTAGAAGATGGCATTAGAAAACAGTTACTCGATGATAAATCAGTTAATCAATCGGTTTTAATAAAATTATTAAAAGAACAAATCGAAAATGATTGAAGTAAAGCATGTATTAGGAATATCTGGCGGTAAAGACAGCGCTGCTTTGGCTATTTATCTCAAGAACAAATATCCTCAATTAGCTATCGACTATTATTACTGCGAGACTGATAAAGAACTTGATGAAACTTACACACTTATTAATAATTTGGAGAGCTATTTAGGTAAGAAAATAAAGACTTTAAAGGCTGCTACTGCAACGCATGAAGCTCAATTCGATCACTTCTTAAAATTATATGGCGGGTACCTCCCTTCATCCAATGCGCGATGGTGTACTAGGAAAATGAAATTAGAACCATTTGAAAGTTTTGTAGGCAGTGCGCCAACTTTATCTTATGTTGGAATAAGGGGAGATGAAGATAGGGAAGGATATGTTTCTCATAAAGAAAATATTCAATCCATCTTTCCATTCCGTAAAAATATTTGGAGTGAAGAAATTATAACGAGAACACTCACGAACAAAAACATCTCTTTATTAGAGGATATTTGCCTAACAGTACTTCCAAGCCGACAGAAAGATGGACTTATTAGAGTCATCAAAGAACCGCTCTCATTTCAGTATGATCAGTTGCGGAAACTAGCCGATCTCTTAACTATTAGTATTGCCGGATTTAATAAAATAGTTTTTGAATTTCTGAAAACTACAGAGTACCCGATTTCACATTTAGAAGATTATCCGTTACTTGAGAATGAAGATGTACTTGTAAGAAGTGATATTTTCAAAATACTTGAGGAAAGTGGTGTTGGAGTACCCGAATATTATAACAAAATTGAGTTTGAAGTTGACGGCAAAAAGGGGTATTACTCACGGAGCCGATCCGGGTGTTTCTTTTGCTTTTTTCAACAGAAAATAGAATGGATTTGGTTGTACGAAACCCATAGAAACTTGTTTGAAAAAGCGATTGAATATGAAAAAGAAGGTTATACATGGATGCAGGACGAACGTCTTGAAGATATTATTAAACCCGAAAGAATTAAACAAATAAAAGAAGATCAATTAAAAAAAGCAGCAAAAAACTCTAACCTTAAGTCTCCATATCTTGTAGACATTCTACAAGAGGCTGAAGGTGAAGGGTGCGCTGCCTGTTTTATTTAAATAATAGAATATTATTATGAAATTCATTACTAAAGAAATTTCAATTAAAGAGCTAATCAGTTTGTTTGAAGATGAAAAGCTTTTCTTGGACCCTCCATACCAAAGAAAAGAAATCTGGCCAATGTCTTCAAAAAAATTGCTTATTGATTCTATCATAAAAGGTTTGTCGTTACCCAACTTTTTTTTCTTAGAAAGTGACAATGGCGTGTATGAAGTTGTTGATGGACAGCAGCGAATAAGGACGATTATTAATTTTTATAAGGGGTTATTCCCTTATGAAAAGAAAGATTTTTATGATAAGAATAAATTCCCAATGTTTTTGGATTTTAAATTGGTATTAGTAATTCTAAAAAAGACAGATAATTCGGAAGTAATTGAAGATTTCTATACTAGAGTTAATTCTACAGGGATGAAATTAAACCGACCCGAACTAAAAAAAGCTGAATTTTATAATACCCGTTTTCTTAATTTAATCGAGACTTTAGCCTCTAATGATAAATTTATTTCATTAGAGCTTTTTACAGAAAAATCATTAGTGAGAATGAATGATATTGATTTTACATCTGAATTGGTAAGTTTGATTAAAAATGGTATCACGGATAAGAAGGATGCTGTGGATCGAATGTTTGAAAAAGATGTTTCTTCTTCTGAATATGAACAATTATTAAATGAATTTGTTTCTGTGCTAGAGATTTTAGTAACTCTTAATAAAATCTATGCAGTTAGTGAAACTAGATATAAACAAAAGAATGATTTCTATACATTGTTTGGATTTCTCCATCTTAATAAAGATCTGCCAAATGACATGATAACCTACTTTTATAAAGTTTTAGTATTAATTGATGAGGATATAAAACCATCTAATGAAGAATGCACTGCATTCTATGAATATGCTTTGAATTGTGTAAGTCAATCGAATTCAAAAAATGCAAGGGAGCAGAGATTAAAATTTTATGATGATTTATTCTTGAACAATACTCATGAAATTAATAATACACAAAGAGATGTTCTAAACTATTATAATTTGCCAAAAGATGCCATGATAAATATTGGTGAATATTACACAATATCTGGCGAATCAATTCAGTCTGCAACTAAAGAACCAAAAGTATTTTAATATATTATGGAACTTATTGGTGATAATATTATTTTATCAAGAGACCGAACAAAAAATTATATTACCTATAAAGGCTTTGATTTTAGATTAACATATTTATCTAATACGTTTAGAGGAAATAAAGGGGGAAACTCAAACGTTTTTACATTATTTGACCCAAGTAGAGTAATAGGAGATAGAATAATAAAAATATGTAGGGCACCGCTCGCTTCTACAAGGCCAAAAGATATAAATAGGCTAAAAAGATTCGAAAGGGAAATTGAATCACTTAAAATGACTAAATCTAAAAATTTTATTATTGAATATTATTTTGATGATACAATATTAATTGCACAAAAAGAATTTCGTTATTATGTTATGGAAAAGGGGGACACCGATTTAAAAGAACATATTTGTAATAACATATTAACCATCGACGATAAAATATCTTTGTGCAGGCAGGTATTAAATTCAATAGTTGAATTACATGAATTAGGTATTTATCATAGAGATATAAAACCTGATAATTTCTTTTTTATTGGAAACGTTTGGAAAATTGGGGATCTCGGTTTAATAGCATATAGACATGAAGACAACTCAATCGATAATCCTAACGAATTTGTCGGTCCGAGAGGCTGGGTTTCCCCGGAAACGATGAATAAATTTCTTACATTTCAGAAAAGCATGGAATATGAATTTGATTGTGATATAGACAATTACTCAGACGTTTTCCAACTTGGCAACTTGTTTTGGTTTATCTTCCAGGGTAACGTCCCAATTGGAAAAATACAAAGAAAGGATTTTTTATTGGGAAATGATAGTATCTTTGCAATGTTAATGTGGATGATTAATCATTCCAAAAATAAACGTCCAGATATAAAATTGCTCGAGCGAGAATTCACAAATATTGTTAAAAAGATAGCTGCATAACAAATAAAGTCTACCATATTTAGTTATCCTTCCAAACTTTGCACCAACTCACTCATTCCAAAATTAAGTAAAAACTGCGCATAATAACTTTCAAAAACATCTTTAACATATTCAACCAAATCTTTGTCAACTTCTTGTTCGTTTTCAACTTTTTTCATCAACCATTTTTTGTTTTTACTTATTGTAAATAAAAACAATGTGTGAAAATAAACAGAGGAGTAAAATTTCTTTTCAGCAATTTCAAATTGCTCTTCAGATTTTAAGGAAGACTTGTAGTCCTTCAAAACTTTTGAATCCATATTAACATAGATTTTTTGTAAGACTTCTCCTTCTGCAAATGGGTGTACTATTGTTTCAAAACCCATGCTTATTCCTTGCGATTCCAAATCATCCCATGTGACTCGTTCTTCTCCCTCTTTCTTTTCTTTGTAAACAAGAATTAAATCAGGGAGTCCAATTTTGCTTTCTTCCTCATCTTCTTTCTTTTTTACTTTTTCCTTTGATCCCTCCGGGTCTACTATTTTAACTAAAAATATCTGGTCAAAATCGCCACCGGGATTTGTTAATGTGGCTTTTATTTCAACGGTCTCTCCAATGTCTACATCTTCATTTGGCGCTAATACTATTTTAATTGTTCCATCTTGAGGATTACTTTTGTGGACATAAAATAAATCTTCAACTCTTTTAGGTTCTCCCGGTTTATCTCCGCCTTCCGACTCATTTTTTTTATTATTTAATAAACCAACTTTTACATCGCCCGGTTCTTCAACCCTAACAAAATATTCATTCTCAACATCAGAACTAAATTTTAATGTCTTTTCACTGCCCAAAGGAATTTTAATTAATGGTTTATCAGTGGCACTATCTTTACCCAGCTTAAAATAAGTTGGAAATCTTTTTGGTTTAAATTCTTCAACATGCTCTTTTTCAGTCTTTTCTTTTTTCTTCTCTTTGTCTTGCTTCTTATCGGTTTCTTCAAGCTTAAATGTTTTGCTCAACAACTTTAATAGATCGCTTTTTAAGGGAAGATTCTTAGTAAAAGATTTTAACAATTCATTTTTATCCTCACCAGAAAAAGAGATTGTATCTCTGCGTCTTTTATAAATATCGTTCAGTTTACTTTTTAATAAAACCTTGGCTACAAGTTCTCGCAATTTTGCAGTTTCTTCACCATTCTTTAGCCTATCGCGTGAAGCCATAAACAATTCTTTTCTAAAATTATAATTGAGCCCGGTACAATCAACATGAATGAGTAAATAATCTTTTATCAGCTGCATCTTTAATGTTCGTGTTATAAACTCGGATGTAAAATGGCCATGTACTTGACCGTTAACAGCAAACAAAACAGACATATTATTTTTGAAAAATTCTCGTCCAATAGATTCGCGGCTTTCTTTAGCTGTTTTTCCATCCATCTTAGTTTTAAAAACGTAACAAGTTATTTTTAGCTTCCCAATTTCTTTATCGTCTGAAGATTCAAGAAAATAATCTTCGACATATTTTCCTTTTTCTTCTTCCAATCTTCGCTTTAATCCATATAAATCTCTTTCAAGGTTTCTGTCATCAGGATACCTCTCTTTTTTATCTATTGTGTATAAGGGAAGTGCAGGCTCAAACAAATATTCGTTTATACTTTGATTAAGATCGCGAGAGATTACAGACCTTGATCCTGCTGGTAGTTCATAAGAATAGAGTTTTAATATAGTCCCGGTTTTAAATTTTCTATTGTGTAAACCAAGTTCTAATTCATCAATTGGAAACGATGGAATTTTATTATTAATAGTAAAATACTCATACCATGTATTCTTTTTTCTTTCTTCTTCCTCTTTTGTAAACGGATGTTGACGAATTAACGTAAAACCAAATTCGCCGGTTCCGTCATATCTTTTAGAAGCTATTAAATGATATCGTTTCTTTCCACAGAATACGACAGCTCCGCTGCCACCCATATTATATTTTCCCTGTACAAATTTTATTTCATTTTTATTCCCTCTTAACAAAGAAAGAAAAGTCTTTTCAAAATCTTCCGGTTTCTGTCCTTCTCCATCATCATAAATAATCAATGATGTATCCATTCTTGGTCCATCAGCAATTATTTGTATGCTTTCTGATTGAATTTTTCTGAAGGTAGTTAAGTCCCACTTCTTATGATCCGGGAAAAATATCCGGGTGGCTTCCTCCATACTATGCGGGGCTTTATCTGACGTTGGATTTATTCCGGCTTCCAAACATTTTTTAGTAAGAATCGCGTCAATTGAATTGGTGATTTTTTCTACAAGAGCGGGGATAGGGGAGGCTTGTTGATTTTCGATTACACCAAAGAAACTTTCATTCTCTCCATATGGATGCCAATTTTCTTGTTTAAAAATTTCAGGATATGCATTTATTACTTTTTCAACTTCATCTTCATTTGATGAATTATATAAGCTAAAGAATAACACTTTATTATCTTCTCTGAATAAGTCCATATCCAATACCTATTTATTAAAAATATTATGTCAAACTTAGTAATTATTCTTATAACCTTAATAAATTCTTTTATGGAAGATGCGGGTTCAAAATAAATAGGACGAGCCCCCGCCCGTCCTATATTAACTATAGCTTTTTAACTTCTTCTTATTGTGCCGATGGAGTCGGTTCATCCGGCGGTGGTGTTTCTTCCTCATCATCTCCCGGTTTTCCTTTTCCTCCGTGTCCCTTGGGAATCGGATTAAACTGGAGGGCAATCTCCGGATTCTTTGCGAACGCCGCTTTTACAAAATTCCGAAGTTTCGTCAACTTCGTCTTTAATTGTTTTGCCGCTGCGTCCCGCGTTAAGGTTGCCACCGCCTGTGTTTTCTTCGCCCCTTCCTGTGCCGCGTCTGCCGCCGCCAGATCATCGGAAGCGGTACTTAGAGCGTCAACATCTGCCTGCACCAAACCGCTCTTCAGTAAATCGGCTTTTCTCTCATCGACAATGCTAAACATATATTCGCATGTTGTGCGTAACTTTTTCACACTGCCGGGAATCTTTTCCCCTATCTTGAACAGCGCCAGCGAACGGGCATCTTCTTCGTACGCGCTCTTCGCCGCGTTCCTCACACTTCTTAACAAGTCGGTAATTCTGTCCACCGTCTCGTTCTGTTCCGCGGTTTTATCCTCGGCAAACTTCACCGCTTTTTGCTGTGCAAGCTCCGTCGCTTTTAATTCGTCGTGCGCTCCAACCAGCGCGGTGTACGCCTCCTCCGTAAACCCCTTTTCTGTTAATTTCGGTCTGTTGGTACTAACCGCCAATAACATTGCTCCACTATCTTGTAAAAGATAGTCAATAGTACTAGCCATAAAACGATCCTTTATATAATGATGAAATTAAGTTATTTATTTAGGGCAAAATCGCGCGCCCTGTCGTAGTTAAATTTTTTTCTCATGTTACTCGTCTTAAAATCCTAACATGGTAAACGGGAACCAAGTAAAATATCGAAAGGCAAAACTTCATCATTCGTTATTCCTTGTTCGATGTTCGATATTCAAATTCATGAAAATATTCATACCGCTTTGCGCACTCTGCATGGGCAGATTTTAACTATCTCTCTCCTCTCTTATTCACAAAAAATAAAATTAACTTACCGCGTCCTTTAGAACGCGGACTAAAAAGCTTGACTTGCCACGTCCTTTAGGACGTGGGCTAAATAAACAAAATTCCTATCGGCTTTAGCCAAACTAAAGGCTCGTTTTTGGCTAAAGCCATGAGTCCGGCGCCAATTCCTTACCACGACTTAAAAGTCGTGGCTATTCAAATTCCAACCATTCAACCCGGTTCTTACGCTAAAAACCTCGTTTTCAGCTTAAAATCGTCATTTCCTCTCCCGTCTGAGTCATTTGTAACTCCGTCCGGGTCATTTCTCTCTCCGTTCGAATCATTTATTTTCACGTCTGAATCATCTATAACGTCGCCCGAATGATTTGTCCCGGCGTTTGAATCATTTGTAATAATGTCGGAATCATTTATACCGGCGTCCGAATCATTCGCTTTAACGCTCGGATTACTTATAGCAACGGCTAGATCATTTGTATGGGAGGTTGAATCATTTATAACTTCATCCGTGTCATTTATTTCTTTGGTTGCATCATTTAATTTCGCCTCCGGGTCAGTCGTTTCCCTCTCCGGGCTATTCCTTTTCGCGGAGTATTCGTTCGTGTTATGGGTAAAACAATTTTTCCTTTGGGATGAATTACTTTTTTCAAGGGGGGTATAATTTTTTTCAGTGTTGTTGCGGTAATAGATGGTTGTAGCTATCCCCGAATGGATGAAATCCATTTCAGAGTTCCTATATTTAAATAATTTTAGCTTCGTTGAACCGTCCAACTCAAATCCTCCGGTTTGTATTTGCAAAATTACTCTTTCAAAAAATCGGTGTCAAGTCAAAATTTCTTAATTCTAAATTTGCTTAACCGGCGAGTTATTAATCTGCGGCAGAAATATTTCCCCATGCAATTCAATTATTCCCCATTCATTCGGTCACTCTAAAAATTTCCCGTATCCCTTTTCACCCGTTATTCCGGCGGAGTCGCTGTAAACAATTTTTCCGCGTAAAATTGTAAGGACAACTTTTCCGGTAAGCAGTTCGTTATCGAATGGGGATGTTTCCCCTTTCGATAGCAATTGTTTTGTTTCAAATTTCCATGAAATATTGGAATTGATGATCGCGAAGTCGGCGTCACTTCCCACTCGCAAACTTCCTTTTTGCGGATAGAGATTGTACCGCTTTGCGGCGTTGGTGGAAACAACTTCGGTAAATCTTTTCAAACTAAGTTTTTTCTTCTTATACCCTTCGGAAAACACAACGGGAATTAGTGTTTGTGCTCCGGGAATACCGCCATAATCTTTCCAGAATGAACCCGTTTGTTTTTCATTCAATGGAGCGGGAGCGTGGTCTGATGCGACAAAACTACAATTCCCCCCTTCTAAATATTTCCACAATTCAGATTGATCTTTTTTTGATTTTACCACCGGTGCGGTCTTTAACGATGAACCTTTTGATATGAAATCTTCTTCCGTAAAAAATAAATAATGGGGACACGTTTCATACGTTACAAAATATTCTTTACCAACTTGATTAAGAAGCTCAGCCGCTTCCGATGAAGCAACATGAACAACATGCAAATTTCCTTCGACACGCTTAGCAATTTCAATTGCGTTGGCAACTGCGGTTACTTCCGCTTGTGCGGGACGAGAATTACAGTAACGTAAATAATCATCATTCGCGTTTTCATATTTCTTTGTCATTTCAGAAACAATTTTACTGTCTTCTGCGTGAAGCAACACCGGAAGATTTAATTCTTTTGCCTTTAGTAAAATTGCTTCAAATTGTGAAAGCGAGACTTGCGGAAAAGTTTTCATCCCGGAAACGAAATAAGTTTTAAATCCCCTTACTTTCTTTGCGGCAAGTTCTTCCATTGCTTGTGCAAACTTTTCAAAATTGTTCGCGCAAACGCCGCCGTAGAGTCCAAAATCTATTACCGATTCATTTTTAATTGCTGCGAATTTCTCATCAAAGTTTTTTCCATTGGTCACGGGAGGAAGCGACGTGCACGGCATGTCAATAACGGTTGTAACGCCTCCCGCCGCGGCTGACATACTTCCGTGATAAAAATCTTCGCGGTGAGTAAACCCGGGAGTATCAAAGTGCACATGCGGATCAATACCTCCGGGAATGGTGATCATTCCTTCGCAGTCTAAAATGTATTTTTCAGAATGTGCGTTTATCTCTTCAATGTTTGTCCGATTAAGTTCAGATAATTTAATCGTTATTTTATTTTCAATTGAAATCGTTTTTGCTAATTCTTCTTTAACTGCTGTAATTTTTTCATCCACAAGAAAATCAACAAGCTTCTCTTTTCCCGTTACTTCATCATAGATGTAGCAGTTTTTTAAGACCATTATTTTTCCGACAGAACTTTTAAAATAGATTCAGGCGCAAAAGGTCCGTTATGTAATCTCTTTCCGGTAGCATTGTAAAACGCGTTCGCTATCGCGGGCAAAGCGCCGTTGATATTTATTTCCGAAATAGATTTTGCACCGTAAGGTCCCGTCTCTTCATACGATTTTATCAACTTCACTTTGATCGGAGGAACGTCAAACGCGGTGTAAACACCGAACTTTCCGAACGTGTCGTTCAACATTTTTCCGTGCGGAGAGAAATAATAATTTTCAAACAATGCGTAAGACAAACCGTTTACGATAGCTCCTTCAACTTGTCCTTCAGAAGTTACCGGATTGATCGGCGTTCCGCAATCAACCGTGGCGGTATAATTCAACACTTTAATAATTCCGGTAAAGGTGTCAACTTCAATCTCAATAAAATGAACAGCGAACGGCGGCGGAGATTTTGGTGAAATGTGAGATGCGGTTGCTTGAATTTGAAATTGATTTTTTTGATACATACTGTATTGACAGATTTCCGCGTAGGAAACTTCTTCTTTCTTTTTCCCTTTTGCAACCACACGGCTGTCGTCCAATTCAACTTCATCAAGTGAAAGAGAAAGCATTTCCGCACCGACTTTTAGAATTTGTTTCTTGATTTCTTCCGCACATTTTCTAACCGCTTGTCCCGAAAGATAAGTCGTTGATGAGGCGTACGCCCCCGTATCGAAAGGAGTAAAATCGGTATCGGAAGAATAGACAATAAAACTTTCAACCGGTGTATCAAGAACTTCTGAGGCGATTTGTGCCAGCACGGTATCCGAACCGGTTCCCAGGTCGGTCGCGCCAACATTTAAATTGAATGAGCCGTCGTCATTCATTTTTATATACGCGGAAGCCATATCAATTTCGGGAATAGCCGAACCTTGCATCATCGCAACCATGCCGATGCCTCGTTTCAATCGCTTCCCTTTGTTGTAATCGGAATCCGGTCCGTACAATTTCCTCTTCGCGTACCAATCTGAAAGTTTCGCTCCTTCGTCAAGACATTCAACCAGCGAAGTTGAACCGATGTTCATTGCCACACCTTCTTTTCCTTCACCTAGCGCTTGAAATATTGCCGACGTTTCGCCCGACTTAATACACCATTTTTTATAATACTCAACAACATCAAGTCCGCAGTCTTCGCAAACCATATCTATAGCTTGCGCGTATCCGGGATACGCTTCAGTAGCACCGTAACCGCGGTAAGCACCGCCAACCGGAAGATTGGTGTAAACACCCATTCCGGTAAACCGGAGATTTTCAATTTTATTTAACAGCGGTAAAGTTTTTGATCCGGCGTTCGCAAGCACCGTTAACGCGTGTGAACCATAGCCGCCGGCATTTTCCAGCGCATCAAGATGAAGCGCGTTAATGGTTCCATCGGCTTCATAACCGACCTCAAGTTTTGTTTTATATTCGTGTCTGCATCGGGTGGATTTAAAAACTTCTCTTCTTGAATAAACTAATTTAGCAGGACGCTTTGTTCTCCAGGTCATTAATGCGACGATCGGTTCAAGTAGAATTTCTTGTTTACCGCCGAACCCGCCGCCAAGTCTTGGTTTAATTACGCGAATTTTAGAAACCGGAATTTCGGCAACGTGAGAAACAATTCTTCTTACATGAAACGGAACTTGTGTGGTAGAGATAATTACGAGTCTGCCTCTTAAATCGAGATAAGAAACCGAAGCGTGAGGCTCTATCGCGCAGTGAGCGCCATAAGAACAATAAAAATCAAACTCAATTTTCTTGGATGATTTCTTGAAGGCTTTATCAAAATCGCCAACATTCGCTTCTACTTTAGATGCGATGTTTTTCTTTGCGTCGTAAAACACCGGAATCTTGGGGAACGCTCCGTCGTCTTTGTGGATAATGATCGGAGAGCCTTCTGACTTTTCCAAATTCAAAATTGGTTTTAATTCTTTGTATGTCACTTTTATTTTCTTGATCGCTTCATCGGCTATCTCTTTTGTTTCCGCAGCAACCGCGCAAACGTTATCACCGACAAACCGCATGGTATTTCCGAAAAGCAAAGTGTCGTACGGCGATGGTTCGGGATAACCTTGTCCAGCTGTGGTGTACAAAATCTGATTAACATTTTTGTAGGAAAGAATTTCTACCACGCCATGCATTTTACGCGCTTCGGAATCATCAATGTCAAGAATTTTTGCATACGCATATCCGGAATGGAGAACCGAAACATAGAGCATATTATTAAAAGAAAAATCGTCGGTATACTTTTCTTCACCGGTAACAAGCGCAAGCCCGTCAATTTTTTCAACTGGTTGATTTACATATTTGAACATACTTACTCCATTACCAAATTATTTGAATGCAATTTTTTAGCAGTATTCTCAACCGCGTCAACAATCTTAACATATCCGGTGCAGCGGCATAAATTCCCGTCGAGCGCTACAAGGATTTCTTCTCTCGTTGGTTTTGGGTTTTCTTTAAGCAAGCTATAGGATGCTAACACCATTCCGGGAGAACAGAATCCGCATTGATCGGCTCCCGCTTCAACAAAAGTCTTTTGCAAAAGATGGGGAGTATAAAGCGTACCGATTCCCTTTACGGTGGTAATCTCTTTTTCTTGCACACTCATTGCAAGCACCTGACATGAATTCACCGGTTTACCATCAAGCAATACGGTGCATGAACCGCATTCGCCTTCATTACAACCGCATTTTACTTCGGTGAAATCATTATTGCGTAAAACGTTAAGCAGTGTTTCGTTTGGCAAAAGTTCAAGAGCTTTCGACGTATTATTTATTTTAAACTCTAGTTTCATTAAAGTTTTCCTTTCAAGTCTTGCAGTAAATCGGTAAAAAACACTTTGGAGGTATGCTCTTTATATTCGGCGGAATATTTGTAATCAGCCGCGAATTTTGGATTGAAGTGTTTAACCGCTTCATGAATAACGTCGTTGGTCAATTCTTTTTCAATTAAAAAATGTTCCGCGCGTTTGCAGTGTTTGTGTCTTCCTTTAACGCCGGTGATATAAATTCTTGCTTCGGAAATTATTTTCTTTTTTGCACGAAGCGCAACAGCTACTGTAAACAGAGGATACTCAAAACGGATCAGCGCAAATCTTTTTACACCGCCAACGAGGTGAGGATCATCGTCAATAATAATTCTCTTTATTAAATGCTTGGTTTTGATCATTCCCGATTCAAGATATTCTTCTAGTGAAATAACTTTATCATGCTTATCTGCAATTTCAATCTGCGCGTTTAGGGCTAACAACGGCGCGTAAAGACTTGACCAGATTGGAAAATCTTTTAAAGAGCCACCGATAGTAATTCTATTGCGCAAAGGCGTTGATGCGGCTTCAGATAAAGCTTGTGCAAGCAGTGAAAGTTTCTTTGTTTTGGTAGAATAGCGGATCACATCATCGTATGTTGATGCGGCTCCGATACTAATTTGTTTATCCGAATGATGGATGTAATTTAAATTCAGTTTTCCAACATCGACCAAACCTTTAATTGATTTTGGAGATGTTTTTAAAATGCGGGTTCCTCCGCCGTGAAGAATCACTCCCTGTGCGGCGATGAGTTTAACAGCTTCTTCTGGTGTATGAGGAAAAAACCATTCGAGATTCTGGTGTAACATATTTATACTTTCTACTATTTTTCTAAAATTTTTATCTCGCAGAACAACCCCGCCTGCGTCGGGCAGGCATAAATGGATTGTTCTGAGCAAACAAATTCCGCTAAAGCGGAACAAAATCAGCATCGTTTACGATGCTTTTTTCGTTCAGCGATACCCTTTAGGGTTTCGCTGATTATTTCATTTCAAAAAGTTTTTTCGCTATCTCATTTCCTTTGCGGATGATCAAATCCTCATCCTCACCAACGAGTTTTCCATTCGCTACAACAACTTTGCCGTTCACTATTGTATACTCCGTCTGATGTGAAATACCCGAGAACAACAATGCTGCAAGCGGGTCGGAGAAACTTCCGGTGTATTCTAATTTATTGATATTGAAAATAGCAAGATCGGCTAGATAATCTTCTTTTATTTTCCCAGTTTTAGTGTAACCAAGAATATTTGCTCCGCCGTCGATTGAAAGCCGGAAAGCCTGTTTTGCGGTAAGTGCATTTGCGCCGTATTTTACTCGCTGAAGCAGCATCGTGTTGCGGACTTCTCCCAACATATCGGAAGAATCGTTTGATGCGGAACCGTCAACACCAATACCAACATTAATATTTTGTTCCATCATTTCGGTTACCCGGCAAATTCCTGAGCCAAGCCGCATATTTGATGAAGGACAATGGGCGATGGAAGTTTTTGTTTCGGCTAACGTTTTCAATTCATCATCATTAAAGAAAATTCCATGCGCGTAAAAAACATCTTCACCTATAAATTCAACTTCTTCCATTAACGCAAGCGGACGTTTTCCATGAATTGAAACGCAATAATCATCCTCGTCACTTGTTTCTGCGAGATGCGTGTGTAACCTTACATTATGTTCGCGAGCAAGCCGCGCTGTTTCTCTCATGTTTTCTTTTGTAACCGAAAACGGAGAACATGGTGCAAGCACGATCTTTTTCATCGAATCCTCGGATGCGTCGTGATACTGTTGAATAACCCGCAAACTGTCTTCTAAAATTTTCTTTTCCGTTTGCACAACGGAATCCGGGGGCAAGCCACCGTTCTTTTTACTAAGCGACATTGATCCACGAGTTGGAGAGAAACGCATTCCCAGTTTATCCGCGGCTGAGAATTGTATTCCCATCAGATCACCGGTAAAACTATTCGGATATAAATAATGATGATCTGTTGAAAGCGTACATCCGGTTTTCAACAACTCTCCCATTGCAATCAATGAAGAATAGTAAACCGCCTCTTCGTCAATATTTTTCCATATCTCATACAGATAGATCAGCCAGTCAAACAGTTTCGCGTTTTGAACAGCGGGTAAATTTCTCGTTAGCGTTTGATAAAAATGGTGATGCGTGTTTACCAATCCGGGAATTACAACACACGTTGAGCAATCCAAAACCCGGTGATCTTCTTTAATAGAAATATTCTTTTCAATTTTCTTAATTTTATTGTTTTCGATAAGAATGTCATAGCCGGAAAAGTTTTGATCATTATCGAACGTTTCAATATGAAAACAATTTTTTAAAAGCAGCATAATTCCTTAATTCTAGTTAGTCAAAAATACGCATTACTGATTAATTATTTGAAGAATTACTCTTTGTAGAGGCTGAGTAATACTTTTTCGGGAGTAAGCGGGGCAGAAAACTCAAATTCTTTTTCCGGTCGAAAAGCTTTCATCGCGTTTTGCAAGGCGAAGAAGGTTCCGATACCGTACATTAGCGGTGGTTCGCCAATCGCTTTGGAATTAAAGATGCCGAGAGGATTATCCGAGTTCTCCAAAAAATGAACTTCAATTTCTTTCGGCGCAGAATGAATGTCGGGAACTTTATAAGTAGAAAGAGCATCGGTTAACAATTTTCCGTCGGTGTTATAAATTATTTCTTCCATCGTCATCCAGCCGATACCTTGCATTATTGCGCCTTCAGCTTGTCCGCGGTCAATAACATTTGCAAAACTTTTCCCAAAATCATGTACCGCTTTTACGGAATCAACAACATATGTTCCGCGAATGCAATCAACAGTTACCTCAACAACTGCCGTTCCAAATGAATAATAAGCAAAGGCTTTTCCTTTATTCTTTTCTTTGTCGAAATAAATTCCGGGAACGGCGTAATGTGCTTGCGCCGAGAGATTAACTCTTGTAAAAAATGCTTTTTGAATGAGTTCTGTCCACGTCAACCCGATTGCTCTATCATTGCAATAAACTTGCTCATCACGAAATGCAATTCTATCTGACGAAGAAAAATTCAACTCTTCTTTTATGAAGGTCATTAACCGTTCTGCCAAATTTTTACAAGCAAGTTCTGTTGCTTTGCCGTTAAGATCAGCGGCACTGCTTGCGGCTGTTGGAGAAGTATTTGCAACACGCGTAGTGTTTGTTGTTTCAACTTTAATTTTTGCTTTATCTATTGAAAATATTTCCGCGGCAACCAATCGAATTTTTTCGTTTACCCCTTGCCCCATTTCAACCGCAGCAGTGCTCACTCCAACGCTTCCGTCGGAATAAATATGAACGAGCGCGCCGGCTTGATTCATAAAAGTATTTGTAAATGAAATACCAAAGCAAATCGGCATACACGCAAAACCTTTTTTATAGATTTTGTTTTCGGTATTAAATGTATCAACGTTCTTTTTAATTTGATCAAAATGAAATTTCTCCTTTGCCTTAAACCAACAAGCTTGCGCTTTGGAATTTTCCGCCAATTGTCCGTAGTGAAATTCATCTTTTTCTTTTAAAAGATTTTTTTCTTGAATCACCGAAGCTGCAACTCCCAACTTATCTGCAGCTTTTTGAATTGCAGCTTCAAACGTAAACATTGCTTGTGGACCGCCGAATCCACGGAATGCTGTGTTTGGTGGAAGATTTGTCCTACAACTTAAACCTGTTGCTTTTACGTTTGGGACGAAGTAACTATTCGTTGCATGAAAGAGTGTTCGATCCAAAATTGCAGTTGAAAGATCGGCCGCGGCGCCTGCATTTTGGAAGAAGGTTACTTCGTATGCCAAAATTTTTCCGTCGTTGGATAATCCCATTTTAAAATCGGCAGAATACGGATGACGTTTGCCGGTCATACGCATATCTTCCTGCCGCGGGAGAATTAGCTTCACCGTTTTTTTTATTAAAAAAGCCGACACAGCCGCCATTGCAGCCCACGCGTTTGCTTGATCTTCTTTCCCGCCGAAGCCGCCCCCTAACCGCATCACATCAACTTCAACTTGATGCATGGGCAAGCCTAAAACTTTACATGCTGCCCGTTGTGTTGCGGTTGGTCCTTGCGTTGAAGAAATAATTTTTATTCCGTTTCCTTCGGTAGGAAAAGCGATCGCTCCCTGCGTTTCAAGATACAAATGTTCTTGCGCCCCGGTTTCGATTTTTCCTTCAACAACAACACCGCAATGTTTAAATGCTTCTTCAACGTTTCCATTGGAAAAAATTCTCGGAGGAATGATCAACATTCCCTTTGCATACGCTTCACGCGCATCGGTGATAGGCGTTAGCTCTTTATATTCTATTTTGATTTTCTTCTTTGCTTCACGCGCAATAAGCAGACTTTCGGCAAGTACGATGGCTATTGGCTGTCCGCAAAAGTGAACTTCATTTTCTGCAAGGAGCGGCTCATCTTGAATAATTCCGCCGATTTGATTTTGTCCCGGAATATCTTGAGCGAGAATAACTTTTTTCACTCCGGGAAATTTTTCCGCTTCTGAAATATCAATTGATAGAATTTTCCCGTGCGCTATTGAAGAATCAAATACTGAGGCATACAACGTTCCTTCCGGAACAATAAAATCATCTGCGAAGAGTGATTCGCCGCGAACGTGCCGGGTCATGTCGTAATTTTTCATACAACCTCCTCAAGCGAAATGATCTCAGGAAATAATTTTATAAAATGTGCGAAGAATAATTGGCGCAATAATAAGCGCTTGTACTCAGCAGAACCACGTGCATCACTAATTGGAGAAATTTCTTCTTCAATAATTTCTGCGGCTTGCTTAAGTAATTGCGGTGAAATTGTTTTCTTCAAAAGGAATTCTTTTGTCTTTGAAAGATAAAGAGGATAAGGAGCAACACCACCGGCTGAAAGATGAACATTCTTTATCTGCAAATTTTCTTCTTCCAAATAAATAGATGCGTTTACGCTTGCTATGTCAAGAAAAGTCCGCTTGCTAACTTTTTCATAATTGAAATGAGAATTCGTTTCGGGTAGCTTGAAACTTGTTGAAGTTATAATTTCATTTTCTTTTTTATCAAATTGTTTGTACCCGGTGTAAAAGTTTTTTAGTGGAACGACTCTTTCGTTATCTTTTTCATTTAAATGAACTTGCGCATCCAAAGCTAAAAGAAAGTTTGTCATATCGCCAATGGGAGAAGCATTGATGATGTTTCCACCAACGGTTGCGCGGTTTCTTATCGGGAGCGACCCAAAATATTGAAAATAATTCGCGAGCTGTGGAAAATATTTTTTTAATGACGCCGATGATTTAATCTCTGAAATGGTGGTTCTTGCATCAATAAAACAAAGATCATTTTCTATTCGGATTGCCGACTCTGTATTATCTCTTTGAAGAAACTCAACATCGCTTGATAAAAGTTTTTCCCATTGTTGAACAAAGAGATCGGTTCCGCCGGAAACAAGAACATCGTTTGTCGGCGTATTTATAAAGGGTGGGATTGCAGTTAATCTTTTTTGAATCCCGAGGAAATAATCGGGAAGAACTTTTAATTCTACAAGTTTCTCAACGGAGGAATGATTTTTATTCATCGTTATTTCAGCCGTAACTTTTTCGGTCGAACGCTTTATGGAAGCGTAACCGGTGCATCTGCAAATATTTCCATCGAGCGAAGTGATCGCTTCTTCAGCAGAATAGACATCATTCGCAAGAAAATATCCCGTTAGTGACATTAAAAATCCCGGAGTGCAAAATCCACATTGCGAAGCTCCCTCATCAACAAAAGCGTGTTGTAAAGGGTTTAATTCTTTTTGATTAATTCCTTCAACCGTTACTAAATGTTTTCCATGAAGTGAGGCAACCGGAAGTAAACACGAATTAACTGATTTGTATATAACCCTCCCATCAAGTAATTCTCCAACAAGCACAGTACAAGCGCCGCAATCACCTTCGCGGCAGCCTTCTTTTGTTCCGGTTAAGTGCAAGTTTTTGCGGACAAAATCCAGCACCGTTGTTGCCGGATGCAGTTCAGTCGTGATCTCCTGATCATTACATATAAAGTGAATTATATTTTTCATTTGTTAAAAATTTTTGTGCTCCAAAAGTACTTCTTTCAAAAATCATTTTACCATTTTCCGGTAAAAATTTTGCAGCATATAAAACGCTTGCTTCTTTTCTCCTTTGTCGGAGATCAATCCTTTTCTGTTGTACATATCTTGTATTCCGGGAAGCGGTCTTCTCGGTGAACGAAAATCAGTAAGAATCCAGGGACTCATTCCACGCAGGAAAGGAATCTTCTTCAACATTTCAATTTGATTAGCATAGACATTCGCTTGATATTCTTCGGTGAAACGCTCGTGCACATCTCCGTGTAAATTGAATTTTGCATCTGCGCCGAACTCGCTAATAATCAGCGGCTTGTTAAATTTTGATTCCCAACTCGTTTTGGGCGCGTCTTCCGGGGCTCCGCCGTACCAACCGATGTATTCGTTAACGCCGATAACGTCCAGCAAATTGCTAAGCGAATCGCTTAGCATGATTTTATTTTTTTCTGAATGAATCTCCGTCGCGGCAGTAATCAATCGTGTTTGATCCAATTCCTTAGCCGTTTGAATAAGATGATGTAAAAAATTATACCGCGCTTGACCAACCGGCGTTTCATTTGCAACCGACCAAATAATAATCGGTGCGCGGTTTTTATCGCGTGTAATCATTTCTGTCAATTGCTTTTCAGCATTCGCAAGTACAGTTTTATTTTCCCACAAGATTGTCCAGTAAACGGGAATTTCAGCCCAGACCAACAATCCAAGTTCTTCCGCTTTCCGTATCATGTTTTCGTTATGCGGATAATGGGCAAGCCGGACATAGTTACAACCGAGTTGTTTTGCCCAGTTCAAAAGTGTGTCTGCATCTTTTTCGGAGTTTGCTCTTCCGCCGCCGAACGGAGCTTCCTCATGCAAAGAAATACCACGAAGAAAAATTGATTTACCATTTAGTAATAATTCGTTTCCCCTTGTTTCTATTGAACGAAAACCGATTTTATCTTCAATTGAATCAGTTTGCGAAATAATTTTTATCGTATAGGTTTTGGGATTTTCGGGAGACCACAATTCCAAATCGGCAGTAAAATGAATTTCCGCAAATCCGGTTTCGTTTGTTTTTATTTTTATAACTTCTTTTGCTTCGGGAATTTCAATTTTGATTTCTTGAAGTTTTTCTTTCCCTTCGAGTTGAACCCAGCCGGAAATTTCGTTTAAAGAATTTTTCTTCAGTTGAAGAAAATAATCTTTGATGAAAGTTTCAAGAACATCAATTAAATCAACATCACGGGTAATGCCGCCGTAATTCCACCAATCAGTATTAAGTGTGGGAACGCCTTCGCGCTTTCTTTTATTATCAACCTTCACAACCACGAAATTCTCGCCATCAACAAGTTTGTTTGTCGCTTCAAAATTGAAGGGAGTAAACCCGCCGATGTGTTCACCAAGTTTTTTGCCGTTCACGTAAACAATTGCTTCGTAATTTACCGCACCGAAATAAAGGAAAGCGCGTGTGTTGTTTTTCTTTTTATACTGAAAAGATTTTTTATACCAGATTGTTCCTTCGTAAAGAAATAATTTTTCTTTTTGAGTATTCCAATCCCCCGGAACGGTAAGTTCTTCTGAATTGTCAAAATCATATTCAACTAATTCCGACTTATCTTTTGGCTTTCTATTTTCAAAATATCCGTCTTTGCGGGGTTGATAACGGTAATCGTAATACCCGGTTTCGTACGGATCGATTATTATCTTCCATTGCCCGTTTAGACTTTGCTTTTGCCGGTTTTCACTATTGGTCAAAAGATTTATGTCCTGCGCGTAAAGGTTTATCATAAAAATGAAAAACAAGATAATTATGCGAAACGGGTTCATACTACTTTCTGCTACTGCTCGGATGCTATTTAATGTTTATATTTTGAATATAAAATTATTAAAAAAAAAATTATAAACGGCTTACTTTTAGAAACGAATTACAAGACCCTTGGAACAAAAAAACAGACTAAAACAGATTGAACTCCTTTCTCCGGCGAAAGATTTGGCAGGAGGGATTGCCGCGGTCAATTGCGGCGCCGATGCAGTTTATATCGGTGCCCCGAAGTTTGGCGCCCGCTCAGCTGCCGGTAATTCTTTGCAAGATATTGATAAACTTGTTCAATATGCTCATCAATATTGGGCAAAAGTTTACGTTACGGTTAATACCATTTTGTATGATGATGAATTGGATGAAGCGCAAAAATTAATCTGCCAACTCTATGAAGCGGGGGTAGATGCGGTTATCATCCAGGACATGGCGGTTCTCGAAATGGATTTGCCGCCGATACCGCTTTTCGCTTCTACACAAACTAACAATTATTCAATTGAGAAAATAAAATTTCTTGAACAATCCGGGTTGCAGAGAATTATTCTTGCCCGCGAGTTATCGTTTGAGCAGATAAAAGAAATAAAATTAAGCACGAATGTTGACCTGGAATTTTTCATTCACGGTGCATTATGTGTTAGCTATAGCGGGCAATGTTATTTCAGCTTTGCTACAACGGGACGCAGCGCAAACCGTGGTGAATGTTCGCAAGCATGCCGGATGCTCTATTCGCTTGAAGATTCGAACTGGAAAATTATTAAGAGTGAAGCTTATTTGCTTTCGCTTAAAGATTTAAATTTATCCGCACACTTGCGCTCGTTGATAGATGCCGGAATAACATCTTTCAAAATTGAGGGAAGACTGAAAGATGTTCATTATGTAAAAAACATAACCGCGTATTACCGCCAAAAACTTGATGAGCTTTTATTGGATGACACTTCAATTAAAAAAGCATCAAGCGGAAAAATCATTTACTCGTTTATTCCCGATCCCGAAAAAACTTTTAACCGCGGTTACACCGAATATTTCCTTTCCGGCGGAGGAAAAGAGATCGCTTCATTAGCAACACCGAAATCCGTTGGCAAGTTAATCGGGAAAGTGAAAAATATCGGTAAGGATTTTTTTGAAATTGAGACGAAAGAATATCTTGTGAACGGAGACGGCATTTGCTTCTTTGATGAACAAGACATTTTAACGGGAACGAACATCAACCATGTTGAAAGAAATAGAATATTCACGAAAGAATTATCGGGACTTCTTCCCGGAACTGAAATTTATCGTAACCACGACCATCAGTTTATAAAAGAGCTATCGAAAGATGAAACAAAGCGAAAGATCGCTTGTGAAATTGAAGTTCAACCCGAAGAAAATAAATTGATAATTTCCGCAACAGATGAGGATGGGAACAAAGTTTCATTCAGCGAAGCAGTTGAGTTGATTGAACCGGAAGATGCTAAAAAAGCAATTGCAGTTATGGAAAATCAATTAAAGAAATCGGGAAGCACAATATTTTCTGTTGAGTCTGTTCGTATCAAATCCGGCAAAGCCATTTTTCTTCCGGTTTCAAAATGGAATGAACTGAGGCGAACAATTTTACAGCTTCTTCTTGAAGAGAGAATTAAAAATTATCCAATGCAAAAACGCGAACACATAAATAACTCAATGGTTTTTCCGGAAAACAAGTTAAACTACGCCGGAAATGTAGTTAATGAAAAAGCTAAAGAATTTTACAGAAAACACGGGGTTGAAACAATCGAAGACGGTTTTGAAAAATTAGATGATTTTGAAGGAAAGATTTTAATGACAACAAAATACTGCATCAAAGAAGAGCTTCACATGTGTCCTTTTAAATCCGAACACACCCAAATACACGCAATGAAAGAACCTCTCTACCTGAACGATGGCAAACAAAAGTACAGACTACATTTCAACTGCCAAAAATGTGAAATGGAAATATACTTTTGATTAGCAGTTAAATTTAACCACCGGTTGGCTGAGCGTTATGTTGTGCAAAGAACCAAAAGCATGGATGAATGTTTGCCTGATTGAATGAGTAAGCATCATTTAATATATCGATATGCCCGTTGCCGACTGCGGATTGCGGACTTTAAAATTATGGTTTCTTCTCTTCTTTCTTAAAATGTAATGAAGCGGAATTAATACAGTAGCGTAAATGTGTCGGTTCCGGTCCATCATCAAAAACATGTCCCAAATGTGAGCCGCACTTTTTGCAAATAACTTCAAAGCGGATCATTCCAAAGCTGGAATCTTTTCTCAACTCAATTGCGGAACTTGAAGAGACATCAGAAAAGCTGGGCCAGCCGCAGCCAGAATCAAATTTTGTATCCGAAGAGAAAAGCTCACTTTTGCAAGCCGCGCATTTGTAAGTCCCCTTTTCGTGGTTATCCCAATACAAACCGGCAAAAGGACGCTCCGTTCCTTTTTCTCGAAGCACCTGATATTGTTCAGGCGTTAGGCGTTTTTTCCATTCTTCTTCGCTTAAGTTGATTGTTTCCATGTCTGATTCATCCTTGTTGGTTAGTGAGTCCGGTAGAAAATCGTTTATTCTTGAATCTGCTTGAAATCCCTTGAGAGGGTAAGCAAAGTAGAGGATCAATAAAAATGTTCCTAAAATGAGAGCCGGTAAAATCAATCTGTTTTTCATTTTTTTGCTCAAAGTGGATTGTGGAAATTCTGTTGTTTTCTTTCTCTATCTACTTCAACAAATAATGAATGAAAAAGGTTTCCCTCTTTTGTGGGTACTTTCTTTTTGCCCCCTTATCATTTCAATAAAAGTTACTTTATTAGAGTAATAATTTTATGTGGATCACAACGTGTTTATGTTTCAGATTCCACTCTATTTCGCATTCAGTTAAGGCACAAAAATTGTTTGGCTTCCGTGTCGTTAAATTTTATCTCTGATAAAGTTTTGATATTTTTAGCCCATTCAACTTTTATTTACTAGCGAGAACTTTATGAAATCCAAATCAACCGTTATTCTCTTATTCATTTTCTTTTTATTGACATCAAAAAATCTTTCACCCCAAAGCGCAAAAACCATTGAACAGCGGGTCGATTCTGTTCTGGCGCTTATGACGCAAGAAGAAAAAATCGGTCAGCTTGTACAGTTTACAGGCGATTGGGATACCGGAACGCATTCAACCGAACCCAAAGCAGGAAAAAGGGAGCTGGTCTCCGAAGGAAAGATAGGATCGTTCTTGAATATCTTTGGCGCCGATATGACGCGTGGGCTTCAGAAAATTGCTGTTGAAAAATCGCGGTTGAAAATTCCTTTGATTTTTGGTTTAGACGTTATCCACGGCTTCCGCACCACGTTTCCCGTACCGATTGCAGAAGCAAGTAGTTGGGAACCTGCACTTGTTGAAAAATCTGCACGCATGCAGGCGATTGAAGTTTCAGCTTCAGGAATTAATTGGACATTCAATCCGATGGTAGATATTGCCCGCGATCCGCGATGGGGAAGGATTGTTGAAGGAAGCGGAGAGGATCCTGTTCTCGGCGCTGCCATGGCGGTTGCACGCGTAAAAGGATATCAAGGAAATGATTTATCTGCCAACAACACTATCGCAGCATGTTTAAAACATTTTGCAGGTTACGGAGGAGCAGAAGGGGGACGCGATTACAACACCGTTGATTTTTCAGAACGTACGTTCCGTGAAGTTTATTTGAAACCTTTCAAAGCTGCTGTTGATGCGGGTGCGGCAACGTTGATGGCTTCTTTCAATGAGATTGGCGGTGTTCCGTCTTCTGCAAATCATCAACTGCTTACAAAAATTTTGCGTGATGAATGGAAGTTCGACGGATTTGTGGTGAGCGACTGGAATTCAATTGGTGAGTTAATTCCCCACGGTGTTGCGAGAGATCTAAAACAAGCAGCCGAACTTGCGTTAAATGCCGGTTTGGATATGGATATGGAATCAAATGCTTATACCAAACATTTAAGCGAACTTCTTGCCGAAGGAAAAGTTTCCGGCAAAACGCTTGATGAAAGTGTGCGGAGAATACTAAGAATAAAATTTCGTCTCGGTTTGTTTGATGATCCATTTAAATATTGCGATGCGGAAAGAGAAAAGAAAACAATTCTAAGTAAAGAAATGAAAGACGCCGCTCATGAAGTTGCAACAAAAGCGATCGTTCTTTTAAAAAATGAAAACGGGTTTCTTCCTTTAAATAAAGAGACAAAAAAAATCGCAGTAATTGGACCACTTGCAAATTCAACTGCTGATCCGCTTGGTCCATGGAACCAGCAAGGAGATGCAAAAGATGTTGTTTCTGTCTTACAAGGAATAAAGAATAAATGTGGCGACAAAGCTAAAATACTTTACGAAGAAGGATGTTCAATTGCCGGAAAAGAAACAGATGGATTTGGGAAAGCAATTCAAGCCGCAAAAGAAGCTGATGTAGTTGTTTTGGTTGTAGGTGAAAGTTTGGATATGAGCGGTGAAGCAAGAGCGCGCGCAACGCTTGATTTGCCGGGCGTTCAGGAAGAACTTGCAAAAGAAATTTACAAAACGGGAAAGCCGATAGTCGCGGTTTTAATGAATGGCAGACCGCTCACTATCAACTGGCTGAATGAACATGCCGCCGCAATTTTAGAAACCTGGTTTCTTGGAATCAGAACCGGTGATGCAATTGCTGATGTTCTCTTTGGCGATGTAAATCCAAGCGGAAAATTGCCTGTAACTTTTCCGAAATACGTTGGACAGGTGCCGATGTATTACAATCATAAAAATACCGGTAGACCTTACGATCCAAAAAATAATTATACTTCATACTATGCAGACTATGACAATTCACCTCTTTATCCTTTCGGATATGGATTGAGTTATACTAAGTTTGTGTATGATGATCTGAAATTGTCCTCGAAGAAGATTTCTAAAACCGAGTCCCTAAAAATTTCTATTGAAGTAAAAAATAATGGATCGTATGACGGCGAAGAAGTTGTTCAACTTTACATCCGCGATTTGGTTGGCTCAGTTACTCGTCCCGTTAAAGAGTTGAAAAGTTTTCAGAAAATCTTTTTGAAAAAAGATGAGACAAAAAAAGTTGAATTTACTTTGACAGATGAAGATTTGAAATTCTACAACCTTGATATGAACTTTGTTTCCGAACCCGGAATGTTCAAAGTCTTTGTCGGAACCAATTCGGTTGAGTGTCTTGAAGATGAGTTTGAATTGATAAACTAAAACAGAAAACAATAGCACGCGGATTACGCGGATTTAACGGATAAAAACGGATAGGTCAAATGGAGCTTTTATATAAAGAAATTACTGATTTGATCTTGAAATCGTTTTTTAATGTTTATAATACTCTGGGTTTTGGTTTTCTTGAAAAAGTTTATGAGAATGCGATGATGATTGAGCTTCAATCTTTTAACCTTGATTGTACCAAGCAAAAACCGATTGAAGTATTTTATAAACAAAAGAAAGTCGGTGATTATTTTGCCGATATTATTGTCGAGAATAAAGTTATAGTAGAATTAAAAGCTGTAGAATTTTTAATTCCGGAACATGAAGCTCAATTAATAAACTATTTAAAAGCAACTCGAATAGAAGTTGGGTTACTCTTAAATTTTGGAAAGACCGCTCAATTCAAACGAAAAGTTTTTCAAAATGAATTAAAAATCAGCGCTAATCAGTTTAATCCGTGAAATCCGCGTACTATTGTTTTAATAAAGTGTAAAGGAAAAGATGAAAAAATTATTATTCTTTCTTGTGTTAACAACCTTGATCGGCTGTGCAAATGAACCGAAAAAAGATGAGTATCAAAATCCCACAACGATTTCGGGAGTAGTAAAAAACAGTAGTGGAAAAGTAATCAGCGATGCTAAAGTATCTCTTGCCACCGCACCGACCTATGAGGGAGTGCTTACATCAGGGTCGGGACAATTTTACATGTCAAATGTTCCTGCCGGAAAACATACGTTAAAAGTTGAACATATTGGATATCAAACATATCTCGCAGATGTTCCATCCGCAATTAACGGTTACTCAACCATCAATCCGGTTTTAACGTTAACAACGTATAATGTTCCCGCTGTAAAACCCTTAAGCGCCGGACAGGTGCGCATCAACAATAAAAAATTAGAAGTTGATTACGATGGGGATGGAGTGTACGAGCCTTACTATGTTAAAGGAGCCGCATATTCTATTATGCCAATAGGGAATAAGCCAATAACCTCGACACTCGAAGACATGAGCATTCAGTATTTAAAATATATGAACGCAAACACTATCCGCACATACAGCACACCGGGGAAAACGATGCTCACAAAAATGGCGGCGCAAAATATTCGAGTTATATCAGGCTTTTGGGTAAACACAGATTTGGATTTAGCTCTTACTTCGGTACGGCAACAGGTTAAGGACGATTTTGCAAAAATGGTTGTTGATCTTAAAGATAATCCCGGCGTGTTAATGTGGAACCTCGGCAACGAACAAAATTATCAGAACGGGAACAACGCATATTGGTACACGCTTTGTCAGGAACTTGCAGTTGTAGCCTATGAAATTGAGGGAGAAAAATATCATCCGGTATGTATTAGCAACGGAAATATTTATAATATCGGAGACGTTTCAAAGAACGCGGACGATGCTTCTTTAACCTATGTCGATCTTTGGGCTACGAACATTTATGAACTGAACTTAACTCCTCAATTTGAAACCTATAAATCAAAATCGAACAAGCCTTTGGTAATAACAGAATATGGAATTGACGCGCTGGATAATCGCAATAAACAAGAATATGAAACAACGCAGGCTGTGGTTGACAGCATGAACTGGTCGCAAATTCTTGCTGCAAGTCAGTTTGTAGTTGGTGCAACGGTTTTTGAATATACCGATGAATGGTGGAAAGCCGGCGATCCGAATAGCCATGATTACGGCGGATATCCAACCGGGGCTCATATCGACGGTTATTCAAACGAAGAATGGTGGGGATTGATTGCGATTACACCGGATACAAATGGCGATGGTTATGACGAGTGGAGACCGCGCCAAGTATATTATATGTTTAAACGGAATTGGAAATGATATTAGTAGAAAGTAGAAAGCTTTCGATTGAATATCTTTTATTTATATAGAAAGGAAGAAAAATGAAAAAAGGAATTTTACTTGGTGGTTTGGGTTTTGCCGCAATTTTATTTCTTGCCGGATGCGCTTCTTCTAAGCAAACACAAGAAGTGGTTGTTGGGCAGCAGGCAAAGACTCTTTCAAAAGAAGTTAAAAAATTAGTTAATATTGATTACCTCCTCTATCTTCCTAAGAACTATAATTCCTCGCAGGAAAATTTTCCCCTCATGCTGTTCATGCATGGAGCCGGTGAGCGGGGACATGATCTTAATCTTGTTAAAAAACATGGACCTCCAAAACTTATTGACCAGGGAAAAGATTTTCCGTTTATTGTTGTTTCACCTCAATGTCCTGAAAATGTTTGGTGGTCAACGGATGACCTTTCTGCCCTGCTTGACGAAATAGTTCAAAAATATAAAGTTGATGAAAAAAAAATTTATGTAACCGGACTTTCGATGGGCGGATACGCTACCTGGGCATTAGCCGAAAAATATCCGGAAAGATTTGCAGCAATTGCACCCGTTTGCGGCGGCGGAAATCCCTTAACAATTTGTAAGATCGGTAAACTTCCTGTTTGGGCTTTTCACGGTGCAAAAGATCCGGTTGTGGCGCTCAAAGAATCTCAGCAGTTAGTTGACGCTTTGAAAAAATGCGGCAACGATGCAAAGTTTACCATTTATCCTGAAGCGTGGCATGATGCGTGGACGGAAACGTACAATAATCAAGAATTGTATGATTGGCTTTTAAAACAGAAGAAATAGTAACCGAATTTATTACAAACGCTCTTAATCATACCTGTCAGCCTCTGGCTGAATCTTTTTCATAATCTTAATCAGGTTAAAAGCTGGATTAAGATTATGATTAGGAGTAAGATTAAGGATGAATAAAACTTTGGCAAGCAAGTACAACTTCGGGGAATGGAAAAGTTGTTAAGAATTGTCTCGATCTTTCTTGGTATCACACCGAGCGAAGTCGAGGTGTGAGTGATGCCGACAAGCTCATTTCTCGACTTCGCTCGAAATGACGGATTCGCTTTCCAGTCACCAATCTTGCAATAAACTCATTTAAAAAAAGTTTTCGGGGTAAAAATCATAGCTTATTTCTATCGAGGTGAAATTTCCTTATTTTGCAGTCAAAATTAAATGAAATCCTGAAAAACCGCGCTTTGCGGTTTTATTTTAAAAGAGTATTATGAACAAACCCTTAGCAGTTATTGCCGTTAGCGGTGGAATGGATAGTTGTGTTACCGCAGCGATCTTAAACGAAAAATATGAATTGGCTTTTGCCCATTTTAATTACGGGCAGCGGACAGAAACACGCGAGTTAAAAGCATTTACTGATGTTGCCGATTTTTACAACGTGCAGAAACGATTGCTTATCGACTTTTCGCACTTCCATAAAATCGGCGGTTCCTCGCTAACCGATTTTCATCTGGCGGTGGAAAAAGCCGATCTTGAAAATAAAGAAGTTCCGAGTTCGTATGTTCCGTTTAGGAATGCGAATATTTTATCGGCTTGCGTAAGCTGGGCTGAAGTTATAAAAGCGGAAGCCGTTGGTATTGGCGCTGTTTATGAGGATGCGAGCGGTTATCCCGATTGCCGCCCACAGTTTTATTCCGCGTTTGAAAAAATGGTTGACGAAGGAACAAGACCGGAAACGAAAATAAAAATTATCACTCCGATAATAAGTCTATCGAAAGCTGAAATTGTGAAAAAAGGAACTGAGCTGAACGCTCCGCTTAATTTAACATGGTCGTGTTACCAAAGTGAAGACGAAGCGTGTGGAGTTTGCGATAGCTGCGCATTTCGTTTGCGCGGATTTCAGCAAGCGGGAATTGAAGATCCGATTCCGTATAAAGTTAGACCGAAGTATTAGAAAAAATATAACATGAAACCCGAATTAATAACAATTAAAGAAGCAAGCGAATGGATTAGCTTAACGTTAAATCGTAAAGTTACGACTGCGAATATCTCATATCTGGTTAATTATGGTCGTATTGAAAAATTCGGAAATAATGGGGATGCTTTCGTCTGCAAAGAGGAATTAATTAATTATTACAAAGATTATTTGGGAAGTCGTCAATCAAACTGGAAAGAAAAACTCGGTGATGACATTGACTGGCATTTATCTTTTGAGCAATATAAAGAATCCGAAACGACTAAACATGTTCATCGCTTGCATCCGTATAAAGGTAAATTCATTCCACAGTTGGTGGAGTATTTTTTAGACGAACACACAGATGAATTTAAGAAAGACGTTTATTTTCATAAAGGCGATATCGTGCTTGATCCGTTTTGTGGAAGTGGAACTTCTTTGGTTCAAGCAAATGAACTTGGGATGAATGCTTTGGGAATTGATGTTTCGGCTTTTAATTCGCTGATTAGTAATGTTAAAATCGCTCATTATGATTTATCTGACTTAAACCTGGAATTAAAAAAGATAACGGAAAAACTTCGGCAATTTATTTTAGATTCAAAAACAGTCAAGTTTGAACAATGTTTATTAGAAAAACTTTCGGTTTTTAATAATGAGTTTTTCCCTTCTCCAGGATACAAGTGGCAACTTAGGAACAAAGAAATTTTTGAGAATATTTATGGAAAGGCAAAAGAAAAAGAATTTTTGTCTATTTATAAAAAATTAGTTACAGAATTTGGAATAGAATTAAAACAAGAAAATGCAGAAAGCTTTTTAGATAAATGGTATCTCAAACATGTTAGGACAGAAATTGATTTTGCATTTGAATTAATAAAAAAAATCAAAAATCCAAACACCAAGAGAATTGCTACAATTATATTAAGTAGAACAATTCGCTCTTGTCGGGCAACAACTCATTCAGACTTGGCGACACTGTTGGAACCCATTTCAACCACATACTATTGCTCAAAACACGGAAAGATTTGCAAACCGCTGTTTTCAATTATGAGTTGGTGGGAAAGATATGCCAAGGATACATTGAAACGATTGGTTGAATTTAATTCACTAAGAACGGGGACTTATCATCATTGTTTTACCGGTGATAGTAGAACAATTGATTTATTTAGTTCTACGGAAAAAATAAATCCGGAATTCTCAAAACAATTGAAGAAACAAAAAATCAGTGGAATATTTTCAAGTCCGCCTTATGTTGGTTTAATCGACTATCACGAACAACATGCTTATGCTTATGATTTATTTGGCTTTGAACGAAGAGATGAATTGGAAATTGGCAGGCTCTTCTCCGGGCAAGGACGAGAAGCAAAAGAGTCTTACGTTAGCGGTATTGCAGCAGTTCTAAATAATTGTAAAAAATATTTACAGGATGAATACAATGTTTTTTTAGTAGCTAACGATAAATATAACTTGTATCCAACTATAGCAGAAAAAGCCGGGATGAGAATAGTACAGCAATTCAAAAGACCGGTCTTGAATAGAACAGAGAAAGATAAAGGCGCGTATTCGGAAAGTATTTTCTTATTAAAGGATAAATAAATGAACAGAGCGGAAAAAATTTCTCAAGGTATTAAAGAATTGGTTATAGCGTTGATGGATCGCGTTATGATTCGAGT
>JAUYAB010000101.1 GCA_030693705.1 Ignavibacteria bacterium | reverse complement strand
ATATCGCTAACATCGAGTATTCATCGTTTAGGGCGTGGACTACCAGGGTATCTAATCCTGTTTGATCCCCACGCTTTCGCGCCTCAGCGTCAGTTGCAGACCAAGTAGCCGCCTTCGCCACTGGTGTTCTTCCAGATATCTACGTATTTCACCACTACACCTGGAATTCCGCTACTCTCTTCTGAACTCAAGATTTGCAGTATTAGAGGCAGTTCTACAGTTAAGCTGCAGGATTTCACCTCTAACTTACAAACCCGCCTACGCGCCCTTTACACCCAGTAAATCCGGACAACGCTTGCCCCCTACGTATTACCGCGGCTGCTGGCACGTAGTTAGCCGGGGCTTCTTCTAAGAGTACAGTCAGTTTCCGAGTCGATCGGAAATGTTCTTCCTCTTCAAAAGGAGTTTACAACCTTACGGCTTTCATCCTCCACGCGGCGTTGCTGGGTCAGACTTGCGTCCATTGCCCAATATTCCTCACTGCTGCCTCCCGTAGGAGTCTGGACCGTGTCTCAGTTCCAGTGTGGCTGATCATCCTCTCAGACCAGCTACTGATCGTAGCCTTGGTGGGCCGTTACCTCACCAACTAGCTAATCAGACGCAAGCTCATCTCTAGACGTCATATAGACTTTAACAACATCACCATGCGGTGCCGCTGCATTATGGGGTATTAGTCCGGCTTTCGCTGGGTTATTCCCCTTCTAAAGGTAGATTGCTTACGAGTTACGCACCCTTGCGCCACTTTACTCAGAATATTGCTACTCTTTTCTCGTAGACTTGCATGTGTTAAGCACGCCGCCAGCGTTCGTCCTGAGCCAGGATCAAACTCTCCGTTGTAGGATTAAACTGGTGTAATCAAAGCATTAAAGCTTAGTTGAACCAAACTTATTGACAAGTTTGCATTCATTCTATCAAAGAACATTTTCAAAAGGATTTCAAACTTACGGCAAAACTTTTAGAAAGTCAAGCAGTGTAAAAAATAATTTCCTTCTTTTATCAAAATTTTGTTAATGTTTTCAGCGTTCTGAAATCATTTATAAACAGCTTTCAAATATAGGGTTCTTACGTTGCAGATGCAAATTTTCAGGCAAATTATTTTGCTGATTTTGTAGTAAAAATTTAGTTCTTCCGGTAATTGTTTGAAAATGGAGGGAAAACGAGGTGTTAATGAAATATAAATCAATATTTGAACCGTTTTAATGGTTTCCGGCTAACGATTTTTATTTCATTCCACCTTGGTTTAAATCTTGGATAACCAAAATACTTGATTTTCACACAGATCCTAAAGCTTGTGGCAATTCAAATTATCATCACTCATTCTAAATTTTCAAAAGGAATATCGAGCAATTCAAAATTTTTCCAACCGGAGAAATCATAATGCCACCATTCGGAAGTTATCGTTTCAAATCCATATTTCATCATTATTGTTTTAAGCAGTTCGCGGTTCTTCAAAATATTACCGGGTAAATTATTGTAATTGTGATGAGCTTTTTCTGTGAAATCATCATACAGAGTCGGCATTTCCAATGCACTGTTGGTTTTCAGATCAACCAACGTAACATCAACTGCACAGGCGCGGTTGTGACGCGAACCGGTCTTGGGATCCGCGGCATAGCGGGCATCATGAACAAACTCCCACATTTTCTCTGTTACTGAATATGGGCGATAAGCATCAAATATTTTTAGAGAAAGATTTTGTTTGAGCAATTCTTCTTGAATCTTTTTAAGTGCAATTCCGGCTGGTAACCGTAAAAATATTTTTGCGTTTTCATAAAATTTCGTCTTCGCAAAATTATTTTCGCTTGCATAGCGAACGTCAATAAAAAGTCCGGGAATAAATTTTTCCAGATCAATAAGTGCTTTTGTGCTGTCTTGCTTAATTAATTGATGATAAAGTGCAGAATCATTTACAACGGCAATCCCGTAACTATTCTTGGGGATTTCCTGCGCATAGCTTACTGCAAAAATAAGGTAAATAAAAACAAAGGAAGTTCGTATGCATCTCATATTTCTCTCGCTATCATACAGTTATCAGTCCGCCGCGGCGGATCACTTATCAGAATGTTCACTTAATGACCACTGACCGATCCTCAACTGCATAGGTAATTCTTAAATTTCAAATAAATCGCTTGATTGAAATTTACAAACTTTGTGCTGATAACAAAATAATTTCCTTTCTAACGATTAACATATTTATTAAGTTTGAGTACAATATTTGGAAAGGGAGACGATTTGTTCACAGTACTAGATAAAAGCAACTATTTAAAAGGTCTCCTAATAGTTGCAAAAATGAATAACAAAATTGAAGACGGTGAAAAAGATATAATCTCAAGCGCTTCAAACCGTTTCGGGTTCAGTCAAGATTTTATAAACGAAACGATACAAAACATTCTTGCAAATGATTTTGTGCCAAACACACCTATCCAATTTTCCAAACCGGCAGTCGCGCAGGAATTTATTGGTGAATGTCTGCGATTAGTAATTTCAAAAGATGATCCGGCGCCGCGCGAAATTCTCTGGCTGAACGAAGTAGCAAAAATCAATCAGTTAGACGATGAATGGTTTTTAATAGAAAAAAGATCCGTGCAGCAGAAAAAAAAGTAACGAAGCTTTATCAAAATATATTGCCGCTCTTCATTAAATTCTTTCGATTACAACCACGAACTACTAAGTTTTATCAAAAATTCTTTCCAATAATTTAAAAGGTTACGTATGAAACGGTCATTGTTCGCAATACTACTTTTTACCACACAACTTTTTCCGCAGCAAGAAGCGCGACTCCTCCGCTTCCCAACAATTAACGGAAATAAAATTGTCTTTACTTACGCCGGCAACTTATACAACGTTGATGCAAGCGGCGGAACAGCCCGTAAACTAACGAGTGATATCGGCTTTGAGATGTTCGCAAAATTTTCTCCCGATGGAAAGCAATTAGCTTTCTCCGGTCAGTATGACGGTAACACGGAAGTTTATCTGATGCCTTCGGAAGGTGGGGTTCCAAAACGACTAACTTTCACCGCTACATTGAATCGCGATGATGTTTCCGATAGAATGGGACCGAACAACATTGTGATGACCTGGAAAAATAATAACGAACTTGTCTTCCGTTCCAGAATGATCGAGTTTAATGATTTTAAAGGACAGCTTTTTTTAGTTGATACAAAAGGAAATTTGCCGGCACAATTGCCTTTGCCGCGCGGAGGTTTTTGTTCTTATTCCCCTGATGAAACGAAATTAGCTTACAATAGAGTTTTCCGTGAATTTAGAACCTGGAAGCGCTACCGCGGCGGTCAGGCTGATGATGTTTGGATTTACGACTTCAAAACAAAAAAAACTGAAAACATCACCAACAATCCTGCACAGGATATTTTCCCGATGTGGAGTGGAAACAAAATCTATTTTATTTCCGATAGAACCAAGACGCTTAACCTATATTCTTATGCGATCGATACAAAAGAAACAAAACAGTTAACCGCATTCACCGAGTTTGATGTAAAATTTCCTTCTCTCGGCGATAAAGCGATTGTATTTGAAAACGGCGGGTACATCTACAAATTTGATTTAGTAACTGAAAAACTTGAAAAAGTTACAATTTATTTAAATGAAGATTTCAGCATTGGCAGAGGCGGGTTGATTGATGTTTCTAAATCAGTAACGAATTTTGAGATTTCTCCCGACGGCAAACGTGCATTGTTCGGTTCACGCGGAGAAATGTTTACCGTTCCGCAAAAAAATGGACCGACAAGAAATCTTACAAACACTTCCGGAGTGCATGAAAGAAGCTCCAAATGGTCGCCCAATGGTAAATGGATCGCTTATATTTCAGATGCTTCCGGCGAAGATGAAATTTATATGATGCCGCAAGACGGAAGCGGAACGCCGGTTCAATTAACAAAAGGTGCCGACACTTATAAGTTCGGTATCGCTTGGTCACCGGATAGCAAAAAGATTTTATGGAATGATAAAAAACTGCGCTTGCAGTTTGTTGATGTAGATTCAAAAGCCGTAACGCAAGTTGAGCAAGCAACTGCATGGGAAATTACTGATTTCACCTGGGCGCCTGATTCCAAATGGATTGCTTTCGCAAAACCGGAAGAGATCGGAATGGGAAAAATTTATCTTTATTCTCTCGATGGTAAAAAATCTTTTGCCCTTACCGATAGTTGGTATGATTCGGGCAGCCCTTCATTTAGCGAAGATGGAAAATATTTATATTTCATTTCAGATAGAACTTTTTCACCGGTTTACAGCAACACGGAGTGGAATCATGCTTACGTAGATATGTCAAAGCTATATTTGATAACGTTGGCAAAAGATACTAAATCTCCTTTCGCACCAACCAGTGATGAAGTTGAAATAAAAGATGAAAAGAAAACAGATAAAAAAGAATCAACTGAAAAATCTGAAAAGAAAGAAAGCAAGACCGAAGTTTCTGTTAAAGTTGATGAAGATGGAATAACAACCCGTATAGTTGAAATTCCTACCGCTGCGGGAAATTACCGGAATTTATCTTCAGCCGGTTCGAGCCTTTATTATCAAAGGAATAGCAGTGGTGAACGAAAACCAAAACTTTATTTATTCGATTTCAAAAAACAAAAAGAAACAGAATGTGGCGAAATTAACGGCTACGAAATTTCTGCCGATAAAAAGAAAATGTTAGTCGGTGCAGAAAACTCCTACGCAATCATTGATCTTCCTTCTGCAAAAATCGAAATGAAAGAAAAATTAAATCTTTCAGATCTGAAAATGAATCTTGACCGCACAGCCGAATGGGAACAAATCTTTAATGAATCATGGCGGCAGATGCGCGACTTCTTTTTCGATCCAAACATGCACGGAAACAATTGGGAGAAAGTCCGCAAAACCTACGAACCACTTGTAAAATATGTTAATCACCGCGCAGACTTAACGTACGTTATTGGAGAGATGATAAGTGAATTAAGCGTGGGACACTCCTACGTTGGCGGCGGCGATTATCCGAAAGCCGAAAGAATTAAACTTGGATTACTTGGTGCAAAATTGGAGAAAGATAAATCCGGTTTTTACAAAATCACAAAAATTCTCAAAGGACAAAATTGGGACAAAGCCACCCGTTCTCCATTATCAGAAATTGGCGTTAATGCTAAAGAAGGTGAATATATTACAGCAGTTGATGGTAAACCGGTAACTGAAGTAACCAATCTTTTTGAGTTACTTGAAAATAAAGCCGATAAACAAGTAACGCTGAAAATTAATTCATCACCTAAAATGGAAGGAAGCCGCGAAACCGTTGTTATTCCTACCGACGATGAACAGCCTTTGTATTATTACAATTGGGTGCAAAACAATATTGAAAAAGTTAGCAAAGCCACAGATGGAAAAGTCGGCTACATTCACATACCGGATATGGGTGTAAACGGTTTAAATCAATTTTCGAAGTTGTATTATCCTCAATTACGCAAAGAAGCGTTGATAATTGATGATAGAGGCAATGGCGGCGGAAACGTTTCACCAATGATTATCGAACGCTTGAGAAGGGAATGGACGATGGTTGGCATTGCAAGAAACGCGGCTCCAACTTACGATCCGGGAGGAATGCACGTTGGTCCGAAAGTCGGATTGCTCGATGAGTTCTCTGCTTCAGACGGCGATATTTTCGGCTATCGATTTAAAGCTGCAAAACTTGGCAAACTTATCGGCAAAAGATCATGGGGCGGAGTTGTCGGCATTCGCGGAACGCTTCCTTTTGTTGACGGCGGAATTTTAAATCGTCCTGAATTTTCACGATATGATAACGATGGGAAAGAGTGGATAATGGAAGGCTACGGCGTTGATCCTGATATTTTTGTTGATAACGATCCGGCGCTTGAATTTGAAGGAGTCGATCAGCAGTTGGACAAAGCAATTCAAACCGCTCTTGAAGAGTTGAAGACTGCAAAAAATAAAATTCCGGAAGCACCGGTGTATCCGAATAAAAGTAAATAGAAAAAATTGATGGGGCGCAGAAGTTGAAACTCAACTTCTGCGCTTTTTTTATTGCGATTTTTTGTGGTAATAAATAAACGTTTTTACTTCCCCGATATCATCATACTTTTCTAATCCCGTCTCAATACAAATTATTATAGGGAACATAATTTCCGTGCATGCGGATTCCGTCATCAAGATATATTCTTTTTCCGTAACTGAATTTTTTAATAACCGGTGAACGAGAATCACATCAATCCCCGAAAGTTCACTGAACGTACCGATCTTTACAAGTTCGGCATAACCGGTATGTACGATCACTTTTAATTTCAAGGTCTCGATAGCGATACAGACGTCACCTTCACAAAGCACCGAATTACGCAGCTCATGTATTTTCTGTGCAAAGACATCAAAAAAAGTAATCAACTTTTCGCCAATCTTTTTCCTTAATATTTCCCATTCTTCTTCATCTTTTCCTTTAAGAGCAAAAAGGAAAACCGCGTCGCCTTCAATTTTTGCAACTTCAAGCGGCAGTTCGATATGCTCAATAATTGCTTTTATCAGTTCGATGATAATCTTGTGGCTTTTTGAAATCGTGTTGCGGTTAGCCAGCATAAAATTTGTATAGCCGCTAATGTCAGCGATAAGAAGGATGACCTTACTTTGATTTGTGTACATAAATGTTGATTTTTTATGTGAAAATTAATTTTTTATTTATAAAATAGCATCATAAAACTTAAAATAAAATTAAAATGCTGTTAACATGAAGGTAAAAATAAGGTTCTATCACGGTGATATTACCACACTCTCAATAGATGCAATAGTAAATGCCGCTAACACTTCTTTGTTAGGCGGAGGCGGTGTTGACGGAGCGATTCATCGCGCTGCCGGTTCACAACTTCTTGAGGAGTGCCGAACATTGAACGGATGCAAAACCGGTGAAGCTAAAATTACGAAAGGTTACAATTTAATTGCGAAGTATGTCATTCATACGGTCGGTCCGGTATGGCGCGGTGGAAATTATGATGAGGAAAATCTTCTGGCGAATTGCTATAAAAATTCCCTTCGCCTCGCGGTTGAAAACGGAATAAAAACCATTGCATTCCCTTCAATTAGCACAGGTGTTTATCATTTCCCTATTGAGAAGGCAAGTAATATCGCCATCCGGGAAGTATTATCTTTTATAAAAGATGTTCCTTTGATTGAGAAAGTTCTTTTTGTTTGTTTTACAAAATTCGATCTTGATGTATATAAAAAAAATTTAGAGACTTTAGATTTTCGAAAATTTCTTTAACGCAAAAACAATATTGCTATTCCGGCAACTGCGGTTATTGCACCTAGATACCCGCGCATAGAAATTTTTTCATGATAAATGTAGTGCATCATTGGAAGCATGATGATTGGCATGGTTGACATTAATGTTGAAGCAATTCCCACCTTTGTATGTGAAACCGCGATCAGACTAAAAGTGATTCCAAGGAAAGGTCCAACAACGCTACCGGCAAAAGTGAAACCGAGTGATTTCAAATCATTTTTATAAAGTTGAATTGGATTTTTATATTTTCTAAAGATCAAAACTATCGGAAAGAAAATAATTACGGAAGAAAAAATCCGGATAAAGGTTGCAACAAATCCGTTTATTTCGCCAAGGTTAAAAGCCATTTTAGCAAGAATCAATCCGGCAGCTTGCCCAAGAGCGCCCATGATACCGAGGAAAAGTCCATAAGGCGTTATTTTATACTTTGACACCACTCCATCTTTTTTCTCCAGAACAACGAGAGCAATTCCTAAAATTGTTATAAACATTCCGGCAATGCCAAGCGGACTGATAACTTCTCCCAGAAAAAAATAACTTAGCAGCGAAGCCATTCCCGGCGAGAGCGCCATTAAAAGCATCGCAATCCGCGGACCAATGTAGAGATACGATTTAAAGAGAAAACTATCGCCGATAACCAGACCAATAATGCCGCTTAATCCAAGAAAATAAAATTGATCTTTTGAAAGATGGTAATCGATATTAAAAAGAAGTATAGTTGATGCAAGTAGAAGTGTGGCGAAGATTAATCGATTGATGTTAAGTTGTAACGAACCAATCCTGTTTGCCGCTTCAGAAAACAATAAAGAAGTAGCTGACCAAAGGAGAGCTGTTAATAAAGCGGCGGATTCACCAATCATAATTTATGTACGGATTAGGAACGAAAAAGTAATGAGCGGAAAGAATATTTCCGCTCATAAAATTGATGTTATGCTTTGTAGTTAAGGGCTGATAGTCCCAAGAAATTAGCCGAAAGACCAAGTTCTTCTTCAATGCGTAACAATTGATTATACTTTGCAATGCGGTCTGTACGGCTTGCAGAGCCGGACTTAATTTGTCCGGCGTTTGTAGCAACAGCAATATCTGCAATAGTAGTATCTTCGGTTTCACCGGAGCGATGACTAATAACAGCGGTGTAACCATTTTTCTTTGCCAGTTCAATTGCGTCGAGCGTTTCGGTTAGCGTACCAATTTGATTAACTTTGATGAGAATTGAATTTGCAATTCCACGTTTAATTCCTCTTGCAAAAATTTCTGTATTCGTAACAAAAACATCATCACCAACTAACTGAATTTTTCCGCCAAGTTTTTTCGTTAACAGTTCCCATCCGTCCCAATCGTGTTCGGAAAGCCCGTCTTCAATTGAAAGGATCGGATATTGTTTTACCCAGTTAGCCCAGTATTCGATAAGTTTATCGGAAGTGATTTCGGATTTATCGGATTTAAAAAACTGATAAACCTTTTTATCATTCAACCACATTTCACTTGCAGCAGGATCAAGAGCAATGCCGATATCTTCACCAGGTTTGTATCCGGCTTTTTGAATTGCTTCAAGAATTACTTCAATAGCTTCTTCGTTCGATTTTAAGTTTGGTGCAAAACCGCCTTCATCGCCAACGGCAGTGCTGTATCCTCTTTTTTTCAAAACTGATTTTAAGGTGTGAAAAGTTTCCGCGCCCATTCTTAACGCATCTGCAAAATCTTCCGCGCCAACAGGCATGATCATAAATTCCTGGAAATCTACATTATTATCCGCATGACTTCCACCATTGATAATATTCATCATCGGAACGGGAAGAACTTTCGCATTCGCACCGCCGATGTATCTGTACAACGGTAATCCACAAGCTTGAGCAGCAGCTTTTGCAACAGCAAGTGAAACACCAAGAATTGCATTCGCTCCCAAGTTCGATTTATTTTCAGTTCCATCAAGATCAATAAGAAACTGGTCAATTCCGGTTTGATCAAGCGCGTCAAAATCAATTAATTCAACCGCGATTTTTTCGTTAACGTTATCAACAGCTTTCAGAACACCTTTGCCAAGGTAGCGGGTTTCATCACCGTCGCGTAATTCGCAAGCTTCAAAATCTCCGGTGGATGCGCCGCTCGGCACCGCTGCGCGACCAACAAAGCCGCTTTCTAATTCTACTTCGGCTTCCAATGTTGGGTTACCGCGTGAGTCAAGAATTTCTCTTGCTCTAACATCAATAATTGTCGTCATACTAATTCTCCTTTAGTTTCTAAATCAATAATAGATAATGAAAATTTAATTTCATCACAAAATTAAGTAATTTAGCTGTGAGTTTTTAACATTGTTGTAGAATTATTTCTCTACTTTCTTTTAATTGAAAACGAAGTGATTTTTGCCCCCATAGCTCAGTGGATTAGAGCAATGGCCTCCGAAGCCGTGTGCGTAGGTTCGAGTCCTACTGGGGGTACTAAATTAAGTTAAAAGTAGAAAGGGGAAAGTTAAAAGTGCCGGAAGAATTATTTTAAAATATGATTTTAACTTACAATTGATTTGCTTGCCCTCGTAGCTCAGTGGATAGAGCAGAAGTTTCCTAAACTTTTGGTCGGAGGTTCGATTCCTCTCGAGGGTACAACTTTAACTAAAAATTATTTAGTTCCGGCTACGATAAGAAAAAGTGGAGGTATTTTGTTTTGTAGATTCGTTAATAACTTGAAATCGTTCAGCATGTTTTGATTTCTGTTCAATTGTTTTTTTTGTGGGATGTTGAGATGAGGAATTCTCAGGAACTGAAAATGTATAGACCTTGCTGCTTTTATAGAATTGTTGTGGAGGTGGAGACAGTTTCTGAATTCTTTCTCCTTCCTTCTTTTTCCTAAGCGCTACCAATTTGTTTGTTAAAATCGAGAAGATCGTTATTGAAAGAAATATAACGAGGATGCCTATTGTAATGTAATTAATAATTGATTGTAGGTCTAGATGCATGGTTTACAATTTTTAATAAGTTTTCGAAATCAAGGTGCACAAATATAAAACGATTCTTTAATAAATGGACAAATCTTTTTGTCTGTCTGATTCACGTCACATCGATTATTGTTCTTCCCTTTTTATCAGACAACAACTTATTTGTAAGATTAATTCCACAATTGTAAAAAAAACTTGAGTGATCAATCATCATGATTTTGGTACCGTGAGATTCTCTAACTTAGTAACTCAAGTTACGCAAAAGATTGAATTGGTTTCTTAATCATAATCTTAATCTTTTTCTTACCTGTCAGCCTTTGGCTGAATCTGCATTAATTACAAAAAAATGAGTGGGATTAAGAAAACTATTATGATTAAGAATTCTTTCACTTTATAACTGCGTATGGTGACTTATTAATCGGCTTTAAACTACAGAAGTTATAAAAATCTTTCCACTATTATTAGAGTTTTAGGGAATCAAGATTGATCTCAATACTTCACTTTCTCCAAACGAAATAATTTATAAAAATCACAGCCAATTTCTATACAATCAATACCGATAGAAAATTAAAAAGTGAAATTAAAAGTCGAAAAATTACCTCTGTAAGCCTTTCATTTAGTGGTTTCAGTTGATTTTGAAAAATGATTATCGCTCAAAAGTTTGAATAACTTTCTCCCTAATTTATAATTTTCATTTATGCCCGAAAAAATTTCACTTTGTGGTCCGTAAGCAAAAACTCCTACCATTGTGGCGGTATGACTTTTCGAGGCAAAATCCACCTTGATATTTTCACCACCAACATCGCCGCCCGTTATTGCAACTCCGCCAGTCTCATGATCTGCGGTTACTAAGACCAGAGTTTCTTTGTTTGATTTGGCAAAATTGAAAGCGGTTTTAACCGCCCGCTCAAAATCGTTTAATTCATTAATCAAATACTGCTGATTATTTTCATGCCCGCCATGATCAATTTGAGAACCCTCTACCATTAAGACAAAACCATGTTCGTTGTGCGAAAGTCCTTCCAAAGCTTTTTGAGTTAACGTTGCGAGGGAATAGTAACGTTTTTCGGCAGCTTTCAAATCTTCATCTTCAAATAGTGCAAAATATTTTTTCGATCCGGAGTTATTCAATTCATTATAAGTATCGAAAACTTTGTACCCTTTTAATTTTAAGTTATCCAACAAATTATTTTTATCTTTTCTTTTCCCTCCCAAAGACTCCGGAATAAAAAATTGCTTTCCGCCTCCGATAATTATGTCGGTTTCACTTGTCGCAATTTGTTCGGCAATAAGTTCGCTTTTGCGTCTATCGGGAGTATGGCTTAAAAAAGCCGCAGGTGTTGCATTTGTAATATCACAAGTAACAACAATTCCGGTAGAGAGTTTCTTTTGTTTGGCAAGATCGAAAATAGAAGGAATAGATTCTCCTCTTTTATCAACACCGATTGAACCATTGTTCGTGGATTCACCGCAAGCAATTGCGGTTCCCCCGGCGGCGGAATCTGTCTTTAATTTATCCGCCGAGCATGTTATTGAAAACCCGGTAATGGGAAATTCTTTATATACTGAATTGGGATTTGTTATCACGGAAAGACTTACTTGGGAAACGCCCATTCCATCGCCAATCATTATAATAATATTCTTGGGGAGTTTTGGATTTCCGGCGAATGTAAGTGTGCAAAAAATAATTGCAAGTAAAAAGATCTTTTTGTTCATAGACAACCTAAAAAAAACTCTTCCACGTGGGAAGAGTTGTATAAATTTATTGATAAAAATCGAACCGGATTATACGGCAACTTCGGCAGATACTTTTGTTATCCATCCGAAATTATCCGGTCTACTTCCTCTTTGAATATCCGTTATTTTATTGAAGAGTTCAACCGCAAGCGGGCTGGCTTCACCATTATTAATAACCATCTTTTTCTCTTTGAAAGTAACTTCAGCCACCGGAGAAATAATCGCAGCAGTACCCGTTCCAAAAACACCTTTCAATTTACCGTTATCGTAAGCTTCCATGAATTCATCAACACTGATAAGCCGCTCGTTAACTGTATATCCCTCTTCTCTAAGCATCTGAATTACTGAATCTCTTGTAACTCCCGGAAGAATGCTGCCTGTAAGTTTCGGAGTAGCCACTTCATTTTCAAACTCAATAAAAATGTTCATGGTGCCAACTTCTTCAAGATATTTTTGTTCAACGCCGTCAAGCCATAACACTTGAGTGTACCCTAATTTATTTGCAATTTCCGTAGCTAAAAGGCTCGCACCATAATTTCCTGATGTCTTTGCGTCGCCAACTCCCTTTCGTACTGCACGTACATAATCATCTTGCATTAAAATTTTTACCGGTTTAAATCCTTCCGGATAGTAAGCTCCTACCGGTGATAACATTATCATAAACTTATAATCTTTAGATGGATGGACACCCAACACTTCGTCAGTTCCAAACATGATCGGTCTGATATAAAGTGATTCTCCGCTTTTGGTTGGAATCCAATCTTGCTCAATTGAAATTAATTCTTTTAGAGCTTCGAGAACAAACGCTTCATCAATTTGCGGCATGCAAATTCTTTTAGCTGATCTATTCATTCTGCTTAAATGCTTTTCAACTCTAAAAATTACTACTTCATTATTCACTGTACGAAAAGCTTTCAGTCCTTCAAAAATAGATTGCCCATAATGAATGAACATAGCCGCCGGGTGAAACGACAATTTTTCTACCGGTTTGATTGAACAGTTGTGCCATCCTTTTTCAGGAGAATAATCCATCTCGAAAATATGGTCGGTAAAAATTGCGCCGAAACCTAATTTCGCCGGTAATTCAACTTTGGAAGTTCGGGGCTTAATTTGATAAGTTATTTGTTCCATAACGATTCCTTAGAAATAATGTGAAAAAGCCATCTGCTATTTACACAATTTCCAAATAAGTTTAAAATAAAAATGCCCGGTGGAGGGCTACCGGGCGTGGGAAGATTCACTATGGGGGGTAAGCATAATGAATCGTGGTTCAAACATAATAGACTTTTGGAAAAAAAGCAAGTCTTTTTTTTATCTTTTTTAAAAAAATTTTAATAAAAAATTTTCCCTTGTTGGTAGAGTCAAAATAACAGCCGGAACAATGGAACTGTCAGAAAACTACATTCTTTTATTAACGACTTTGGTGTTAATTTTACTCAGCTTTTTTTTGAGATCTTTAGATGAGAGATTCTTTATTAAAGAAGATTTTGGCTGTTTAACCTATTATCAATGGCAGGAAAAAATTATTTGTGTTCATATAGAAAGAGATTGAATTATCGTTTTGTCGGGTTTTTGTTATTTTTGATTTTGATTGACCTTCCGGCACAAAGTTTTTTAATAAGCGGAAATATTAGCGATGTAAAAAGTGGTAAAGCTCTTGAAGGAGCTATAGTTTTTATAAATAATAATTATCACACAACAACGAACGATCGGGGTAATTATTCGATTAAGGACATTCCAAAAGGAACTTTACGTATTAAGGTATCGCGAATAGGATACAAATCTCAATCTGCGGATATCGATTCCAAAGATGAATCTTTTGTAAAAAACTTTTCGCTTGAATCTTCCTTAATAGAATTAGATGAAGTGCTCGTATATTCAGACAGAACCGTAAAATATTTACGAAATTCTCCTTACTCTGAATCGGTGATTAATAAGAAGCAGATTGAAACACAATCATTTCAGTCAGTTTCGGATGCACTAAAAGAAGAACCCGGATTATCACTTTTAAGAGATGGAACATGGGGAACTGAAGTAAGCATCCGTGGTTTAAACCGGGAAAACGTTGTTACTCTTATTGATGGAAATAGAATTGCTACTTCTACAGATGTTGCCGCACGACTTTCAATGATTGATTTGGCGGACATTGAGAGAATTGAAGTAATTAAAGGAGCTTCATCTTCAATTTACGGTTCAGGCGCAACCGGCGGGATCATAAATGTGATAACAAAAACTCCACCGTTTAATGAAAATTTCGGTATTAAAGGAAATTTTTCATCAGGTTTTAATTCGGTTAATAATTTAATTTCGTCGTCCGGTTCACTTAGCGGCGGAAATTCTTTTTGGTCATCTAAACTCGCCGGTTCTTTTAGAAAAGCCGGAAACACTCAAACTCCATCCGGGGAGTTGAAAAACAGCCAATTTAAAGATTACGATCTTTCCGCTTCGGTAAATTTCATTCCGTTGGAAAACCATTTAGCTAAAATCAATTATCAACTTTTTAAAGCGGAAGACGTTGGTATTCCGGGATCATCGGTTTTTCCAACCAATGCTGAAGTTCGCTATCCGGATGAAAATCGTGAAATGATCTCGACCGGTTATGAGATCAAAAATATTTCAAACATCTTTTATAAATTTTCTGCAAAATATTCGTATCAAGTGATAGACAGAAATGTTGAAAACATTCCGCATATTGTTCAAAACGTTGCAGCAACCGATTCAACAAAAGCTGTTCGATCAACAGTTTTGAAAATTACTCCGGCTGCTATTCATAAAAATAACAATGTGCAAATCCAGGGAAATTTTTTGCTCGATGAGACAAATAACCTTGTACTGGGAATTGATTATTGGGATAGAAATTATAACGGCAATCGAGAAAAATCCTTAAAGATTGAAATTTTGAACAGCGATGGAAATGTTATCAGTATAACAAATAAAATAATTGGAGAAAAACCTCTCCCGGATTCAAAGTACACAAGTCTCGGTTTCTTTGCCCAAGATGATGCAGAATTATTGGCTGAAAAGTTATTCCTTACACTTGGCGCCCGCGTTGATAAAATTAGCATCTATGGTGAGACAACGCTTAATCCAATCTATGAAATTGTAAACGGTAAACTGAATGAAACTCCAAAGGGACAGAAAGTGATCTGGAATAAAATTGAAGCGAATGAAATTTCGAACAGTTGGAATCTCGGACTAAAATATTCATGTACCGAAAACACTGATCTGACATTAAGCCTCGGTTACTCTTTCCGCTCCCCTTCGCTTGAAGAACGATTTCAATACATCGACCAGGGAAGTTATGTGCGGGTTGGCGATCCGAAATTAAAAGCTGAAAAAGGTAAGTCGGCTGATTTTGGTTTCCGGTGTTACTTTTCAAATTTCAAATTTGTATCGAGCATTTTTTATAATCGGTTTAATGACCTTGTGGCTGAAATTCCCGGAACGTTTGAGGGAAAGAATGCTTTCGTTAAAACCAATATCGGCGAAGCGCAATTGTACGGATTTGAACTTCATTCTGAATACAATTTTGTAACTGATTATATTTTCTACTTGACAACATCATTCGTAAAAGGAGATGACATTACAGCAAAGAGTAATCTCCCGGCAATCCCGCCGTTAAACGGTTCACTTGGATTGAAATTCAATTTATTAGATTGGCTCAACATTAATTTTTCATCAACCATTTTTGCGGCGCAGAAAAAAGCCGCTTTAGGAGAATTGTCAACTCCCGGTTATGCTTATTTCAATTTATCATGTGCTTCAACTTTTTATAAATTTGGTTTTGTTGATATGCAAGCTGCAGCGGGAATTGAAAATATTTTTAATAAAGAGTACCGGAATCATTTATCAACCAGCCGCGGATTAATTAAAAACGAACCGGGAAGAAATGTTTTTATTAAGCTTAACTTGAATTGGTAATTCCACTTTATTTTCCAAAATATTTTTACAGCCTATGACCTGGTTTTTTATCGCATTAACATCATCTCTGTTATCAGCATCTGCAGCGATCGCACAAAAGAAAGTTTTGTTCAATCGCAGCCCGCTTGAATTTTCTTTTTTGTTAGCGATTGTAAATTTAATCTTTTCTCTTCCCTTCTTCTTTGCTGTTAACTATGCAACAATAAATACTTCGAATCTTTCACTTCTTTTTGTCAAGTCACTTATCGGAGTAGCAGCTTTTCTTTGTGTTATGAGCGCGTTAAAAAATCTACAAATAAGTAACGCATTACCTCTGCTCGCACTTACACCGGGATTCGTAGCGATCTTTGCTTTTTTCTTACTTGGTGAATCACTCAAGACAACAGAAGTAATTGGATTGATCGCTTTGATTACCGGAACTTATGTCTTAGAAAGTAAAAATCTGAAAGAAATACTTTTTCCGCTAAATGTTTTCATTAAATCGAAATATCATCAATACATTCTTCTTGCCTTACTTCTTTTTTCCGCTTCATCTATTATGGACAAACTTCTTCTCATAAAAATGAACCTTTCTCCAATTTCATTAACGGCTTTTCAGCATCTTTTTTTCGCGATTCTTTTCGCAATAATCTTTTATTCTTTTAAAAATAACAGAGAAGGTGTCATCGGCAAATTTCGAAAGAAAGACCTCGGTTGGATTGCTTTGATTTCGCTGTTGACGATCGGTTACCGTTATACACAAGTTCTATCAATAAGTCTTGCTTCCGTTGCGTTAACTTTGGCTGTAAAACGAACTTCGGTTTTGTGGGCAACCATCATCGGCGGAAAAATATTCAAGGACACCAATTTGTTAAAAAAAACGTTCGCGGTTTTGTTCATTCTTCTTGGCGCTCTCTTGATACTACGCGATTAGTTGCTTATCATTCTTTCGATTTTAACTATGACCCCGTCTTTGCGTTGTTTAATTTAAGAGCGTTATTTAAAAGTTTTATTTTTTAGCAAATGTGTCTCTGCAATAATTCAAATGAACACTAAAGGTATTAACATGTTTAAGAATTCTAAAAAAAATTTCCTCTTCCTCACGCTTCTGGCAACTTTAGTTTCGTGCGCAACAAATCCGGATGCAAAAAAGAATGACTCAACAACAACAACGGTTGAATTTTGGTTGACGAATCCCGATAAGTCAGCGCTTTTTCAGAGTCAAAATATATCCCAAACAACAGTTGTTGGAGGAGAAGTTTCTATTTTAGAAGTTGATGAAACAAAAACGTTTCAATCTATTGATGGTTTTGGATGTGCTCTAACAGGCGGAAGCGCCATACTCATTAATCAAATGGGCAGCGCTGAGAAAGAAGCGCTTTTAAAGGAATTATTTGCAACAGATGGCAAAAACATCGGCATTAGTTATTTGCGGATTAGTGTTGGCGCATCTGATTTAAGCGACCGTGTTTTTACTTACGACGATTTGCCTTATGGACAAAGTGATACAGCAATGACGCAATTTAGTTTGGAACCGGAACAGAAAGATTTAATTCCGGTTTTAAAACAGATACTTGCAATCAATCCAAATATTAAAATTCTTGGTTCACCATGGACTGCACCGGTGTGGATGAAAACTAAAAATTCCTCCATCGGTGGAAGTTTGAAACCACAATACTATGCAGCTTATACAAAATATTTTGTTAAATATATTCAGGGAATGAAAGCCGCAGGTATTCCTATTGATGCGATTACAATTCAAAATGAACCGTTGCACGGTGGAAATAATCCAAGCATGATTATGACTGCAACGGAACAAGCTGATTTTATTAAAAATAATTTGGGTCCCGAATTTAAAGCAAACAATATAGAAACGAAGATTATCATTTATGATCATAATGCAGACCGGACTGATTATCCGATAGCCGTTATGAATGACCCCGACGCGAAAAAATATGTTGCCGGTTCAGCTTTCCATTTGTACGGCGGAACAATTGATGATCTTGCAAAAGTTAAAACCGCGCATCCCGATAAAGATTTATATTTCACTGAAATGTGGGTAGGAGCTCCCGGTGATTTAGCAAAAGATTTAAGCTGGCACGTTAAGAACCTCATTATTGGCGGTATGCGCAATTGGTGCCGCAATGAAATTGAATGGAATCTTGCTTCAGATCCGAACCAAAATCCACATACCGATGGAGGCTGTACAGAATGCCTTGGAGCAATTACTATCGATGGAAATACTGTAACGAGAAATCCGGCATATTACATTATCGCTCACGCTTCAAAATTTGTTCGTCCCGGTTCGGTCCGCATTGGTTCTACTTCCTCAACCACTTTACCGAATGTTGCATTTAAAACTCCGGATGGGAAAAAAGTTATGATTGTACTGAACGATAGTGGTAGTCTCCAAATATTTAAATTATCGGCTGGCAATAATCCTCTAACACTTACCTTAAAAGCGGGAGCGGTAGGAACGTTTATTTGGTAAGATATAAAGTTCCGAATTTCTTCCGTTCTTGGTCTCCGCGAGTAATCCGCCGCAGCGGATCGAACTTGCATCCCGAAAGCTTTCGGAATCGAACTACAAATTTTGCGTAAGGAAACTCTAAAATAAATTTCTAACGAAAAATTTTGGTTAATGGTTTTTGTATTGATAGAACCCTAAGAACATCGCTCCGCTGACAAGCAGGATACCTGCGCCAAGATAGAGTAAACTTAGGCTATCGGGATAGACTATTTCTACAGCATGTTGAGCAAAACTGACAATTAAGATCAGTAAGATGACATTACCAAGTTTCGTCTTCAAGTCGTTAAAGTTTTTAATTAACAGAACAGTTTCTCCAACTTCGCTCTTCACTGCAGGATCAATTTTACTGATAAATAATTCGTATAGTCCAAGTGCGAATACGAACATGAATATCCCCAGCAGATAAATGTCAATTACCTTTATGATCCTTACGATCAACTCATTCTTTAACTGAGCTTTAATATCAGGCGGGAGATTTGAAGGTCCCATAAAATGGGAGATTATCAGACTAAAGATATCCGCCGTAGCGATGTAAAAGACAAATACAGAGAGTAAAAGACTTGATAATACTGCAATGATAATAAGCCACCGAGACTTCCAAAGGAGATTCTCAAATAGTAATTCAATAAATTTCATGATTGTTTTAGTCACATTCTTTTTTATTGCTTGTTCAGTTAGAAACCAGGTATCGAGCTGTTTTTATGGCTCCGCGTACCCAGCGGGAACGCACTTTCAGTTAATGATTAAAGTTAGAATTTTTTTTATTAAAATGCAAAAATCCCGGTTTTCATTTCTTCAGGTTTTTAAAGCTCCGCGAGCAATCCGCCGCCGCGGATCGAACTTGCACCCCGACGAAGTCAGGATAACAGCCGAAGTTTCATAACAGAATCTCTCCCGAAATAATTTTTTCAATCATCTTTTTGCTTTTCCAGCTTTTAATTTTCAGTTCAGCCTCATGAGCAATTTCTTTTGATGGATATTCTTTTGTGAAAGCAATTTCCCAAGGACGGTAGCGAGAAGTGAATCCTTTTTCGAAAGTATTGTGATATGATAATCGTAATTCGGGGTTGGCAGAAATTCCCGTGTAATATTTTTCTGCTGACTGAGATTTTAATATGTAAAGGGAGTAACTCATAAAATAATAAAGCCCCAAAGAATTTGGGGCTTTAAGCTCCGCGAGCAAGACTCGAACTTGCAACCCTTCGGTTAACAGCCGAATGCTCCACCATTGAGCTATCGCGGAATTTTAATTTCTTTTCAAAAACCCTTCGGTTAACATCCCGATAAATCGGGATCCACCATTGAGCTATCGCGAAATAAAAAAAACTTGAGTCTTGGGCTCCGCAAGCGAGACTCGAACTTGCATCCCGACGAAGTCGGGATAACAGCCAATGAACCAAATCATTGAGCTATCGCGGAAATTTTAGTAAACTTTTAAAATTTACTTGATGAAAATAACAATTTCTCCTCTTTTAGCAAAAATTTTCCCTCCCCTTTTTTAACTTTTCTCAATATTATTTCAACTTTTTTGTATTTCATTCACGATAAGCAATACAACCGCTTATCCATAAATATTTCAATTCATCACATAAAACCCGGATTGGCAGATTTCATCTTTTTTTTGCCGAAATACTCCTTAAATTTGAAATGCAAAAATTAAAAGGAGTAGTTCATGTCAGTTAAAAAAATTCTCAGCTTTCTGTTAATGTTCATTTTTTCAGCTCACCTTTCGGCGCAACAGCCGCCTATCATAGATAGAGAACTTTTCTTCGGCGATCCCGATATTTCCGGCGCTCAAATTTCTCCCGATGGGAAATATATCACATTTGTAAAACCATTTAACAATGTTAGAAATATTTGGGTAAAGGAGCGGAATCAAAAATTTGATGAAGCCAAACCTCTTACAGCCGATGCTAAACGTCCGGTTACAACTTATTTCTGGTCCCGCGACAGCAAATATGTACTTTTCGTTCAAGATCAAGGAGGAAATGAAAATTTCCGCATCTACGCTGTCGATCCAAAAGCAACAGGCGACCCGGTTCCACAAGCAAAAGATTTAACTCCACTCGAAAATGTTCGCGCGTTTATTTATGACGTTCCTAAAAATTCACCTAATGAAATTTTTATCGGATTGAATGATCGCAATCCGCAGCTTCACGATATTTATAAACTTGATCTTACTACCGGCGAAAGAACACTCATCAGAAAAAATGATGATAACGTTGCAAGCTGGGTTTTCGATCTTAACGGAAATTTAAAACTTGGAATTCGCCAAACCGCTGACGGCGGAACCGAAATCTTAAAAGTTAACGGTGATAAGTTAGATCAAATTTATGTTGTGAATAATGAAGAATCTGCCGGTCCAATCCGCTTTATGCCGGACGGCAACAGCTTCTATATGATCTCCAATAAAGGCGCGAAGGCTGATAAGTTGGAACTTCTTATATATGATTTGAACTCCGGTAAAACAAAGTTTATTGAAAAAGATCCGAAGAACGAAGTAGACTTTGGTGATGTTATTTTTTCAGATATAACGAACGAACTTATCGCTACTGTTTATGTCGGCGATGAAACAAGAATTTATTTTAAAAATAGAACATGGGAGAAAGATTATTTTAAATTAAAATCTCTTTTACCGAAAGGCGAGATTGGACTTGTCTCAACTTCTGCTGATGAATCCATCTGGTTAGTTTCCGTTTCCCGCGATGTTGATCCCGGTTCAGTTTATCTTTTTGATAGAACAAAAGGAACCGCGGAATTACTTTATAAATCACGCCCAACTTTGCCAAGCGAATATCTTTCCGAAAGAAAAGCAGTTCGATATAAGGTTCGTGACGGTATGAGCATTCCGGCTTATTTAACTTTACCAAAAGGAATTCCGGCAAAAAATCTTCCTACCGTACTTTTTGTTCACGGCGGACCTTGGGCGCGCGATTTCTTTGGTTATAACGCAACCGCGCAATTTCTTGCAAACAGAGGTTACGCGGTTCTTCAACCTAATTTTAGAGGTTCAACCGGATACGGAAAGAAATTCTTGAATGCCGGTAATAAACAATGGGGACGCGGTTCTATGCAACACGATCTTACCGATGCCGTCAAATGGTTGATCAAACAAGGTATTGCCGATCCGAAACGTGTAGCGATTTCCGGCGGTTCTTACGGCGGTTACGCAACTCTCGCCGGATTAACTTTTACCCCCGATGTTTTTGCTGCCGGATTTGATATTGTCGGACCATCAAACATCATCACACTTTTAAAATCAATTCCTCCATATTGGGCGCCTGCAAAAAAAATGTTTGATGTGCGTGTAGGAAATATGGATATACCTGCCGAGAAAAAATTATTGGACGAAGTTTCTCCGTTCAATTACGCAACGCAGATAAAAGCGCCTCTTTACGTAGTGCAAGGCGCAAACGATCCTCGCGTTAAAAAAGCTGAAGCTGATCAAATTGTTGTTGCTCTCCGCGATCTAAACAGACAAGTTGAATATATGGTGGCTCCCGATGAAGGACACGGATTCGCCGGAAAAGAAAACCGTCTTGCAATGTACGTTGCGATGGAACAATTCTTTGCCAAGCACTTAAAAGGAAGAGTTCAAGATGATATTCGTCCTGAAATTCAGCAAAAATTAAAAGATATTACGGTTGATATTAAAACCGTTACCATGCCGAAGAATGAATTAGTTGAAGCGCCAAAAGAATTGTTAAAATCTTTTGACGGTTCTAAAATTCAAGAAGGTACTTTTAAATATGCCGTAAAAGTAAATGCAATGGGGCAAAACTTTACAATGAATTTGGAGAGAGCAATTACAAAAACAGCCTTCAACGGAAAAGATGTTTTTCTTGTTGTTGATAATTTGACCGGAATGATGGCGATGAAAGATTCTCTTTATCTTGACCGCGTTACGGTTCTTCCGGTAAAAAGAATGATCCAACAAGGACCGGCAACTGTAGAACTTAATTTTAATGGGAATGAAGTTACCGGAAAAATTCTCGCGGGTCCGCAAAATATGCCGATCAGTGCAAAAGCCGATTCTCCCCTTTTAGTTGATGGTTCGGGAATCGAATTGCCGCTTCGTACGTTACCTTTAGCTGAAGGATATCAAGCTTCATTCAATCAACTTGATATTCAAGCAGGCGGTGCAAAAGCTATGTCGTTAAAAGTTGTCGGAAGCGAAAACATTACAGTTGATGCAGGCGCTTTTGATACTTACAAAGTAGAAATAAAACCGCTTGAAGGTGATGCCGGTTCTTCAACGCTTTGGGTTGCTAAAGATTCAAAAGTAGTTGTTAAAACCGAAGCTAAACTCCCCGCAACAATGGGCGGCGGAACAGTTGTTTCGGAATTAACAAAGTAACAATCCTTTCTCAAAGAATAAAAAAACGGCGTCAGTTCTGACGCCGTTTTTTTTACCTATAAACGTTTCATCGAATCCTGGATAAATTAATTTATAACCGCTAATCAAAATCCTCTTAATCTTAATCCTGATCGTAATCTTACTCGATTTTAGACAGCAAAAGCAGATTAAACCAAAGGCTGACAGGTACGAAAAAGATTATGATTATGATTGCGATTACGATTACGATTATGAATATGATTTGCTTAAAAATATGAGATCAATAATGTCTTTCGCGTAAGGTGATGCTATAAATAATTTACACTATATAAGCATACGCGCTTTAATTGTTTCGGGAATTAGTTTTAATTCTTTCAATATCTCCCACGATTTTTCTTTGCTGTCAATATCAATAATTACGTATCCTATGTACGGGTCTGTCTGCAAATACTGCGAGGCAATATTAATATTTCTTGTTGTAAAAACTTCCGTTATTTTTGTTAGTACACCGGGGCTGTTCCTGTGAATATGCAGATACCTCTGTTTATCAATATTCGGCTGAAGAGAAATTTCCACAAAATTTCTTGCTCCTATTGTACTGCCAACATCGCAATAGTTTACAAGTTTTTCCGTTACTTCGTGAGCAATATTTGCCTGCGCTTCCGAAGTGCTGCCCGCAATATGCGGAGTAAGAATTACATTGTTGAATTTCTGAAGAATGCACGAAAAAGAATTACTGTTTGAAGCCGGTTCGTCGGGATACACATCTACAGCCGCTCCGTTCAAATGTTTTTCTTCAAGAGCATGCGCTAAGTCCTCAAGACTTACAACTGTGCCGCGCGAAGAGTTGATAAGAAAACTTCCTTTCTTCATCAATTTTATTTTATCGGCAGTAATCATGTTTTTAGTAAGTTCTGTTTCGGGCACGTGCAGCGTAACGATATCGGAAATCTGTAAAAGTTCATCAAGAGAGTTGCATGCTTTGGCATTTCCGAGATTCAGTTTTTTTTCTATGTCGTAATAAAATACATTCATTCCCATGTTTTCCGCCAGTATGGAAACCTGCGAGCCTATATGTCCGTACCCTACAATTCCCAGACTCTTCCCTCTTACTTCAAAAGAGTTGGAAGCTTCTTTAAGCCACTTGCCATTATGGGCGTGATAATTCTTTTCGGGGATTCCTCTAATCAAAAAAATACATTCGCTTATCACCAGTTCAGCTACGGAACGTGTATTTGAAAAAGGAGCATTAAAAACGGGAATACCTTTTAGTTTTGCCGCGTGCAGATCAACCTGGTTTGTACCGATACTAAAACATCCTACTGCTATCAGCTTATTACAATGCTCAAGTATCTCAGCGGTTAAATTTGTTCTTGAGCGAATTCCGATTAAATGAACATCTTTAACTTTTTCTTTTAGTTCATCTCCTTCAAGCGAACTTTTAATATACTCAATATTTGTGTAGCCATTTTTAAGAAAAAGATTAGCTGCGTTTTCGTGCAATCCTTCAAGAAGTAAAACTTTAATTTTTTCTTTTGAAAGAGTGTAGGTTTTGGTTGCGTTGTTCATGGTTTTATTAATTTTCTTTAGTTAATTCTTATTCTTAATTCGATGATCTATTAAAATCGAATTAGAACCTTCTTCTTTTCTTCCGTTCCGAAAAATAAAGATATCTTCATCATCGGCAAAGAGTTTAAAGATATACCCTGCCGGAACCAAAAAACTTAGAGCCGATTGCGCTCTGAAATCGGAATACAGAAGTCAGAAGAATTTTCATTCTGAATTCTTACTTCTGATTTCTATTTCAATATATTTAATTATTTCCACCCGGACAAGTCAGGAAAAATATGTTAAATCGGAAATGAAAGTGATCGATGTTGGAACATGAACCGGAGTGCCGGCAATCGCTTCTGTTTAGCTTGGAGCTAACTATAATATTGACAGTTAACTTTTTGTTTTTTTGTGTAAAGATATTTTTTTACTTTATACTTTCAACTTTTTACTTGCAGTTTGCTGCGCTATGCTTTAGGAATTGATAACGATGAATGGTGTTAAGAAAACGCGCTCGAAAATATTGATCAGAATCATGTACTTGGGAAAGTTGACTTCCGCTTAACTGAAATTGGAAATATTGCTGAACATGATTTTGATCTCTTACTCGCAAATATCCAAAAAGATGTTTTACTTTTAATTGCAAAGGATATTTCAACCAAAGTTAAGGAGGGGGGAATAATTATTTTATCCGGCTTACTTTATACGGATGAAACAGATATTGTCGAATGTTATACCAAATTGGGTCTCGCATTCACTGATAAAATGCAACTGGATGAGTGGATCAGTCTTGTTTTCAAGAAACTTTCTTGACGTCGAAGGCTAATACTCTTGTGGCAAGTCTTTCATTTGCGCGTAAGTGAACACCGGACCATCTTTGCAAACGTAAACATTGCCAACATTACAACGTCCGCATTTACCAAGACCGCATTTCATTCTATTTTCGAGAGTTGTAATTATATTTTCTTCTTTGAAGCCGAGTTTGGTTAAAACCGGGATCGTAAATTTTATCATGATTGGAGGACCGCAAACAATTGCAACCGTGTTTTCACTTTTGGGTGCTGTCTTTTCAACTATTGCCGGAACAAAACCAATTTCGCCGTCCCAATCCGGAACTTCTCCGCCAGGATCTAGAGTCACAACAGTTTTAATATCTTTTCTCTCTTTCCATTCTTTCAATTCCCGTTTGTAAACAAGATCATTAAATGACCGGGCACCGTAAACAATTGTGATATCTTTAAATTGATCTCGCAAATCCAGAACATTCCATATCACGCAGCGGACCGGGGCTAATCCAATTCCTCCGGCGATGAACAAAACATTTTTACCTTTCATTTCTTCAACAGGAAAATAATTTCCGTAAGGTCCGCGGAATCCGATTGTATCACCGACACTCAATCTCCGCATCGACGATGTAACCTTTCCAATCTGTTTAAATGAACATTCGATATATTCTGGCCTTGTTGGAGATGAAGCAATACAAAAGGTGGATTCTCCTTCGCCGAACATTGAATATTCACCAAACTGTCCAGCCTTGAAGGAAAAATTCTTTGCCAATTCTTTATCCTTGAATTGCAACCGGAATGTTCTGGTGTCTATTGTCTCATCAATTATTTCGGTGACTTCCATTAATTCCGGTTTGTAAATATTTGATTCGCCCATAACGATTTTCCTAAACTTGATTAGCTACAAAATTTATTTCACTTGCTACAGCCGCAATGTCAATTCCAACCGGACACCCACGCGAACATCTTCCGCATCCCGTGCAAAGTATTTCATCGAATTTATCTGTGTAATATTTGAATTTGTGCGCAATGCGTTGACGGTATCGTTTTCCTTGATTATCGCGGGGGTTGTGTCCCGATCCGTGTAATGTGAACAAACCAAATTGACATGCATCCCAATTTTTCATTCTGCGTCCGCAACTGTAATTGCATTCTTCATCAACTATATCGAAACAATGGCAAACCGGACAAACGAACGCACATTGTCCGCATCCCAAACATGTTTCGCCAACTTTATCAAACAGTTTGTGTTCGAAATTGCCGGTAATCCATTTTCTTACTTTTTCGCTTTCAAATCTTTTTTCAGGATGTTTGATTTTAGAAAGGGCTTCAGTTGACAGGTTTGAATTACCATCGCTCAAATATTTTTCATACGGTTTGATGAAATCTTTCCCTTTATCAGTAACAATTCTAAATGCATAATTATTTTCTGCAAGTGGGACCAAGAAGATATCCGAGCCATTCTCCGTCGTTGGAGTCAAACCTACAGAAGTGCAAAAACAAAATTCGTCTTGATAATTGCATGCGACACCAAATATAATCGAGTTCTCAGCGCGTTGATTGAAAAATTTGTCTTTATAATCCCAGTTAAACACTTTGCTCATTATCTCAATTGAGCGTGCATCACAAGGTTTTGAACCCAAGAAAACAATTTTTCTTTCTTCAAGGTTAGGTTCAACAAGGTCAAAATCATCTTTCTTATTTTTGTAATAAAAGATCGGTTCAGTTTTAGCAAACACAAATTCTTTATACGAAACATTTGATGGAATTCCGGAGTGGTTAATTTTTATTTCAGCAGCATCGGCAATTCTTTTCCATCCAATAGATTTATCATCTTGTCCGATCACAAGGTGATTTGCTTTTATCAAATCACTTACAAGTGAAATCATATTTTGGTGACTAATTAATTTTTCTTCCATTATTGTTTCCTGAGATCAACTCCTTCAACTCATTCACTCAATTAAAAAAGGAATGATGCGGGAGAGATCAAAACTATTTTATAAATTCTTCTCTATCGTTCACATCATATGTGCCAACTAATGTTGGTGTATCTAAGCCAATTCCGGCTGTGTAATCAAATTCTTTCTTAGCAACCATTCCCATTTTTCTGTTTAACAGCGAAAGTGGGATTTCTGCCGGGCATGCTCTTTCACATTCGTTACAGCCGATACATCTTCCGGCAAGATGAAATGCGCGGATGATATTCCATGAAAAATTTCCGCGTGTGTGAGCGCTGCTTTCTATCCAGCGCGGTATTGATTTATCTGCAATGCATCTTTCACAATAACAAAGCGGGCAAGCCTGCCGACAAGCGTAACACTTCACACAACGTTCAAACTCGGCTTCCCAAAAATTCCATTTTTGGTCGGAGCTCATAGCTTCAAGTTTTTGCATCGTTTCAAAATTATGATCATTTCGTTTCGGCATCTCTTCAATAGCACCGATAAGTGTATGATGAAGATGAGGAGTTCGCACTGAGCAGTTCAAACATTTTGTTGCAATTGTCTCTGAGCTAAATTCTTGGCCAAGTTCTGAGACAACCCCGCTGCAATTCACACCTATTATATAAATGTCATCTTTGTTAATCTGATTTTCTTGAATCAATTGAACAATCGCTTTAACATCACAGCCCTTTGCAACAATTCCAACTGTTCCTTTGTTCTTATATTCTTTGCGTGTTAGATAGATAGCCAGATTGTTAACACAAAATTTGTTGAACACAAGTTTGTCTGCATCTTCGATGGTGCGGACAATTATAGGTTTTGTTCTATTTGGTGTTGTACTTTCAGCATAACCTATAATTACTTTTACTGTTCCGGCATTCAAAAGTTCTTTTGCTTTTTCTCTAAGTTCATTCATGAATAACAAACTCCTCATTTATCTTCGCATATTTTTCGAATGGACCTCTCGCTTTGGCTGAATTTATTACCTCAGTAACAACATCTACAAATTTTTTACCTTCAGAGGCAGAGACCCACGAGAAATGTAAGCGTGATGAATCGATTCCGATGAAATCGAGCAACTGTCTAAAGAATATCCAACGCCTTCTTGCGTGAAAATTTCCCGTGTTGTAATGGCAATCGTTTGGATGACAGCCGGAGATTAGAACTCCATCGGCGCCTTTCTCAAAAGCTTTGATGATGAACACGGGATCTATTCTGCCAGTACACGGCACACGAATCATTTTTACATTGGTTCCGTATTTTAATCGTGATGTTCCGGCCAGATCGGCGCCGGTATAAGTGCACCAGTTACAAACAAACGCCACAATTTTCGGTTCAAATTTTTCTTGTTCCATATTTCCTCATTAAATTTTCAGCCTCGACGAAGTCGAGATGAAGAATCTCCTAATCATAAAAGTAAGAGATGCTTCACTTCGTTTAGCATTTAAGATAATGCATTAATCTCTGCATAAATTTCTTCATCGTTAAAGCCGATCAACTCAACCGACTTCGATGGACAAACCGCGTTACATGTTCCGCATCCTTGACACAATCCGGAATTAACGTATGCGATCGTTCTAATCAAGTTGCCTTGTCTATCTCTAATTTCTTTTTTCTCAATTGCGTTGTAAGCGCAAACTTTTTGGCAATAAAAACATCCGGCACAAACAGATTCGTTTACACGTGCAACGGTTGGTTCACGTTCTAATACGTCCGAGCCAAATAGCACTAGTGATTTTGCCGCAGCAGCCGATGCCATTGCAACTGACTCGGGAATATCTTTTGGCGATTGACATGCGCCGGCAAGAAATATTCCAGCAGTACTAACTTCTACTGGACGGAGTTTTGGATGAGCTTCGTTATAGAATCCATATTTGTCATAAGAGATTCCAATTGTTTGTGCAAGCTTAGTTGCGTTTGGCTGAGCAATCATAGCTGTTGCAAGAACAACCATGTCAGCGTCAATTGTAATTGCTTTACCGGCAAGTGTGTCTTCGCCCTTTACAATATATTTTCCATTCTCTTCATAAATCCGAGAAACTCTTCCCCGGATATATTTTACATGATCTTCTTCTATAGCACGCCGAACAAATTCATCATACCCTTTTCCACCGGAGCGAATATCCATATAGAAAACATACGCTTCACCATCGTGAACTTTATGTTTGTAAAGCATCGCATGCTTAGCCGTGTACATACAGCATATTTTGCTGCAGTAAGAAAATCCTTTTGATTCATCGCGTGAACCGACGCATTGAATAAATACTATTTTCTTTGGTGTTTTTTTATCGGATGGTCTCTGAATTTCTCCGGAGGTTGGTCCCGATGCGCTTGCGATTCTTTCAAACTGCAAACCGTCAATTACATCTTTGTATTTACCGTAACCATACTCACCGTAACCTTTGATTTCACTGTCATCCGGTTTCTTATCTATTGTATAAAGTTTGTAACCTGTTGCTACTACGATCGAGCCAACATCTTCTGTAATGAATGTATCTTCCTGATCAAATTTTATTGCTTCACGTCCGCAGACTTTTACGCACATCTGGCATTTGCCGGTTTGAAAATATGTGCAGACGCTTTTATCTATCACAGGTATATTTGGAACCGCTTGAGGAAATGGAACATAAATAGCCGGGCGGAATGATAATCCTTCATCAAATTCGCTAAATGCTTTTTTCTTGATTGGACATTTCTGAGCGCAGTTTCCGCAGCCGTTACATTTTGTATCGTCAATACCTCTGGCTTTTTTGCGTACGGTAACTTTGAAATTGCCAATAAATCCTTCAACTTTTTCAACTTCGGAATATGTAAGTAATTTTATTTTAGGATGCTGATAAACTTCAACCATTCGAGGAGTTAAAATACATTGAGAACAATCCAACGTTGGGAACGTTTCAGAAAGCTGGGACATGTGCCCGCCGATTGAAGGCTCTTTCTCAACCAGTACACATTCAAAGCCAGCGTTTGCAATATCAAGTGCAGCTTGAATACCGGAGATTCCTCCGCCGATTACAAGTGCACGTTTTGTAACAGGAACACGAATTGGTTGAAGCGGAGCGTTACGTTTTACTTTTTCAACTGCGATGCGGGTTAGATCGATAGCCTTTTTAGTCGCTTCAACGATATCTTCATGTACCCACGAACAATGCTCTCGCAAGTTTGCCATTTCAAATAGGTAAGGATTCAATCCTGCATCGGAACACGCTTTGCGAAAAGTTTTTTCATGCATATGCGGAGAGCATGAACCAACTACAACTGCATCAAGATTTTTTTCTTTGATAGCATTCTTAACTAAATTCTGTCCGGGATCCGAACACATATATTTATTGTCAACTGCGTATGCAACTCCGGGAAATCTTCCGGCAGCTTCTGCTACTGCAGGACAATCAACAGTTCTTCCAATATTCTCACCGCAGTGACAAATAAAAACACCAATTCTCATTATCTACTCCTTGCCTATTTTTTCCAGCATTGAATCACTAGAAATAAAGTGCAAATCAATTCCAAGTTCTTTTGGTTGAATGCCAAGTGCCAGACCGATAAACTCTGTGAGATAAAGTATCGGCATCTCCTGATGATTTTTCATCGCCCGCTGCCGCATATCAAGATTTGAATGGCACATCGGGCAGGCAACAACAATTATGTCTGCACCGTGAAGCTTTGCATCATCAATTATTTTCATAGATAGATCAACAACAATTTCTTTATGTGCAAATGAATGTGCCCCACCACAGCATTCAGTTTTATAATTCCAATCAACTGTGGTCGCTCCGGTAGCGGAAATTATTTTTTCCATAGATGATGGCTGTTCGGCATCATCAAAATGAGTAATTGCAAACGGACGAATCAATAAGCACCCATAATAACAAGCTGCTTTAATTCCTTTTAAATCATTTGTTTTCTTTTCAACAATTTTTTCTTTCCCGATCCGCTCAAACAATTCAATAATGTTGAGTATAGAAATTCGATTGCCAATATTCTCGCCGAGCAGTTCGGAGGTTTCCTTTTTGAGAACCTGATTTGCTTCAAGTTCATGTTGAGTTACTATCAATCGGTTGTAACACGCCGCGCAAGGTGCAACCACTTCGGAAAGCTTTTGGTGTTTAGCAATAAGCAAATTTCGTGCAGGCAGCGCTATAGAGAGGAGATGATTCGTTGCGTGTGCAGATGTAGCCCCACAGCAAGACCAGTCGTTAAGTTCTTCAAGTTGAACATCAAGAAGATTGAAAACTTTCTTCAATGAGATGTCGTACTCTTTCCCCGTTCCGCTTAAGGAACAGCCGGGATAGTAACCAATTTGCAAGCATTACCTCTTAGTCTGTTTTATCAAAAATCTCTTTTATTCCCTTTGTATCTTTAATTTTATGAGGGAATATTCCAATTTTTCCTTTTACGAACATTTCAGGGGCAACATCAACATCTTGCATTAAATTAAGTGTAGCTAATTTATAATCGCGAGCCAAACCAAACTCAAACATTCTTCCATGTTTTTTAACTTGATTTAAAAACGCTTTATGAAACTTCACACTATCTTTTTCAGCAATTACGGTTCCTTCTTCCAACGTTGTCTGCCGCATCGCATCCATGAATTTAGCAAGATCAAAATTTTGAGGACAACGTGAGCTGCAGGTTAAACATCCTGCGCAAAGCCAAAAAGTTGATGACTTCAAAGCTTCGTCATCAAAGCCGAGTTGAACTAATCTTACAACTTGATTAGGTGATTCATCCATGTAATCTCGGATAGGGCAGCCGGCAGAACATTTCCCGCACTGATAACATAACATTGGCGATTGTTTTGTGAGCGCTTCTATTTTATCAGCCAATTTGTTGGTGTTAGCATTCATAACAAATATTCGTAATAAGAAAATATTATTAAACAATTATTAAATAATCATTAAAGAGTTACATATCGAGAATCTCGATATTATGACACAAGTAGCTTTAAGAATTATGCCAAATGAAAGCTTATAATTTGCGATAAATTCAAAAACAGAGTAATTAGTTTTCTCATACTCAGCATTTAAGTTTTTAATTCTGAGAAAATGTGCTCCAAGTTATATTTTAATTTGTATACGGTTACTCTGTTACCAAAACCATGATGCCACCGCTGGTTATTTCCTTAAGACAGCCTTTTGTTATATATAGGGCACCTCTAAAAACAGTGTCATCATTGCGAGCAAAGCGAAGCAATCCTTGTTTTTACACCATAAATGGGGATTGCTTCGTTCGTTCCTCACACGCAATGACATCATTCTAAGTTTTTAGAGATGCCCTTAAGTTTATTTTACAACCAAATTGCGATAGAGGCATATCTACATGGTTATTGTAAACCCTTTTTAGCAAAATTTGTTTCTCGTATATCGGTTCATGTTTGTTGTTATATTTATTACTTAAAATACATTTTGAGTTTGTCGGGAGTTAACGAATTATGTAATTGTGTTTGCAAAAGTTGATACCCATCTGTTTCATGAAGTTTTTCGATCTCTTGTCCAATTGTTTCAAATATTTGAGTTTTCAATTTAAGTACATCAGAAGAGTCTGTAAAATTCGGTTCATACATTTCAAATAATTTAACAATAATGTCGAAGAAAAAGTCAATTAGGTAAATTGAATTGTCTAGCAGATTTGTAACCAGGTTATTTTTATCTCGAATGATCTGCTTCCTTTTTCTAATCTTTTCCAATGCTATTGCGATACTTTTAATGTGTAGAGTTCTAAATGCATTGTTGTAACGAAATTCTTTGTCACAATCAGTTTTCCAGTTATCAAATTTTAGTAAACTTTTCTCTTTGTCAATCCCAAGAATAGAAACGGCATAGGTGAAAGAATTGCAATCAATGTTGTGAAGAAATTGATTCCTATATTCCATTAACAAAAGAAAAAGCTTGTGCTCCTCTTTACTGAAAATTTCTAGATCAAATAATAAATCAATTTTGTTTTTGAATGAAAGGTTGCCACTTTTGTTAGAAATTGCTTTTCGTTCTTCGTTCTCGATGCTTAAGTATGTCAGTAAAAGCAAATTTATAGTTTGTTCAACATTTAATACTATATCTAAAATTTCAGTCCTTAGAGGAAGATTTAAGTTCGTTATCATTGTTTTATGTTACTTCATTATTGTCATTTCTTTTGATGTCCCCCAGCATTACAACTAACGTTTTGTGGAATTGCGATGGCGGGGTTTTCACTACAAATACTAATTTGAAAAACTAAAGTTTGTTTAATCATAAAATTGCCATAGAAGCAATTCAGACCCACTATTACTATCCCACGTTGTCTTCAAAGTATTTGTTTTATATGGTTTTAATAATGTATCAGCTGTAAATATTATTAATCTTTTCGATGCTCTTGTCAATGCAACGTATAAATGCTTTGGGCAGTCAAAATCATGTGCGTTAACAATGACTACTGTATCAAACTCCAAACCTTTCGTTAAGAGAGTCGTACCAACACATTTTCCAATAACTTTTCTCCCAATTCTTCTAACTGAATTTCTTTTGTTTATCATTGCATCATGCACAGTAATTTTGTTTATTTCTGCTTCTGATAAAGCAAATGAAATCGAACGAAACAAATCTTTTCTGAAACATTTCATATAAGGTAAAGAAGAAATTAGTCTTAAAGTTTCCCCTATCAATCCTCTGTTTATTTCTACCTTAAGTTTCTCAATATTTGAAATGATTGGCTTGAATTTCATTAATTCCGTGGAATTGTTAAGGGAAGAGATAAACCAATAACCAATGGATTTTTTTGTAAAACACTTATAAAGTAACTTCATAATATCAGCCTCTATCTTTTGTGGAGTAGTGTTATCAAAAGTTACAGATAGTTTATAAAAATCTTTATCATCTATTGCTTCGAGTAATTTAAAATCATCCCCAAACCTTTTGATAAATAATTCTCTTGGAGCAGAGTTTTTATTTTTATCATCATTTGGATAAATGATTAGAAGGCTTGACTCTTTTTTTAAGTCCCAAATTACTTTGTTCAATGGATTATTTATTTTATTTCCAGAAGCATCCTTAATTTCAAATTCTAAGAATTCATTGCTCTTTTTCATTTTATGAATTTCAATAACCGACTTAAAATTGACTAAATCAATTGGTTCATTCTTTTCTAGTAAATCTCTGATTGACACTAAATTTTGACCCAAAATTTCATTTTCTCCTTTAATCCATCTCCAGGGTGTTTCTAATTTAAATGATGTGTATTCAGAGAATTGATTTAGGTCATTCATATTTACGAGGGTTTCTCCTTTAAAACCAAATATTCCTTGTAAGTAATCACCAAGAACCCGAGTCGGAAACAATTCCGAAATCGATTGAATCAAAGCATGTTGTTCTATTGTACAGTCCTGATACTCGTCAACAAACAAACCTTTATATGAGACTAAAACAATCCGTCTTATCGGTTTGAGTTTAAAAAGTTCAATGGCTTTTTCTAGAATAAATGGATAATAGTTTTTACTATCTTCTTGAGCATGGATATCAGTTCCAGTGTAAAATGACTGTACATACTTTTGAGCAAAACTTGTTATAGTTTCTATGTGATAACTTGAATTAGGGATACCTTCCTTCTTTATTTTCTCTTTTATTGATGCGACACCAGCATGTGTATGCGTTAAAATAAGTTGTTTCCCTTGGTCATATGTGTACTTTAGACATTCCGCTATTGTATGCGTTTTCCCAAATCCGGCAGGAGCAATTAGCATGCTTTTTTCTTTAGAAGTGAATTCTAAGTAATCAAGCATTGTCTATCCAATTAGATAATTCTTCAAATTGCTTTCCTAGTGTTTTATCATTCAGGTTATCAAGATTAGAACACCATATAAACCCAAGAAATTCACCTTGATAAATACTTTTAAACCAACCCTTATCTTCAAATTCTCCTGATTTCTTCTCTTTTTTAAAGGTTGAAGCCTTTCCTAAGGCTATTCTTATTTCAGATGTATCTTTTTCATACCAATCATCAGGCAATGTGTTTGTATTTTGATTTTTTATTAAATCTTTTATGCTTGTTTCACCTTTTTCATCAATAGCGTAATCAATTAATTTCTGAACTGCTTCCCAAGGTAGGTCTGCAAAGATTTGTTTTTCAATTGCATTTCCAGCTTCACAATCAAAAACTTTGATATTTTTTAACTTAAGAGTTTCTTTCTTAGTGTTCACTTCTTGCTTATCGGAATCAACAAAAACACAAACATCAAATCCTGCTTCACTAAAATTTTCACAGTATTTAATAAACCTATCTCCAGTTCCATTTACAATTCCGATACCTAAAACAGCATAACTTGATTTTCCTTTCGAAATTCTATAATCTTCTATTGCTCTACATATACCTACTTCAGTAGAACCTTCACAGATAATTATTCTTTTAGCAAAAAAAGCCTCCGGATTATTCCTTAAACATCCCTGAAATGATTCATCAAAGCCAATCAGATTTTGGTTGTCTTTTTTCATTAAGAAAATATTTTCCGCTTGGAGTTCGACCAAAACATCTCGCGAATGTGTTGTTATGAAAATTTGTCCAAGTTTCTGATTCTCCAGTGTTCTTACTAAATGCTTTGCCCTATCTGGTTCTAATCCTTGTTCGATTTCATCAATTAGTAAAATGCCACCAGATTTTGCTAATTCTGTTTGTATTGCAATTGAAATTAATCTTTTTGAACCTTTGCCTTTTAGTCTGAAAGGAATCTTATCCTCATGCAGGCAAATTCTACCATCCTTGATTGAAATGTCTTTAAAGTCTATAGTGGTCGTTGTATTTGCAATGTCGACACCTAAATTTGAGGCAGCTTTCTTAATTTTTTCAACCACACTATCCAAATGGTTGAATGCATTTGCTCCAATCTTTTCTTTTGCTTCTCTAAAAGCATCAATTATTACGTTTGTTTTTTCGTTAATAGTATCTTCTTGTTTTAATAACGAATACAACGGATTCCCTTTATTCCATGAAAAATGTCTGTCGATATAATCCGATACCAAAAACACATTAAAACTTGCTCTATCAGATGGGCTTATTTCAACTTCACCTTTTCTATCATTGCATACATGCCATTTGGGCTCAAGATCCTTATTTACTCTTAGCCTTACGGTCAAAATGTCAACTTCATCATTCATATCTTCGTCAAGAACATCATCAATAATTTCACCCTTATTATTCAAGAATCTTTTATACAATCCATATTTAGTTTCGCTCAATAATTTTGAAGGCAAGTCATATAAACTCGCTTCTATTTCGATTGGTTCTTCAATGTTTCCATTGAAGAAATCAGAATCGTAAAAAGTAAGATTCCAGCTTGGAGATAACACTGCAGAAATCGCATCAAGAATAGTTGTCTTTCCTGAATCTCCTCGCCCAATTAAACAAATGAAGTCTGTCCTACCAAAAACTTGTTCAAATTTTTGGATGCCTTTAAAGTTTGATATTTTAAGCGTATGGATTTTTGCCATATTGTCAACCTCTGTTTACATTTAGTTTACGTTGTAAAAACTCTTTTGCTTAACCTATTCTTAACAACAAATAATTTTTAAACTCATTGTTCATTAATTCGTGCGGATGGTCTTGTGCAAAATATTTATAAATCGGAGCTAAACAACTTTTGTAGGTGTTATCTTTTTTGAGGTTTCTTTTTAGATCGGTATTTCTTAAACAGTGTTCCAAGCAAATATTCCCTTGAGCCCTTTTACTTAGTTAATTGGTGGATTAAAACTAAAACTATTTATCTTTTAACGCAAGAAAAAAAATTAAACGTTCATTTTCTCATCATTCGCGCCAAATACAATTCCTTCTTTACTTTTTTTCTTCTTTCCTTTCCGACAATTGACCCTTCCCATAACTCCTAAACCATCATCCGTGTTTCTATTTACTTCAGCAGCAGAAGTTTTTTCGTCTCAAGGTAGTTGGAAGATTTCACTTGATAAAAATATACACCGTTGGAGGAGTTACTTCCATCGAACTTTACTTCATGTTTTCCTGCAGTAATTTCACCGTTTACCAACACTGCTATTTCTCTTCCAAGAATGTCAAATACTTTCAGTTCTACTTTTCCCGCTTTCGGAATTTGATAGGTAATTGTTGTTACCGGATTAAACGGATTCGGATAGTTTTGTTCTAAGGAATAGGTAAACGATTTTTGATAGATTTCATTTTTCACCTCGATAGCGGTAACCATCTTATCAAGTTCTTGAACTGCATATTCCAATTCAACATCGATGTCATGCAAAAACATTTTGTCAATCGTCTCATCGGTTAATGGAGGTCTGATGTTAGGAATAACACCGCCAACCATACTGCTATCGCTATCAACTTGTATTTTATTATCAATGTCAAGTGAGCGTCCATGTGGATATGATACGTGGATGGAGTCTTGAGGCGAAAGCAATTCAAATTCAGGAGCGGTAATTCCAAAAGAACCCTGACTTCCGTAAAAACTTACAACTTTGCATTGCGGCAGTTTGCTAAGCGCCATCGCTATTCCTTCACCGGAACTAACATTCCTTGGACTTACCATCACTACAACCGGTCCGCTAAAAGTTAATCCTTGCGGCTCTATGAAAATTGATCCGGCGGGATATTGTGTCGGTTTGAAAAAGCTCACGGTTTGAAAACTTAAATGATCGAGTATCTCTTCAGTTCTTTGAAAGTTTCCCGTTAAGGGATTATAAAAATGTTGATATTCATAGAAAGTTGTGTCGGGATAAAAACATCCGGCAACCGCTGCGGCGTAAGCATCCATTCCTCCGGTATTAACTCTTAAATCCACAACCATTCCTTTAGGGTTCGCGGAAAGAAGATTTATAAATGCCGACATAAATTCTGTAACCACCGTTACCGGTGGAATGCACGAAGTGATTTCGAGATACCCATATCCGCTTGGCTCTAAAATCTTATAAAAAATTTCCGGTGTTTTTATCGGCAGCATTGAGGTAAGATCATAGGTTGCGTAATTATCGTTATCCGCAGAAATATTTTGAGTAGCCGGATTAACATCTCCCATGTTCTTGAATTTGATTTTCATTGTTGTATTAACCGGTGCTCTGCCAATTAAGCGGCATTGCAACAATTGTTTTGTTTCCTTTGTTGCGGGAATTTGTTCCGCCCAAAGGACAGAGACTGAATTGATCGCTTCGGTTATGGGCTTATCATTCACTTCTATTATTTCCGAGCCGAATTTAATACCGGCTAAAGCAGCCGGAGAGTTTTCAGTAACAAGTTTTACAACAAATCGTCCGTCATCAAGTTTAATAAGAGTGAAACCATAACTCCCCCTATCTGTTGGTCTCTTAGTTTTTCTTCCAACTTTACCCAATTAGTATTTTTCTTTTTTAGTACATCTGATTTTGCGCCGGCATAGAATCCGGTTCCGAAACCCATATGTCCGTCAGGTATTCTGAATGTGTATTCTTTCATCGCCATGATAAATCCACTGGAATCGTTTTGCGTTTCTGCGGTAATTATCCTTGGTTTGAATTCATTATAAAGATTTTGCCAATTAATGTTTTTCCATTCTGTAAATGCATAATAAACTGATAGCTTTTTATGGAGCGAATCAAATGCGGCAGTGAAACTATTTTGAAATTGAGAAAAGGTAGTGTTCCCAATTGCACAGAAGAAAAATATAAACACCACGAATTTTTTCATTTTTTCCTCTTTTATTTTAAGTTATACACACCCCAATTTTCAACGAGTTCGTTTATGTGTGTTTCAGGCATTACAAGTTTTATATATGGGTCAAACATTTTGCCCGTAGATCCTGTTTTTTCTAATGTATTGATATAGTACGGAAGTCCTTCGGAAATGTAATAAGGGAAATCCGTGTGAAGACCAAAGTGAAGATGCGGGGCATCAGAATCTCCGGAATTACCAACCTTTCCTATCACGTCTCCATTCTTTACCAATTGTCCGGGTTTCACCTTGATGCTATTGGGAATCAAATGTCCATAGACAACGTATCCTCCGTTTATGTGAATTACTATGCTATTGCCTTCTCCATCAAAAAGTGTAGTTGGAATGAGTTGAGTAAATACCGGCGATTGATCCGGCATCCCATCTTTTACTGAGACGACTTGTCCATCTGCAACAGCATAAACCTGTTCACCATAAATAAACCAGTTCTCACAAATTTGATAATCTCCATTAAAATAATTCCCTGCATCATCTATTTTGTTCCAATCAACACAAAATCTTTCAGGCACTCTTGTTATTCCTTTATACTTCATTTGAAATGCGGGATGAATATTATTCAGTATTGTAGTAGAATTTCCGGAAATGAATCGCTCCCCCTTTAATGGAGATGAAATTACCGAAGGCTGTTGTTGTGAAACCATTGTTTCCGCCCCCTCAAAAGTTTCTTCTTTCCCATCTTTAACAAGTATCAGTTTGTGTTTAATTTTTTGCGGAACTTGAGATGGGTCTAAGACAAGTCCAACACTCATACGGAAATTGGAATATTCACGCAGCGGATAATCCTCTGCCGAAATATTTTCTTTAGTGATCAGGAGATAGGTTAGGGTGTCTTTTATACTGCATAACATTCCGCTGTTTGCGGAATTGAGTACTTGAAAATCTTTAAGCTTATAACCTCGTTTTTCAAAATCTTCAATCTGAACACTATAGAGTAGATTTACTTTCCCATCTGTTGATTTAACTTCGATAGGCGCGAATGTTACACTCATTTCAAATGATGGTCCCTCTACCGGTGGAGTCACCGAATTAGATTCTTCCTTACAAGAGAGAAAAAGGAAAATCATCGAAACTAACGGAATTAGCCCAAAAACTAAATTTCTTTTAGAAGTTTTCATGTGATGTTACCTTATGGTTAAAAATAATTTTTAATGATCTAACAACTATTTATTTAAAATTATATACACCACCATTTTCTACGAGCTCATTAGTGTGTATTTCCGGACTTGGCAGCGGACCGGCTAAAGTACCAACCTTTTCCAGTGAATCGATATAATAAGGAAGACCTTCCGATATATACCAAGGGAAATTTGCATTCAATCCAAAATGAAGATGTGGGGCTCCCGAATTTCCTGAATTGCCGACTTTCCCGATCAACTCTCCTTTTTTAACATTTTGACCCATTTTAACTAAGACACTATTTAGTTTGAAATGCGAATAGATTGTGAATCCCACAGCAGTAGAAATAATGACGCTATTACCTCCACTATTATACTGATTTATATCTCCCGTTATAGTGCCGACAGGAAATTGATCGGGCATTCCATCATTTACATAGACAACCTGCCCGCTTGATACCGCAAATACGTCTTGCCCATATACATACCAGTTCTCATAATTATTTATATCATCATGATAAGGACTCCCCTTATCATCAAATTTATTCCAGTCTATACAGAATCGTTCGGGAACAGTAGTATTACACATATATGTCATCTGGTAACTAGGATGTTGATTATTTGCTAAGGTGGTTGTGTTTGCCGCATAAAATCCCTCTCCTTTAAATGGCGCAGAAATGACGGGTATTGCTTGCTTCGAAACCGCGGTTTCCGTTCCTTCAATTATTTTCTCCTTTCCATCTTTACTAAGCACAAGTCTATGTTTTAATTTTTGAGGAACTTGTGAAGGATCGAGCACCAATCCGATACTAAAACGATACGTTAAATGACCATTGAAGGGATAATAATATGCCTCCGGCGGAATACCTTCAGATGCCGGTTTGTGGATAAGCATAAATTTCCCGGTATCACTTCTACTGCATAGCATTGTTTCATTTGCGGCATTCAATACCTGAAAATCTTTAAGCGCATAACCCTCTTTTTCAAAATTTTGGGTCTCAACTCCGTAAAGGAGATTTACTTTCCCATCTGTTGATTTAACCTCGATAGGAGCGAATGTTACATTCATTTCAAATGATGGTCCCTGTACCGGAGGAGTCACCGGATTAGATTCTTCCTTACAAGAGAGAAAAAGGAGGGAAAAGATACCCAAAAGAATAAAATATATTTTAATATCTCGAGTTGCAGATTTCATAAATGTCTCCATTGAGTTTTATTAACTGTTTTTAATACCCAAGAACCTTAGCAAATTCTGCAAACGCATAACTTGCCGGTTGCTCATCCAAGGAATTTGCATGGGTAATTATTGTGATCTTTTTTATACCGTCATAAAATACCATCGTATTCCATCCGGTAATTCCTCCCGAATGTCCGGCAAAATTACCATGCTTTTCAATTCCAAATCCATAACCGGAACCTTCAACTCCAATTTGAAATCTTTCAATCTTTGCGTTATCGGAAAGTAATTTTCGTTCGTATAATTCTTTAGCCCAAATCTTTAGATCATCAAAATTAGAGATAAGGATACCGGCTGCATTACCCCATGAGTTTCCATAATACGTTACATCAAGATTACTTGTGCCTAAAAAATTTGTGTAACTGTGATGATAGGGTTGTGGGATATAATTTGTTTCAGGCCAAAAGGTATGCGTCAATCCCAACGGTTTGAAAATCTTTTCCGCAAAAATATCTTTAAGCGCCTTACCGGTTACTTTCTTGATTACCAAGCCTAATAAAATAGTATTTGAGTTGCAGTAATTATATTGTGTACCGGGAGTAAATTTCAACTGAGAAGTGAAAAGCGGAACTATCAATTCTTCAGGAGTAAATTTCATTGTTCCCTGACTACCATAATAAGCAGCGCTCAAAGCAGGGTCGCCGAGAACATCAATTAATCCGCTTGTCATATTGCCGAGCATCCTAATTGTAATAGTATCTTTTCCGGGGAACGCATATTCCGGCAGATAAAAAGAAATTGTTTTGTTAAGATCAATTTTCCCTTCATCCGATAAGATAAGAGCGGCTTCGGTTGTAAAAGTTTTCGTCACGCTTGCCATTCTGAAGTAATTATTTACGTTCATTGGTTCACTTGTATTTAAATTACCGACACCGCGGGTAATATATAAATCCCCTTCACCTTCAACGGCAATATAGGCGATCATTCCGGGGGCGAGTTTCTCCATCATTACTCTATCTGCAGTTGTTTGCAATTTTGCAATTGCTGCATCAGTTAAAATACTATTCTGATGCGGTTTGGTTGGAACTGATTCTTCCTTACAAGATGTGATAAAAATTGAGAGGAGTAAAACGATGAGCAGTGGACAGAAATAATTCTTATAAACTTTGAAGATAGACACTAAGTACTGAAAAAATGTTTTCATAACTTTATCTCCGGATATTGATTGATTCAATATTTTCTATTGAAAATTATTTAAAAGAGCAGTTTCAAACTAACTTTATTCCAATATAATTCAAATGGTTTTCTTCCCATCATCCATCACCCGTCATCCATCAACCATATTCCATCTTCCATCAAATTCCCGCTTCCCGATTTTTCTTCTTATTTTGCAAAAGTAAAATTGGAGAAACAATGTCCATCGATTCATTGAGAAATAAAGTTCAGCAAGCATATAACGATTGGGACGAAAAGGTCTACCAAAAATCTGTTGCAAAAAATCCCGAACGCGAAAAAGATTTTACAACTGTTTCGTTTTCATCAGTAAAACCTTTGTACACGCCGGACGATATTCAATCAGAAGACTATGTGGAGAACATCGGCTTTCCAGGTTTGTATCCGTTTACTCGCGGAATACAGCCTTCAATGTACCGCGGCAGATTTTGGACGATGCGGCAATACGCGGGTTTCGGTACAGCGAAAGAATCTAACGAGCGGTATAAATTTTTACTCTCGCAAGGACAATCGGGTTTGTCCGTTGCGTTTGATCTTCCGACACAGATCGGTTATGATAGCGATGACGAAATTGCTTATGGTGAAGTTGGAAAAGTCGGCGTTGCGATTGATACGTTTGCCGATATGGAAATTCTTTTCGATAAAATTCCGCTTGATAAAATTTCCACATCAATGACGATCAATTCTACCGCGGCTATTCTGCTTGCGCTTTATATTGCGGTGGCTGAAAAGCAGGGTGTTGCAAAAGAAAAAATAAGCGGAACAATTCAGAACGACATTTTAAAAGAATACATCGCGCGCGGCACTTACATTTTCCCTCCAAAACCTTCCATGCGTTTGATAACCAATATTTTTGAATACTGCGCAAAAGAAATTCCAAAGTGGAATACGATTTCAATTTCCGGATACCACATTCGCGAAGCAGGCTCTACCGCCGCGCAGGAAGTTGGTTTCACTCTGGCAAACGGAATTGCTTATGTTGAAGCCGCGCTAAAATCGGGATTGGATATTGATAACTTCGCCGGTCAACTTTCTTTCTTCTTCAACGCTCATAACGATCTTTTGGAAGAAGTTGCAAAGTACCGCGCCGCGCGCCGGCTTTGGGCGAAAATTATGAAAGAAAGATTTAACGCAAAAGATGCGCGTTCGATGATGATGAGATTCCATGCGCAAACAGCAGGTTCAACATTAACGGCGCAGCAGGTTGATAATAATATTGTGCGCGTGGCAATTCAAACTTTAGCAGCAGTTCTCGGCGGCACACAATCGCTTCATACAAATTCACGGGACGAAGCGCTCGCGCTTCCGACAGAAGAATCTGTTCGTGTTGCTCTCCGTACACAGCAAATTGTTGCATACGAAAGCGGCATTACAAATACTATCGATCCACTTGCGGGTTCTTATTATGTCGAAGCGATGACCGATCAAATTGAAAAAGAAGCGGTTGAGTACATCCAAAAAATTGATGACCTCGGCGGCGCTGTGCAAGCTATTAAAAACGGTTATCAGCAAGGTGAAATTCAAAGAGCTGCTTATCAATTTGAAAAGGAAGTTGAATCGGGAAAAAGAATTATCGTCGGGCAAAATAAATTTCAAACTGAAGAAGTTGCTCCAACCGGACTTTTGAAAATCGATATGAATGTTCAAGAAGAACAAATTAAATTTTTAAATAAAGTCCGGGCTGAAAGAAATAATGAAAATGTATCCGCCGCTCTTTCCGCATTGCAAACTGCGGCTAAGAGCGATGCGAACTTAATGCCCTTTATTTTGGATGCCGTCCGCGTTTATGCAAGCGTTGGAGAAATTTCAAATACGTTGCGGGAAGTTTTTGGCGAGTATAAAGAATCTGTGGTTATTTAATTACGAATGAGGAATTAGGAATGAAAGCCCCAACTAAAATTGAACATATCGGAATTGCAGTTAAGAATCTTTCGGATGCAATTTCTTATTATGAAAATGTTCTTGGACTCACGTGTTACGCTGTCGAAGAAGTCGCTGATCAAAAAGTGAAAACCGCGTTTTTTATGGTAGGAGAAACAAAGATAGAATTACTTGAAGCAACATCCGATGACAGCCCGGTTGCAAAATTCATCGCTAAAAAAGGAGAAGGAATTCATCATCTTGCTTTTGCAGTAAATGGTTTAGATTCACTTTTACCGGAATTAAAAAGTCGAGGTATTGAATTAATTGATGAACAGCCGCGTAAAGGTGCGGAAGAAATGAACATCGCTTTTCTTCATCCGAAATCCACATTCGGAGTTTTAACCGAATTGTGCGAAAAATAGGATCCCTAACACTAAATTATACCATCGGATAAATTTTCCTTGCGGAGACTTATCCAATTCTCTAAGTTTGACTAAACAATAGAAGTTTATTTAAAGGATTGTCTATGAAAAATCAACTTGTACACGAAAAAATTAAACAAGCCGTAGAAATACTTAACGAAAAAAATATCGATGCGTGGCTGATCTTTGTTCGCGAAAGCGCCACCATGCGAGACCCAACTTTGGAACTTGTTGTGGGAACAAACTGCACCTGGCAATCGGCTTTTATAATTAATAAGGACGGAGACACTACTGCAATTCTCGGCTCGCTGGATGTACCGAATATGAAAACTGTCGGGACATATAAAAACGTAATCGGATTTGTGCAATCGGTTAAAGAACCGCTGCTTGAATATCTTAAAACTCATGACCCAAAAAAAATCGCGTTAAATTATTCGCTCCATGCAAATCTTGCAGACGGATTAACACACGGAATGTTCCTTGCGCTATCAGAATATTTAAAAGGTACACCTTACATCGACCGATTTGTTTCTTCCGAAGAAATTATCGCCGCATTGCGCGGAAGAAAATCAAGTTCCGAAATCGAATTGATGAAAGTATGTGTCCGCGAAACAGAAAGAATTTTTGATGAAGTAACTCAATTTTTACAGCCGGGAAAATCCGAAAAAGATGTTGCCGATTTTATAAAATCAAAAGTAACGGAACGAGGTTTTGAGTTAGCCTGGGATGAAGATCATTGCCCTGCTGTTTTCACAGGTCCCGATACTGCCGGCGCTCATTCCGGTCCGACAGATCGGTTAATTGAGCGGGGACATATTCTCAATATTGATTTTGGCGTTAAGATAAACGGCTTCTGTTCCGATATGCAGCGAACATGGTACATCGCCAAAGAAAATGAAACGACGGTTCCAACGGAAGTGCAACATGGTTTTGATGTTTTGTGTGAATCGATTAATCAAGCTGCAATAATTGTAAAACCCGGTATGCAAGGCTGCGAAATTGATGACGCCGCAAGAAATTTCATTACACAAAATGGCTATGAAGAATATATGCACGGACTCGGACATCAAGTCGGCAGAGATGCTCACGATGGCGGCAGCGGTTTTTTCCCTCGCTGGGAACGGTACGGTAATCTCCCTTTTATCCCAATTGAAAAAGATCAAGTTTACACTATTGAACCGCGTTTAATGGTGGAAGGACACGGCATCGTAACGATGGAAGAAGAAATTGTAGTAACGGAAACAGGATGTGATTACTTATCGAATCCCCAAAAGTCTTTATGGATTATTTAGTGAGTTTATAATTATAATTGCTTATCACTTGAGTTTATTAAAGTAAAACTTAATATCGAATAATGAACAAAAAACACAGAATAATTAAATTGGCAGTGATGGTCGTTAAATTAAGATAGTGTAAAGTATGAATGAAGATAAAATTAAAAAATTTGATCTTGAAGAAAGACTGGTTGCATTTTCGGTCATCATAATAGAAATAACGGAAAATCTTTATACGACCAGAGCTGGAAATCATATTGCTGGACAATTAGTCAGATCAGGAACTTCTCCAGCACTACTTTACGGTGAAGCTCAAAGTGCTGAATCAAGAAATGACTTTATTCATAAACTCAAAATTCTATTAAAAGAATTAAGGGAAACAGGAATCGCTTTGAAAATTATTAAAAATGTTCCTTTAACAAAAAAGTTCGATCTTATAGAGGAAGGAATGATTGAATGTAATGAACTTATATCGATTTTTGTAAAAAGCATTGATACTGCCAAAAAAAACAATAATATGAAAAAATAAAAACTCAATATTTTTTTGCTCCAAATTAGTGTTCATTATTCCTTGTTCGATGTTTAATATTTGTTCAGAAGCTAAAAGAAAGTACTATTTAAATAAAGAGTAGTAAAATAATTATCATTATGAAATATTTTCTTATCATTTTTTCCGTTGTATTTTCTGTCTTCGGGCAGCCGCAACTTGATAGTCTCCTTCGAATTAAAAAACCACAAGACGATAAAACAAAAATTAAAGTTATTAACGAGTATTGCCTTAACATCCGCGGCAGCAATCCGGTTCTTGCGCTTGAATTGGCAACCCAATCTCTTAACCTGGCAAAAAAGATTTCGGATAATCATTTTATGGCAGAATCTGAAAATCTAATCGGAGTGATCCAGCGGAATGTGGGAGATTATAATCAAGCGCTCGTACATCATCTTCGGGCGTTAAAAATTGCGGAAGAGGCAAACGACTCCATTCAATTAGGGTTTAGTTACAACAACATCGGAGTAATTTACCGGCAGCGTAACAATCTTAATCTTGCAACCGAAAATGTTATTCATTCCCTGCGAGTATTTGAAGCGATCAATCACCTTGATGGAATGGCGTTTGCTAACCTTTCGTTGGGAACCATCTTTGCACTTCAAAAAAATTATGCAAGTTCTCTTACCTATTATCAATATGCTTTGAACATTCGCCATGTGCAGGGAAATGAGAATGAAAAAGCGCGGACATTAGATCATATTGCCGCGGTTTATTTATCAATGGAAAAATATGATGAAGCGCTTAAATCTTATCAAAGTTTAGAGAAAATTTATATTAAAGGAAATGATAAACGTGGACTTGGAGACTGCTGGATCGGTATCGGCAAAATTTATTCCGTTGAAAAGAAAAATAAAAAAGCAATTGAATATTTTACTAAAGCGTTAACCATCTTTAAAGAATTAGATTATAAAGAAGAAATTGCAATCGCTGCCCAAAACCTGGGTTTAACTTACACCAAAACGAACAATTCCGCTGCGGGATTTCCCTTAATTAATCAATCACTTTCCCTCGCGTATAAAATTAACTCCCCAAAATTGATAAGCGAGTCTCTCCGTTCTACAGCGGAATTTTATGAATTGATCAGTCGACATGATTCTGCTATGGTATATCTTAAGCAATATCATACACTAAAAGATTCAATAAGCGAAGCTGAAAAATTTGTAACATTAGCAAACATTGAAGCGCTTTACCAGTCTGAAAAAAAAGAGCGAGAAAACAGAATTTTGATGCAGACTATTGAGGGACAAGAAAATCAAAAATATTTATTACTTATTATTATCCTCTTAATTGTTGCGCTCGGGTTTATTTCCGTGATAAGAAATAAAAAGTTAAAAAAAATAAACGCCGAGCTGAAAGAACTCCACGCAATGAAAGATACCTTCCTCAGAATTATTGCACATGACCTACGCGCTCCGTTTAATGCTATCTTTGGCTTAACCGATATTTTGCTGGAAGATTATAAATCACTCTCCGAAGAAGAAAAACGCCAGTTTATCGAACATATTGCAAATGCGTCAAAACAGAGTTATGAACTGCTGGAAAATTTATTGCTCTGGGCGAGAACCAATACCGGAAGGATGGACTTCAATCCGCAGGAGTGCAAATTAAAATCTCTCGTTGATGAAACTGTTCAACTGCTTGAACCTACGGCTAAAAATAAAAACATTCAACTTTTTTCCGATGTTCCTGAAAAAATTCACCTTACTGCTGATGCAGAAATGTTGAAAACCGTACTCCGGAATTTTCTTTCTAACAGTATTAAATTTACAAGTGAGCAAGACGGCGTTATTAATATATCCGCAGTTGAAAATGGAAACAAGATCCGTCTCGAAGTATCCGATAACGGTGTGGGCATGCCGGAAGACGTACAAAAAAATCTTTTCAGAATTGATAAATCAACTTCAACAAAAGGAACCAAAGGAGAAAAAGGTACCGGGTTGGGACTTCTCCTCTGTAAAGAATTTATCGATAAACACAACGGTTCGATCACTGTTGCAAGCAAACTTAACGAAGGAACAAAATTTATTATTGAACTGCCGAGAAAGTAGTTAAAGTTTATTATTGAATTGTCGGTAAAGTAGTTTAAGTTTCTTAGTAAATACTCACCTTAATCATCGCTTCAGCAAGTTTGTAATTTGAGTTCGAAATGTCGGGTTTTCATATCCAATGATTTCATCAATCCCTCTGAACATCGAAATGATTTGAGAAATTATCGAAGTGTTCCGTTCTAACATCGGAAGGTTTCGATAATATATCGAAGTGTTCCGTCCCAACATCGAAATGGTTCGATAAAATATCGAAGTGTTGCGTTATTATATCGAAACGGTTCGATATAATATCGGAAGGTTTCGTCCCAACATCGGAAGGTTTCGATAATATATCGAAGTGCTGCGTTCCAATATCGAAAGTTTGGGTAAAAATATCGAAACGATTCCTCTTTTTTACTCATAAAACCCTCTTTTTAGCCCATTTTTAAGGTTTTCCTTCGTGTAACTTCGTGTCTTCTTCGCGGAACTTCGTGTAACAAAGAATTCTTTCGCCGAGTAGGTCGAAGGGAGTTTCACCCTTCAACCTCTCACAGAACCGTACGTGACAGTCTCCCGTCATACGGCTCGTGTTATTCAATAATAGTTTTAACAATAACCTATCTGCCAATGATAAAATAGTTTTGG
>JAUYAB010000067.1 GCA_030693705.1 Ignavibacteria bacterium | reverse complement strand
GTTCAGGCTTTGCCAGGTTATGAATTAGGAAAAAATATAATTGAAATCGAAAGTAAACTTTGAATTATGACTTTTGATATTTGAGTTCTGACCTTTTACTTTATACTCCGATATCTTCATTCCATAATTCGGGATTTTTTTCAATAAAGTCATTCATCATTTGAATGCAAGTTTCGTCGTTCACAACTTCAACTTCCATTCCGCGCGATTTTAGAAGTTCTTCATCGCCAAGAAAAGTTTTGTTCTCGCCAATAACAACTTTGGGAATTCCATATAAAATCATCGCACCGCTGCACATCGGGCAAGGGGAGAGGGTAGTATATAAAGTACATTCGCGGTAAACCGAAGCCGGTTGTCTTCCGGCATTTTCAAAAGCGTCCATTTCACCGTGAAGAATTACGCTCCCTTTTTGTACGCGGCGGTTATGTCCGCGCCCGATAATTTTACCTTTGTGCACAATAACAGAGCCGATTGGAATTCCGCCTTCGTTTAAACCTTGTTTTGCCTCATCAATTGCAGCTTGTAAAAACTCATCCATCATTCACCTCATCACTTAATAAATTCTTGAATATCTATTTTTTGAACGTCTTCATAAACGATAGTTATCAGTTCATCATCGGATACATCAACAAAAGCGGAAATTCGTTCTTCCTGATTCCCGATTGCCTTATAAAGAATATTGCGTGCAGTACGTGCGTTGCCGAAATTTTTATTTCTAACACTATACAAGTAGTTAAATGTTTCCATTAATATTTGAAGCGCGCCTTCATCAAGTTTGTACCCGCTCTTCTCACTTATTAGTGAAGCGATTTCAAGCAGTTGACGTGGTGAGTAATCTTCGAAAGTAAAATAATTTGTGAAACGAGATTTGAGTCCGGGATTGGTTTCGAGGAAGTCATTCATTTCACCGGTGTAGCCGGCAACAATTACAGCGAATTTATCCCGGTAATCTTCCATTCGTTTTAAAAGAGTTTCAATCGCTTCCTGCCCGAAATCATTTCCTCCGCCGCGTGTAAGGGTGTAAGCCTCATCAATAAAAAGCATTCCGTCGAGTGATTTCTCGATCATCTCGTCTGTTTTCTTCGCGGTTTGTCCAACGTAGCCGGCGACCAATCCCGCTCTATCCGTTTCAATCAAATGACCTTTCGCAAGTAAACCCATTTCTTTATAGATTTTTGCAATCAACCGTGCGACTGTAGTTTTACCGGTTCCGGGATTACCAAGGAAAACAGAATGAAGATTTTTCGGAAGAACTTTTAATCCTCTTGCCTCCCGCAACTTTGAAACTTTGAGACTATTGATAAGTTTTTCAACGGATTTTTTTACTGAATCGAGTCCCGGCAATTCTCTTAGTTCCATCAAATATTTTTCGAGCAGATCTTTATCGCCGATGATCTGGATCTTGTTGCCTTCTTCTTTAACAGCATGTAATTCTTGAATATCATCAGCTAAAATTGTCTGGGTAACTTCTTCTGTTAAATTTTCTTTTTGGATATCAACAATTCTTAGGACTTGCTTACGAATCGCATTTCCGACAATATTTCTTACGAGTCTTGCATTGCCGAATGTCTTATCTCGCGTACGATAAATTTCGTTAAAATACTTTGCTAATTTTGTTTTTGCAGCCGGATCAAGCGAAAGGTGTTTCTCCGACAACGAATGTTCCATTATTGTCATTAATTCATCGGGGGTGTAATCTTCAAAAGTGATAAACTTTGTGAAGCGGGACTGCATCCCCGGATTGCTATCTAAAAAAGATTTCATTTGATCCGTATAACCTGCAGCAATTACGATGAACTTCCCGCGGTCATCTTCCATTCTTTTTAACAAAGTATCGATTGCTTCTTTTCCGAAATCACTTCCACTATCGCCGCCTTTTACAAGGGTGTAAGCTTCATCGATAAACAACGTACCGCCAAGAGAATGATTGATCAGTTCAGTGGTTTTCTCTGCCGTCTTCCCAACAAAACTTGCAACTAATGCCTGCCGGTCGGCTTCTACAAGATGGCCTTTTTCTAAAATTCCGAGCGAAGCATAAATCTGGCTGAACAATCTTGCTACTGTAGTTTTTCCCGTACCGGGATTGCCTGAGAAGACTACGTGATCAGCAAATTTTGATTGAATATTTTCACCTTGCTGATGATAAAACTTTGCAAGTTTTACAAGTTCGGAAATTTCTTTTTTAACGGAAGATAAGCCCGTGAGCTGTTCCAACTTGAGGAGAGCAGTTTTAAGATTTTCTTCGTCGATACCTACTTTAAAATCTTTTCCGACTGAAGTTTTAAGAATTGCCTGGATGTCTTCCTGCATTATAGTTGATAAAGTTTTTTTATTCCGTTGTGCAGCTGGGAGTTTTGAACTCCGTTTACCAACTTGCATCTTTGCATTGTTGTAGATGGTTCTTACAAGACGCGCATTACCAAAGGTTTTATCCCGCTTGCGGTAGAGTTTAGTAAACTCTTTCTCCAAGTCCTGGCAGGCTTCGGCAGAAATAACATATTCTTCTTTCTTTGCCATCTGTTTAAAAATTTCGATCATTTCCTGCGGAGTATAATCTTCAAACTCAAAATTGTGCGAAAATCTAGATTTCATCCCGGGATTAGATTCGAGGAATCCATTCATCTCATCAGTGTAACCGGCAACGATGACTGCAAATTCACCGGCTTTGTCTTCCATTCTTTTTAATAAAGTATCGATCGCTTCCTGTCCGAAATCTTGCCCGCCTCCTTTTTTTACAAGTGTATAAGCTTCATCGATAAAAAGAACACCGCCGAGTGCGTCGGTAATAAGTTTCTCGGTTTTCTGCGCTGTCTCCCCAATGTACTGCCCAACTAAAGCGGCGCGGTCAACTTCAACGATGTGACCTTTTTCCAATAAGCCCATCGCTTTGAATATGTTTCCAAGTAAACGAGCGATTGTAGTTTTTCCGGTACCGGGGTTTCCAAGAAAAACCGTATGGAGCGAAATTCCTTCCTGGGTTTTAAGTCCAAGTTTTTTTCTCTCGTTGATGAAAGTAAGGTAATCAACAAAATCGCGCATTGCTTGTTTGATGCTTTTTAGTCCGGTGAAAGCATCGAGATCTTTTAAAAGTTGTTCGAGAGATTTTTCTCCTTCGGGTACTACTACTTCTTCTTTCTCTACTTTTGGTTTTGTATCGGAAACTCCAACTGAAGAAGTTTGAGCAATGATCTCAACTTCTTCGGTATTTTCAATTTCTTGAGAACCTACAAGGAACCAGCGGGCACAAGTAAATTCACCATTCAAATAAATGTCTACCCGCCCTTGACCACGCTGCCAGAATCCGGCTGTATCGGTTCCCCAGCTTTGTACAAATTCAAAATGGCTCCAGTGTTTATCGACATTTACTGTAAAAGTATATTTCCCGACTTCTTCATCATTCAGATACCAAACCGCGTTTCCTTCAACTACAACATCGGCATAATTATAATATGGATTTGTTACAACCACTTCAACCCCTATATAGCTGATTGAACCTTCATTGAACTGCAACAAATATTTTCTTTTTTGTGCGCGGAGATTTGCAATGAGGTCAAAAGTTTTTGCCATGATGGGAGTATGTTTTGAAACATCAGGCGTAAAAAAATCTGTTCGTTTGGTAATTGTTTTTATAACCGATTTCTTAGTAAGTTCCTTTTCCGAAGGAAGTTCTTTGGTCGTCGGTGGTATTTCTTTTGTTAAAGATGGAGTTGAATATTCTTCGCGGTGCGTTATCTTTGAATATAATGTTTTAAACTTGGGGTCATCTTTAATATCTCTTTCGTACTCATTTGCTTTGGTTAACGCTTTTTTATATTGAAATAAAGCCACGAGTGTTTCTAATTCCAGAATTTTTGCTTCATGGAAAAGTTTTGCTTGTTTTGGATCGCTCAATACATTGTTCAATGCCCATAAAGTATACCAATATTCTTTTATTTTATATGCTTCATGCGCTTCCTGCAAATAATTTTTTTCTTTTTCTTTACTTATAAGTTTAGTAAGAAAAGTACTCTTTTGCCCCGCAGCCGAACGATACCACAACCGAAGTTTTTGTAAATCTTCATCAAGCGGATTTTGATTAGCAAAAACTGAAGACTCAAACGCTTCAAGCGCATCGGAGTATTTGCCTAATCCGGCTAAACACTGCGCTTTAAAGTGTAATGCTTTCTCAACAGAAATTTCTTCTTTAAAAATGACGTAATTTAAATCCTGGATGGCGCCCTCATAAATTCCAAGGCGAAGTAAAATATATCCGCGGTAAAGATGAGGGAATGCTTTTTCTTCTTCAATCTGGCAGGCTAAATCTGCGTATTCCAAAGCTGATGAAGAATTTCCATTTTCTAAATAAGCCCATGCGAGACAGACAACAGCGCGGTAATCGTTGGGATTTAATTCATAGACCTTCAAAGCCGACGTTAAAGCCATTCTAAAACGACCTTGTTCGAGATGTTCGAAAACTTCTTTCAGGAGCTCGTCAAATTCGTCTGTAACTTTAATGGTATCCATTCTTGCAATAATTTTTTTATAATGCGCTAAAATAAAAAGATATTGTTGATTGAGAAAGGGTTTCTGAACATTTAAAACAAAAAAGGCGAAGTTTTATCTCCGCCTTTTTAAGTGAGTAAGAACGATTAGTACATTCCGTCCATACCACCCATACCGCCGGGAGGCATAGCAGGCATAGATTTTTCTTTTTCTTTCTGTTCGTAAACAACTGCTTCGGTTGTAAGAAGTAAAGCAGAAACAGAAGCGGCATTTTCTAACGCGGTTCTTGTAACTTTTGTAGGATCGATTACTCCGGCTTTAACAAGGTTCTCATACTTTTCAGTTTGAGCGTTAAATCCGTAATCATCTTTTCCTTCTCTAACTTTTTGAAGGATAACAGAACCTTCGAGTCCCGCATTGAAAACAATTTGTCTTAATGGTTCTTCAAGGGATTTTCTGATGATTTGAATACCGGTTGTTTGGTCTTCATTATCGCCTTTTAATTTATCGAGGATAGAAATTGCACGGATGAAAGCGACACCGCCTCCGGGAACAATTCCTTCTTCAACAGCAGCGCGGGTTGCATGTAGAGCATCTTCAACGCGAGCTTTCTTTTCTTTCATTTCGATTTCAGTAGATGCGCCGATCTTCAATACAGCGACACCACCAGAAAGTTTGGCAAGACGTTCCTGCAATTTTTCTTTGTCGTAATCTGAAGTTGTTTTCTCGATTTGAACTTTGATTTCGTTAATTCTCTTCTTGATATCTTCAGTTTTACCAGCGCCTTCAACGATGGTGCAATTATCTTTATCAATTACAATTTTTGCAGCTTGACCTAAGTAAGCGATGGTTGCGTTTTCGAGTTTGAATCCTCTTTCTTCAGAGATAACCGTACCGTTTGTAAGAACAGCGATATCTTCCAACATTGCTTTTCTTCTATCGCCAAAACCGGGAGCTTTAACTGCGGCAACTTTAAGAGTTCCTCTTAATTTATTAACAACTAAAGTTGCTAATGCTTCGCCTTCGAGATCTTCTGCAATAATTACAAGAGCTTTTCCTTGTTGAGCAACTTTTTCAAGAACAGGGAGGAGGTCTTTCATTGCGGAGATTTTTTTATCGTGAATTAAGATGAAAGGATTTTCTAATTCGGTTTCCATGGTCTCAGCATTGGTAACGAAATAAGGAGAAATGTATCCGCGGTCGAACTGCATTCCTTCTACAACTTCCAAACTGGTTTCTGCTGATTTGCTTTCTTCAACGGTGATAACACCGTCTTTACCAACTTTTTCCATAGCGTCGGCAATTAAATTACCGATTGTCTGGTCGCTGTTAGCGGAGATAGATGCAACTTGAGCGATTTCAGTTCTTCCTTCAACAGGTCTGCTCATCGTTTTCAAGAATTCAACAACTTTTGTAACGGAAATATCGATACCGCGTTTCAAATCCATTGGATTTGCACCGGCAGTAACATTCTTCAATCCTTCGCGGTAGATTGCTTGAGCTAAAACGGTAGCGGTTGTTGTTCCGTCTCCGGCAACATCACTTGTTTTAGAAGCAACTTCGCGAACCATTTGAGCGCCCATATTTTCTACGGGATCGTCAAGTTCAATTTCTTTAGCAACGGAAACACCATCTTTAGTTACAGTTGGTGCACCGAATTTTTTTTCAAGAATTACGTTACGACCTTTTGGTCCTAAAGTAACTTTTACGGCATTAGCCAGTTTGTCCACACCTTTTTTAATTTTGGCGCGGGCTTCAACATCATATTCAATTAATTTTGATGACATATTTTATAACTCCTCGTTATTTATTTTACAATTGCAAAAATGTCGCTTTCGCGCATAATTAAGTATTCTTCCCCTTCAACAGTAACTTCAGTTCCACTGTATTTACCATAAAGGACTTTATCGCCGACTTTAACGGTAGTAGCAGTAACTTTTCCCTCGTCACTTACTTTTCCGGTTCCAACAGCAACAACAGTTCCTTCAATTGGTTTTTCTTTTGCGGTATCAGGTAGGAATAATCCGCCTTTAGTTTTTTCTTCCGCTTCGAGAGGTTTTATGATCACTCGATCATGCAACGGTTGCAAATTGATTTTACTCATAGAGAAAATCTCCTTTTTTTATTGATTAATGATTTTTGCCATAAGGCAGTTTAATTAGCACTCAGAAATTACGAGTGCTAAATTACAAAGAAGTGTATCTAAAGTCAAGGGATTGTTTCATCCTGATTAGCAAACAAAAATAAAATATTTGTAAATTTCGTAAACTTATTTTTAAACTGATAATAGGAGTAAGAAATGGACGACGAGATTTACAAGAACGGCGGTTACTTTGATGATGATGGGAATAAATTAGATCCCGACATTATTCCAAAACCAGGATTATGTTTAGTTTGTGCCAATGAAGATAATCCTTATGAACTTGTATTGTGTAATCTAAACAGGTTAGATCAAGTTGGAGATGATGAATTCAAATGCGGTTCATTTGAACAAAAAGATTAAAAGTAGTTATGCAAATAAATGACCTTATTCCCGGCATCTTCAACTATTGCGATAGATGGTGCGAAAGATGTGTGTATTCAAATAGGTGCCTGGTCTTTCAAAAGGAATCGGAGCAAAAGATCAAACATATTTTAAAAGATGAAGACCCGGATGACCCCACAATATTTGCTCAAGATATTGCAGATAATTTTAGAGAGGCATTAGAGACTCTTAATAAAATGATGGAGGGAATGGACGACAAAATTCATCTCGACGAAGCTGCCGATCTTGATGATGATTTTGAGAAGATTATAGAACCAAACATGAAGATGTTTGATTTACATACTAAGTCAAATGATTTTTTTAAGGAATGTTCAATCTTCATAAAAAAAATTGAGACTCATCTTTCAAACCAGAACGACGAATTTATGCGCGAAAATAAAGAACAAAAATTATTAGCTGAGGTTGTGGCAGTTCTTTCATGGTATTCCCCACAGATTCTTGTAAAATGCAAGCGTGCAAATTTTTCATTAAAGGAGATGAACTTAGCTGTTGATGAAGAAATGAGGGGATATGCGACCGAGGATTTAAATGTTACCTTAAAAATTGCTTACCTTGGCATTAAAAAATGTTTACAAGTCTTAACAGATCTTTATAATCATATGAATGAGTTTTCAGATGAAATTATCGAATTACTGGTTATTGGAAGCAATACAGAAAAAGAGTTGTTAAAACTTTTCCCGGAGATACCAAGTTATAAAAGACCTTATTTTGATTAGTTAAGTGAAGGTAACTTTCAGAAAGTAAAAATTAGAGGTTTGTTTTATCAGTAAACAAACCTCTAATTAAATTTTATGGAAGCAATACTGCCACAGAAATAACCGTTGTCCAGAGACCGGTTTTTTCTCCTTCAGCGGATTGAGTAACGTTAAAAGATTTAACGATTTTTCCCGACATCTTATAAATATCTTCACGTTCGTTCCAATCTTTATTAGAATCGAATTCAACACCGAGAGTAGTTGCAAGCATAGTTGCCGCTAAATCTTCTGCATATTCACCGGCAACTTTTTCTGTTTCACCAAACGGATGATGTTCCGACAAATATCCGTACTGATCCGGATCAGCCGGTAAAGCGACGCCAATTGATGTGGCGATCAATCGGTTTGGTTCGTTTGTGGAATTTCTTGCCATAACGCAGAACGTAATTTGTCCGGCTTGCAGTTCTTTTAATCCTTCTTCTTTAGAAATGCGTTTACATCCGCCGGGGAAAATGCTGCTTACAGTAACTAAGTTACATTTCTCAATTCCCGAACTGCGCAATGCCATTTCAAAAGAGGCTAAATAATCTTTGTGTCTCCCGACTCCCTTGGTAAAAAATATTTTTTGTGGTACGTACAATTTCTCAACTCCGTGTAAAAATAAATAAAAACTTACTTAACAATAATTTTAATGAACTTTCTTTTGCCAACCTTCAGAATGTTTTCCGGTTTAAGTTGAACAATTGCTGAAATATCAGCTATTTTCTCACCATCCAGCGTAACACCGCCTTGTTGAACTAATCTTCGCGCTTCACCTTTAGATGGCGCAAAGTTTACAGTGGTGATTAAATCTAAAATCGAAATCTCTTTTTGTCCATTTGTAATTTCAAATAAAGGAATTTCGTCGGGTATTTCTTTTTTGATGAAAATCTTATCGAATTCTTCCTCCGCTTCTTTTGCAGATTCAGCCGAATGATACATTTCAACTAATTTCTTAGCTAAAGCTCTTTTGATATTTCTTGGATTTACTTCCGGATTTTCCAAATCGGATTTAACTTTGGTTAATTCCGCATTGCTAATATCAGTCGCAAGTTCGTAATAAGTATAAATTAACGAGTCAGCAATCGACAGTGTCTTACCAAAAATATCTTTGGGTGAATCTGAAATGCCGATATAATTGCCGTAAGATTTACTCATCTTTTCAACACCATCAGTACCGACAAGCAACGGCATCGTTAATATTACTTGCGGTTCAATTCCAAACTCTCGTTGAATGTCCCTTCCGACGAGCAAATTAAATTTTTGATCCGTTCCGCCGAGTTCAACATCGCTTTCTATTGCAACTGAATCCATTGCCTGTGCAAGAGGATAAAGAAACTCATGAACGGAAATTGGTTCGCCGTTTTTGTACCGTTTTGTGAAATCGTCTCGTTCAAGCATTCTTGCAACGGTATATTTTGAAGCAAGTTTAATAACATCTTCAAAACTCATTTTTCCGAGCCATTGGGAGTTATAAACTATCTTGGTTTTTTCTTTATCTAAAATTTTAGAAGCTTGCTCGAAATACGATTCCCCATGTTTTCGGGTTTCTTCAAGCGAAAGGGCAGGGCGAGTAACATTTCTACCCGACGGATCACCGATCATTCCGGTAAAATCGCCAATAATTAATATTGCTTGGTGTCCAAGTGATTGAAACTGCGCTAATTTGCGTAAAACAACTGAATGTCCAATGTGTAAATCAGGTCTGCTGGGGTCGCAGCCTAATTTAATCTTAAGCGGTTTCTGTTCTTTGTAAGATTTTTCTAACTTTTTAAGTAATTCATCTTCGGGAATAATCTCTGAAACACCTCTTTTAATGAGGTCCATCTGCTCGTTAATTGGTGGGAAGTTTGTAGTCAACGATTCTTAATATCTCCTGGAGTTAATAATCCGCCCTGCCTGACGGCAGGCAAGTAAAAAAGTTAATAAATAGTTTTACATATCGCTTGAAAAATTAATTGAAATGCATTGCAATTTTACAAATTCTTAATGACTTTACAAATGGTTGGCTGAAAAAAAATCAATATTTAACTTTGCGATCCTGATCCCGTGCAAAATCTCTTTTCTTAATATCTTCGCGTTTATCAAAAACCTTTTTCCCCTTGGCAAGGCCGATTTCAACTTTTACTTTTCCTTCTTTGAAGTAAAGGCGCAAGGGGATAAGTGTCAATCCTTTTTCTTTAATTTTTACAAGGAGTTTTTTTATTTCCGATCGATTAAGAAGCAGTTTTCTTGTTCTTGTTGGTTCGTGATTTTCAATATTTCCATATTTATACTCAGCGATGTGGCATCCAACAAGCCAAACTTCGTTGTTTTTAATGTTAGCGTAACTATCAACCATATTTGCATTTCCCTGGCGGAGAGATTTTACTTCCGTTCCTTGCAAAACGATTCCGGCTTCAAGCACCTGAAGGATTTCATACTCATGCCGGGCTTTTCTGTTTGTAACAATATTCTTTTCTGGTGATTTTTCAGCCATCTAATTTCTTTTATTTGAGTGGATAAGAAGAAAAAGAGAAAATTAATTTTTTTTTCTTTGCCAAATTTACTAAATCTGTAACGTGTTTTATAGTTTTTTAGTTCTTCACCAAATAAAAATAATTCGAGGTTGAGATGCTCGCTATTCAAAAGAAACTTACAAATTCATTTTATGCAATTCTGGCTTTACCCGCTACGGCTGTGGGCTTTGCTCTTTCCACGCAAATAGCGGCGCTCAGTTGGATATTAAGTAAAAAGTTCGGGCTGAACATTCACGAAGTTACATTTGTTTGGTTAGCCGGTCCCTTAGCAGGAATCTTCGGGCAAGTTATTGTTGGGATGATTAGCGATAATGTATGGTTCCTAGGTGGCAGAAGAAGACCATTTATTATGGTTGGAGGAATTGTAGGCGCATTGATGTTCCTGGCGCTGCCTCAAATTGGAGTGATCTCTCAAGCTACCGGAATTACAAGCATTATTCTGATTGCTTCTGTAATCGCACTACTTTTGGATTTGTCCGTGAACGTTACATTCAACCCGGCAAGAAGCATCATAGCAGACTTAACCCCGGAAGGAAAGAAGCGAACAACCGGTTATGTGTGGATGCAAGTAATCTCCGGTACGTTTGGTGTTTTAGCTTACTTCCTTTCTATGGTTTATGGAAACGAAACGCTCTTACTGATTGCGGCAATCTTCGTATTCTGCTGTTCAGTCATCCCCATCTTGTTCATTCAAGAACCAAAAGATTTATATGTAAGCGCGGAAGATAGTTCGAGTTCTCATACGGTTATGGATATTTTCAAATCAATATTCCCACTGTATGGATTTTTAGCTTTTGGAGTATTCAGTCTCATATTCCATTTCTACCAAAATGAATTAAGAGTAATACATAACCCGCTAATAATAGCGAGTTTGGCTTATACCATCATCATTGGATTCTGGATTATTGCAAAGGGAAAGAAGGAACCTTCCGACTCAAATGAGTTCCAGAAGATCATGTTAGCCCACACTTTTACCTGGGTGGCGTTCCAAAGTATGTTTGTTATGTCCGGCTTTTTCATTGATAAACAAATCGTTCCAAATCTTGAGTTAACCAATGTATTTGCAAACAAATTTGCGGAGTTTTTAACTTCTGCAACTCAAAGTCAAGATGCAACAACCGGGAATATTGTATCTCTCGGATTCTTAATCCTTAATGCGGTTGGAGCTTTATTCCCATTTGTGCTTTCACAAATTGCAAAGAAAATAGGAAGAGTGAACACTTATACAGCCGCGTTGGCATTTAGCGCAATCGGGTACTTCTATATTGCATTCTTCGGGCAGACGGAATACAGTTTTTATTTTGGAATGTTCTTAACCGGTATTGGCTGGTCTGCCGTAATATCAATTGTTTTCTCGATAATGACGGAGACAATAAACCAAGCCAAAATGGGTTTGTTTATGGGAATTTTTAACCTTGCTGTTGTGCTGCCGCAGATGATGAGTCAAGGAGTTGCTAACATAATTTCTGAAACACAGAATTATCAACTGCTTTACATCCTTTGTGGAGTATTTGTTTGTTTTTCTGTTTTCTTCTGGACATTTGTTAAAGAACCAAAATCAACAGCCAGTGACACATTGAAAAATGTTAAAACCGGACATTAATGAAAAAAATAAAACTTTCGTCTGTAGTCATTAAAAATAGTGTGGAGATAATTTATGTTTTCTAAAGTTTCACTAACGACATTACTTGTTCTGCTTCTTCTAAACATTGGGTTCGCCCAGGAAATTACCGACCTGATTGAACCGGTAAAACTAACTGCTGGAGTGAGCGACACAATATTGGTGAGCGATCTATTTTATGCTAAAAATTATGATCTAACCTTTTCAACAAACAAAGATGTAAGTTTTTCGTTTGATAGATCAACTAAGAAACTTGTTCTTCAGCCGAAGAAATCTTTTAAAGGTTTAAGTTTACTCGGTTTCACTTTCAACAATAAAAATTATGTTATTCCATTATTGTTACAGAACCAAAAGAAAGAACTTCAAAGTTATACATTTCAATATAAACCGGAAGGTAAATCTTCAAACGTTGTTGTTATCGGAAGTTTTAACAATTGGAACCGTCAAGCAAATCCTTTAATTGAAAAGGGAAACAACGGAATTTATGAAACGACTATAAATCTTGAGCCTGGTAATTATTTCTACAAATTTTCGATAGATGGAAAAGACATTATTGATCCCGAAAATAAAGAAACCGTTCCAACCGGATTTGACGGCTTCAACTCCGTTTTAAGAATCACAGAAAAAAGTTCCGGGAAGAGATATCTCCATATTCTTGGTAAAACCGAAAAGCCGAATGAAACTAATCTATCGTTTTATTTTGAACAAGAAGGGAAGGGGAGTAAGATTTCTAAGTCGAACATTTTAGCTTTGTTAGATAATCAATTAGTACCGCCGGAGGCAATAAAAATTTCCAAGAATAAAATTGATGTATCCCTTTCAACAAAAGAAATGAAGGGGAATCAAATATTTCGTCTGCTAATTTCCTTAGCCGGTAAAAATTCGAATATTCAGTCGGTCTTTTTTACAAACGGAAAAACTTCAGGTACAAAAAACGGTTTTTCATCATGGTATGACGGCTCCATTTATTCCATTATGGTGGATCGGTTTAATGACGGCGATAAGAGCAACGACATTCCTGTAAAAAGCGATTCATTGGCCTGGCAAGCAAATTATCAAGGCGGAGATTTCCAGGGAATAATAAACAAAATCGATGATGGATATTTTGATGAATTAGGAATAAATGTTATTTGGGTTTCACCGGTTTATGATAATCCCAATGTGGCTTACCGCGAGTCGCCTAAACCGTACCGATGGTTTTCAGGTTATCATGGATATTGGCCAATAAATAATTTTGCCGTTGAAGAAAAATTCGGTACGATGAAAAAGTTGAAAGAACTTGTTACAACTGCACATCAACACGGAATTTTAGTTTTGCTTGATATTGTGGCGCATCATGTTCATCTTGAAAATCCGATATTTAAAGAACATCCCGATTGGTTTGGCACCTTAGATTTACCGGATGGAAGAAAAAATCTTCGTCTGTGGGATGAGTACCGTTTAACAACCTGGTTTGAGCCTTACATGCCTTCATTCGATTATACAAAAACTGATGCACCAATCAAATGGATGGCGCAAAACGCAATTTGGTGGTTGAAAGAAAGCGGTGCAGATGGCTTTAGACACGATGCGGTAAAGCATGTTCCCAATGAATTCTGGCGCGAACTTACTCGAACTTTGAAAGAAGAAATCGAAACTCCGGGAGACAAAAAAGTTTATCAGATCGGTGAAACTTTTGGCAGCAATGAACTTGTGGGTTCTTATGTTAACAACGGACAGTTAAGCGCTCAGTTTGACTTTAATCTTTCCTATTCTGCAATTCCAATTTTTCTTGAAAAGGAACGTTCATTTGTTTCGCTTGATTATACTTTGAAAAAATCATTTGAAGCTTTTGGTGTTCATCACATAATGGGAAACATCATGGATAGCCATGATAAAGTTAGATTTATGGCGTACGCGGATAGCGCTGTTGCAAAACAAGGGGTTGACATGCGTGAGTTAGCGTGGACAAATCCTCCGACTGTCGTTCATCCTTCGAGTTACAGAAAAGCAGAATTATTTTACGCTTTTATGTTTACCATTCCCGGTTTGCCGGTTATTTATTACGGTTCCGAATTTGGAATGACCGGCGCCGATGACCCGGATAACCGCCGTTTTATGCGGTTCAACGATCAACTGAACAAATATGAAAAGCACATGCTGAGCAAGACAAGTGAGATTGTAAAGATGAGAAGGAATCATTCGGCATTGCGTTACGGTGATTTCCAAACCGTTTTAGCAAACGATAAAGTTTATGCTTATTTGAGATGTGACGCAAATGAAAAACTTTTAATAGTTCTGAACAAAGACGTAGAAAGACAATTAGTTGATGTACAACTCCCTTCATTTTACGGAACGAAAACTCTTATAGATGTTAATCAAGTAGAGAAAATTCTACTAAAAGGAAATTCTTTTGAAATAAAAGTTGATGGAACGGGATGGAGAGTATTTGAATTGAAATAAGGAGATTTATTCTTCTACTTCTTTTTCTATCCAATTTAAGGGAGAAATTACCACAACGATTTCTCCTTTTAATTCCCGCTCACCAATTTTAGAAATCAATTCTTCAGCTTTGCCTCGCAAAACTTCTTCAAATTTTTTTGTCAGTTCGCGGCAAATTACAATTATTCTTTCCGGCATATACTGTTTTAATTCTTCCAACAGTTTGTGGATGCGGTAAGTAGATTCATATAACACGATCGTCCGTTCTTCGGTCGCAAGACCCGAAAGAAATTTTTGTCTCCCTTTTTTTTGCGGCGGAAATCCCTCGTAAATAAACGCATCAGTGGGTAATCCGGCAATGGAAAGAGCGGTGATTACAGCAGAAACTCCAGGAATTGGTACGATCGTAATTCCTTGATGAATAGCGGCTGAAATCAATCTGTTCCCGGGATCAGAAATAGTTGGGGTTCCTGCATCGGAGATGAGCGCTGCTTTTTCTCCGCCTATTATTCGCTCCAAAACATATCCAATCTTTTTCTGTTCGTTAAAAGCATTTAAAGAGATCAGTTCTTTTTTAATTTGAAAATGATTTAGGAGATGAGACGAAACTCTTGTGTCTTCACAAATTATAAAATCTACTTCACCAAGCGTTTCAACTGCGCGAAAGGTAATGTCTTTCAAATTGCCGATAGGAGTACTTACTATAAATAACATTATTTCTTTGCCAGTTTTGCTTTGTCGCTCTTCGTTAGTTTTGATGCTACTAAATCGTAGGAGTCATCAATCCACCCGCAGATTAATTTATCCGGAATGCCGGCAGAAAGCAAAATAGTGTTCCAATGGATTTTACTCATATGATAACCCGGTTGAACGTCATCATATTTTTCCCGCAATTCAACTGCTTTTTCCGGATCGCATTTCAAATTAATTGAAAGCGGGGGAGTAAGATTAGCCAGGCAAAACATTTTGCCCATAACTTTATAGACAGGTGTATCCTCATCAAACGGAAGAGATTCTGTCACTCCTTTTTTCTTTAGGCAATACTCGCGGACTTTTTCTAAATCCATTTTTTCTGTTTATTTAATTTCAAAAATATTATTTGATTTGTCCGTATCGGGTATTTCATCTTTTCCAAGAATGACTTTTGTAACTTCTCCTTCAACCGGGTAAGTGAATTCTTTTAAAGTTTTTCCGTCTTTCCAGATGCTTGTGTTTTCATAATGATCTTTTGTCTTTCCATCTTTATAAACCAATTTTAATGCAACCGGGATCGGCATCGAACCAATTTTCTCAACTGTAATTTTAAGTCTATTCTTTTTTACTGAGACTGATTTTACAGCTAAATCGGGATATCCAAATTCAAAGAACCAGGGCTTCCAATACCAACTCAGATCTTGATTAAGAGCATCATTAAAGGAGAAATAAAAATCGTATGGAATCGGATGTTTACCGTTCCAGCGTTTTACAAACTCATGAAGTCCTTTAAGAAATGTTTCTTTGCCGAGCGCATCGCGTAAAAACATATACGCCAAAGCCGGACGTGTATATGCTGAAGTACGGTAGGTTCCATAACCGCGAAGATTTGATGAAGGAATTATTTGCGGAAGTTCGTCTTCATCTCCAGCGTTCCGAGCAAATCCTTCCGCCAAATTTTTTTCCCGGTCAGATGAAGAAGGTTCAATCACCGGAAGTAAATCAAGCGGCAAAATTGAAGCCCAACCTTCATCCATAAAGGCATATTTTCTTTCGTTCGTTCCCATAAAGAAAGGGAAGTAGGTATGACCGATTTCGTGAGCGGTTAAATAAACTGTTCCGCTTCTTTGTTTTGACGAGCCGTCGTTAACCATCATCGGAAATTCCATTCCGCCTTGTCCGTTAAAAACCGTCATGCGAGGATACGGAAACGGAATTGCAGGAAAGTTGAACGAGTAAGATTGAATAACTTTTTTTGCGATGTCGGCTACCTCGTAAAAATCTTCCGAGTTTTGATTGTACGCCGCTGAGATCAGCGTCTTCCTCATTGATGAAGAATCAACAACCGCTGTAACGGCGTCCCACAAATAGTGATCGGAATAGGAGAATGCAAAATCAGTTACATTATTTGCCGAATACTTCCATTTATTTGTAGATGAAGTTCGATTAAAATTTTCTTTACCTAAATCTTCCTTCAGGATAATATTTACAACTTGTTCTGAAGTTTGAGCTTTTTGATAACGGTCTAAGATTTTGTTGGAAAGAATTGCAGCGGAGTTTTGTAGAATTCCCGTTCCCCAAACACAAAATGCATTCGGAATTTCAATTGTAACATCATAATTATTGAAATCGTTATAAAATTCCTGGCTTCCAGTGTACGGATCTTCATCCCAGCCGTCAACATCATCATACACAGAAACTTGCGGATACCAGTAAGCTACCATCGCCGTGGTAGAATCATACACACCCATGCGAATTGTTGATTCGGATGGAAGCGTAACTTCCCAATTAAAGCCCAGATTGATTGAAGTGTGAGGAGGAAGGAATTTTTCGCCTAATAACATTCTCAAAACCGTTGCGTTGAACGCAATAGTTTTGGCAGTATCTGGATCAAAGCTAACATTGTTGATTTTCATTTCGCTTATTTTGATCCCGTCATGCAAATCTTTTTTGCTTATTCTGAATTCTCTTGGAGCGCCGGTTTGATAAATATTTTGATAAAGACGAAAAACAATTTCTTTCAGCGTGTCGGGGCTATTATTAAAATAGGTAATTGTTTCCGTTCCTTTCAGAAGTTTTTCATTCGGGAAAACCTGGACGTTTATTTTGTAATCGGCAGAATTTTGCCAGTAATATTTCCCCGGAGTTCCATCGTAGTTCCGCGTTCCGTTAACGTAAGCTTTTTTTATATCAAGAGGCATATAGAGATTGTTTTGCGCCTCCACCTGTGGAATTGTTAAAACAAAAACTGTGAATAAACTAAAAAACAATTTCATATAATCTCCACAATTAAAGAGAGTTTTTTATTTCTTGCTCTGCAGATTCGATTTTCGCTAAATTTTTTTCTTTAAAACGATTCACAGTATCAATAACCTGCTGAAAACTTTTCACTGCTTTTAAATCATTGATCAGTTGGTCAAACTGTTCCGGTGCAGAGAGAATATTTTTTATTTTGTGAATAAGATCTAATGTATGGACCATCTTTGCTTCTTTAACCATTTGGTTTTGCGCTATGTAGAGATCATCATAAGAAGTTTTTATTTTTTCCAATTGATGTTTTAGCTCTTCCCGCAGCAGAGAATTTTCAATTGCAATTCCCGTGCTCACTGCCATCGCTCCTAAAAATTGTGCGTCATCCGGAGTAAACATTCCATCTTTTTTGTTAAGGATTTGAAAAACTCCTATCACTTCGCCGTTTATATTTGCCATCGGAACGCAAAGAATATTTCTCGTTCGGTAGCCTGTTACCCTATCTACTTTTTGGTTGAATTTTGGATGTGCGTAAGGATTATCGATAATTTGATACTCGTTATTAAGAGCAACTTCTCCTGCAATTCCGGTATCAATCGGAATTCTAATTTCCTTTTGATGGATTCCAATTCCCGACTTAGACCACAATTCCTTTTTTTGTTTATCGACTATAAAAAGTGTTGCCCTCTCTGCGCTAAGAGAATTAGCTGCAACTTCAACAATATGATGCAGCATTTTATCAAAATCTTTTATGCAGTTTATGCTCTTAGAGATTTCGAATAATACTGAGAGCCGTTTATTTTGCGATACAATCGAATCTACCTGGGGAGCTTCCGGTTGCTCAACAACTACTTCTTTAAGAGGCTCAACTTCTTTATTTACTATGCTTTTTACTTCAGCTTGAAGTTTTTCAAAGGTCAACGGTTTTAAAATAAATCCGGTAATCTTTTTGCCAAAAACAATATCTTTTGTATCATAAAAGAAAGATGAAATCAAAAGGATTGGAATATTTGGAGCCGCTTCATTCAGCAAATCGACAAATTCAATTTCGCTAAGCACCGGATTTTGAACTTCATCAAGAATCAAATTATATTCTCGCTCCATTACAAGAGCAAGGTTATTTTTGGTCTTTGATTTAATGAGAATCTGCGCTTGAAATTCAGAGGCAAGCGCCTGATAGGTGGCTTCTGATTCTCGTGATTCCGAAAAAATTAGAATTGATAATGTTCCACTCATACGATTCCTTTCATTTGATTGAAACTTAGAAACTTCTGATTGATTTTCAAAGCGATTAACATAAAATTATTCTTGCGGAAGAAAATTATTAATTTCAAAATAATGTTCACTTGGCGAAGAATGTGCCGGCTTTCCACGCTCCATTTTGTTAAAGAGTTCCGCTTTTGCTCCATATTCCTTAAGGTAAAAGATTTTAATAGCGTGCCGGTGCTGCGTTATCCAGTTCAAAGAAATTTTGATCTTTTCCAAATCTTCTTCTGTTGGAATAAAATCAAGCTGCGTTGTTCTATCAAAATAATCATCTAAGGCGCGGTCAAAATTCAGTTCATCATTCACAACGTAATCTTTTATAAAAAGTTTTCCTGCTAATAAAAGGACATAATCTTTTTGTCCTTCGAATCCGGAAATCTCAAATAACACGTTGGCGGTATTTATTGGTTCGGCAAGCAAAGACGATTTATGAATTTGTGAAAGAACAAGCGAAATTAATTCTTTTACCTCCGCAGCTTTTTCAAACCGAAGCTGATCGGAATAACTTTTCATTTTGGAAACAAGACGGTTTACCGCAAATTGGTTTTTGCCGTACAAAAATTCATAAACGTTTTGCACCTCATCCAAATATGGTTCTATCGCATTGCCAATGCAAGGCGCGGTGCATCGTTCAATGTCTGCAAGAAAGCATCTTCGTTTCTTTTTAAATTCCTTTTCATCGCATTCGCGAAGCAGAAAGATTTTGTCGATCATTTCAAGAACTTGCTGCGCCAATTTCCGCGAGATGAACATTCCGAAATAATCGTTCCCGTCAAAGGAAAATTTGTTTGTCAATTCAATCTTCGGGGCTGAATGAGTTACAGAAAATCTTAAAAAATATTTATTGTGATACTGCTTTAGCATCACGTTCATCTTTGGATTTACTTTTTTTATCAACTCAGCTTCGGCAAGCAGAGCTGTTAATTCCGTTTTAGTGGTTATCGTTTTAAACTTGTGCGCCGTGGTAAGAATCTTTTTACTTTTTCTTGCGGAAGCGGGGACTAAGTACGACTTAATCCTATCTCTCAGTGATTTGGCTTTACCGATATAAATTATTTCTTCCTTCTTATTTAAGAAGAAATAGACACCCGGAGATTTCGGCAAGGAGAGAAACGCATCTGCCAAATTTTTCTTTAACGGAACTTTTGGTTTTAATTGAACGGATTGATACTGATAATTAATAAATTCTTGTACCGTTTGAAATCCTTCCGATGCTTTCAATTGTTCAATTAAATGGTAGAGAATTTTTGCCGTAACCTCGACATCGGCATAAGCGCGGTGGGCATCTTCATTTTTTAACCGCAGATGAGTTGCAAGATTGCCGAGTGAACGGCTTTTCAGATTCGGCAACATTCTTCTGGCTAAACGAAGTGTACAAAGCTGAAGCGGTTGATAATTCTCAATCCCGCAAACATTAAATTCTTTTCGCAGAAAACTAAGATCGAATTGTAAGTTGTGCCCGACGAGAACAGAATCCTCTAAAAAATCTTGCAGCGGTTTTACCAGCTCTTCAAAAAACGGCGCATCGTAAACATCATCGTTGGTAATTCCGGTGAACTGCGTAATGAAAGGGGGGATCGATCGTCCCGGATTTATGAATGAATTGTAACGGTCAATCACTTTAAAGTTTTTTATTTTCACTAACCCGATTTCGATGATGTTATTATTAGCCGGACCTAAGCCCGTTGTCTCAACATCCACAACGGAAAACTCCGCTTCTTCAATCGGGAGTTGTAATATTTCAGTATTCAGCATACAAAACCGGAGAAATCTTTCTCAATTCTTTTCTTTGTAGAGTCTTGCCGTGGCAAGTCTCTACTTATTTACTTATATTTTCTTTACAAATTTAGAAGAATATGGAATTAATTAACATACTTTTTATCGGCGATATTATCGGCAAACCGGGATTAACCTTCGTACAAACATGGCTTCCAGGCATGATCCAAAAATACAAAGCCGATGTGGTTATTGCTAATGGTGAAAATGTTGCAGACGGAAAAGGAATTTTGCCGAAAGACGGTGAAATTCTTTTTAACCTTGGTGTGCACGCAATTACCGGCGGAAATCACACATGGGATAAACATCAAACTCAAGAATATTTAAAGAATGAACCAAGAGTGCTCAGACCGCTGAACTATCCAAAAGGAGCACACGGAAACGGTCACGTGATCGTCGATTCGAAAAGGGGAAAAGTTGCAGTGGTTAATCTACAAGGCAGATCTTATATGGCAACAATCGATTGTCCTTTTCGATCTGCCGATTGGATCCTTGCAAGAATAAAATCAGAGACAAAAATAATTTTTGTTGATTTCCACGCGGAAGCGACCGCAGAAAAAGCTGCTCTTGCAACTTATTTAGATGGAAAAATAAGTGCGCTTGTGGGAACGCATACGCATGTGCAAACAAGCGATGAACGTATTCTTCCAAACGGAACCGGATTTATTACCGATGTTGGGATGACCGGACCTTATGATTCTGTTATCGGAATGAAAAGCCAGGCGGCGATCAACCGTTTCATTTATCAAACTCCTCAAAAGTATGAAACGGCAGAAAATAATGTTCATCTCTGCGGGGTTTTAGTAAAAGTTGATGCATCGACGGGAAAAACAGTTGCGATCGAAAGAATTTTATTCCCGGAATTTCAAACTACGATGAGTGAACAAATATGATTTTAATTGATGGGAAAAAAGTCTCTTCTGAAATTCGACTTGAATTAAAACAAAAAGTCGATAACTTAAAAGCTGAAGGGAAAAGCGTTCCCGGATTAGTTACGATTCTCGTCGGCGAAAACCCCGCTTCAAAATCCTATGTAAGCAGCAAGGCTAAGGCGTGTGAAGAAATTGGATTTCTTTCTAAAGTAGAAAAACTCCCTGAGACAACAACCGAAGAAGAATTATTGAGTGTTGTTCAAAGCTACAATACAAATCCGGACTATCATGGAATTCTTGTTCAACTTCCGGTGCCAAAACAGATAAATGAATCTAAAATTATTGATGCAATTGCTCCCGAGAAAGATGTTGATGGTTTCCATCCAATAAGTGTTGGAAATTTAGTTATCGGGAACGACACTTTTTTCCCTTGCACTCCAGCCGGTATTCAAGAATTGCTGAAACGTTATAAAATTGAAACAAAAGGAAAACACGTTGTGGTTGTTGGGCGAAGCAATATTGTCGGCAAACCAATTGCAAACATCATGCTTCAGAAAAAAGAATTTGCAAACGCGATCGTAACTGTCTGTCATTCCGCAGCATCCGATTTAAAACAATATACTTTATCAGCCGATATTTTAATTGCGGCGATCGGAGTACCAAATTTTATTAAAGCCGATATGGTTAAAGAAGGAACGGTTGTAATTGATGTTGGAATTAATCGTGTTGAAGATTCAACTCAGGCAAGAGGATACAGAATTGTCGGCGATGTTGATTTTGAAAACGTTGCACCAAAAACATCTTTTATCACTCCCGTTCCCGGCGGTGTTGGACCAATGACAATAGCTATGTTATTACAAAATACATTCAAAGCATACTTAAAATCCGGTAAATAAATGGACTCATCAAAAATTGAACGAATTGTTTCGCAGGTATTTTTGGAAAAATCTCTGCGCGATTTTTATTGCCAGGGCGATACTTGCAAAGGCTGGGAAACAAATGTTATTACTCAACCCAATGCGGTTAAAAATATTGTAAATGTCGGAGCCGAAAGAATTTCTGCCGGACTCGGAGTTGGCAATCATCTTCCCGATCTTTCACTTGCAAGAATGATTGACCACACCATGCTTAAACCTGATGCAACCACCGATGAAATAACTCAACTTTGCGCAGAAGCTAAACAATATCATTTCGCTTCCGTCTGTATTAATCCCGGATTTGTTCCGCTTTGCTCATCGCTATTAAAAGGAACCGACGTTAAAGTTTGTACAGTTATTGGTTTTCCTTTAGGCGCAACAACAACCGAAGTAAAACGGTTGGAAGCTGAACAAGCAATTGCAAACGGCGCAACTGAAATTGACATGGTAATAAATGTTGGCCAGTTGAAAAGCGGAAATTATGATTACGTTTTAAATGATGTGAATAAAGTTGTTCTTGCTGCAAAAGCTCACCGGAATGTTTGTAAAGTAATTTTAGAGACAGCTCTTTTAACCGATGAAGAAAAAGTAAAAGCCTGTTTGATATGCAAAAAAGCCGGAGCTGATTTTGTAAAAACTTCAACCGGATTTTCAAAAGGCGGCGCCACAGTTGGCGATATTGCACTTATGAGAAAAATTGTCGGCTCTGCTATCGGAGTAAAAGCTTCCGGCGGAATTCGTTCCAAAGAAGATGCGGAAGCCATGATAGCGAGCGGTGCAGACCGCATCGGCGCCAGCGCAAGCGTAAAAATTGTGATGGGCGAGAAAAGCGAATCAAGTTACTAAAATATGTTACAGATAAGAGTTGTGGTAAATGAATTGCTCGTAAATAATCCCGGAAGCATGGATGAATGATCGAAAGAATGAATGTTTCGTTTTTAAGATCGACTACGTTATTGAATAAACCGTTGCTCCGTAGGCGCATAGGTAAAGCGGTTGTACTACGAATAATGATTTTTTATTAACACCTCGATTAATCGAGGTGTTAATAAAAAGAAAATCTATGCTTGTAACCGTTTTAATTTATCTTCTAAAGGAAGACGGTTTTTGTTACCACTAATTTGTAAGTGGTCAAGTTAAGTTATTTATTTTTCGCTTAGATAATTTTCATTCAACCATTCAGTCATTCCACCAAGCGATAGTTTTATAAAAAAAATAAATATTAGTTTATGTATCAAGTTTTAAGTAAGATGAGTTACTCATGGTTTTAGATATTATCATTTCAAAAGCGCTCGATGGTTACTCCGCCGCAGTGCCTTCGATAAACGGATGCGAAACATGGGCTCCGAAAGAAGATGAAGCTATCGAAAAAATTGTTTCGTTAGCGAGATATTATTTAAAGTTAGATGAACATCACCGAATTTTAGTCGATAAAGCCGGACGAAGCGCATGTCAATCTATTTACAAATTAATATTCCACATGCCTGCCGGCAAGGCAGGTAAACATTGAGAAAAGCGATTACAGAACGACGGAAAGAAAAGATCATTGCCGTTGCCTCTGCGCGGCAGGATTCTCTTCGTCTTGTTCTCGAAAATGTCCACGATCCGCATAACGTTAGCGCGGTTTTCCGTTCTTGCGATGCAGTTGGAATTCCTAAAGTCTCTCTTATTTACAACATTGAAAAATATCCGAAGATCGGAAGTAAATCTTCCGCATCTGCTTTTAAGTGGGTTGAGAAGGAAAAATTTACTGAAGTTAAAAACTGCTACGAGCATTTGCGTGAAGAAGGATTCACGATTCTTGCTTCATCGTTAAAAGCAAATTCTCTAAATCTTTACGAACTTGATCTAACAAAGAAGGTTGCACTCGTTTTCGGGAATGAACATCGCGGTATTTCTGATGAGGCTGAAAACTTTGCCGATAACATTTTTTATATCCCGATGCAAGGCATGGTGCAAAGTTTAAATATCTCGGTTGCCGCTGCGGTTACTCTGTACGAAGCGATGAGACAACGAATGCTGAAAGGTTTTTATAATCAACCGAAAGATAATTCTGAATTAATTGAACAAAGAATAAACGATTGGTTAGCTAAAAAATAATGACACAAGAGTTTAATAAGATAGGATCAGTTAACGGAGAACTTGCTCTTCCGGGTGATAAATCCATTTCCCACCGCGCTGTAATCTTTTCTTGTATGGCGGAAGGAATTTCCGAAATTGAAAACTTATCTAATGGTGAAGATGTTAGATCAACCTTAAAATGTTTCTCCGAACTTGGTGTTACAAGCAAATGGGAAAAGGATAAACTGATTATTGAAGGAAAAGGATTTAAGAATTTCAATGCCCCGGTAAATAATTTGGATGCCGGTAATTCCGGAACTACCGCGCGGCTTCTTACCGGATTTCTTTCCGCGCAGCCGTTTGAATCAACATTGATAGGGGACGAATCTCTTTCACAGCGTCCAATGAAACGGGTGATTGAACCGCTTTCACTTATGGGAGCTAAGTTTTCTGCAACTCCAAAACTAACTCTTCCTTTAACAGTTCATCCTTCAGAAAAGTTAATTCCGATTACTTACGAGATGCCGGTTGCAAGCGCACAGGTGAAAAGTTCGTTGCTTCTTGCCGGACTTCATTTGGAACAAGAAACTTGTGTGATCGAAGCCGAACAAACTCGTAACCACACGGAAGTAATGCTTGGTTTGAAATTTGAGGAAAAGGAAGGGAAGAGGTTTATTTATTCTTCGCTAAAGAATTATCCTTCTTCTCAAAATTATTTTGTTCCGTCCGATATTTCCTCTGCTGCGTTTTTTATCGTTTTAACTTTGTTGGCAAAAAATTCGGAAGTGATTCTCCGTCATGTTTCTTTAAATGAAACGCGCACCGGTGTTATTAGTGTTTTGAAAGAAATGGGAGCCAATATTGAAATCACTAACAATCAAACTTCGAACAATGAGTTGTATGGCGATTTGATTGTGCGAAGCAGTGAATTGCATTCAATCGAAATTTCTAAAGAGATCATTCCAAACATTATTGATGAAATCCCGGTTTTGTCTGCAGCATCTGTTATTGGAATAGGGAAGTTTGAAATTAGAAATGCCTCTGAATTGCGCGTAAAAGAATCGGACAGAATTTCAGCATTAGTTCATAATTACAAAATCCTTGGTTTGCATGTTGAAGAATTTCCCGATGGCTTTTCTGTTAGCGGAACAGTACAAAATGAAAATCCAATCTTCGAAAGTTTTCACGATCACCGTATTGCAATGGCTTTTGCAATCCTCTCAATGTTTCTAAAGAACGGCGGAAATATTTCCAATTTTGATTGTGTTAAAATCTCTAATCCGCAGTTTTTAGAACAAGTGAAAAGTCTTACAAAATAATTTGCGACTTAAATTCCAGAGGTTTTTAATTCACCGCTGCCCGTAAATAATTTTTAAGTTCGGACATAACTTACTTTTCTTAATCCGCCGTTTTGAAAATCTTCGTTTATAATTTCGATGGCTTGAGAATCTGAATAAGCCTTGCTCGTAATCCGGTATAAAACATATTCATTCTGTTTTGTCTCCGCAGGAATGAGAGCCGGTCTTACTTTCGATTGAGATAGGTCTGAGAATGGGAAGGGAATTAAAACTACAATGCCGCTTGTAAATGCGCCCATACTTCTTAGCGCGGCGTAGCCGTCAACCAAAACTTTTCAATTATCATCCTCCAATACTTGTACAAAGTACTACAATTTTTACCTCCGCGTTCGTTGTCCCGCTTCACGGGATAAACTCTTTCTTTGCGAACGCGGCGAGAAACTAATCACATTATTTCTCGCAAAGAACGCCACGAACCGCGGCGATCGCTACAATTTTTTTTCTCTTCTATCCATTTTCTTTCGTCCACCGCTCCGATGCCTCAACGGATTTTTGTTAATTCCCCTTAAAACTTTTTTATTATAAAGTGAAAATATTGCTTGCATTAATAAAATATCATATATATGTTTACGGCAACAAATGTTAATTGTTCCCCGGCTGGTCGGGGATGTTCTTTGAATAGTTGAATCTTTCCCGGTTGTGTTATTTAATGATGGAAACTGTGGCTTGTTTTTCTGTAGTACCTTTAAGCAAAAGTTTAAGGTTCTGGAAAAGCTTCTTAGGGTCGTTTTCTCGTACAACACTGGTGGCGCTAAGCTTTTATCAAATTAGATATTTTGTTTTGCTTAAAGGGAAGATTACTACTATCACAAAGCGCGGTTAACCGCATGGTTCTTGATTGATGTTCACTGTTCGACTGATCTTTCACCGGCACTAAGTTACTTATTTTATAACGATAAATGTTTATCGTGATGAAATGTTGTACCCGGTTTATATCCCGTTCATTTGTCAGCGGCAAAGCATCATACTTTTTCTTCTTCTTACAATCACTTCTATTTTTTATCATTTTTTATAACACTCCGGAATATCTTAAAAGAAATTCTAAGAGTTACGTCCCTAATTTCCCGGTAACTGTTGTTATCGAGTTTACACCCTGTATGCTCTAAAAGATTTTCCACAAGATTCCAAAAACTCCCCG
>JAUYAB010000063.1 GCA_030693705.1 Ignavibacteria bacterium | reverse complement strand
TCAACACGTTTATAAGTTTTCTCGCTGGTAGTTCTTTCTTTCTCGCTAACATTTCTTTTCCCTTTCAACTTTGTTAACGAGCTCTAACTTATTGTTTTTTATGATTTTATCATAATCTTCCGTTTTGGGGAAACTCTAAATTTCTTTCTGTGGTTGAAAAAGGAGGTTGAAGAGGGGAAATTTAAGGATAAAATGAATTTATTTCTTTGCAAAACCCTTTTTTTCATTTGACCTCAATGTCGTTTACCCGTAAAGTATTCTACCATTCCCCTGAAACGCCACCAGGTTGTTATCTGCCGGTAACCAAAATTTTCTAAAAATGCTGCTGCAATCAGCGTAAGGAGTTGAGAAAGTTTAGGATATCTTTCAAACGAAAGCTCTTCCAAAATTACCGAGAGAACCGAAAGTACAACTCCGTAAAGTATTGCCGTGGTAAGAAAAGCCACGGCAAAAGATATGGTTACAAATCCCAACGAAAATGAAATTAAAAAGAAAAAGTAACCAAAAATTTCTATAACCGGTCCCAGCATTTCAAACAGCGCGAAGTAAGGGAATACAACCATCCCGATCCAGCCATAAGCCGGATTCATAAATAATTTTTTATGGAGAAGAATGCTGTCCACCGTTCCTTTTTGCCAGCGCATTCGTTGGCTGCGGAGCACTTTGAAAGTTTCCGGCGCTTCCGTCCAGCAGACCGGATCGGGAATGAAAGTGATACGCAGTTTTGGATTCTCTTTTCGCAGTTTCCGATGCATACGAACAATAATTTCCATATCCTCGCCGATACAGCCTTCGCGGTAGCCATCAATTTTAATCAATGCGTCGCGGGAAAAGCAGCTAAATGCACCGGAAATAATAAGAATTCCGTTCAGTACATCAAAACCGTTTTGCCCGAATAAAAATGTCCGCAAATATTCTACCACTTGAAAACGGGAAAGCCATGATTTACCCAGCCCAACTTCTAAAATATTTCCGTGCTGAATTTTGCATCCGTTTGCAATCCGGATAGTGCCGCCGACCGCTATTACATTTTCGTCTTCCATAAATGGGCGAACAATTTTCAACAGGCAATCGCGTTCTAAAACGGAGTCGGCATCAATTACAGTAATCAACGGACTTTTTGCGAGATTTATTCCGGCATTTATCGCATCGGCTTTTCCACCATTTACTTTATCAATTACAATTAAGTTGGGGTATTCCGAGGACATAAAAACAGAACGGATCGGCTGGGATTTCAATTTATAAAAAGGAGTAAAGGAGACTTGCCGGATAGAAAAATTTTCAAATAATTTTTGCAGCGTGTTATCCGTTGAACCATCATTAACAACAACTAACTGAAAGTCAGGATACTCAAGTTGAAGGAGTGATTTTAGACTTTCCACAATTCCATTTTCTTTATTGTACGCCGGTATAATAACCGAGATCGGTTTGTAGTTAGTTAATTTGAAGACGCGCTTCAGATCAAGATCCTGTATTGTATTGTTAGACTTGATCATTTTGAAGAAGGCAATAATGTTGAGGACTATAGAGATTGTGCAAACCAACAGGAAATAGAAAAGGATCAGCGAGTTAAAACCGAAGACAATATATCTAACAATATTCATATCAGTTTCTAATACTCCGCTCGCTGAGAACCATTCTTGCAATTGCAGCCGCCCTATCTTTTCTATTACCATACGCAAACTGAGAAATTTTTTCTTCGCTTGAAGGAATTAATTTCAGCAGCGTGATTACAGCGTTATATTGCACTTCATACTCCGGATCGTACATACAGTCCCAAATCCTTTGTTCGAAAGATTCATTTCCCAAAACTGCTAACGCTTTTAATACTTCTGTGCGTACTTCCGGTTTCGGATGATTAATCAAAGAGCGCATAGCTGTGGATGCTTCCATAAATTCGATGCTGCTGAAGAACTTAATGCTTTCAATAATAACTTCCTTGTTTTGGCTGTAAACCATTATTTTTAAAACGGACTCACCTGCTTTATAATATTTAAAGTGACGGAAGAGTGTAATTGTAATACTTTGAATGAGAACATTCTTTTCACTCTTTAGATTTTTAAGAAGCGGCGCACAGATTTCGTCCGTAAATTCGGAAAGGATTGTCAGGAGTGAATCTTTCGATACGAATTTAAAACGGCGGGCATTTCCGAATATATCGAATATAATATTAACATCATTTAAACGCGCCAAAGCTAAAGCACAACTCAAAAAGACGGAAGCATTTTGGCTCCGCAATTTTTTTCTTAAAATATTCTTTGCCGCAACTGATTTTGCAAGACCCAGATAATAAGCCGCTTCATTTATCTTTTTAGGGGAACCTGATTTTATTTGAGCGATAAGAAATTGTTGGATTTTTGTATCGTTTACGATAGCTGAAAGTTTTAGAAAATCATCTCCCTTTAGCATGAGAAGGAATTCACGCAAAAAATGGAGAAGGTACAAATATTTACTGCGGTTTATCTTTTTTATTAATGCTTGCGGTTTTTCTTCCCCTTCCAGGAACATGAAAATTTTCTCTTCCCACACTGCAAAAAATTTTTGCTCTTGTTTATATTGATAACCGTGGAATAATCGGAGGAGAACCACTTGAATTACAAGCGCGTAAGTTAGAATTAACAACGCAAAGATAGTTAACGCAAGAAAAGTATAAATATCTACATGAATGTTCAAAAAAACTCCCAAACGAATAAACTTTTATGCCACCGGGAAATCAAGAGATTACTGAAGGTTACTGCATTTTTAGAATATTTTTTATGCGCAATACAAGCTCGGCAGAGGCGAATGGTTTTAGGATATAATCGGTCGCGCCAAGCTGCAACCCTTTTACCACATATTCCTCGTGCGAATTTGCGGTTAGCAAAACAACGGGAATCTTTGAAAGGATTGGATTACTTTTTATTTCTTTCAACACGGTGAGCCCGTCTTTTACCGGCATCATAATATCAAGCAGTACCAGATCGGGCATATATTGTAACACCCCGTCCGTAACGCCAACACCGGATGCGAAGTGAATTAAGTTAAATCCTTCTTTTTCAAGTTTAAACTTTAATAATTTTGCAATGTGTACTGTATCTTCTGCAAAAATGATCGTTTTCTTTTTGTCCATGAACGTTTTACCAGCGACTTTTTAAATTATTTTTTTTAGTGAACAATTCGTTAGTTTCACAAAAACCTCTTTTTAATTTAATAAATTTTAGTGAATCAACTGGTATGAATTTTTTAGAAAAACAAGGTAGTTCTGTTAATATACGGCATAGTATTTTTTTTGTTACACGAAGTTCCGCGAAGAAGACACGAAGTTCCACGAAGGAAAACCTCAAAAACGGGCTAAAAAGAGGGTTGTATGAGTAAAAAAGAGGAATCGTTTCGATATTTTTACCCAAACTTTCGATGTTACAACGCAGCACTTCGATATTATATCGGACCTTTTCGATGTTGGGACGAAACCTTCCGATATTATATCGAACCGTTTCAATCTTGAAAACGGAACTCTGCAAAGTAGTTCTTTTTTAACAATCAATCTCAATCCTATCAGTCAGTAAAAAGTAAAAAACAACTTGAAACCGACAACTGAAAACTAAGAGCTGGGAATTGAACACTCTCAAATCCCTCACTTTTAAACAAATAAATATTAAATTAGCACTACAAAAAAATGAGATACTGTGAAAGTAATTGAACATCTACTAAGTGCAAAAGATCCGTTAATCAGTTTTGAAATTATTCCGCCCAAACGGGGTGGAGATATTAAAAGTCTGTTGCATGTAATTGATGATCTTGCAAAATATAATCCTCCGTTTATCGATATTACGAGTCATGGAGCCGAAATTGTTTATGAAGAAACAACAACCGGAATAAAGAAAAAAATTATACGGAAGCGTCCCGGAACGCTTGGTATCTGCGCTTTGATCCAGAATAAATATAATATCGACGCTGTGCCGCACATCCTTTGTAAAAATTTTACAAGAGAAGAGACGGAAGATTTTTTGATCGAATTAAATTATCTCGGTATAGACAATGTACTTGCCATCCGCGGTGATGACGGCGGATTTGTAAAACCTGTTCCGCACGGAAGAAGCGCAAATGACTATGCAGTTGATCTGGTTTCGCAAGTAAGCGCAATGAACAAAGGAAAATATTTAGAAGAGAATCTGTTAGATGCCAAAGCAACCGATTTTTGCGTTGGTGTTAGCGGTTACCCGGAAAAACATTTTGAATCACCCAACTTAAAGCTCGACATTAAATATGCAAAGAAAAAAATTGATGCGGGCGCGCACTATATTGTGACCCAAATGTTTTTCGATAACAATGTTTATTTCGATTATGTAAATGCCTGTAAAGAAGAAGGAATTGAAGCACCTATTATTCCCGGTTTAAAAATTCTTTCGGTTAAATCTCATTTAACAAATATTCCGAGAAACTTTTATATTAATATTCCGAACGAATTGGCGGAAGAAGTAATGGCGGCTAAACTTGAACATGTTTTGGAAATCGGTGTAAATTGGGCTGCTAAACAAGCGGAAGAATTGTTTAACCGGAATGTGCCGGGTATTCATTTTTATATTATGCAGAACTCAAAACCGATCAATCTCTTGATGAAAAAATTAAATCTTCATTCTAAAAAATTGGTTGTAAAAAAATAATATGCTTGGAATAACAAAACGAATTTCGAAAAAATTAAAATGGGGAATAGCCGGATGCGGAAAGTTTACCGAGACGGCAATTCTGCCAACATTTAATTTGATCCCACGGGCGAAGATCAATGCGATCTTTAGTAACGATGCAAAGCGGGCAAAAACGTTAGCGGAAAAATTTCTCATCCAGAAATCATTCAATAATTTTGATGAGTTCCTTCAATCAGATATTGATGTGGTTTACATCGCCAGCGCAAATGCTAATCATTATGAGCAAGTACTAAAAGCGGCGAAGGCAAAGAAACATATTCTCTGCGAAAAACCGATGTCGGTTACTACGGCTCAAGCCGAAGAAATGGTTCGCGTTTGTAAAGAAAACGGTGTGCAGTTTGCTGTTGATTTTGTTTACCGATTTCATCCGTTGGTAGAAAAAACAAAAGCGATTATTGAAGCTTTATTGCTTGGTAAAATTCTTTACATCAATGCTGAGTTTAATATCAATTTGATCCCGCGCGATAACTTTCGCTACAATAAAAATGCTGCCGGCGGCGGAGCTATAAGAGATTTGGGAACGCATCTGCTCGATTTAATGCGTTACCTCTGTGGAGAAATTGTGGAAGTTAGCGGAGTGAACGAAAGTCTTGCTTATAAATCAGAGGTTGAAGATTTTGCCGCCGGAATTGTAAAATTTAAGCGCGGCGGGTACGGACATTTTCAAGTTGCCTACTGTGCACCGAAATCTTTTAATAGAATTGAGATCATCGGCACAAAGGGTGCGGTTAGTATTGATGGGCTTATCAACGCTCGTTACGGTTCTTCAAAATTGAGTATTCTCTTAGAAGGCGAAGGGAAAAAAGTTTTTAGAAAACGGGCGAATAAACTTTACCGTTTGTTAAAATCGGTTACAAAATCTTTTATTAAAAATGAAACGCCGCTCGTCACCGGTGAAGATGGTTTAGCAAATATGAGATTAATGGAAGAGTTTGAAAATAGATGCAGCAGCGCGAAGAGTTAATTGCATATTGCCATAAGGTTTATGAAAAGAATTTTGTTTCTGCATACGACGGTAATTTATCTGTAAGAACTCCCAACGGAACAATTCTAATTACACGCTCTGCCGTCTGCAAAGGTGATGTAACCGGCAGCGACATCTTAGAGATGGATATTAACGGTAATATTATAAGCGGCTCCGGTAAAATCTCAACTGAAAACAAACTTCACTTATTTATTTATAAAAACAGAAATGATGTAAAAGCGGTTGTTCATGCTCATCCGGTGTATGCAACGGCTTTTGCTTCAGCGAGAGAATCTTTAGACCGTCCGGTTTTCCCGGAAGTTATTTTAACGTTGGGACGAATTCCGCTCTGTAAATACGCCACTCCCTCAACAGATGAATTGCCGGATAGTTTAAAGACCCACATCAATTACGCAAATGTATTTTTGCTTGAAAACCATGGGGCTGTTTCGGTTGGAGTTAATGTGAAGCAAGCATATTTCAGAATGGAAAAATTGGAACACACGGCAAAGACAATCTTTATTGCCGGTAAACTTGGCGGTATAAAAGAAATTCCAAAGTATAAATTAGATGCGCTTTATTCGGTAGCTGAAAAAAGTTACGGAATAAAGTTGGATGAAAAGAACAAATTTTAGAACACTATGAATTACAAAAAATTAAATGTTGCGCTGTTGGTTGGCGGAGCTTCTGCCGAGAGGGAAGTATCGAAACATTCGAGCCGGGCAATTTACTCTTCTCTTGTTGAACTTGGGTACACCGTTAAATTGATCGATCCCGGTTATGGAATAAATCAGCCCGAACAACCGGAAGATTTTTTTTCTGATAAAGATTTATTCCCTATCTCTGCACGCAATTATCTTGAAGCGGTAAATTCATCTTTGTTCGATGATGTTGATATTGCTTTCCTCGGCTTGCACGGAGAGTGGGGTGAAGACGGAATTATTCAATCGCTGCTTGAATTACGAAAAATAAAATATACAGGTTCGGATGTTCTGGCAAGTTCGTTAACAATGGATAAAATGATGTCCAAAATTGTTATGCGCGATCACGGTATCTCTGTTCCGAATGGATTTGTGATAGAAAAAAGTTACTCTTACGAATTGATTCTCCAAAAGATAAAAAACGAATTTACTTTCCCACTGATTATAAAACCGAATGATCAAGGTTCAACTTTCGGATTAACAATTTGTGAAAAGGAAGATGATGTGCAAAAGGCACTTTCTCTCTCTTTTCAATATTCAGATAAAACTTTAATAGAAGAATTTATTCCCGGCAGAGAATTAACCGTTGGAATATTGGCTGATAAAGTTTTGCCGGTACTTGAAATTCGTCCGAAGCACAATCTATATGATTACGAATGTAAATACACAAAAGGGATGAGCGAGTACATCGTTCCTGCCGAAATACCGGAAGAGATCGCAAAGCAAATTCAAGAACAAACCGGGAGAGCGTTCATTTCTTTGGGGTGCAGAGGATACGCCCGCGCAGATTTTCGTTTAAATGATGCCGGAAAATTTTACTGCCTTGAAGTGAACTCTTTACCGGGGATGACAGCCACAAGTCTGCTTCCTAAGGCTGCCAAAGCCGTTGGTATTTCGTTTACTCAATTAGTTGAAAAAATTGTAAACCTTGCGCTCGCATGAAACTAAATTTATCGAAACAAAAAATTCTTCTGGTAATATTTTTTACTATCGCCCTGGCTGGATTTGCTTATCTCTCTTTTAATGAAACAGGGATCATTAAATATGTAAAAGTGAAAAGTGAAGTTGACTCGCTAAAAGCTGTGGTGAACAAATTGAAGGAAGAGAACAAAATAATTTCAGCGGAAAATGATTCGCTCATAAAAAAAATCCCGGCGAAGATTGAGAGGGTTGCGCGGGAGAAATACTCGATGAGTAAGAAAAATGAAATCATTATCAAAATCGAAAAACAATAATTTTATTCCACAAATATTTTGAAAACCGACCAATCCAATTTGAACATTCCCTTAGCCGAACGAGCGAGACCCGTGAGTCTGGATTTTTTTTTCGGACAGGAACATTTACTTGGAAAAGGAAAACCGATCCGGTCGATGATTGAATCGGATGCTCTTTCATCCTTTATTTTATGGGGTCCTCCCGGCACGGGAAAAACTACAATTGCAAAATTAATTGCACTGAATACCAAATCAGATTTTTTTCAAATCAATGCTGTCTCTTCCGGCGTAAAAGAAATCAGAGAAATTATTTCCGCCGCTACAAAGAATCGAGAGCATCATAAAAAAACAATTTTGTTCATCGATGAAATTCACCGCTTTAACAAAGCGCAGCAAGATGCTCTCTTAAGCGCGGTGGAATCAGGCTTGCTTACCTTGATCGGCGCAACAACAGAAAATCCATCTTTTGAAGTGATTTCTGCTTTGCGTTCACGAATGAGAATTTTTACTTTAAAAGAATTGGAAAAAGAAGAACTTGAAAATATTATCGATTCGGCTCTAAAAAAAGATGACTTACTTTCATCCTATCCCATAAATATCGTCGACAAAGATTTTCTTCTTTATCTCTCCGGTGGAGATGCGCGAACAATGCTAAACATCCTTGAAGCAGCGGTTCTTCAGGAAAAAGAAAAAGAAAAGATCGAATTAACCAAAGAAGTTTTTGAGAATGTTGTTCAGCAAAAAAATATTTTGTACGATAAAGATGGCGAAGAACATTTCAATCTAATTTCCGCTTTTATAAAAAGTATTCGCGGTAGTGATCCGGATGCAGCATTATATTGGATGGCAAGAATGTTAGCCGGAGGCGAAGACCCTTTATTTATTGCAAGAAGAATGATTATCCTGGCTTCGGAAGATATTGGAAATGCATCACCAAATGCCTTGTTGCTTGCGGAGGCTTGTTTTTCTGCAGTTTCAAAAATCGGTATGCCGGAATCGAGAATAATTCTTGCTCAATGTGCAACCTATTTAGCCTCTTCGGCTAAAAGTAACGCTTCCTATTCTGCAATAGAAAAAGCTCTTAAAGATGTTGAGCAAAAACCATTCTATAAAGTTCCGCTTCATTTACGGAATGCGCCGACCGCCTTGATGAAGAAACTCGGCTACGGCAAAGAATATAAATATGCCCATGAGTTTAAAGATCATTTTGTTGAAGAGAATTATTTCCCGGAAGAGTTGAAGGGAACTCAATATTATTTCCCTTCGGAACTTGGACAAGAAAAAACTTTGAAGGATCGATTAAAGTCGTTGTGGAAAAAATTCAAGAAGTATGAATGACGCCTAAGTGGAGATGAACACTTTCCCCGGAAGCTGCTTTACCAATCCTTTAAATTCAAGTGTAAGTAAATTAACCAAACAATCTGAGGTTGAAAGACCGGTTTGAGTTGCAATATTATCAATTTGCAATTCTTTATTGTCAAGGACAGTTAAAATTTTTTGTTCAAAAAGAGATAAATCAACATGAGGTTTGGGAATCGTTTTTCCGATCACCGGTTTTAATTTTAGTTCGAGTTCGATAAGGATATCTTCCGGGTTTCTAACAAGTTTGCCGCCACTTTGCTGTATTAACGCATTTGTGCCTTCCGACTGCTTTATTCCTAAATTCCCCGGTATCACAAAAACTTCTCTTCCTTGATCCAAAGCAAACTCCGCCGTCTGCAAAGCCCCGCCTTGAATTCCCGATTCAACCACAACGCAGCCAAGACTTAATCCGGAAATTATTCTATTCCGTGAAGGGAAGTTTTGTGCATCGGGTTTTGTTCCTAAAGGAAATTCGCTTATCAACATTCCATGTTCGGGAATTTGTTCGTACAATTTTTTATTTTCCGGTGGATAGATAATGTTGATTCCACAGCCAAGAACTGCAATAGTTCTACCATTTGCTTTTAATGCGGATTGATGTGCAACCGAATCGATTCCTCTCGCCAACCCGCTTGTAATGGTTATGCCTTGAGAAGCTAATTCGGATGAAAATTTTTCTGCTTGGATTTTTCCATAAATTGTTGGCTGACGTGTTCCAACGATCGCAATGGAATAATTATCTTTCTCAATGAAATCACCTTTCACATAAATGATCATCGGAGGGTCATAAATTTTTTTAAGAAGATTTGGGTAGGCTTCATCAAAAAACGAGATGGCTTTAATTCCTTGAGACGTCAGTATTGAAAATTCTTTTTCAAATTTTGAGAAGGATGACGGGATATTTTTTTTAGCTTCAGATAATTTTTTAGAAAGAAAAATCCCGATCCCTTCAACATCAGAAAATGAAGTTGGGTCAGCTTCTAAAATATTATCAATTGAATGGAAAGAAGAAAGGAGATTTCTTATTTTTACCGGACCGATTCCCTCAATCGAAAGAAGAAAGCGGAGTTGAGCAAATTCTTTGAAAGATGTTCCCGCCAAAATTATTCTTTTGAGTTTAAGTGATCGATTTTATCAACAATAGCAACAATAATTGAGTGAACCGGCGCTTTTTTATGGCCTAAAATCTGTTGAACTGCATCTCCTTCTTGAACAAGAAGCACGGTGTCGCCTATTCCGGAATCGATTAAATCAATTGCGACAACATCCTGTTTACCCATAAAATTTCCCTCAAGATCAATCTGATGAACTACCATCAATTTGTTACCGTTGAGGTGCTCGTTCTTATGTGTTGAAACCACATTCCCTTTAACTTTAGCGAGCACCACGTTATTTTGATTCCTGTTCGGTCGGTTCTTTCTTTTTGATCAAAATAGAGAGAGGAAAAAAAACAATGTAAACGAGAACAAGAATAACGGGAGCCAGATAAAGAGATACTGAACTATTCCACGGTTTTACGGAAAGGAAATAATACCCGAGTATAGCAGATAGTAACCCTAAGGCTAACACTATATAGTTTGTTTTTGACCAATAAATATTAAAAGGAGAGGATAAAACTTTTGATACTTTTATGTTTCCTTTTTTTCTAACTGATTTTGCCATATAAGTCTCTCATAAAAAAAGTAAAATAAAAACCCAGTGTCGGGGAAAACACTGGGTTGTCTGTATAATCTTGCAGATCAGGGGAGAAATCTACAAGAAAGACAATGAAAATATAGAACTTCAAAGGCACATTGTCAATGATTACTTACTAAGCTGATAGACAATTTTTCTAATGGTGTCAAATTGAAGGTAAGGATATTCTTCTCTAATCGCATCAATAGCGTCACCTGCACTTATTTTGCTTGTGCGGAGCGTTCTAAATTGTTTGCGAATTTTATAATCACGAACCGATTTTTCATCAATTAATCCATGATCATTCAATAACTGGTAAATGTCATCGCTGATAAGATCAGCTAACGGATTTTCCATTTTTGATTTTACAGTTAGCATAGTTTCACCTTTTGTTTGTTTATTGAACAGTACTCAAGGTATCAAGTGGTCTATAACATTCCTTCTCTTTTAAATGAAACAGAATTTTTGTATAAAAAATTCCCTAATTATTTTTTTAGACGCCTAACTGCAAGCGGAAGTTTAAGAATAAATAAAACTTCATAAGTAATTTTACCTTTTTTATCCACAAAGTCAATAGTTTTTTTTAATCTTTGCTTTGGATCAATTTCGGGAATAAAAAGACAAAGTCCATCTCCCTTGCTAAACAACCTCTAAAAATCTTAAATAATTTGATTTAGGGGAAAAATTTTCCACAAATATTTTATAATTTATAATTAACTTTGAACTTATTAATAATAATTAGTTTACTCTATGCAGAAAAAAATAAATGCGAAATTAGCTCTCTTTACGGTAGTTATACTTTCCCAAAGTTTCATACTATCCCAAAATAAAAATGAATTCAATTTTGATTCAACCCCAAGGCAAAGTACAATAAGTGTAACGATCGGCGGAGATTTTATAGTAACCGGAACTTTTCCTGCTGTGATCGGGGAAAGAGTTGATCAGTTTGTAACCAGAATTTTTAATGCGGCAAAGAGTGAACGAGTCGGAACAACGGCAAATGCTGAACAAAGGGAATTAGTTTTCAGGCAACTTGCTGATTTCACAAAAAGAGATATTCAAGTTAAAAGAGTAAACGGGCAGAAAGTAACGATAGACATAGAAAAATATCGATTTACGGCAGACTATACTCAAAATCCATATCTTCAAAATGATGATGTAATTATCTTTCCTTTTGTCGACCGGGAAAGAAATTTTGTTTTTATTACCGGTGCTGTAAACCAAACATCAAAATTTCAATTTGTTGAAGGAGATAAATTAGAAGATGCGATCCTTTTTGCCGGAGGTATCGATAAGGGATTTGAAAAAGTTACTTCAGTTGAAATTAGCAGACTCGATGCATCGGGAGAAAAAGAGACTAAAATGATCGTTAACATTTCTGAGAATCCCTTACTAAAAAGAGGCGACAGAATTACTGTTCTCGGGGAGGAGACTTTTCGCAGGGATTTTAGTGTAACCGTAGCCGGCGAAGTTTTCAGACCGGGGACTATAACAATTTCGAAAGGGTCAACTACATTAAGAGATGTTATTGAAAAAGCCGGCGGGTTTTTACCTTCCGCAGATCTCTCCAGAGCAGAACTGATTAGAGGCGCAAACGTATTCAAATCAACACTTTTTTCGGAAGAACTCGATCAATTTTTGATGAACCGTATGGCGGAACTTACTCAAGAAGATTCGGTTTCATTAGCTATTGATAATAAACTTCGTTTTATAAGAGGAAACGGAGTATTGGACTTTGCGAAGATAAATGATACCTCTTCTGCAGCCAGCAAATTTTCAGTCAGGCATGGAGACTATATTCATATTCCCGAAAAACTAAATCTTGTTTATGTTTTCGGGCAAGTTTATACTCCAGGATACATAGCTTTTATCGATGGGAAAAGTGTCGAATATTATATCTCCAAAGCAGGCGGAAAAGGACAAAACGCAAAAGAAGATATTTATCTGATTAAAGGAAAAAGCCGGAGTTGGACAAAGATAGAAAAAGATGTTTCTTATACAATAGAACCGGGCGATTTTATCTGGCTACCCAAAGAACCGGTACGAACCTTTGGCTATTATTTGGATAGAGTTATGGCGATAAGTAGTATTGTTACGGCGTTAGCAACGGTATTATTATTGGTAATACAGTTTAAAAAATAAAATTAAGCTCATCAATTTTCTCAACTAAAATAATTTTAGAGTAAAAAATGGACGAAGTGAAAAAATCAGTAGGTTTTTCAGATTATATTTATATCCTTTTTAGGTGGAAAAATTTTCTCGTTATAAATTTGTTACTGATAGTATTAGTTACTACTGGTATTACTTTTTTAATTCCAAAAACTTATAAATCAACAACCGTTGTAATGATTCCTCCAGAAAGTCCATTAGGGCTAAGTGGACTAAGTGGTTTAGTTGGAGGGAAATCTTCCCCTGTTTCATTAGGTGCAAAACTTTTTGGAAGTGCGAATTCCTCCGAAGATGTTCTTCTGGGAATTCTAAACAGTCGGACGATGTTGACAATGGTTATAAATAAATTTGAATTACTAAAATATTATGAAATCGACGATAATAATTTAGACAAGGGATTAAAAGCGTTCGTAGGGGATCTCTCTTTTGATTTGAACGAATATAGTATGATCGAAGTAAGTGTGATCAATAAAAACCCAGTAGAATGTGCAAAAATCGCTAATTATTTTATTTATTTGTTGGATAGCCTTAACATAAAACTGAATATAGAGCAAGCTCTAAACAACAGAAAATTTATTGAGCAAAGGTATTTGAAAAACTTGCTGGATCTAAAATTTGCCGAAGATTCCTTGCATATTTTACAAAAGAAATATGGCATCTTTGCTGTTCCTGAGCAATTGAGCGTTGCTGTCAAAGCTGCTGCTGAGATAGAAGCTCAATTAATGGCAAAAGAAGTCTCGACTTACTTTATCAAACAACAGTATGGAGAAAACTCACCTCAATATCAAGGAGCTTTAGCTGAAGTAAATATGCTTAAGGCGAAAGTAATGGAACTTAAAAACTCTGATAATGTTTCGAAGGAATCAAATGTGTTTTTCCCATTTAATAAAGTTTCTGATATCACCTTAAATTATTTTAGATATTTAAGACAAGTAGAAATTCAGTCGAAAATATTAGAACTTGTGCTTCCAATGTATGAGCAAGCAAAAGTAGAAGAACAGAAAAAAATACCCACTATTGCTGTTCTGGATAAAGCTCAGATTCCACAGTTAAAGAATGGACCTAAAAAATTATTTATCATTTTGTTTGTTATGTTTTTCGCTTTTTTTGTTCATATTGTTTTGGTGCTAAGAGGCAATGGTGTAATGAAAGCTCAAGCCTTTGGCAATCCACTTCTAATCGCTGAGCACCGTTTTTTCGCAAAATTGTCGTCGTTGTATAAAGTAAAGCAGTAAAGATGCCGCAGATTATTACCTTTTGTCTTTTGTTATTGACACTCGCTATTTCAAAAAAAATGTTCGGCAGATGGTTTAATCATTTGAATATTTATGCCGCAATTTGGTCTGTAATTATTTTTCTTTATCAAATGAAGTTGATGAGTTATATAGAAATATCTTCATTTGCTTGGGAAGTTATTCTATATGGATATCTTACATTTGTCTTGGGAACCATTACCGTTTTTGTGGCGAGAGCGAATTATGGAAAGAAAAACTGCGACTTTCAGTCGAATTCAGAACTGCCAGTCCTTTTTTTTTTAGATGGAAAGATTCTTAAAATATTAATTCTCATTTTTGCCTTTGTTGGTTTAGTGAACGCTATTCAGCATTGGTATATTTTAATTCAAAAATTTGGAGATATTAAAACAGTTTTAGTCAAAGCAAATTTAGTTTACCGTTTAAGAACAGATGGGGAAATCAAAGGAGTGATTCCGTATCTCTATATTGCTTCTTATGTTGCAGTTGTATTGGCTGGTATTTACACAGCCTACAAAAATAAAATTACGCTTACAGCAGTTTTTCCTTTCTTATCAATAATAATAAAAGAATTTGCAAGTTTCGGACGGGCAGGCATTCTTATTGGCTTTTTACAGTTCGTTATTTCGTTCTTTCTATTTAAATATTATTTATCATCATTAGGTGAGAGTAAAAGATTCATCATCACAAAAAAAAATGCTGCTGTTGCTTTCGCTGTTATTATTATTGTTTTTGTTGGTGGAGCAACGTTGGTTAAATCTTTTCGAGGTACGTATGAAACTTTCAAAGCTTCGTCATCTTCGCTAAAGCAATTTAATAGTGGGGCATTGATCAGTCCTTCAATTTATTTATATGCAAGTTCTCATATTGGGGTGTTGAGCAAATATTTTGAAAAAGGTTCCGAAACGGCAATGTTTGGAGAAAACAGTTTGCAACCAGTCTATAATTTGCTTTCTAAATTTGAAGTAGTAGATCACCCGAGTTTCTTTCAGAAAGGGTATTGGATTCCAATGTGGACAAATACAGGAACTTATCTCAGGGAAATTCATGCTGATTTTGGTGACGTTGGATTGTTGATATTTCCGTTTTTTCTTGGATTGCTCACCACTTTCTATTGGTTCAAATTTTTTGAACAAGGAAAGATGAGGGATTTTATAATTCTGGTTTATCTGTTCTTAATTGTTGCGATGTCTTTTTTAGTAATGATTACAAGAACTTCGGTTTGGTTTCTTAGTCTATTATCGCTCTTAATTATTCTTCCACTTGCAGAAAAATTTTGCTTGCATTACCAGAAGCGTCATCAAGTAAATTAAGTTACCCTTGGAAGTAAACACTAAAACCTTGAATAGTCAATCATTTGCGAGCAATGCGCTCTCTATTGCCGTTGGTCAGATTGTGTCTTTAATAAGCAGTTTTCTTTCGATTTCATTAACTGCACGATATTTGGGAGTAGAACAATTTGGGAAGTTCAATGCTCTACTAGCAGTTGTTCTAATTTTATCAAAATTTGTTGATTTTGGTTTTGCTCCGGTTATCTTTCGTGAACTCTCAAAGGAGGACAATAGTTTTGATTTGATAAACGTTAGCCTTACTCTCAGAGTGATTTTCTTTTTACTTACGGCAGTTTTGTACAACCTTTTTGCCTTCTTGTTAAAGGTATCTTTTCTCGAATTACTTCTCTCGAATTTATTTTTTATAAACATAATTATCTCGGCAAAATTTCAAAATGTTAGAGAACTTCTTGATATTCCTTTTAAAGTGAAACTAAAAATGCATCTGCCGAGCGCGGTTTCCATTTTTGATAATTTGTTATTCCTTTTATTTATTTTATTAGTACCGGCAACTTCTGAAAAATTACTTTTTGTAATCGTTGGTTACGTGTTGACGAACATTCCCGGTTTTGTGTTAATTCTATATCTCTTGAAGAAGAGATTTGGGTTTTATCTGAAATTTTCTCTAAAAAACGCCAAATGGTTGCTAATAGAGTCTTTTCCGTTGTTTGGGTATGTTATTTTGTTGACAGTTTTTCAACAAGCTGATATTCTTTTGCTGCGGTATCTCGTGTCAGAACATTCAACAGGGATTTATTCCGCAGCTGCAAAGTTGACGCTACCATTTGGCATCATCCCTTATGCATTAATTACTACGGCTATTCCTATCATTGTAAAAAAAAATTCACTTAAAAATTCTAATGCTCCTTTTATTATCAATATGATATATAAAATTCTTTTTTTTATTTCATTTACAATTTCAATTTTCTGCACTTTCAAAGCCGAAGCTATTATCCAAATTGTTTATGGAAGAGAGTATCTCCAAGCTGCAATTCCTATGGTTCTTTTATTTTGGTCTCAAGTTTTGCTCTTCTTCAATTATTTCTCGGTTGACCTTTTGACAATTACCAATTGTCAGAAATTCAATTTTATATATGCTTTAATAATTGTTGCAGCAAATATTTTATTACTCTTTCTTTTGACACCGTTATTTTCATTTATTGGAGCGTCTTGGGCAAAGTTCTTTTCGTTATTGGCAGGGAGTATTTTTTTCTTAGTTGTTCTCGGCTATCAAAAAATAATTGTTCTGCATTTCAATTTCTTGAGAACACTTTTGTTGACTTGTTTGCTTGGAACAAGTGCTTATTTATTGGCGTTTCTTCCTCTGGTCATCTATTTTTTAATCAGTTGCATAATTATTATTTTATTTACATGGGGAACGAAATTTTTTACTGGTGAAGAATTAACACAGATGTTTAAATTACTTAACAAAGAAAAATGGGCGAAGAAACTAAGAATAATTTAGATTTGTCAATCGTAATTGTAAATTACAAAAGACATGATTTACTTGATAATTGTTTGGCTTCTATAAGCAAGTACAGTGAAGGCTTTACCTACGAAATAATAGTTGTTGATAATGAATCCACAGATGATGAAATTGGAATAGTTTGCTCAAAATATGATAGAACTGTTTTGATTAGAAATAAAAAAAATGTTGGATTCGCTGCTGCGAATAACCAGGGGCTTGAGGTCGCCAAAGGGAAATATATTCTATTATTAAACAACGATACAGTATTTATTGAAAACACACTTTTTGATTTAATAAAATATTTTCAGAATTCTAAAGAAGCAAGTAAAATAATTGTAAGTTGTCGATTGCTGAATAAAGACGGTTCATTGCAAGAATCGATTTTCGACTTACCAACGGTGTTAAATATTTTCTCATCTAACTTTTTTTTATACATGCTTTTTAGAAAATCGAAAAGTATGAATAAATACCATTATCAGTATGATAAAATATCAAGCCCTATTGTTGTTGGTGCGGCTATCGGGGCTTTTTTGTTCGCCGAGCGAAATTTAATAAAAGAGTTTAAAGGATTTGATGAGAGGTTTTATTTTTATGCCGAAGAAATGGATTTGTGTAAACGTTTAAGTGACAGAAGTGGGAAGATTATTTATTTCCCCTCAACCAGCATAATTCATCTTGGTGGTGCTACTACCGACGATTTTCCATGGTTTAAATATCGTAACCAAACAATTGCTTATTTACAGTATTATCAGAAACATTTTTACAGGTTTGAATTCTTTCTTGTCATCTTTTTTCATTATTGTGGGTTGCTTCTTCGAATTCCATTAAACATAATTATTGGAAGTATAACCATTAACAAACAATATCTGAGAAGAGGATTTTACAATTTTAGACAACTTTTTATTTATCCAAAAAATCAATTTAAAAAAACTTAATGAAAAAAATTCTTATTGTATTTGGTACTCGCCCTGAAGTGATAAAAATGGCACCTTTGGTTGCTGCCTTAAAAAAAGAAAAATCTTTCAAAACATTTGTTTGCTCTACTGGGCAACACAAAGAAATGTTGAAACAAGTCTCGCAAATTTTTAAAATAAAAGTCGATTATGAACTTGATTTAATGAAACCTAACCAAGATTTATTCGACATCACAGTAGCTACAAACTCAAAACTGAAAAATCTGTTAGAAGAATTACAACCAGATGTTCTTCTTGTCCAAGGTGATACTACAACGGCATTTGTTTCAGCACTTTCAGCTTTTTATAAAAAAATTAAAATTGGTCATGTGGAAGCAGGACTTCGCAGCAATAACATTTATAGTCCGTATCCAGAAGAGGCAAACCGAAAGTTTATTTCTGTGATCACAGATTTCAATTTTGTCCCAACCAAATACGCAAAAGACAACTTGATTTCTGAAGGGTATGATGCAAAGAGGATATTCGTAACCGGAAACACGGTGATTGATGCACTTCTCCAAATCAAAAAACTGGTCGATACTCCAAGGATTCAAATAGTGACCCAAAACAATTTGAAAAAGATATATCCAACTGATTTTCTTTCGAAAGAATTTGTTTTAATTACAATGCACCGTCGTGAAAAATTTGGAGATGAGTTTAAAAAAGTTCTTGATGCTTTTAAAGAACTTGCAGCGAAAAATCCCAAATTAGAATTTATTTATCCTGTTCACCTCAATCCGAATGTAAAAATTCCGGTTGAAGCTACTTTAAAAGGATTAACTAATTTTCATCTTCTACCACCTATGGATTATTTGTCTTTCATCTATTTGATGGAAAAATGTAAGTTCATAATGAGTGATTCTGGTGGAGTGCAAGAGGAATGTTTTGTATTCCGCAAACCAATTATTGTTCTGCGAGATGTTACAGAGCGGATGGAGGCTGTCGATGCCGGTTATGCATTTCTCGTTGGTAGCAATATTAATAAGATTAAAAAAACCTTTCATTCAGTTAATACGAAATTATCATCAGGACATAATTATTTTGAAGGTAAGAATCCTTATGGAGATGGTAAAGCGTCTGAGAAAATCGTGAAACTATTAAAGAAGCATTTGTAGCTGATGATCTTAGAAAACAGAAATATTATTGTTTTTGCCGATGATTGGGGACGTCATCCTTCAACAATGCAGCACTTGGGAAAAGTACTTGCTAAAAATAATCGATTAATGTGGGTCGGCTCGTTAGCACTACGTAAACTGACATTCAATTTTCGGGATTTCAAGCGTTTGATTGAAAAATTTAGAAAAATCTTTTCTAAAAATTCAGTGAGCGAAGTAAAAGAGAAAATAAGCAACATTCTGGAAGTGCATCCATTTGTTCTTCCATTTCATGATGTTAAAGTGATTCGATTCTTAAACAAAATGTTGCTGTTTCGATTTCTTAACAAAATAATAATACTAAATCATTTCCATAATCCAATTGTCATCTCCTCATCTCCAATCATATATAGCTTACTTGGGAAACTCGGGGAGACGTCGTCTCATTATATCTGCCTTGACGATTATTCACTTTTCAGTGGTGCTTTCAAATCATTGATTGAACTCGAAAAAAGAGTTTTAGAAAAAGTTGACTCATCTTTTTCAGTCTCAAAACCGTTACTCGAAACAAGAGTTCCTAAATCCGGTGTGAATAATTTTCTTCCTCAGGGGGTAGAAGTAGAACACTTTTCAAAAGTCAATGTAAAGAATGCAGAAAAATTGAGCGACATCAAGAAGCCAATTATTGGTTTTTTTGGACTAATATCAGAGTGGGTGAACATTGAAATTCTAAGTTCTTTGGCTAAAACTTTTCCTAATTGTTCAATAGTGTTGATTGGGGATGCAGCGGTGGAGGTTTCACAATTACGTAAGTACTCAAACATTTATTTGCTTGGGAAAGTCCCATATACCGAGTTGCCCTCTTACGCCTCAAATTTTGACGTTGGAATTATACCCTTTAAAATTAACGAATTGACAGCCGCCGTGAATCCCCTTAAACTGATTGAGTATTTGGCTTTAGGGTTACCAGTTGTAACAACTCCAATGTGTGAAGTTGAAAAGTTTAAAGAGTATATTTACATTGCAAATGATTCGATAGAGTTTAACAATATGGTTGCTCTGGCAATAAAAAATGATACCATGGAGATGAAAGAAAAAAGAAAAAAAATCGTCTTAAATTATTCGTGGGAAGTAATTACAGATGGAATTGGAAAAGTAATTCTTGAAGTTGAAAAGAGAAAGGTTGCTTGAGGAAAAGAATTTTAATAATAACGCAATACTTCCCTCCAGAAATAGGAGGTGGTTCTCAACGTAGTATCGGGTTTGCCGAAGAACTTCGAGACGAAGGATTTGATGTAACGGTAATTTCACCATTCCCGAGCTATCTTATACGAAAAGAAGATAGAATCAATAAATTTAAACTTTACGAAAAATCTGTGACAAACGGAATAACGCTTTACAATACTTTTGTATATGCATCAGATCGCGGTAGTTTTGTTACAAGAATGCTCTACTATTTATCGTTTTCTTTTTCTTCAACACTCGTTGCTTTGCTGAAAGTAAAACGAACTGACTATCATTTAACAATTTCTCCTCCATTATTTAATGGAATCTCCGGTATATTCATTAAAATGTTTAAAGGGAGTAAATTTATTTTTGATATTGGGGATCTCTGGCCTGAATCAGCGATTCAACTCGGATTTTTAAAAAATAAAACAGCTATTTATTTAGCAGAAAAGTTTGAGAGATTAATTTATAAAAAAGCTGATTACATTAATGTTGTAACTGAAATAACCAAGCAAAAATTATCCACTAAGTTCACATTTATTAAAAAGATAATTTGGCTCCCCAACTTTGTGCGAACTGATCTAGTAATTAAAAAAGAAAAGAATGAAATACTTCATAAGGAACTAAATCTAGATGGAAAATTTATTGTTGGATATGCGGGAAATATCGGTGGTGCCCAGGGATTAAAACTTATAACTGATGCAGCAAAACTAACAAAACACTTTTCTGAAATAATTTACCTAATTATTGGTGACGGTGTTGACCGTGAGATTCTGGAAGAAGAAATAAGAAGTAACTCTCTAACAAACGTACTTCTTCTTCCCCCGGTAAACAGAGGTCTAATTCTAAATTATCTTTCTCTGTTCGATATAACATTGATCCCTCTTGTAAAGAATGAGTTATTTAAGTTTACAATTCCATCAAAACTCTATGAAGCAATGGCTTCTGAATGTCCTGTTATTCTTTGTGTTGATGGTGAAGCCCGTAAGATTTTAGAAAAATCTGGAGCGGGATTATATTGTGAACCGGAGAACTCCATAGATCTTACTGAAAAAATTCTGTGGATGAATTCGAATAAAGATGAATCAGTTAAGATGGGTGAAGCCGGAAGAAAATATGCTGTAGAAAATTATGACCGAAAAAAGATAATTGAACGATTTGCGAAAATGTTGAAAGAAGATGTCTAAAAACACTGAAAAAATATTAGTCCTGTTTGCCGATTTCCTCTTCATCAACCTTGCTTGGGTTGTGTTCTTCCATTTTCGCGTAAATACAGGAATTTTTGATCTGCTTGTTATGCCGGAATTCCTTTTCCCGATGCTGGTGGTTTATTTCTATTGGCTGTTAATCTTCTCTTTTGTTGGAATGTACCGCACCTGGTTTGCACTTTCCCGGTTTGATGAAATATCAACCTTATTTAAAGCAAGTTTTGTCGGCATCTTTCTCCTTTACTTTTTAATTTTGTTTGATGATTACTCACATGGTGTCTCTTCCGAAAGCCGGTTCCTTGTTTTTATTTATTGGGGATTTTTCCTTCTTTGGGTTTCGTTCGGCAGACTTGCAGTGCGAGGTTTCCAACGAAGATTATTGATAAACGGTGTTGGGAGAAGAAATGCTTTACTTGTTGGGTTTAATAAAAATGCGAACGAAATCCATGACGAAATTATTAATCATCCGGCGCTCGGCATTGATGTGGTTGGTTACATAACTATTGATGCAGAAAATATTCAAAAAAAATATAAAGATATTAATGTCTTAGGCAATGTTGCTGATATTCCGCAAAAAATAGACGAACTGCATATTCAGGAGATCATCATTGTGTTGATGAAGTTTTCGGAAGATGTGTTAATTGAAATAATCGGGAAATGTGAAAACAAAAATGTAGGATTAAAAATCGCTCCTGATTTATACAACATTTTAAGCGGTCAGGCGCGCACAGCCCAGCTTTATGGATTCCCGCTCATCGATATAAATCCGCAATTAATGCCGGTTTGGGAAGCAAAAGTAAAAAGATTTTTGGACGTCATCTTTGCATTTATCTTTTTGCTCCTTACTTCGCCGGTTATGCTATTAACTTCTTTAGCGATCAAAATTGACAGCAAGGGACCTGTCTTTTTCAAACAAGAGCGGTGCGGATTGAACGGAAAGATTTTTAATATTTTTAAGTTCCGTTCAATGAAACATGATGCCGAAAAATTGACCGGTCCGGTTTGGTCAACAAAAGATGATCCGCGGATTACACGTGTTGGCAAGTTCGTTCGTAAGGTTCGGATTGATGAACTTCCGCAGATGATAAATATTCTAAAAGGAGAAATGAGTCTTGTTGGTCCTCGACCGGAAAGACCTTTCTTTGTGGAAAAACTTTCAGCAGAGATTCCCTATTATAAAAGAAGATTGAAAGTTCGTCCGGGCATAACCGGCTGGGCGCAAGTAAAACATAAGTATGATGAAACCGTTGAAGACGTAAAAGAAAAGTTGAAGTACGATTTATTCTATATTGAAAACATGTCTTTGCGAATGGATTTTAAAATAATGTTCCGAACCGTTTTTGTAATGCTTTTCGGAAAAGGCCATTTTGACTAAATTAGCAATTAGGAATTACATAGTTAGTAAAAATATTCTGCGCAAAATGGCAAGAATATTTTTCGGACAAATTTCTCGCAACGTTCGCAAAGAAAGCGCAACGTCCGCAAAGGGAAAATTCGTAGCGTGCTTTGCGGTTCGTGGCGAGCTTAGCGAGAAAAAAAAGATGAAACAAATACTTCATTCAAGAACAATGTGGTTCTGGCTTTGCCAGGTTATGAATTACGAATTTTTCAAAATATTTACTGAATACTGACAACCCATATGCCAAAAACACTGATTATAATACCAACATACAATGAACTATCCAACATCACAAAATTGATACCGGATATTTTTGAACGACACCCGAATGATGTAGAAATTCTGGTTGTTGATGATAATTCTCCCGACGGCACCGGCAAGTATGTTGATGAATTAAGTGCAAAGAATGATAAAGTACACGTACTTCATCGAGAAAGAAAAATGGGCTTAGGTACTGCGTATTGCGAGGGATTCACTTATGCTTTGCAACGCGATTACGACAATATTTTTGAGATGGACGCTGATTATTCACACGACCCAAAAGAGATAAAAATCTTTTTAACCGCAATTGAGCATTGCGATTTTGTCATCGGAAGCCGCTACAAAAACGGAGTAAATGTTGTAAATTGGCCTATGCAGCGTTTGATGCTAAGTTGGTTCGCAAACAAATATACTCGCGTGATCACCGGGATGCGCATTAGCGACTCAACCGGCGGTTTCAAATGTTTTCGCAGAAAAGTTTTAGAGTCGATAGATCTTAATAAAATCAAATCCAACGGTTACGCTTTTCAAATCGAAATGAATTTTAAAGCCATTCATAATGGATTTAAGTTTTGTGAAGTCCCGATCATTTTTATTGACCGCCATTCGGGACATTCAAAGATGTCCAAAAAGATTGTACGCGAAGCTGTTTTTCTGGTTTGGAAGCTTCGTTTACGGAGTATTTTTCATTTACTATAGATCGAGTTGGCTTGAACCTTTCAATTATCATAGTCAATTACAACGTTAAAGAATTTTTACAAAATCTTCTTACCTCTCTATTTAAAGCAGTTACAAATCTTTCAACCGAAATTATTGTTGTAGATAATGGCTCGGATGACGGCAGCATTGAGATGCTGCGAGAAAAATTTCCGCAGGTAACCCTGGTCTCCAACAACGCAAATTTGGGATTCAGTAAGGCAAACAATCTTGGATTGAAAATCGCGCGCGGGAAATTTTTACTTCTACTTAATCCTGATACAATTGTTCAAGAAGATACTTTTGAAAAACTAATTCAGTTCTTCAACAACAATAAAGATGCAGGGATGGTTGGTTGTAAAATTCTCAATCCCGATGGAACTTTGCAGTTAGCATGCAGAAGAAGTTTTCCCGGTCCGTGGACATCTTTTTGTAAAGTGAGCGGATTAAGTTCACTTTTCCCGGAGAGCAAATTATTTGCCCGGTATAATTTGACCTTCATGGATGAGAACCGATCTTATGAAGTTGATGCGATCTCCGGTTCGTTTATGATGGTGAGAAGAGAAGTCTTTGAAAAGATCGGCGGACTTGACGAACAGTTTTTTATGTACGGTGAAGATTTGGATTGGTGTTACCGAGTGCAAAAATCAGGCTGGAAAGTTTATTATGTCCACAATACTACTATAATTCATTACAAAGGTGAAAGCACCAAACGAAGCAGTTTGGATGAAACAAAAGTATTTTATCATGCGATGCATCTTTTTGTTAAGAAGCATTTTGCCTCGTCTTTATTGGTTGAAATCATTCTTCGCAGCGCGATTATTTTTCGTCAGCTCCTGGCTTTCATCGGTAAGCAAAAACTCTCGCTAATTGCAGTTCTGTTGGATTTTCTTTTTTTTGATCTCTCGTTATTATTAACGGAGAAACTCTATTCACATTTTAGAACTTGGAAAGGATTCCCGGAAGCAACTCAACTGATTGTTTACACAATTCCGGCTCTGGTTCAGATTTTGGTGAGCGCAAGTTCCGGAGCTTATAAAAAAGAGACCCTGCCGGTTCTGCGGATTTTCCCGGCGCTCCTTTCAGGTTTTTTTGTCATTTCTTCGCTTACTTATTTCTTCAAAGATTTTGCCTACAGCCGCGGAGTTGTTCTTTTAACTTTTATCGTATTGGTTTTTCTATTTACCGGTTGGCGCATCTTATTCAGACTACTTTTCAAAATCGGGTTGCCGCAAGTTGATAAAAGCATTGTAAAAACATTAGTGGTGGGAACCACAAAATCATCACTTGAAATAGCCAAAAAGTTGAAAGAAAAATCGTCAAGCTATCATTCGATTATCGGGTTAATTTCAGAAACGAGAAAAGAAATTGGAGATCATTTTGGATCTTTTGAAGTTGTCGGCAGTTTGCAGAACATTCAAAAAGTTATCCGAGAGAAAAAAATCAGCGAGGTGATTTTCCCTTCGGAAGAAGTTTCTTATACTTCAATGATGAGTGTGGTTGCCGAATGCCAAAAAGAAAACGTTGAATTCAAGCTTGCCGGTTCTAATCTTGATTTTCTTGTCGGCAAATCTTCGGTCTATCTTTTAGAAGATATTCCTTTTATTGAAATTACTTATAACATTTCGCAGACCGGGCATCGTTTTATTAAAAGAAGTTTTGACTTAATGTTCGGATTTTTTCTCTTGTTTTTTCTTTATCCCTTTTTCTACTTGAAGAAAAATCTTTTTAGGATAAGATCCGAATTTTCAGATTTCATCTTGGAAACTCCATCTGTAATTAAGGGGAGATATAGTTTTGTGGGACCGAAAGAGACCAATTCAGCAAACCTCTTTTTAGGAAAACGGGGAATTACGGGAATCTGGTTCACTGACTCTGAGAACGAGGAAAACTTGGAAAAATTGAATATATTTTACGCAAAGAATCAAAACATTTGGCTCGATTTGGAAATACTTAGCAAAACGTTTTTCTTGCTAAAAGCAAGAAGGAAATAATTTATGGCAAAGACAATTTTAGATTTTGAAAAACCTATTTATGAACTAGAAGAAAAGTTAGCCGAAATGAAAAAAGTTTCGGACAACCTCGACATCGCCGGTGAAATTAAAATAATTGAGGATAAAGTGGAGACACTAAAAGAATCGATTTATAAAGGCCTTACACGCTGGCAGCGCGTTCAACTCGCCCGTCATCCGGAGCGTCCTTACACGCTTGATTACATTTACATGATGACGCAAAATTTTCTTGAATTGCACGGTGACAGAACTTTCGGAGATGATAAAGCCATTGTTGGAGGGTTCGCTAAAATTGATGATCACAAAGTGATGATTATCGGGCACCAAAAAGGGCGCGACACAAAATCGAACCTCTTCAGAAATTTTGGGATGCCGAATCCTGAAGGTTACCGTAAAGCATTACGCCTGATGAAACTTGCCGAAAAATTTCATCGCCCTATTATTACGATGATCGATACTCCCGGTGCATACCCCGGTCTTGAAGCCGAAGAACGGGGACAAGCGGAAGCTATCGCTAGAAATTTATTAGAGATGAGCAGATTAAAAGTTCCTATCGTCGTTGTAATTGTTGGTGAAGGAGCGAGCGGCGGAGCTTTGGGAATTGGAATCGGTGACAGGATTTTAATGCTGGAAAATACATGGTATTCTGTTATTAGTCCGGAATCTTGTTCTAGTATTTTATGGCGAAGCTGGGAATACAAAGAGCAGGCAGCGGAAGCTTTACGATTAACCGCTCCGGATTTACTCGAGCAAAAAGTTATCGACCGGATTGTGCCTGAACCGCTCGGCGGCGCTCATAAAGACCAGGAACTTGCCGCATCAATATTGAAAAAAGTACTGATAGAGGAATTACAGCAGTTGGAAAAGATCAAACCGGAAAAATTGGTTGATATGCGGTTGGAAAAATTCGGCAAAATGGGGGCTTGGATTGAATAGCAGGCAAAGCAAATGTATTTTACAAAACATGCTGAACTAAAAATTTCTATTTATGGTCTTGAAGCGGAATTTATTCTTAAAGAATTAATAACAAACTTTACTCATGTTTTGACCTCCTTGAAAACAGTATAATTGACATAGTTGCAATAAACGAAATTTTATTTGCAGTGGTTTTGGATAAGTCAGAAGAAAGAATAATCACAGTATATAGAACTGATATGGAAACGATTGAACACAGAAAAAAGAATGAGAGATGGTTATGCAAATAACATTAAAAGATTTTGACAAAAAAGTTGATGGCGAAACTGGCAGCATTTTGTTTATAAAAAAAGAATTCCACGGGATTCCTGATAGAGTGATCAATAAAGAGGGATTTACAATTGAAATTAAAAACGATCAAATTGTTTTAATCGATATTTATAATCCGGAATTGGTGTTATCACAATTAATTCCCGATATCAAAGACGCTGCTTAAAGTATCATATAATGCTCAAACACATCTCTACAATTCGTGTACGTTATGCCGATACCGATAAAATGCAATTCGTTTATAATGGAAAATATCTTGAATATTTTGAAGTCGGGAGAACTGAATTGCTGCGCTCGCTTGGATTGCCATACAGTGTTGTTGAGAACAACGGGTATCAGCTTCCGGTAATCGAAGCATCGGTGAAATATAAATCTCCGGCATTTTATGATGACTTGCTGGAAATTGAATCAACCGTTGCTGAACTGCCCAATCCAAAATTCAGAATTCATTATGTAATTAGAAAAGCAGAATCACCCGACAAAGAAATTGTAGCCGAAGGTTTTACAGATCATCTTTTTATCAAAACTGAAACAAAACGCCCTACACGTCCGCCCAAATTTTATATGGATATTATTCTTCCGTTTTATAAATCAAAATAAGATGATGAAGAAACAAATTTTCCCGCATCCATGAGAGAGAAGATAAAGCAGCTTACAAAAGACACAGCATTGTACGGCATCAGTACAATGGTTGGAAGGTTTCTGAATTTTCTGCTTGTACCGTTTTATACAAATATTTTTCTTCCGGCAGATTACGGAGTTGTAACAAATCTTTATGCGCTCATCGCATTGCTTAATATATTTTTTCTGTATGGGTTGGACACCGCGTACTTAAAATTTGCTGCATCGGATGATTTTGCCGACAAGAAAAAAGTTTTTTCTTCAGCGTTTTTTACTCTCGTTATTACTTCAATAATATTTACGACAGCATTACTTATATCCGGTAGTTCAATAAATAAACTTTTTGCTGTATCGGAAAAGTATTCGTATTTATTAACGCTAACCGGATTAATTCTTTTGTTTGACGCATTGTCCGCTTTGCCTTTTATCTACTTGCGTGTAGCCAGGCGGGCTGCAAAATTCTCGGCTATCAAAATTACCAATATTGTTTCAACAATTATCTTAAACATATTATTGATTGTTGTTCTTAAAAAGGGAATTGAAGCGGTATTCATCAGCAATTTGGTTGCTTCAGTGGTAACGTTTATAATTTTGCTTCCGGATATTATTTCTCAGTTGAAAATTCACATTGATAAAGATGTATTGAAAAGGTTAATGAAATTTGGAATTCCCTACTTACCAGGTGGAATTGCCGCAATGTTCATGCAGGTAATTGACCGCCCGATAGTTGAACATTTAACGGATCTTACAACACTTGGGATCTACCAGGCAAATTACAAGCTCGGAATATTTATGATGCTTTTTGTTTCGATGTTTCAATTTGCATGGCAGCCGTTCTCTCTTCAATATGCAAAAGATAAAGATGCAAAAGAACTTTTCTCTAAAGTGTTTACAATATTTACGGTTGCCGGAACATCGATCTTACTTTTTCTCTCACTCTATATAACAGACCTCGCAAAATTTTCGATTCACGGGAAATCGTTGATCGGGGAAGCGTATTGGAGCGGTTTATCGATCGTCCCGATTATTCTTGCCGCCTATTTGTTTAACGGATTTTACATAAATTTTTCCGCTGCAATTTATATTAAAGAAAAAAGTTCGGTAGTTCCGTTGTTAATGGGAGCGGGTGCTGTAATCAATGTGGCGGCAAATTATTTATTAATTCCAATATTGAATATTACCGGCGCAGCATTTGCAACCTTACTTAGCTATGCTGTAATGGCAATCGGTTTTTATTTTGTATCTCAAAAACATTTTCCTATTGTCTATGAATGGCGAAAGATCGGTAAAACTTTTTTTCTTTTAGGAATTGTCGCAACGCTGTTTTATTCAATCCAATTTTTTGGTATAGTGGAATTGTTCTTCAAAACATTTCTCCTCCTGCTTTTTGTTGGAGGTTTATTTGGTTTGAATATAATTCCTAAAAATGAATTGCTGACGATTAAAAACATTTTATTAAGAAAGAAAAAAGATGAATGAACTAAACATAAAAGTTAAACGCCTCTCAGATGAATTTGCTGATATTTCACTTCCAGCATATGCAACACACGGCAGCGCGGGCTTGGATATTGCCGCAGCGGTGAAAGAAGAAATTACTATTCCGAAAGGAAAGATTGGTTTTGTTCCGACAAACTTTTCCGTTGAGATACCTGAAGGTTACGAAATACAAGTTCGACCAAGAAGCGGTCTGGCGGTAAAACATGGAATAACCGTTCTAAATTCACCGGGAACAATTGACTCTGATTACCGCGGTGAGTTGAAGATTATCTTAATAAATCTTGGTGAAGAAGATTACAAAATCTCCCGTGGCGAAAGAATTGCGCAGCTTGTGGTTTCTAAAGTTTATCAAGCAAAATTTTCGGAAGCCGACAATCTGAATGAAAGTCACAGAGGTGAAGGGGGATTTGGGCATTCCGGTAAATGAAATTGTATTAATTTGTAAAGGCAAAAAATATGAGTAACAATATGATAGATGAAAATCAACTCCGTTATTTAGATAGCTTCCGCAAGGTGGATAATGAATTGATCCTTGAAATGGAATCGTTCGCAATGGAGAATCGGATTCCGATTCTCGACCGCCACGCTGCTGCATTTCTTGAGTTACAAATTAAAATCACCAAACCGAAACGAGTTTTAGAAATTGGGACAGCAATCGGTTATTCTTCTATAAGAATTGCGCGCAATCTCTCCAACAAAGCCGTGCTTCACACAATTGAAAAAAGTGAAGACAATATTAAACTTGCAGAAGAAAACTTTAGCAAATCCGGTTTAGCGGAAAAAATTGTTCTTTACAAAGGAGACGCGCTTGATTTGATGCCGAATCTATCCGGGAAATATGATTTTATTTTTCTTGACGCCGACAAAGAAGACTATAAACGGTTGTTCGACTATTCACTAATGCTCTTAAAGAAAAAGGGAATTCTTTTTGTTGATAATTTATTGTGGCATGGATACGCAGCGGCTTCGCGCGTTCCGAAAAAATATAAAACATCTACAAAAATGATTAGAGAGTTTAACAAAGTTTTTACAACCCAGCAAAATTTGAAAGCAACAATTTTAACAATTGGCGATGGAATTGGGTTAGCTGTAAAAACCAAAAGACGAAACAATAAAGATGATTAAAGATGCCGACTCCTTCTGCCATGAAGTTGAAAGGTTTTCTCAACATCAATTGTTAGTAAAATCAGATTTGCAAACGCTGGTATCTTCCGCTATAAATTCATTAAACGAAGAGTTATTCTTCTCTATTGCTTTCACAGCTAAATATGTGCAAGGATTGCTTAGAGTAATTCAACAAGCCGGGACAAATCCTGAAATTAAAAATCTTCGGCAGATCAAAAATGATTTAACGGAAAACATGGAAAAGATTACGGCTGATTTGAATACGCTTCTTGCTGATTCAGCAAAAGAGGTGAGGGAAAAATTTAAAGAAAAATATTTGGCTTTAACAGCGGAATCATTCGCAAATTTGCGAATGTTGTTAAATGATCTTGAGTGGGTGAAGATTTACCAAAACCAACTGAAACGAACTAAATAAAAAGTATTTCCGGATCAATGATAAATTCCAACTGAGCTGAGGTAGCGGAAATTAACGCTTCTTTAACCTTTTCAATAATTTCCGTTTTTATGATCACTGAGAGCGAAACGGATTCAGAATAATCTGTTCCCCAAATTTTAATCTCATGTTCTGCTAAAAGTTTATAAACAACATTCACCATTTCAAAAGAAAATTTTAAGTTGACTTTTTGCGCCGGATATTTGACGACCTTTTTACTCTGTTCAAGTGCTTCCATCGCGCTTAAATAATATGCTTTGCCTAACGGACCGACACCTAATTTTGTTCCTCCAAAATAACGGATGACAACGACTAATACATTTGTTAGGTCAAAATGAGTTATTGCGTTTAGGAGACGAATACCGGCTGTTCCCGAAGGTTCGCCGTCATCGCTGAACTTGGAGTCGCCGTTTGCACACTTGAAAGCGTAGCAGTGATGTGTTGCGTCATAGTACTTCTTTTTTACACCGTTGAGGATATTTTTAGCTTCGCTGCTGTTTGCGATGGGAAAGACTTGTCCGGTAAAAATCGATCCTTTTTCTTTAAAAATATGCTCGGTGAAACCTTCAACTATCGTAATTTGTTGTAATGAATTTGACGATTGTAACATTTGGAATAGAAAAATTTGTTTTTCAAAATAATGATTACTAAAATAACTCTTTAAAAATAGAGACTTACGAAAAACTTGGAAACTGAAAAAATAATTATCAAAGGGGCGAGGCAGCACAATCTTAAAAATATTGATGTTGAAATTCCCCGGAACAGCTTAACTGTAATTACCGGGCTTTCGGGTTCGGGAAAATCTTCTCTCGCTTTCGATACTATTTATGCCGAAGGGCAGAGGCGCTATATAGAATGCCTCTCAGCTTACGCTCGCCAATTTCTCGATATGCTTGAAAAACCTGATGTCGATTCGATTGAAGGATTAAGTCCGGCAATTTCGATTGAGCAAAAAGCGGCTTCGGGCAATCCCCGCTCAACGGTGGGAACGGTGACGGAAATTTACGATTACCTTCGCTTGCTTTATGCGCGTGTTGGCATTGCTCATTGTTATAACTGCGGCAAACCGGTAGCCAAACAAACTTCAACGCAAATAATTGAAACTATTTTAAATGATTTGAAGGGAAAGAAAATCCTTATTCTCGCGCCGGTTGTTCGCGGTAGAAAAGGGCATTACCGGGAATTGTTTGAAGAAATTCAAAACGATGGATTTCTCCGTGTCCGCATCGATAACGAAATTTGTGAGATCACCAAAGGGTATCAAATTGATCGTTACAAAATTCATAACATCGAAATTGTGATTGATAAAGTTAAAGTTGAAGTTGAAACTTCGGCACGAATTACCGAATCACTTGAAGTTGCGCTGAATTATGGAAATGGTAGCGTAGTGGTAAATGATGGTGAAAAAGATTACCTCTTCAGCCGGCACCTGGCTTGCCTTGATTGTGGAATCAGTTATCAGGAATTAGCTCCCAATTCTTTTTCATTCAATTCGCCTTATGGTTCATGTCCCGATTGCGAAGGTCTCGGCGAAAAGAAAGAACTTGATATCGATCTTATTATTCCCGACTGGAAGAAATCTATCAATGAAGAAGGGATCGCCCCTTTAGGCAAGCCTCGATCGACATGGATATTCACACAGCTTAAAGCGGTTGCTGAAAAATTTGAATTCACTTTTGATACTCCGCTAAAAAATCTAACCAAAGAGCAAAAAGAAATATTGCTTGAAGGGACGAAAGAAAAAATCGCTTTCTCTTACACATACGGAAGCGGGAAACCGGTTACTTATCACCATAAATTTTCGGGAATATTCACTTACCTCCAAAATAATTTTTACAATTCTTCTTCGCCTAAAATTCATGAGTGGGTTGAATCCTACATGAATACTAAAACTTGTACCTCGTGTAACGGCGGAAGGTTGAAAAAAGAGTCGCTTGCCATTACGTTTCAAGAGAAAAATATCAGCCAGGTTACTTCTCTTTCGATAAACAGAACGAAAGATTTTTTTGCTTCAGTTCGGTTAAAAGGAAACGATGAAATTATTGCCAAACCGATTTTAAAAGAAATTTCAACCCGGCTTGATTTTTTACTGAACGTTGGTTTGGAATATTTAACATTAAATAGAAGCGCGAAAACTTTATCCGGTGGCGAGTCACAGCGGATTCGTCTTGCAACACAAATCGGAACACAACTCTCCGGAGTGCTGTACGTATTGGATGAACCAAGCATCGGGCTTCATCAAAGTGATAATATTAAATTAATTTCTTCCTTGAAAAAACTCCGCGATTTGAACAACACCGTAATTGTTGTTGAACACGATAAAGAAACAATGGAGCAGTCGGATTATTTAATTGATTTGGGACCTGCTGCCGGAGCGCACGGAGGAGAAGTTTGCGCGCAAGGCGAAACAAAAAATTTATTAAACCCAAACAATGGATTCATTTCTTCAACGATAGATTATTTAACCGGCAAAAAGCAAATCATTCTTCCGAATGAAAGAAGAAAAGGAAACGGAAAATATTTAAAGCTCAAGGGTGCATCGGGGAATAATTTGAAAGGTGTTACGCTTTCAATTCCGCTTGGTGCGCTAACGGCAATAACCGGAGTAAGCGGTTCAGGCAAGTCTTCATTGGTTAACGAAACGCTTGTTAAAATATTGATGAAAGAAATTTATCAATCAAAATTGGTTCCGCTACCTTACAAAAAAATAGAAGGGTTAGAAAATCTTGATAAAATAATTGAAATCGATCAAACGCCAATTGGACGCACTCCACGTTCAAATCCGGCTACATATACGGGTCTGTTTACTTTTATAAGAGATTTATTCACCCAGTTGCCGGAATCAAAAATGCGCGGTTATGCTGCGGGAAGATTCAGCTTTAACGTAACTGCCGGACGATGCGAAGATTGCGGCGGTGCGGGATTAAAAAAAATTGAAATGAATTTTTTACCTGATGTTTACGTTACATGCGAGGTTTGTCACGGTAAGCGGTATAACCGCGAAACGCTGGAAGTTTTGTACAAAACAAAATCAATTGCCGATGTGCTTGAAATGACTGTGGAAGATGCGCTTGATCTTTTTGAGGATTTGCCGCGCATCAATAGAAAAATTAAAGCCCTGCACGATGTCGGTTTGGGCTATATAAAACTTGGTCAACAAGCTACTACACTTTCCGGCGGCGAGGCGCAGCGCGTGAAACTTGCAACCGAGTTGAGCAAGGTAAGTACGGGAAAAACACTCTACATTTTAGATGAACCGACTACCGGTTTGCATTTTGAAGATGTGCGCGTTCTTTTGCATGTGTTGAACAAACTTGTTGATAAAGGAAACACGGTTATTATTATTGAGCATAATCTGGATGTTATCAAAACAGCCGATTGGATAATTGATCTTGGACCCGGCGGCGGGGAATTTGGTGGAGAAATTATTGCCGAAGGAACTCCGGAGCAAATTGTTAAAGTGAAAAAAAGTTTAACGGGAAATCATTTAAAGAAAGAACTAAAAACAGCATGAGGTTTACATGAAAAATAAATCAGTATCGGAAACGAGAGCCTATCGATTAGAAATGAATGAAAAAATTTTGAACTCCGGTTTTCGGGATTATAATAAATTTTTTGCTCTCGATAACAAAGCATATGTGAAAGGCGCGCTTCCCACAAAAACGAAAGAGCTGATGGGACTTGTAGCTTCAATGGTTTTGCGATGCAATGACTGTATTTTTTATCATATCGACCGTTCGATTTACGAAGGCGCAACAAAGGATGAGTTGATGGAATCATTTAATATCGCTTTGATTGTCGGCGGTTCAATTGTAATTCCGCATCTTCGGTACGCATTTGACGTGATGGAAGAATTGTTCGATTTGAAAAAAAACGAAAAAGATCAAACTGAAGAAAAAGCTTAAAATGAAATTACTCTTCGCTACAACGAATAAAGGGAAATTGAAAGAAGTAAGAAAAGTTTTTTCAGAAACCGCTTTTACTATTTTATCACTTTCGGATTTCCCGGAAATTCCCGAAATAGTTGAAGACGGAGTTACCTTCGCTGAGAATGCGAAAATAAAGGCTAAAACCGTTTATGAGCTTTTCAATATTCCAACGATTGCTGATGACTCCGGACTTTCTGTCGATCAACTAAATGGTGAGCCGGGAGTTTTTTCAGCAAGATATGCCGGAGAAAATGCAACCGATGAAGCGAACAATAAATTACTCCTCAAAAATCTTTCTCATTTTGCCGAACCACATTTGGCAAAGTTCGTTTGCTCTGCTGTGTTTTATGATGGAGAGAATTATATTTCAGCGGAAGACGTTATGGAAGGAAAGATCGTTCACACCGGGCGAGGAGATAATGGTTTTGGTTATGATCCTTTATTTATTGCTGACGGTTTTTCCGTTACAAATGGAGAACTATCACTGGAAGAGAAGAATAGAATTAGTCACCGGGCAAAGGCATTTAACCGGCTGCATGAATTGATTTGTCAAAAATATAAGTTGTAATTTGTGAGAATCATTTCTCGGCAATTACAACTTGGACTAATCCAAAAGTTAAATCGTATCGCTCTACTTTCTTAAACCCTGCACCGGAGAATAATTTTACAAGATCAATCGATTTATCGAATTCCTCAACTGAATCCGGTAAATAGGTGTATGCTTTTTTATCTTTTGATACCAACCTCCCGATCACCGGTAAAATAAACTTAAAGTACAAACGATAGAGAATCTTTATGAGTGGGTTTGTCGGCATCATGAATTCAAGTATCGTTACTTTTCCATTTTCTTTTAAAGCTGAATAAAACGAAGCAAATGATTCCGGAATGTTATAAAAATTTCTAACCCCAAACGCAACGGTGATATTTGTTACTGTTGCCGGTTTGAGAGGAAGTTTTTCAGCTTCCATTTGAAGATTTCTTCCAACAATCCAATCACTTTTTTTGTTGAAAAGTTGAAGCATGTTATAAGAAAAATCAGCGCCAAAGATTTTCTGGACGCCATTTTTTTTTGCTTCAATCGCAAAGTCACCGGTTCCGCAAGCAACATCGAGAAGGACGGCGTCTTTATTGAGTTTTGTTAGGCTTAGCGCTTTCTTCCGCCAGTACACATCAACACCGGCGCTAAGAAAATGATTGAGAAAATCGTAGCGATATGCGATCGCATCGAACATCTGTTTTACTTGAGTTTTTTTGTCTTGCATGTTTTACTGTAAAATTTCTTTGTTGAATAACTTCTGCCACCAATTAAAAAGTTTTTTCCCCGACCAGAGAGAAAAAAGCATACACAAAAGTCCGCCGAGAAGATCAACAACATAATGATAGCGTAAATAAACGGTGGAAAAGATGAGCAAACTTCCGCAAACGACCAAAAACCATTTTGCTTTGCTGTTAAATTTTACCGATAAATACATCACGATCGCGGTCATCATTGTATGTCCGCTCGGGAACACATCTCTTTGAACAAGCAGTTGCGGATTAAGAGTTCCTGCCGGAACGGATTCGCCGGAGTTGATAATTTCTCTTAAAAAATTTGTGAGAAAAATTCCAGGTAACTCTTGATTTGTCAAAGCAAAATTGTGAAGTGTAAACCTTGGTCCGATTGCCGGCAGAAAAAAATAGCCGATGTACGAGATGAAGAATCCGTAAATCACTGCAAAAATTGCATAATCTGTTTCTAAATATTTTTTATTGAAGTAGAGCGAAACCGCAAGGATCATCGGCAGAAAATAAAAAGTCGCATAAACGATTTGTAGAAATTCCGTCAACACCGGAAAAGCTATTTTGTGCAATACCACCGTTGGATCAGTTCCGAAAATCCAGCGGTCGACCTGGATAAGCAGGTAGTCGTAATCGACTTGCCGTATCGGTCTAATCATCAAATACAATTCTTTGAAGGTTATAAAAATCAGCGGAACGGGATACCAATAGTGAACAAGTTTAGAAAGTTTTGTTTGGGAGTTGTCATTCCATTTTGCGATTAGCATAAGAAGAATGATTACAACTGCGTTCATCAAAATGAGGTAGTACCAAACGGTTACGCTCCCGGCAAAAAGTAAATTGAGAATAGTGAGGAAGAGATAAAAAACGATAACAACAAAATCGGTTGCCGATAAGCGTCTGGAATAATTCTTTATGTTTGAAATCAATACGTTTGCTTTCCTAAATTGCTGTGAGAAAGATTTGCGAGCGTAATAAAGTTTTCGATAGATAACGTTTCAGCCCGTTGAATTGGGTCTATGCCGCACTCTTTTAGATCGAGTGTTTCAAATATAGTATCGGCAAAACAATTTTTTAAAGTTTTTCTTCTTTTAGAAAAAGCCGCCTTAATTAGTTGAAGATAAATTTTGTCGTCAGCTATTGCCACATTATCTATAAGAGTAAACCGCATTACCGCAGAAAAAACCTTTGGTTTCGGATAGAAAACATTGGGCGAAACCTTGAATAATAATTCCGGTTTTGCGTAAGCATTTATAAAAGTAGAAAGTATTCCATATTCTTTCGAATTCGGTTTGGAAAGAATCCGTTGCGCCACTTCCAATTGCATCATCAACACAGCATCCGAAATAATTGCACGCGATTCAATCAATTTAAAAAGAATCGGCGAAGTTATGTTATACGGAATATTCCCTACGATGCGGAGTTTTTTGTTTGCGATATTAAATATTGTTTCTAAATCGAATTTTAAAAAATCTTTTTGAATAACTTGTACAGATGGGAAACGAGTTTGTAAATCCGCTACCACACGCGAGTCAATTTCAACGGCAAATATATTTTTACACTTTTCAACCAAAAATTCCGTTAGCGCACCGGTTCCGGGACCGATCTCAACGACGACATCTTCTTCCAAAATATTCATTTCTTCTGCGATTTTTCGAAGAATATTTTTGTCTTTCAGATAATTCTGCCCGAATTTTTTTAATGGTTTAAATTTTCTGTTGGTATTTTGAAACTCTTGTTGCATATTTTCAATAAGTAATATTATCTTTACGAAAAACAATGGCAAAGATACTAAATAGGAACCTCATTTCGTTATGAAAGAAAAGGGAATACAGATGAAAGATTACGTGATAAGCATAGATATGGGCGGAACAAAAATTCTTGCCGCACTAATAAACAGTAAAGACGGAATCCATACAAGAATAAAAAAAGCTACAAAAACAAAAAACGGAAACACGAACTTTGTTAAAGCCCTTTGGGGAATAACAGCCGAAGTAATGCTCGAAGCCGGTGTTTCAGAAAAAAATGTTAAAGCAATTTGTCTCGGAATTCCCGGTTCTGTAAACCCGCAGACCGGAAGAATTGGCATCGCACCAAATTTGAACATTAAAAATTTAAATATCAAGGAACAACTTCAACAGTTTACTTCAATTCCAGTGCTTATTGAAAATGATGTAAACTTAGCTGCGTTAGGTATCAAACACTTTGGACTTGGAAAAGATGTCGAAGATATGCTGGTTGTTTTTGTCGGTACCGGAATTGGCGGCGGGCTTATATTTAGGGGAAATATGCACCGCGGCGCAAGTTTTACCGCCGGCGAAATCGGGCATATGATTATACAACCAAACGGACCATTGTGCGGTTGCGGACAGAAGGGATGCTTTGAGGCTTTAGCAAGCAGAACGGCTATTGTTCGCGATATTACTAAAGAAGTTAAACTCGGCAAAAGGAGTTTGCTCGCAAAATTATTAAAAGAAAAAGTTCCGATTAAAAGTAAAGCAATTTCCAACGCGCTAAAGAAGAACGATACCGTAACGGTTAAAGTGGTAACAAACGCTGCCGTAGTTATTGGCAAAACTCTTGCCAATATTAATAACCTTCTTAACCTGCAAATGATAGTTTTAGGAGGCGGTGTTATGGAAGCGGCTGCTGATTTTATGACCCCGATCATTAAAAAATCTTTTAAAGAAAATTCTTTAAAAGATGCCGGAAAAGCAGTTAAGATTTATGCCACTAAGCTTGGCGATGAAGCGGCGCTTTACGGCGGAATTGCTCTTGCAGAAGAATTTTTGGGAATAAAAGTTTAGTCGCAACAAACAGATTTTCTTGGTCGAACGAAATAAGCATTTAAGAAGGAAGCAGACTTTCAAACTTTCGTTCAATTTCCAACAAGTCGTGATTCAACTTTTCCCAGCGATTTAATTTTTGTTGAAGATTTTCTTTGGTGAGATTATAGTCCGATTGTGTTTGCTTTAAGAGTTGCACGTTGGAATAAATTTTCTCGTCAATCAAATCAGCCTCACATTTTTTTTCATCATTTTCGAGTCTCTCAATTTCTTTCTCCAGGTTATCGATTTCTTTCAAAAGGTCTTTTGTTTCCAAAAACTTTTTCTGCCGGATTTCAGCTTCGATTCTTTTTAAATCTTTTCTTGTCAGATTTGGCGAGTCAGACTTTGAGGTTGGTTTCTGTTCCACCTGATTTAGAGATTCTTCTCTTTTCGATAAGTAATAATCGATACCATCCAGAAATACTTTAAAAGAATTTCGTTTTATTTCAATCACTTTGTTAACAATTGGACGAAGAAAATCAACGTCATGGGAAACCAGTATTAATGAGCCGTTGAACGCCGTTAAAGCTTGTTGCAGCACTTCTTTGGAAGAAATATCAAGATGGTTGGTTGGCTCATCAAGTACAATCAAGTTTGCTTTGGTTAGAAGAATTTTTGTAAGTGCAACCCGGCTTTTCTCTCCGCCGGAGAGGACTCCGATTTTCTTAAAAACATCATCACCGCTAAAAAGAAAACATCCGAGCAAAGAACGCAACTGTCCGATTGTTTTTCCTTCCGCAATTCCTTCAACGGTTTCAAGAATATCAAGATCGGTATCGAGCACATCGGCAACATCCTGCGCGTAATAAGCGATTGAAGTATTGTGTCCGATAATTCTTTCCCCGCTTTCAAAAGAGACTTTATCTGCAATAATTTTTGCAAGCGTAGTTTTGCCGGCGCCGTTTGGACCCACGAGCGCAATTTTTTCTCCCCGTTCAATAGTAAAATCCAAATTCTGAAAAATCTTTTTTTCACCATACGATTTACACAATTGTTTTAATTCGATATTTATTCTTCCGCTTTGCGGCGGTTCCGGAAAGCGAATAGTAATATCATCTTTGGTGTCGGGGAGTTCTATCAGCTCAACTTTTTCTAATTGCTTTATTCTGCTCTGAACTTGTTTTGCCTTCGTAGCTTTGTAGCGGAATCGTTCAATAAAATTTTCGGTCTCTTTAATTTTCTTTTGTTGAAGCAGATACTGCTGTTCCAACATTCCGTTTCGCTCTTCGGCAAATTTCAAATACGCATCATATTTTCCGTTGAATGAAGTGATTTTCCCTAAAAATATTTCAAGCGTTTTATTTGTAACTTCATTTACAAAATGTTTATCATGCGAAACAAGCAATAATGCTCCTTTATATCCCTTTAAAAAACTGATGAGCCATTCAAGCGAATCCAAATCGAGATGATTGGTCGGCTCATCCATCAGCAGAACATCATTTTGAGAGATGAGAATTTTTGCAAGTGCGATTCTCATTTGCCAGCCGCCGGAAAGTTCGTCGGTCATCCTTGAAAAATCAGATTCTTCAAACCCAAGTCCGGTTAAGATTTTTTCCGTTCTCGCATTGGCGGTGTAGCTGTCCAACTCTTCAAGTTTATGATGCACTTCTCCAAGTTGATTTACAAGGTCGTTCTGCTCATCTTCGCTTAATGCCGGATTAGAAAGAAGCGATGTGATCTCATGTTCTTTTTCCTGGAGAAATTTTATATCTGTAAGTGCGGAAGCTGCTTCTTCAACCAGAGTCTTTCCTTTATGCAGGATGTTTTCTTGCGGAAGATATCCCAGTGATATTCTTTTTTGTTTTGCAACAGATCCGTTTTCCGGCGGCAGCGTTCCGTAAATTATTTTCAGGAGAGAGGATTTCCCGGTTCCGTTAGCGCCGACAAGAGAAATTTTATCTCCGGCATTTATCTTATAGGAAATATTTTTAAAAAGATAATCTCCGCCAAACTGTAATGAAATATTTTGAAGATCGATCATTAAATTTTATTTTCTGATGATAGCAACTTTTCCGGTTGCAACAGAATTTCCTTCTTTGTCATACGCCACAATAAGATAGATTCCACTGTTAACAAATTTGCCGTCGTCATTTTTGCCATCCCAAAACGCAATTCTCCCGCCGGGAGAACTGAATTCGCGAATCAAATTTCCGGAGATGGAAAGTATTTTAATATCGCTGTCCTTTATTAATCCGTCGATAGTTAAAAGAGAAGCTGTGCCACCGATTAAGAAAGGGCTCGGCGAGGTTTCGATCGAAGTAAAAGATGTGTTTGGAGCTAACGCCGTTGTGTAAAATGCTGTTAATCCGCCATCTACAGCGGCATAAACGATTCCATTTTTTTCATCTACAGCTAATGACTTTATTTGATCTGCGAGTAACGGACTATTCTTGCTGTCAAACGTTTCTAATAATGAGGTTCCATCCGATGATGTTACAATTAAACCTTGGTTTGTTCCAACCCATTTTCTGTTAATTGCATCAACCGCAAGACAATTTATCGCTTGCTGGCGTAAACTAAACACTGATGTAATTTTTAATGCGGATGAAGAAGAACTTAAAATTGCATTCGGATTTGAAATAATATTTACACCTAAATTTGTCCCAGCCCATAGTTCTCCTCGCTTATCCAATGCCAAACACGAAACGCCGTTACTGTTCAATCCTGCAACATAACCGGTTCTATCATCCGAGGAATTGGAAAGCGTAGAATTTTCGTTGAAATAATAAAGTCCTGATTTATCCGGATTGGACGAAGTAAACCATTTTGTATCGTATTGATCTATTAAAAGTTTTCTGTATTGATCAACAGTAGGATCGGGAAGATTTTCAAAAAGATACCAGGTGCTGTCTGTAGTTAAAACACTTAAAACTTTTCTATCCGCTGCGTCATGATTCAATGCCCATAAATTATTTCTCGAATCGGTTTTCATATCGGCAATAACTAAAAAATTTGGGTGTGCCAAAGTACCAATCAGCGGGGTGTTGTTAACTGAAAAAGATTGAATAGTCGTATCATTCTTTACTCTAACAAATCCACTTCCCCAATTTGCAAAATAGATGCTGTTATCGGAACCGATGGAAACATTGTGAAATGCATTTGAGAGAAAGGGGAATGAATTCATATCAAAAGTTTTCCACAAAGTTCCATTGAACTTAAAAAATCCTACGCCTCCAACATCCTGACCTGTTGCCACCCAAAGATTATTTTGTTGATCCACCGCCATATTAAAAAATTTATTTTCGGAAGGACCGTTTGGAGAAAGATTGAATGAGGAATAACTATTATTTTTATCGAACAACCGTGTTGTGTTTGTAAATGTTAAAAGAAATTTTCCATCCCGGCAATAAGGCATCTTTGCCGCATTTACATATACGATCGGTGAGTATCTATCTTTTAACCCGTTTGTATAATAATAAACGATCCAGTCCGATAAAATAAATATCGAATCACTCGTAGTTTGAAAATCTTGAATATGTCCATCTGGAAAATCGGTAAGAAAATTTTGCCAGGCGTTTATGGTGAATATCGAAAAACCAACCGGGGTAAGAACAAATACTGAATCTTTGTAAGAACCAATTTTCAGAATGGTATTTGAATTCAATCCGTTAGCTGTTGAGAAATTATTCCAAGATTCCGGTGCAACTAAATTTGTTGTACCCGCTTTTTGTACCGCTATACCGGCGTTGGTGGCTGCATATATGATGTTGTTTTTTTTATAGCTGAAGTTTACTTCTATGTTCGAGGCAAAATTTCCAAGTTTGAAAAAGGTATCATAAAAGGCGAACGTTTTTGTATTTACTAACGAGAGTCCGAAAGAAGTTGAAACGAAAGCGGTATCTCCATAAATAGAAATTGAATTAATTCTTTTTTCCGTTCGTTCTGAGTTATAAATATCAAAAATATTCTTAAAGACTTTGGTTGCCGGGTTATAAACGTCGATTTTTCCGTTTTGAGATCCTATCCAAATATTACCGGTGGAATCTTTTGCTATTGCCGTTATTGGCGATCCGTTCACTCCTTCAGTTTTGGTAAATGTTTGGAATGAGGAATCTTTAAAACTGTAAGAGAATGCGCCGCCGTCTGTTCCAGCCCAGATTCCATCAGCCTCAACAATTGCAGAGGAAACGTTACTTAAACTGGAATAATTCTGCCAGCCACGATTGGTTTGTGCAAAGGATTGAAAACCGCAAATGAAAAAGATGAGAATGATTTTTTTGTAATTCATATTTAACCGTTAATTTTTTGAAATTTACCTTTCGAAAAGAAAACGTAGAGAATTCCTTTTCCGGGTTTTACGGAAAACGACAATTGCTTTCCGGTCTTTAAATCAAAATTAAGATTTTTTTTGTTATCAAAAAGTAGAAAATAATTGTCCTTGTTATGTGTAAGAATAATATCCCCACTTTTATCTGAATTGACATCAACGGCTTCATCCCAATTGGTAAAATAGGATTTGCTCAGCACCGAGATATTCAATTCATATTTCAAATAATAGCCCGCGAGTTTTTCAAACTGAAGTTGAAAGACCGGAACATCGCCAACTTTTGCCGGAATTGTTAGAAAAGTGATGGCTGAATATTGATTCGCCGAACACTCTTTCCTTAATTCCTCCAGCGCAACTACTGATTTTTTCGAAACCTCCAACCATGTTATTTCCTTTTGTACCAAACTAAACGAATAAATTGAAAACAGTAAAATCAGCAACACATAACCAACAATTTTTCTTTTGTTAAATGAGGTGAGAATAAACCAACTTATTAACAGCGCAAAACCGGTTGAAGGCAAGTAAAGATACCAACGCATGAATAATCGGCTTGCCGGTAAAATTGTGAGAATAATAAAAAGTAATAAAAACCAGAAAAGTTTATCAGATTTCTTTTTGTATAGAACGAATGATAAACCGAGAAGTCCTAATGCAGCAAAGAGAAAAGCAATTACCTGATGCGAAATAAACAATTGCTGTATTTCACGCGGAGAAAATGGGAAAAGAAGAAATCCTCCAAAGAAAAAATAATTCTTAATGATGGTGAACAATCCCGCACTGCTGTGAGCGTCTTGCGCTGTAAAAACGTTGTTATTAAAGAGTAAAAATCGAAGCAAGAGAAATCCAATTAACACAAGAAAATAAATTCCCGATTTCATGGCAGATGATTTGAAAGAAGTTCTGTTCCTGTTCAGAAAAAAATCAGCAATGAAAATTACAAACGGAAAACTAAAGGCTGATTCTTTTGAAAGCATCGCCAAAATAAAAAATATGACCGAAGAAATAGTTACACGATAATTTTTTAGAAAGCTTATTAGTCCCAAAAGATACAGCCCCACCAGGAGTCGGTCGAACAAAGCGGTATGCCAGAGCAGCGCATAATCGTTTCCCGGGAAAACTAAAAAGAGGAATGCAGCAGCGTAAGGGAGAATATCATTATTAATTTTTTGTGAAATGCTTTTCGCAAATTTGAAGAAAATAAACGCATTGATGATATGAAGTATCACATTGAACAAGCGGTAGAAAAAAGGATTGTCTCCGGCGAAAAAAGTTAATATCCCGGAAACGAAATTTCCAAACGGACGGTAATAAAACCCGTCATACACTTTCTTATCAAATAATCCTAAAAGTTGAGCGAAATTAAAAACCGTGTTTCTTTTTATGAAAGCTACTTCATCGCTTATAAATGGGATTTGTAAAGAGGGGGCAAAGAATAAAACTCCGGCGAACAAAAGAACGAAGAAAAAGAGATAATCTTTTTTGAAATCACTTATGTTTTTTAGACGTTGCTGAAACCCCATATTTACTTTGGTATCAACAGGCAAAACTTATAGACTTTTTAATACGTTTGCCATTTCCATTGCCGTAAGAGCGGCGTCCCAGCCTTTGTTCCCGGCTTTAGTTCCGGCGCGCTCAATTGCTTGTTCGATGGTATCGGTTGTTAACACACCAAAAGAAACCGGAACTCCGTATTTGAGCGAAACAGAAGCGATGCCTTTGCTCACTTCACTTGAAATATAATCGAAGTGCGGCGTTGCTCCGCGGATAACTGTGCCCAGACAAATAATTGCATCATATTTTTTTTGTTCGGCAAGTTTTGCGGCTGCAAGAGGGATTTCAAACGACCCCGGTACTTTAACCGATGTAATGTTTTTATCATCACCTCCGTGGCGCAGTAAACAGTCGACGGCGCCTTCAAAAAGTTTTGTAGTTATGAAATCATTAAAGCGGCTTACGACTATGCCGATCTGTAAATCTTTTGCGGTGAGGTTACCTTCGATAGTTTTCATGCTTAATCTCTTTTTGTTAAAAGTTGTAGTTCAAAAATATCTTTTTATCAGTAATTAAAAAAGGATGTTTAGAAATTGGCGGTATATCTTTCAAGGGATTTTCTTTTCATCGATTCAAAAGTTCCAGCCGGTGTATAAAATCTTCCGATATTATTTGCATCCGAACGGGTTCCACCGTGAAAATCAGATCCGCCGGTGCCGTAGAGAAAATAATTGTTTGTAATTCCTTCGTAATATTTCATCTGTTCTGAGGAATGAGCAGGATGATAAATTTCAAATCCGTCAATGTCGTCTTTAATCAGATTCCCTATCGTTTCTTCAGGAAGTGCGCCGGGATGAGCAATGATCGCTATTCCGCCTGCATCATGAATGATTTTAATTACATTCTGTGGTGAGACGTAATATTTCTTTTCGTAAGCGGGAGCATTGTTCCCTAAAAATTTTTGAAAGGCTTCATAAAATGATTTTACAATTCCCAACTTAACTAATGTATCGGCTATATGTGGTCTTCCCACAACAGAAGTTTCAGAAAGGGAAAGAACATCTTCAATGGTAATCTCGAACCCGAGGTTGTTTAACTTTTTAATTATCCGTTCGGCTCTTTTAATTCGTTCTGATTTGAAAAGGGAAAGATATTTTTTGAATTTTTCATCTTCGATATCAACAAAATATCCAAGGATGTGTAAATCCCGTTCGCCGTCTTGCGAGCTGAGTTCCACACCGGGAATAATGGTAATCCCCAAATTATTCCCCAAGGAAGTGGCTGAAGGAATTGCATCAACGGTATCGTGATCGGTGATGGCTAAAACAGAAATGTTTTTTTCGCTTACTTTTTCGAGAAGTTCTTGAGGTGTAAAATACCCGTCTGAAAATTTCGTGTGTGAATGAAGATCAATTTTTGCGGGCATTTTATCAATTCTTAGTCGAACATTTCTTTAAATTTTTCGTAGTTAATTATCCGAAGTTTTGTTCCTTCAAGCTCAATAAGTCCCTTTTTCGCAAAGGTGTGAAGCGTGCGGGAAATTGTTTCTCTCGAAGTTCCTGCCATGTTGGCTAAATCATGCTGGAAGGGGAGTTTATCAATTTCAACAACTCCATGTTTAATTTTTCCAATATCATCAGCCAACTGCAAAATAACCGTTGCTACTTTACCTTCGGCATCTTTTAAAGAAAGTGATTTAATCTTCATGTCGGCGTTTCGTAGGCGCTTCGTAAGCTCTTGAAGTAATGAGATAGAAACTTCGGGATGGTTGTAAAGCAAATCAAGAAAATCGCTTCTTTGAATTAAGAACAATTCAGTATCATCTATGGCAGTAACATTGGCAGATCGGTTTTGTCCGTCGAGGATTGCCATTTCGCCAAAAAAATCAGAATCGCTTAGAATAGTAAGAATTACTTCCCGCCCGTCATCACTTGTACGCGAGACTTTTACTTTTCCGGTAACAATTACAAAGAGAGCTGAACCGGTCTCATTCTCAAGCAGGATGACCGATTCTTTTTCAAACTTTCGAAAGTTTCCAAGTTCGGCAATTTTGTCTAAGGTTAATTGATCCAAATCTGCAAAAATGGGGACGTATTTAAGAAAATCATCTTTTGCCATATCTTTTCCTATTATTTTGAATTTTCTACCTTGAATATACTTTCAACCTAAACGAAAATCAATACAAACTTGAGAAATAATCTTCTCATTTAATTGATATTATTTTCAATCTTAGCTAAATTTACCATGTAACTTATTTAATATTTGAATCAAGGAGATCATTATGGCAATTAAAGTTGGAATTAACGGGTTCGGAAGAATCGGGAGATTAGTGTTTAGTGCGTTGGTTGATAAAGGTTTGCTCGGCAAAGAAATTGACGTTGTAGCCGTTGTTGATGTTACAACCGATGCAAAATATTTTGCTTATCAATTAAAATACGATTCTGTTCATGGACAATTTAAAGGAACGATCACTACCGAAAAAAGCAGCCCCGCTGCTGAAGCTGACGATGTGCTTGTTGTAAACGGAGATAAAGTTCGCTGCGTTGCGGCTACAAAAGATCCAAGCCAACTACCTTGGAAAGAATTGGGCGTTGATTATGTTATCGAGGCAACCGGATTATTTACCGATTCTGAAAAAGCTAAAGGACATTTGGCTGCCGGTGCAAAAAAAGTTATTATTTCCGCTCCGGGTAAAGGCGATGTTAAAACGATCGTTATCGGTGTTAACGATAACGAATACGATGATGCAAAACATCATATCGTCTCAAATGCTTCGTGCACAACAAACTGTCTGGCTCCTGTTGTTTACGTCTTGTTGAAAGAAGGAATCGGAATTGAAACGGGTTTAATGACTACCATTCACTCTTACACAGCAACGCAAAAAACCGTTGATGGTCCTTCCAAAAAAGATTGGAGAGGCGGACGCGCGGCTGCTATTAACATTATCCCTTCATCAACCGGCGCTGCAAAAGCAGTTGGCGAAGTTCTTCCTGAAACAAAAGGAAAATTAACCGGAATGTCTTTCCGCGTTCCTACCGCAGATGTTTCTGTTGTTGATTTAACCTTTGCCGCAAAACGCGATACTTCTATCGAAGAAATTGATGGCTTAATGAAAAAAGCTTCCGAGACGTACTTGAAAGGTATTCTTGGTTACACGAATGAAGAAGTTGTTTCAACTGATTTTATTCATGATGAACGCTCTTCAATTTATGATTCTCTCGCAACCATGCAGAATAATCTTAAAGGCGAAAAGAGATTCTTTAAAGTTGTTTCCTGGTATGACAACGAATGGGGATACTCAAATCGTTGTATTGAATTGTTGTTAAAAATAGCAAAATAAATTTGTTATCCTTTTCTCCCTCCTCTTTTTTAAGAGGAGGGAAGAAGAGACTTACTTCTTTTCCCATCCTAAATTGTATTGTTGAACAAAGAATAATGAATAACGAACAAGGAATTACGATTTTGGAAGGGGAAAAAACATCATCATTCATAATTCCTTGTTCAATATTCGATATTCAATTCAAGAATAATATTATCTTCCCAAAATGTAGAATTTGAGATGTTAATTCTTAATAATTTCCCTTCTCAATTTCCTTTTTCTTCGAGTGTAACAGATTTCCTTTTTTCATCAACTCCAACGCTGCTTCCTCATCTTCAGCTTTTTCTAAAAGAGAATGATTTTCAGCAATTTCTTTTTCGAGATGATAAAGCTTAAATGATTTTATCAAATCGCTCGCGTATTTAAGGAACCGCTTTTCTTTGTTCTCCGGTTTTCGCTGATCCCAAAGGTCGCTGATGAGATATTTCTCAAATGTAATTTCAAGAAGATATTCCTGGAGTTTTTCATCTTTTATCTTTTCGAGCAATCTGCTTATCTCCAGCGGTTCATCATTTATTAGGGCATCGTAAACTAACTGTGCAAGTGTTTTGTGATAAGGAATTTGAAATTCATCCGGATTAACGTGGTCAAGCAGATAGCGGGTGATTTGTTCGTGTCCTTCGAACAACAGAATTATTATTTCCTGCTCATTTCTAAATTCTGCAGGAAGCATTTTTGCTTCAACCGCTTCGGCAATCTCTTTCTGCTGGATTTTCTCTTTCTGATTTTGCTCCTGCACCGCAAATTTATTTGTTCCGGCAATTGCTTTTTCAAGTTCGGCTTCAAGGAGTTTTTCACGTAAACCGAATTTTTCTGCAATTGATTTTAAGAGAAAACTTCGCTTCAACTCATCATTCAGCAAAGCAACCGGTTTTACAAGTTCGCGGATTGCCTCCGCGGATTTTGCCGCGTCGTTAAAATATCCTTGCTCTTCAAATATTGCAGTACGATATTCTAAAAAATTTACCGCCCGTGCAATAATATCAAGGAAGGCATCGCTTCCGTTTTTCTGTACATAAGAATCCGGGTCTTCACCGCGTGGCAGCGTAGCAATTTTAATGTTCATGTTTTGCTTTAAAAGAATTTCGATACTCCGCATTGAGGCTTTAACTCCGGCGGTGTCGGCATCAAACAAAAGAACGGTATTTTTTGTGTAGCGTGAAAGGAGTTGAACCTGTTCATCGGTAAACGCTGTGCCGGAAACCGCAACAACATTTTTAATTCCGTGCTGATGAAGAGAAATTAAATCCATATATCCTTCAACCACAATTGCTAAATCCTGGCGGCGGATCTCATCTTTCCCGTGCGAAAGTCCGTAGAGCGTTCTTCCTTTGTGATAAACTTTTGATTCCGGTGAGTTTAAATATTTTGCGGCTCCTTCACGCGAATCAAAAATTCTTCCTCCAAATCCGATCACTCTTCCGTTTGGCGAAAAGATCGGGAAGATCATTCTCCCGGAAAACTTATCGTACAACTTTCCTTTTTCTGATTTGCCGATTACTCCAAGTTCCAAAGCTTTTTCAAGAGCGATATTATTCTTGTTTAAAAAGTTTACAGTCGAATCCCAATGATCGGGGCAGTAACCGAGACCAAAAGCGCGAAGTGTTTGCGGCTTTATTTTCCTGTCTTCAAAATATTTTCGGGCGATGTTTCCTTCTTCTTCTTTTAAAAGATTGTCGCTGAAAAACTTTGCCACGGAAGTGTTGATGTCAAAAAGTATTTCTGTTTCGCTCTGTTCTGCTTCGCTTCGCTGGTTCTCATATTCGATTGTTATTCCAAGGTCTGCGGCAATCTCCTGCACCGACTCAACAAACGATATTTTTTTATACTCCATTAAAAATTTAAAAACATTGCCCCCGGCGTGGCATCCGAAACAATGGAAAATCTGTTTATCCTGACTTACTGTAAAAGAAGGAGTTTTCTCGCTGTGGAAGGGGCAGAGACCGATATAATTATTCCCACGCTTGCGCAACTGCACGCTGTTTGAAATTACATCAACAATATCCGCGGAAGTTCTAATTTGTTCTATTTGCGTTTCTGAAATTCTCATAAGCAAATATAAAAAATTTCAGGATGTGGAAGATTAATCAGACACCGGAATTATAAAAATTCCGGTGATGTAAAAAAAGAGGGAAATTACATGCCTCCCCAGCGGTAAACAACTCCTATAGTTGCGCCGGCATGCCCGGGATTAAAACTTGTACCGGAGGAATTTGTAAAAATTTTTTGTTTCCATTTAGCTGTGCCGAAAAATCCGACCGCTTCAACGGAGGCAGCCCAATGTTTGCTGAAGTTAAGTTTTGCTCCCAATCCTCCACCGAAACTCATGCCGGTCATGGTTAAATTTCCTAAATCGTCATTCTGTAAAGAACCGGTAACTAAATTTATAGCTATGAAACCGTAAGGTTCAAACTTGCTTCTTGAAAAAGTCCAGCGGACATCAAGCCCAATATTGTCGCAGGCTAAATCAAATTTTTCAAGTTTTGTTTCACCTTTGATAATTACCGGAATGTTGTTAATGGTTTGTGCATAACCTTCAAGAAGAAATCCGAAAGAAAGATTTTCATCCATTGTGTAGTGCATTGAAAGATTGATGAGTGGTTCGGGAGAGGCTTTAACTTTTGCTGCATCGGTCTTGAAAATATCGGTCTCAAAGGCAGTTCCGGTGCCAAGTCCAAAGCTAAACTCATATCTTTCCAAATTTTCTTCTTCATCAAAAGATTGAGAAAAAACTTTCCCGGGAAGGAGAAAAAAAGATATCATAACAAGCAAAACAAATAATCTCACGGTTACCTCAACTTTCTATTTATAAAAGTGGCAGCAATTCTAAGAAAGTTTCTCAAAATTTCCTAACGCTAACCGATTATTCCATTTTTCAAACTTCACGGGATTGGGTTATATTGCTTACAAATTTTATGACAATTACAGACACCAAAACCGTGATAGCAAAAAGCATTCTTTTCATTCTTCCGAAAAAAGATTTTAACGAAGTAGAATTTCTTACAACCAAACGCATCCTTGAAAAGAATGAATGTAAGATTTTCATCGCTTCGGACGCCGGTTCTTTTTGCGAAGGGAAGCAAGGCTTAAAAATTAAACACGATATCTCATTTTTTAATGTGAATGAAAACAATTTTAGCGAAATTGTCTTCATCGGCGGAAGCGGTGTTAAAGAGTATTGGAACGACCAGATGCTTCATAAAATTGCCCTTAAGTTTCATCAAAAGAAAAAAATCACCGCGGCAATTTGTTCCGCACCGGTAATTTTAGCTTATGCAGGAATTCTCCAAAATGTTGAAGCAACTTGTTATCCTGACGATAAACCGGAACTTCTTAAAAATGGCGCTGTTTACAAAGATGTAAATGTCGTTGTTAGAAAAAATATTATCACCGGAAAAGATGCAGCTTCCAGTGAAGAATTTGCCGAAGCAATTTTAACAAAATTATATTCCTAATTCATAACCTGGCGAAGCCAGAACCACATTGTTTTTGAATGAAGTATTTGTTTCATCTTTTTTCTCGCTAAGCTCGCCACGAACCGCCACGCTCGCGACGAATTTTCCCTTTGCGGACGTTGCGCTTTCTTTGCGAACGTTGCGAGAAATTTTCGATAACTATTCTCGCCATCCAGCGCAGAATATTTTTACTAACTATCTAAGTGACTATGATATCATCGCAAAAAAAATATTGTAACAGTTTAACAAGCTATTCCCGCTATAAAACGAAAGAAGTTTTTATCGGAGATATTCCCCTTGGTGGAAATAATCCGATCCGCATTCAATCGATGACAACCACCGACACAATGGATACGATCGCCACAGTAGAGCAGACGATCCGCATGGTAAATGCCGGGTGCGAGTACGTTCGCATCACTGCGCCGAGTTTGAAGGAAGCGCAAAATCTTTTAGAAATAAAAAAAGAATTAAAACTTCGCGGATACAATGTTCCGCTGATTGCTGATATTCACTTTACACCAAACGCTGCAGAACTTGCCGCAAGAATTGTGGAGAAGGTTCGCGTTAATCCCGGTAATTATGTTGATAAGAAAAAATTTGAAACGATCGAATACACACAAAAAGAATATGACGAAGAGATAGAAAGATTGCACAACCGGTTTACTCCGCTTGTAAAAATCTGCAAAGAATACGGAACCGCGATGCGCATCGGAACAAACCACGGCTCGCTTTCAGATAGAATATTAAGCCGTTACGGCGATACTCCGCTCGGCATGGTGGAATCAGCGCTTGAGTTTTTGCGCATCTGCGAAGAAAATAATTATCACAGCATCGTCCTTTCGATGAAAGCAAGCAACACACAAATTATGGTTGAAGCCTATCGTTTGTTGATTAATAAAATGGAAGCGGAAGGAATGAACTATCCGCTGCATCTTGGAGTAACGGAAGCGGGAGACGGGGAAGATGGAAGAATTAAATCTGCGGTGGGAATTGGAACTTTGCTCGAAGACGGAATCGGCGATACGATAAGAGTTTCATTAACTGAGGCTCCGGAATTTGAAGCTCCCGTTGCGATTGCTTTGGCGAATCGTTACAAAGGAAGAGAAAATCACCAGCCGATTAAAGAAATTGATGAAATTCCTTTTGATCCTTTTAGGTACCACCGAAGAGAATCACTTGAATTGATCGGCATTGGCGGGAACAATGTGCCGCGAGTAGTTGTGGATTTAAGTTTTGCGAAGATCGAAAAAGAAAATGATTTGAATTCCATCGGCTATTTTTATGATTTAGCAACCGATAAATGGAATATGACGGATATGGCTTCCGACCTTATTTTTCTTGGTGATAATCCTCTTCCGTTTTCTCCTCCAAACAGTTTGCGTTCGGTTTATAATTTTGAAACCTGGCTGATCAGCAAAGAAAAAACTTCTTCTTATCCATTTTTTACAAATTATTCTTCTTACAAGAAAGAAAAAGATTTGGCGGGAATTTTCAACTTCGTTTCGATGAAGCTAAACGAATTAACAAACGAATCTTTGGAAGAAATAAAGAACGATCCTTCACTTATTCTAATTGTTGAAACGGAAAACCTTCACGGAATGGCAGAACAGCGCCGCTTCTTCTTTGAATTAATAAAACATCAAATTAAAAATCCGGTAATTACAAAAAGAGTCTATAAGAACATTACAAGCGAACAGTTTATGCTTCACGCGGCAACGGATTTTGGCGCTCTACTGATCGATGGATTGGGAGATGGAGTTTGGGCTGAAGTATCTTCGTCTGAAATTTCCGCGAAAGAATGTAACAGAATTTTATTCGGAATTTTGCAGGCTTCCCGCGTGCGGACTTCCAAAACCGAATATATCGCTTGCCCCTCATGCGGCAGAACTCTTTTCGATCTTCTTGAAACAACCGACAAGATCAGAAAACGGACGGAACATTTAAAGGGAGTGAAGATCGCGATAATGGGCTGTATTGTAAATGGTCCGGGAGAAATGGCAGATGCAGATTACGGTTATGTCGGTTCCGGTCCGGGAAAAATTACCCTCTACCGCGGGAAAGAAATTGTGCGAAGGAACGTTCTTTCCGAAAACGCTGTTAATGAATTAGTGGAGCTTATCCGTGAGGATGGAAATTGGGTAGAAAAAATGGGGGAAAACTTTTTAGTTTAAATAGTTGGTAATTTTCATCAAATCTTTTAAATTGGTATTGAAAAAAATGAAAATTAGGTTTTTGAAGACACGTATATTTAAGTCAAAAATTAGAACTCTTTATAAGCATTGCAACCAATAAGTGCACTTTCCGCAAAAGTGCACTTTTTTTTTATATGAATATTAACCCGGTACTAAAATTTATTGAAGAATGGGCTCCGCCGCAGATCGCATGGCAAAAAGATAATGTCGGTTTGCAGGTTGGGGCATTGAGTGATAACTTAGAAAATGTCATTCTTTGCTTAGAGGTGACCCAAAAGGTTATTTCCGAAGCGGTGAAAAGGAAATGTAACCTCATTATTTCGCATCATCCGCTTCTTTTTTCTCCGCTCAAAAAAATTGATATAGACCGAGACCCAATTTCCCAACTGACCCAACTTCTTCTAATAAACAACATTACTCTTCTTTCCTTTCACACAAATTTAGATTTTACAACTGACGGTGTAAGCTTTGCACTTGCTAAAAAATTGGAATTGACGAACATCCGGTTTTTGGTTAACCAGAAGGAAAATCAATCCAAGATTGTTGTATTTGTTCCTGTAAATGGAGTTGAGAAAGTAGCTTCGGCTTTATTTGAAGCGGGAGCCGGAAAGATAGGCGAATATGAAAAATGCAGTTTTAAAGGAATCGGACACGGAACCTTTCAAGGTTCCAACGCATCAAATCCTTCGGTAGGTAAGAAGAACACGTTTGAAACGGTTGAAGAGATTCGCTTAGAAGTTTTGGTTGATGATTGGAATTTGAACAAAGCGATTGCAGCTATAAAAAATAATCATCCATACGAAGAACCGGCATTTGATATTTATCCCTTAAAAAATGAAAATAAGAAATTTGGTTATGGAGCAATCGGAGAACTGTACAAGCCGATGAGTGAAAAAGAATTTCTCGCGCATGTTTCAAAAAAATTAAAGACAGCCGTAAGATTTTCCAACGGAAAAGGGAAAAAGATCTCAAACGTTGCGGTCTGCGGAGGTTCGGGAAGCGATCTGCTTAAAGAAGCGGTTGTTAAACAAGCCGATGCTTTTGTTACCGCTGATATTAAGTACCATGCTTTTCACGATGCGCATAAAAAGATTTTATTAGTTGATGCCGGGCATTATGAAACTGAAATTCATATTTTACCCGAATTAAAGTTACGATTAGAACAGTTTTTACGTTTGAACAAAGAGACCGCAAAAGTTTTTTTGTTCGGGAAAACCACGAATCCCATTAAATTTTTTATAAATTAAAAGGAGAATACTACGTTGCAAAATAAACTAAAACTACTTTACCAACTCCAGGAGATCGATAACCAACTTGATCATCTGGAAGAATTACGCGGAGATCTGCCGTTGAATGTACAAGCGCTCGTTTCGCAAATAAATAATTTAGAGCGAACGATAAAAGAAAAAGAGGATGAGCAGGAAGCTTCTATTGTTAAAAGAGGAAAGAACGAAGAAGAAATTGACCGGCTGATCGATAATCAGAAAAAATTTAAAGCACAGCTTTATTCCGTTCGGAACAACAAAGAGTACGATGCCCTTACAAAAGAGATCGATCACTCCGATGACATTATCAAAAAACATCATGCGGAAAATGATTCGCTGGCAGACTTGAGCAAAAAACTAAGCTTTGAAATTGATGAGATAACTCCGCAATTAGATGAGCTGAAAAAAGAATTAAAAGAAAAAGAAGAAGACTTAGACCGGATCATCAAGTCGAACGAAAAAGAAGAAGCAAGATATTTAGCCGAACGCGCAAAGATTGAACCGCAAATTCGCAAAGGCGATTACTCGGCTTACCTGCGCATACGCAAAGCTAAAAAAGGATTAGCGGTTGCCACGGTTGTCCGTTCAGCTTGTTCCGGCTGCCATAAAATTATTCCTTCGCAAAAACAGATTGAGATAAGAAAGAAAGATAAAATACACTACTGCGAATATTGCGGTAGAATTCTTGTCTCTTCAGAACTCGGCGATGATAACGAATAAGTCCCGGTTAGTTTTTTAATTTTTCGTTTTTTTTAAGATTCCCTTTGGAACAATCTCCAAAGGGAATTTTTTTATTCATTTTGTACCACAGAATATTATTCTGTGGTACATGAATAACCTGCTAAGTCACCTTATGCAAAAGATTCAATTGATGTCTTAATCGTAATCTTTTTCTTACTTGTCAGCCTTTGGCTGAATCTGCATTTGCCGTCTAAAAACGAGTAAGATTACGATTATGAATATGATTAAGAGGATTTTTAATAAGCGACTGAGTAAGGTGAGCTGCTAAGATAAAGTTTTGCCGGTTTTACCGGAGGATTCGCTAAATGAAATAAAGTTTTAACGTTTTCAACCGGAGATTTGCCATTTAATAAAAAAGTTTGGAAATTTTAACCGACGCTTTGCGAATTAAAAAAAAGTTTTAGCAATTTCAAGTGAAGATTTGCGAAATAAAAAAAAGTTTTGACGATTTGAAATGAGGTTTTGCCATTTTTTTTGAGGTTTAGTGGTTTGAAATAAAGTTTTGCCATTTTCGGATGCGGCATTGCCATTTTTAAGTGAAGCATTGTTCGTTTTTACGCTAAAACAGCAGATTTGCTATAATTTGGTGGGTATTGTAAATTATTCCTACTTCATGACCTAATGAACCAGAACCAAATAGAATTCTACCAACGAATCCTATATCAAAAATCGTTAATCCTTTTCGCTGCGGCGAACTAGAATCAATTTTCTTTTATTCTCGCTAAGCTCGCTACGAACCGCAAAGCACGCTACGCATTTTTTCTTTGCGAGCGTTGCGCTTTCTTGGCGAACGTAGCGAGAAAATTGTCCTGAAAATATTCTTGTCTGCCTGCGGCGGGCAGGCCTTTTTGCGCAGTCCGTCGCGGCGGATTTTACTAACTATTTAATTCTGATTTCCGTCTTCTACCTAATTAGCAACATTTTCTTTGCGGCGGTAAAGTTTTGTTTTCCATCTATGGAAACTGAATGAACGCTGTAAAGATAAATGCCGGAAGAAAGTCCTTCTCCGTTGAAAGTAATGCTGTAGTTTCCGGCTTCTTTAGTTCCTTCGTTAAAAACTTTTACGGTTTGTCCGAGAGAATTATAAACCGTTACAATTACGTTGCTTATGCTTGGAAGAATGTATTGTATTTGGGTTGTGGGGTTGAAGGGGTTGGGGTAGTTTTGAGATAATAAAAAAAATTTTGGGTTTTCAGCGTTTTGTTCTTTTACACTAATAATACTACTTAAGTCAGCATAGAATAAATCGAATGGATATTGATATGAACTATAACCATAAGAACTCCCCCCAAATATATAAGCAACTTCATCTTTTCGTAATACTATTATTTTCCTGAATGTTGCATTTGTATTTAGGTTTTGTAGAATCCACTTAACGCCACCATCTGTAGTATTCCAAATTCTTCCAGTTCGTCCTATAATCCAACCATTTTTACTATTTAAAAAACCTACGTCAAGCATTGGCCCACTGTTATAATCTTGCTTATAAGTCCATTGTTTTCCTCCGTTTGTTGTTGAATAAATAAATCCAGTGGAGAATCTAACATTTGTTCCAACTGCAAATCCATTCAGTGAATCCACAAATTCAATCCCAAACATTATAGCTGTAAGTGTATCTTGATATCTCCACGTTTTTCCGCCATCCAGAGTTTGCGCAATGGATCCGGCATCGGTTGAGAAAGGAGAGATATCTGAAACGATCCAACCCATTTTATTATTCATAAAAGTAATATCTAAATATCGTAAATTTATAAGGCTTGTATCTGTAGGTGTCCAAGACCCGCCTCCATCGGTGGTAAACCATGGTTGCAATGTAGACATAGCAATTCCGTTATTTTCATCAAAAAAATAAGGAAAATTTATTCCGTATATGGGCATGTTATATATTTCCCATTTGGATCCACCATCAGAAGTAAATAGTAATCCTGTTCCGCCATATGCCCAACAATGTAAAGAGTCTAAAGCAAAAACATAACCACCTCCCATAACATCAGCACTATGTTGAAGTGTCCAATTATTTCCACCATCAGTCGTTTTAAATATCTTTGTAGAATAAACATGTGGGGGTCTAATTGTGTCTAATGAGCCCGATGTACAGATCCATCCTGTATTTTTAGTTGCAAACGAAATTGTTGAATTACTTAGGAGGGTATCACTTTGAGGAAAATGCATATCAATTTTTTCCCATGTCTGCGCATATAATGAAGAAGAGCAAACGCATACAACGGTTATTATTATTGCTATCTTTATTTTAGTCAACATAAGTAATATCCACAAAATTTTTCATCTCCCAAGTTGGAATTCAACAGCAGCATTTTTTCGAAGTTACCAAGATATGTAACCATTTTTTATTAAATGCAATTACAACTTATCAGTCCCGCTTTCTGTTCAATTGTTTGCTACAAACTTAGGGGAACAGAAAACCAATGGCAAGGAAAATTATTAGATTCATATTTTCTCCCTTTTCCGTAACTTGCATGTGCAATTAATTAAAAATTGAGGATGAAATGAAAAAAAGAACCATTGATCAGATTGAATTAAAAGATAAACGCGTACTCGTTCGCGTAGATTTTAATGTTCCGTTAGATGAAAATCTGAACGTAACAGACGACAAGCGCATTGTTGAATCGCTCCCGACTATAAATAAGATTATTGCCGAAGGAGGTAAGGCAATTTTAATGAGTCACCTGGGCAGACCGAAAGGGAAAGTAAATCCAAAATACAGTTTGGCTCCAGCAGCAAAAAAACTTTCCGGACTTATCGGGAAGGAAGTTAAACTTGCTTCAGACTGCATCGGCGAAGCGGTAAAAGCGCAAGTAAACGAAATGAAAAGCGGCGACGTTCTTCTGTTAGAAAATTTGCGTTTCCATGAAGAAGAAGAAAAGAACGATCCCGCATTTGCAAAACAGCTTGCGGAACTCGGCGATATTTATGTGAACGATGCATTCGGAAGCGCACACCGCGCACATGCTTCAACAGAGGGAGTTACAAAATTTCTTGCGGTTTCCGTTGCCGGTTACTTAATGGAAAAAGAATTAAATTATTTGGGCAAAGCTGTCGGGAATCCTGAGCGTCCTTACTGCGCAATTCTCGGCGGAGCAAAAATTTCCGGCAAGATCGATGTGATAAACAATCTTTTAGACAAAGTTGATACGCTCATCATCGGCGGCGGAATGGCTTATACTTTCCACAAAGCGCAAGGTTGGGAAATCGGAACGTCTCTGCTTGAAGCGGAAAAAGTCGATCTTGCAAAGGAATTGCTCGAAAAAGTAAAATCAAAAAAATTACAATTCCTTCTTCCGGTTGATGTAGTGGTTGCGGCGGAATTTAAGAACGATTCTCCTCAAGAAATTGTTAAAGTTAATGAAATGCCTTCTGACAAAATGGGGTTGGATATTGGACCGGAATCTATTAAGTTATTCAGCGAAGCGATTAGAAATTCAAAAACCATCGTTTGGAACGGACCAATGGGAGTTTTTGAATTTGATAATTTTGCCAAAGGAACAAACAGCATTGCAGAAGTGTTAGCTGAAGTAACGGCAAAAGGTGCAATTACCGTTATCGGCGGCGGAGATTCTGCCGCGGCAATTGCTAAAGCCGGACTTGAGAAACAAGTTTCGCACGTTTCTACAGGCGGCGGCGCTTCGTTGGAATTCCTCGAAGGAAAAGTACTTCCCGGTGTTGAAGCGTTGAATGATTAAAAAACTTAGTGTTTCTTAGTGCCTTTTGTGTCTTAGTGGTGAAAATTCTTTTTACCACTAAGGCATGGAGAACACAGAGTTGCACTAAGAATTTTGATGACTCGAATAAGATTACGATTAAGAATAAATTAAGAGATACTGAAAACTGATCCGCCGCGGCGGACTGATAACTAAAAACTATGAAGAGAGATTAATGGGTTTATACGATAGAAATTATAACAAACCGGGCGGGTTTGGCAGCTTTAGTTTATTCCCGCCGGTAATTAAAAATCTGCTTATCATCAACGGCGCAATATTTTTATTGATGACGATGATGCAGAACTTTGTGTTTAACGGCGTGCCTGCGGAACAGATTATTATCCATTGGTTCGCGTTAATGCCGTTGGGGTATGGCTTCCAGATCTGGCAGTTAATTACTTACCAATTTTTACACGGCGGATTTTCTCACATCCTATTCAATATGTTTGCTCTCTGGATGTTTGGCGCCGAAATTGAAAACACATACGGCTCAAAAAAATTCTTATTATATTATTTATTGTGCGGAATAGGCGCAGGACTTTTGCATCTCTTCCTTTCTCCCGTTTTAACCGGCGGCTTGGCTCCAACGATTGGCGCTTCGGGAGCTATTTACGGTGTGATGATCGCGTTTGCGATGTTCTTCCCTGATCGATTAATATTTCTCTATTTCTTTATTCCCGTTAAAGCAAAATATTTTATCGCGTTTATGGTAGTGTTTGAATTCCTTGCGGTTGACAGTGTTGGAAGCGGAGTCGCTCACCTTGCACATCTTGGCGGCGCACTTGTCGGATTTTTGTTTATTCTCTTTGATAAAGATTCGATGGTTAGTTTTAAGCAAATGTTTGGCGCTTCACGCAGAGGATATTCTCCGCCTAGAGATGTTTTTCAAAAACCGGCATTTAAAAATCCTTTTAAAAGAACTGAGCCCGATGTTGAAGACGCAACTTACTCCGATGTGAACGAAGATAAAACCGATGTAACGCAAGAAGATATTGATAAAATATTGGATAAGATCAGCCGGTCCGGTTACAAAAATTTAACCGAACAGGAAAAGAAAATTCTTTTTGAAGCAAGCCGGAAGATGTAGGGAATGCAGAGTAAAAAGAAAGTCTGGTTTATCTTATTAGCGGCACTCACAATTGGATTTGCGGCAATCATTTTTTACATGACAAATGTAAAAACTATTGAACAAGATACATTCGTAAAATTGTATACTGATTACCTAATTGCTCAAGACTCGCTTGGAAGCGATGTAGCTTCTTCAAAAAAGATCAGAGAAAAACTTTACAAAAAATATTCTGTTACCGAAGAAGATTATCTTTCCACAATAAATGTATATAACAGCGATCAGAAAAAATGGGCGGAGTTTTTCGGCAAAGTGATGGAGAATTTGGAAGCACAGCAGAAAAAAAGCAGGACTAAGTAAGTCATAAAATTCCACCGTTACAAAATCTGCCAACAAGAATATTTGGCTAAAAAATTTTAGCGGAATGACTGAATGAAGATGAATGGATGAATGATTTTATTGGCTTTCATTCAGTCATGCAAACATTCAATCATTCAGACTACAAGATTCCAACTTACTTTCCTCAAGCAATCGTCTTCAACTTCGCAATTACAATTCTTATAGCGGCGTAACTGATAAACTCGGGAAGCCGCTTTTTTAATTCCTTTAGATTTGAAAATCCTTTTTGCGCCTGCTGAGAAATCTGTTGATAAAGTTCTTCGGTTAAGAGAGATGAAATATCGGTTTCGGGGAAATACTCCAGGATCGTTTCCACCTGCATAGAAATTACCGGCTCGGCAAGTTTTCTCGTCTCGGCAATTTCTTTTAAAGTAAATCCTTTTTGAATTAAGTGATACGTTTCGGTTATCGATGACGGAAGAGATTTCTGCCCGGTTTTTATTTCACTAAAAAGTGTCGAATCGTTTTCAGCAAATCCTTCAATAATTTCGAGAAAAGTGTTTCCTAGTTTTGTAAACATCCGTTGATTAAACCCCTTTATTTGCAGCATCTCAAAATGAGTGACAGGTTTTATCTCTGCAAGCTCACGGAGAACATCATCGCCGCAGACAATATACTTCGGCTGCCCGAACTTGAGCGCGGCTTTATCTCTTGCTTCTTTTAACAAATGAAACAACTCTAAATTCTTTTCATAATTCTGCGGCTCTTCGGTTGGAGCGACGATTCCTTTTTGCAGAAGAAATTGTTTTCCCTTATTCGTTAGAAAAATCTTCTTGAATTGTTTTGTATCCTTCTGCAAATCTTCCGTGTCGATCAAATAGCGAACAACCGTTATGATATCCTGCTTTGAAAAAGTTGAACAAACTCCAAATGTGGAAACAGTTTTTAAGTTTGTTGCTTTGGAGGAACCGGAAAGAATAGAGACAAGCTGCGTTTCAGTTACCCCGAGATCCATTTCGTGTGATGTTCGTAGAATTATTTCGCGTAAGTAATCGATGGTGGCTTCCGGCAGGGAATCTTTAGTTACGCAAGAATCGCATTTATTACATTTATATGTTGAAACTTCTTCTCCGAAGTAACGTAGAATAAATTTGAAGCGGCACTCTTTGCAATAAACAAAATCGATCATCTGCTCAAGTTTTTTCTGCGCATGAAAATAAGCCTGATTCAATTTCATGTAATTAATATTGAGACGCGTACTTTCCACGCGCGGACCTTTTAAGAAAAGAGCTTCTCTGCCGAGCGGTTTGGTATATTCAAGAATTCCGCTATGCTGCAAAGAGAGGAGCGCTCTGTCAACGTCATCAGTTGATGAATTAAGATCGTTGGAAAAATCTTGTAAAGAAAAATTAATCTTTGAAGTAAACAGAGATGAACCGAATTTTCGCAGAAGAAAAATTATCAATTCTTTTTTAAGCGGACTATTTAAATGTTTCGTGTAATTCTTTAGATGTTCCAGATCGATAATGATCTGCAGAGAGTTTTGCCGTTCAAAATCGGGAATGAATTTTAGATGTCCGGCTTCTTCAAGAATTTTGATCGCTGCCATCATTAATCCTTTGGAGAAATCCTTCTTCACAAACGAAAAGAGATATTCAAAATTGATCGGTATTTCCGCATCTCTTGTTTCGCCGAGTTTTACTTTGCCGTAAGTGCAAAGTCCATCGTACAACTTTTGTAATAGTTCTTTATCTGGATACGAAGATTGAATAAAATATTGGTGGATGGAAGAATCGTTCGGCTCAAATAACAAAACTGCCGTTGAGGGTTTGCCATCTCTTCCGGCTCTGCCTATCTCCTGGTAATAATTTTCAATCGTTCCCGGCATATTGTAATGGATGACGAGACGAATATCTTTTTTATCGATTCCCATTCCGAAAGCATTTGTAGCGATGATAACGGGAGTTTTGCTTTCGAGAAATTCTTCTTGAATTCTCTTCCGCTGTGCAGAAGTTAATCCTGCGTGGTAAAAAGCATTTTTAATTTTGTACATCGATAAAACATGCGAAACGTCTTCCGCTTTTTTTCTGGATGAAGTATAAATGATCGCCGGAGTTTTGTAAAGAGAAACCAACTCAACAACTTTTTCATCCTTCTTTTTGGTGTGAATAACTTTGATGGAGAGATTCTCACGCTCAAATCCGCGCACAAAAACTTTTGGTTCTTTTAATCCAAGTTGAGCAAGAATGTCATCCCGGACTTCCGGAGTTGCTGTTGCCGTAAATGCCGCGATCTTTTTTACTCCGGAAAAGGCAAGGAACTCTTTTATCTTCCGGTAACTCGGGCGGAAGTTGTGTCCCCATTCTGAAATACAATGCGCTTCATCAACAAAAACAAATTTGGGATTTAGTTGTTTAATCTTTTCGGCAAAGTAGAGATTCTCAAAGCGTTCCGGCGCAACGTAAAGCAACTTAATTTTTCCATACGAAACATCTTTTAAGATTCTTTCAATCTCATAATACTCAAGCGAACTGTTAATAAAGGCTGAAATCAATTCAGTTTTGTTTAGTCCGTCAACTTGATCTTTCATTAACGCAATGAGTGGTGAAACAACAAGCGAAAAGTTTTCCGATATTAAAGCGGGTATTTGATAACAGATCGATTTTCCCGCACCGGTTGGCAGAACCGCAAGTACGTGGTTTCCGGCAAGAATTTCTTTAATAATTTCTTCCTGTCCGGGCCTGAACTTTTTATAGCCGAAATATTTTTCTAACGCTTGATGGGGAGTCATTTTATAATTAGTGATCAAATTAAACTCAATATGTGCAGAATATTTTTGGTGTAAAATATCTTGCGTGCATGGATGAATGGTTGAATGATTGAATGTTTCGATTGCATACTGACTTCTGTTTTCTGCCTGCTATTTGTTCTGATTTTGCATATAAGGTTTTACGCACACTTACAAAATCTTTTCTTGTTCAAAGAAATAAATCTCTTAATTTTGAATTAAACTTTTACAAACATAACAAAAATATCCTTTGTGCGAGAAAAGAGAAGTAAGGAACCGGAATGAAGAAATCGATAATACTTTTTGTTTTACTTTTACAGTTCGTTGGTTATACCCAAAGTGTCAACTCAAAATCCGATGTGATGCTGCAAGGTTTCTATTGGAATTCACCAGACGGCGGAATCTGGTATGATTCGCTTGCAAATCTGGCTCCGCGATTGGCTTCTGCCGGATTTGGCGCAATCTGGTTTCCTTCTCCCATTAAAGGTGCCGGTGGCGGCGCTTCAATGGGCTACGATCCGTATGACCATTACGACTTTGGCGAGTTCTATCAAAAAGGTTCGCGCGAAACACGCTTTGGCAGTAGAGGCGAATTGGAACATTCAATTAAATCCTTTCACGATGCCGGAATAAAAGTTTACGCCGACGCGGTTCTCCGACACATGATGGGAGGCGAAGAGAAAATTCCTTACGAGTGTATTCCTTATAACAATGGAAATAAAATTGTTTCCGATTCCGCTTATTTGCTTTTCAATTATCCAGCCGGTTCCGGGCGATTCAAAAAAGATGCTTCATCATTTTATCCCAATTCGGAAAATTGCTGGGTTGATCCTTTATTTACGCAAGTTGATCCGATCTTTCGTTTTGGCGATTGGCTTGATCACAATAAAAAAAGTGTACGCGATAGTCTTATTGCATGGGGAAAATATCTCCGCGAAACAATGAAGTTCGATGGCTTTCGTCTTGATGCGGTTAAATCAGTTGATCCCGGTTTTATGGCTGCCTGGTTGAAAGGAGTTGGAAGTTATGATTACGCTGTAGCCGAATTATGGAGCAACAATAGCGACATCGGCAGTTGGTTAAATCAGGTGCAGAATGTAAATGGCGCAAAAGTTTCGATGTTCGATTTCCCGCTTCGTTACACGTTAAAAGATTTGTGCAACAATACCACGGGTTCGTTTGATGTAAATACTTTGTACGGCGCGGGACTTGTAAATTCCGGCGTTTCGGGATTTGATGTAAATACTTTTCTTGAAAATCACGACTTTGACCGTATAGGATTTGACGGAAGCATTGATAGCGGGCACGATCCGGTTATAACCGATAAACAATTAGGTTACGCGTACATTCTTTTTTCCGAAGGACGACCGACGGTTTTCTTCAAAGATTATTTTGATTATGGATACAGTGGAAAAATTGATACGCTAATTTGGATTCGCCAGAATTTTCTTTCTGGTGGAACAACAAAGGGAAGCGCACTTAATCCATGGTTCATCGTTGAGGACAGAAATTCTTCAAGTGATTTGTACGTTGCGCGGCGGGATGGAGGAAATGGAAAACCGCAAGTATTTTTACTGATCAATGATAATCCTACTCAATGGAAAGGCGTTTGGGTGGACTCTAACTTGCCAAATAAAACCTTCCGTGATTATACTGGAGATGCATTAGATAAAAAGGCGGCTGAAAATGGAAGATTAGAACTTTGGGCGCCGCCACGCGGATACGCAATTTATATTCCCGATACAACCGCTTCGATCAATTATTTTCCGGTGATTGAAAACATTCCCGATCAAATTGCTTATACAAATTCGAAGTTTGTTCATCAGATCGGTTATTCAGATCTAAATGATAAATCGCTAACCTTTTCAGCCAAAGGAAAACCAACCTGGCTGCAACTTAATAACAGCGGAAAACTTTTCGGAACTCCCGCGTTTGCTGATACCGGAAAATCAACAGTCATTATTTCCGTTACTGATCCCAAAGGATTGTCTGCCGTTGATACATTCAATCTTTCTGTTGTTTACAATCTTCCTCCAAAGCTTGAAGCTATTAAAGACACTACTTTTAAAGCGACAACACGATTTGAATATCAAGCTCACGCTGCCGATCAAGATAAAGATTCGCTTTACTTTTTCTTTGCTGAATCTCCTTCGTGGTTAAATGTTAATCAGCAAAATGGATTGCTTACCGGAACTCCTTCTGTAACTGATACCGGTTTTTACTCAGTTCATTTAAAAGTTACCGATGGCAAAGGAGCTTTTGATTCAACTTTATTTTCAATTCATGTAAAAGAAAATGTTGACGACAGCATTGCTACGTACGGCAAACCGACGATTGACGGAAACGTGGAAGTAAGCGCTTCCGATTGGTTGGACAAATGGCTTATTGTTGCTGATTCGGATACCGATAGTTTCTGGAACGGTGATTCGCTTGATAATGAATTGATCGGTTTGTACGCAACGTGGGATTCCGATTCGCTTTATCTTGGTGTTGATTATTTCTTAAATGATAAATACAACACCATGATGCTCTACATTAATGCGGGGATTCCCGGCGGAATTACAAACTTCAATTCAAAGTCCGGTTACGTTGGAGATTACCAAAAGAATTTCCGGTTTACATCGGAAGATTCAATCGATTTTTTTATTGCTGATTATTACCACACCACACCTTCGTTATTCAGAATTATTGGAAAAACCGCCGAAGATATTTCTAAACAGATGAATGGCAAGCGCGGCAACAAGGGTCGCGGTGCAGAGCTGGCAATTTCTTGGAATGATATTTATGGATTGGGCGCAGGAGTAATTCCAAATAATGTTGTGCTGAAAATTGTAGGATTAATTGCCGGAGGTTTAGATTACGGAGCCGGAGATTCCGCCCCAAACAATGATGATACAAACGGCGATGCCGGACCCGATAGTTTAAAAAATCTTGCAACCATTTCTCCAGATTTAAATGGAGACGGCATTCCCGACCCGACAATATTTATTATTTCAGATGTGAAGAATGAAGTCTCGACTCCGCTCGACTTTGGACTGATGCAGAATTACCCGAATCCCTTTAATCCGAGTACAGTCATCAGTTGGCAGTTAGCAGTCGGCAGTTATGTAACATTAAAAGTTTATGATGTACTTGGGAATGAAGTAGCAACGTTGGTAAATGAAAACCAGTCGGCAGGAACGCACCGGGTGGAATTTCAGTCGGCAGTCAGCGGTCGGCAATTGGCAAGTGGAGTGTATTTCTATCAACTGCGTGCAGGTAGTATTGTAGAAACTAAGAAATTCATTTTGATGAAGTGAGTTAATGAGGCAAACCTTCGAGCTCTTGGACTAAATTATTACCCTGACCTCGAGGTTGCTGTAAGTAGTGAGATTATTGGTAGAGATGTTGCGCAACGTCTTTACTCTACACTGCTGATAACTGACTACAAAGTGGTAAGAACAAATTAACTTTAGCAGCATACCAACAGAAGAAATTTGCTTCCTTCTCCTTCCAAGTTATAAAATTAACCGAAATAGCAATTTAACAGCGGTCTTTAGAAGAAACTCGTTTTGTGATTGTCGGCACGTTCCGACGGCGGAAAGACTCAACTATACGCCGGAAAGAGTCAACTATACGCCGGAAAGAGTCAACTATACGCCGGAAAGAGTCAACTATACGGCGGAAAGGTTCAACTACACGACGGAAAGACTCAACTACACGATGGAAAGACTTAACTATATGGCGGAAAGAGTCAGCTATATGGCGGAAAGACTCAACTACACGTCGGACAGTATTAGCAATATGGCGCGCAGACTTAACTAACCGGCGCGCGGTAATATCACATCAATTTAAAGTGGTAAAAACGTAGTTTTTAGCGCTTTCTTGGAAGTCTGTAACTTTAAATGACTTGCAACGATTCGCCGCGGCGAATCGGGCAATTCAAATTACGGATTTACAAAGATTAATATGGAGAATCTGTTTGTTTAGTTTTTGGAAGAAAATAATTTTAGTTTTAGCCAACAATGATTTTGTTTATATTTAAGCACTTAAAAAATGGGAGTTCAAAAATGGGACGTTTGTATATAGTACTTTTCTTTTTTCTTATATCTCTTTCTCTTCATGCACAAAACCCGGAGTGGATAAATTATCCTACTGTTCAAATAGTTACTTCTACTGTTATTGAGGGAGATATTCTTTGGGTAGGAGCGGAGGGTGGTTTGATTAAACTCAACAGAAATACAGGCGAGGAAACATTTTATTCCAAAAGTAATTCTGGTTTACCGGATAACTACATTAAGGCGATTGCAATAGATGCTTCAGGAAATAAATGGATTGGGACTGTAGGCCCTCTGGGTGACGGCAAGCTTGTCAAATTTGATGGCACAAACTGGGATGTTTATGATATTTCAAAACCTTTCAATATCTCTTCAATCGCAATAGACGATTTGGGAAATAAGTGGATAGGAACTTCCAATGGGCTTATTAAATTTGACGAGACAAACGGGATGGTTTTTATTAGTTCAAATTCAGGATCCCTGTCAGACATCAGGTCAGTAGCTATTGACCGTTTCGGGAACAAGTGGATAGGTACAAGATATGGCGGTCTCGCCAAATTTGACGGTACCAACTGGACGGTATATAACAAATCAAATTCAGGTTTGACGGATAACTATGTAAATGCAATTGCTATTGATGACGCCGGGAACAAATGGATTGGGACTTATGGGTGGGAGGATGTTTCTGTACTTGCAAAATTTGACGACACAAACTGGGAAGTATTTCCGGCTTCTAACTCTGAGTGGCCTGTTATATCAATTAATTCGATTACGATAGATGATTCAGGTAATAAGTGGATAGGAACCAGTAGCATAATTTCGGGTAGCGGTGGTCTTGCTAAATTCGATGGTTCAAACTGGACGGTTTATACTACTTCAAATTCGCGCTTCCCCGCAAGCTATGTCTATTCAATTGCGATAGACAATTCAGGCAATAAATGGATTGGGACATCTAAAGGACTTATCAAATCCGACGGGACAAAATGGTCGGGTTATGCAATCGGGTTACCACATTACGGAATTGGGGCAATTGCATTTGATGGATCGGGGAATAAGTGGATAGGAACTTATGGCGGTGGGCTTACCAAATTTGATGGCACTAGTTGGACGGTTTATGACAGCTCAAATTCGGGTTTGTCTAATGATGTTGTTAGATCAATAGTAATCGATAATTCAGAGAACAAATGGATTGGGACAGATAGCGGACTTGTACAATTTGATGGTGTTAACTGGACGGTTTATAATGGTTCTAACTCCGGATTACCTTTTAATACCGTATTTTCGTTAGCGATTGATGATTCCGGAAATAAATGGATCGGAACTTTTTTAGGACTTGCGAAATTTGACGGGACTAACTGGACGGTTTATACTTCCTCAAATTCAGGATTGCCTAATAACTATGTCAGGTCAATAGCGATAGATGGTTCGGGAAATAAGTGGATTGGAACCAGTGGTGGTGGACTTGCCAAATTTGACGGCGCCACATGGACGGTTTATAACAGTTCAAATTCAGGTTTGCCATCTTATAACACTGTCTTATCTATAACAATAGATGGATTGGGAAATAAGTGGATTGGGACATATGCCGGAGGGCTTATCAAATATGATGACATTAACTGGATGGTTTATAATAGTTCAAATTCTGACTTGCCTAATGACAATATAGCGTCAATAACAATAGACGATTCAGGAAATAAGTGGATTGGAACTTATGGCGGACTTGTTAAATTTGACGGCACGAACTGGGTGATTTATACCACTGCAAATTCGGGCTTACCTACAAACTTTGTTAACGAAATAGCTATTGACAATTTAGGAAACAAGTGGATTGGGGCTAGCGGTTTAGCAGTTTTTAAAGAAGGCGGTGTAGTTTCAGTTAAAGAAGATAAAAAAAATATTTCTCCAACAGGGTTTTTACTTTCACAGAATTATCCAAATCCGTTTAATCCGAGTACAATCATCAGTTGGCAGTTGGTAGTCAGCAGTTTTGTAACATTAAAAGTTTATGATGTACTTGGAAACGAAGTAGCAACGTTGGTAAATGAAAACCAGTCGGCAGGAATACACCGGGTAGAGTTTCAGTTGACAAGCGGCAGTCGGCAATTTGCGAGCGGCATATATTTTTATCAACTTCGAGCAGGTAATTTTGTGCAGACGAGGAAGATGATAGTTTTAAAGTAGGTTTTATTATGCGGTATTAACCTTCAAGGTCAGAGGACAAAAAAACACGCAGACCTTGAAGGTTGCAACTCTAACATCCTGAAAACTGATCCGCCGCGGTGGACTGATTACTGAGAACAACCCAATTGTCTTATCCTTCTTTTTTCTTATTTTCCGTATGTGTTAGATAAAATTTATACGAAAAACATTTCTTGGAGTTTCTATTGTCTCAATTGAACGGAAAAAAAATTTATTTAGCCGGTCATAATGGAATGGTCGGTTCTGCAATTTACCGGAGATTAACTGCTGCGGGTTATCAAAACATCGTTACACGGAATTATCCCGAAATAGATTTAATTCGACAAACGGAAGTTGAGGAGTTATTTGAAAAAGAAAAACCGGAACTGGTAATCGTTGCAGCAGCAAAAGTCGGTGGAATAGTTGCAAACAATACTTACCGCGCTCAATTCATTTATGAAAACCTGATGATCGAAGCGAATATTATTCATGCCGCTTATAAAAATAATGTTGAGAAATTGATCTTTCTCGGAAGTTCGTGCATCTATCCTAAGCTTGCACCGCAACCGCTAAAAGAAGAATATCTCTTAACCGGTTTATTGGAACAGACAAACGAGCCATACGCCATCGCAAAGATTGCCGGAATAAAATTGTGTGAAAGTTATTACCGACAATACGGTGCTAATTTCTTTTCGGTAATGCCTACAAATCTTTTTGGATATTATGACAATTTTAATTTGGAAACTTCGCATGTTCTTCCGGCGTTAATGAGGAAATTCCACGAAGCAAAAGCAGAACGAAAATCTTCCGTTGAACTTTGGGGAACAGGAAAACCGTTGCGCGAGTTTATGTTTGTGGATGATTTAGCCGACGCCATCTTTTATCTGATGGAAAAAATCGAAGCGAAAGATTTATACGAACAAGGATTAACGCATATCAACATAGGCATCGGAGAAGATTTAACAATTGCAGATTTAGCAGAACTCATTAAAAAGATCGTTGGATTTTCCGGTGAAATTATTTATGATTCTACCAAACCCGACGGCACTCCAAGAAAATTAATGGATGTTTCCCGTTTGCATAATCTCGGCTGGAATCACAAAACTTCTCTTGAAGAAGGAATAAAAAAAACGTATGAATGGTTTATAAATCAATTAGAAACTCATTTTACGCAAATTTGAATTGTTGAGCATAAAAGATAGCGGCTTATTAATTTCTTAGTGAAACTTAGTGTGCTAAGTGTCTTAGTGGTAAAGGTTTTCTTACCACTAAGGCACTAAGGGCACAATGAAACACTAAGATAATTTTTCATTTTGTGTATGGTGTGTTAGGAATTAAAAATTAAAAATTAAAAATTAGGAATTAGGAATAATGAAAAAAGCGCTTATCACAGGTATCACCGGACAAGACGGAAGTTATTTGACCGAAATTCTTCTTGAAAAAGGTTACGAAGTTCACGGAATTATCCGCAGAAGCAGTTCGTTTAACACCGGAAGGATAGACCATCTTTATAACAACCGCGAGATAATGAACAAACAACTATTTCTTCATTACGGAGATTTAGTTGATACGAGTAATCTCAATCGTCTTTTAGAACAAATTGAACCGGACGAAATTTATAATTTGGCGGCGCAGAGTCACGTTAAAGTATCTTTTGAAATTCCCGATTATACCGGACAAGTTGATGCACTCGGCACGCTTCGTTTTCTAGATGCGATAAGAGAAGTCGGTTTGCGCGAAGTTAGATTTTATCAAGCATCAACAAGCGAGTTGTATGGAAAAGTGCAGGAAGTCCCGCAATCGGAAAAAACTCCTTTTTATCCTCGCTCTCCATACGGAGTTGCAAAACTTTACGGCTACTGGATAATTGTAAATTACCGCGAAGCCTATAATCTTTTTGCTTGCAACGGAATTTTGTTTAATCATGAATCACCCCGCCGCGGAGAAACTTTTGTAACGAGAAAAATTACCCGCGCGGCTTCTCGTATCGTCGCCGGATTGCAGCAATCGCTTTCGCTTGGTAATATTCATTCAAAACGTGATTGGGGTTTCGCTCCCGAATATTGTGAAGGAATGTGGCGGATATTAAATCACGATAAAGCTGAAGATTTTGTACTCGCAACCGGAGAAACACATACCATAAAAGAGTTTGTTGAATATACTTTCCGCGAACTGGGTGTTGAGATAGGCTGGCAAGGTGAAGCCGAAAATGAAAAGGGAATTATCAGCAAGATTGATTTATCTAAAGCCGCAAAGCTTGCCGGAACAGATTCGCAAACTTTCCAGTATCAATTAACAAATGATTTGAAGATTGGACAAACTCTCATCAAGGTTGATCCAAATTATTACCGCCCGACAGAAGTTGATCTGCTCATCGGCGATCCGGCAAAAGCTGAAAAAGTATTAGGCTGGAAAGCGGAAACAAAGTTTGAAGATTTGGTTAAAGTGATGATTCAAGCTGATCTTGAAAAGGTTTTAAAAAGAGGTTTTTAAACTGACTATTTAGGAGAATGTATGCTGCGTAAAATATTGTTTCTGTCGGTTTTTATTCTTGGCTTCAACCAAGTTTTCTTTTCACAATCACTGCAAAAGAAAATTTATCATCCGTTTACCGGAACATTAGTATTTACAATGGAAGGCGGAGTTACTTACGGATTAACCGATTATAAAGATTTCTCTCTCGATTTTCTCGGGAAGGGAATGGTCGAATTTTTTCTTCCAACATACTCTAAAAGTTCTTTCGGTTTTCGTGCTTATGGCGGCGCCGGATATTTAAAAGGAAAAGACAAGTCTGCAACGCCGTATGAATTCAGAACAGATTTAAGAGTAGCCGGCGGTGGAATTGTTTATGCATTGTCATTGGGTGAAGCGGTTTTCCCCTATGTTTTTGCGGGTGCAACTTATACGTGGTTTAGTCCTAAAGGTGATGACGGAAAAACTCTTAACAAATTTGTTTACAAAAAAAGTGAACTTGATTACAACGCAGAATTTGGGATGAGAATTCTTTTAACTGATAACCTTACGATGAATTTCAGCAGCGGTGTTCAGATAAGTCCGAACGATTATTTTGACGACAAACTCTACGGCACAAGTAAAGACGCAATTCTTTTTGGCGCTTTAGGATTTTCGTTTTCGTTTTTTGGCGAACAAGATTCCGATGAAGACGGAGTTGTCGATTCAAGAGATCTGTGCCCGAATACACCTAAAGGAATTAAGGTTGATCTTCTTGGTTGTCCAATCGATTCAGACAAAGACGGTGTCCCGGATTATTTAGACAAGTGTCCCGATACTCCTGAAAAAGTAAAAGTCGATAAAAAAGGTTGTCCGTTAGATACAGATAACGACGGCATCTCTGATTATATAGATATTTGTCCAAATACACCAAAAGGAGTTTTGGTAGATGAATTCGGCTGTCCGTTAGATGCAGATAACGATGGCATTCCTGATTATCTCGATAAATGCGCGAACACTCCAGTTGGAGTTCAAGTTGATAAATATGGCTGTCCGCTTGATAGTGACGGAGATAGCGTTCCGGATTATCTCGATAAATGTCCGAACACTCCGAAGAATGAACAAGTTGATGAATCGGGTTGTCCAATTAAGAAAGTTGAAATTATAAAAGAAGTTCCGGTAGTTAAGGAAGTAGTTCTTAGCGCCGGCGCTTCATTCGGAGTGGGTAGTGCAATTTTATTACCGGCTGCTTATGGCGATTTGGATAAAATTGCTCAAACAATGCTTGAAGAAAAAACTTCCAAATGGTTAGTTGAAGGGCATACTGACAATGCCGGTTCTGCTGCAAATAATAAAAAACTTTCGTCTAAGCGAGCAAACGCTGTTGTTAGTTATTTCGTCTCAAAAGGAATTAGCAAGAACCGTTTCACTGTTCGTGGAATGGGACCCGATTACCCTATTGCCGACAACCGAACGGAAGAAGGAAGAGCTAAAAACAGAAGAGTAGTAATTTTAAGAGTAGATTAATTTTAAAAAGTTATTACCATTATTTGATTTGTACGATTGTAATAATTGGTAGAACAATATTTTTGAAATTGAATATCGAACATTGAACAAGGAACAACGAATGATGAAGTTTTTTCTCTTCAATATTCTTCATTCCTTGTTCGATGTTCATTATTTCTTTTGAGTTTGGCTTCTCTGAGGTAAGGATGGGCAGTTTTTCCTTTCACTAAAATTGAATATTCCTTTTCTGAAGTTCTTCGATCAAATTCGCATATCCTACAAATAGAATTCCATCCCAACCTAAATTTTTTGCTCCGTTTACATACTCAAGAACATCATCAATAAAGATGTGTTCTTCGGGAAGTAATCGGGTAAAGGTTTCAACCGCTTTATAAATTTTTTCTTCCGGTTTAACAGCATTTACTTCGTGAGAAAGAATAAGTTTATCAAAATATTTTATAAAACCATATTGTTCCCACCCATATTTTTTATGTATTGCGTTCGTGTTTGAAAGTAAAACTAATTTATAATTCTTTTTTAATTTTTGCAGAAGGGAAGCGACACTTTGATTAACGGTAAATACTTCAGAATAAATTTTGCAGAAGGTTTCTTCATCAATTTTATTATGCAAAGCGTTGAGCATAAGCGAAATGAATTTTTCTTTAGACAAATCGCCGTGCTCGAATGAACGATGAACTTCATAATTAGCTTTATAAAAAGAATAAAACACTTCACCGAGATTCTTTTCGATTACATTCAATCTGTTTACTGCAATTGAATAATCAAAAGGAATGAGCACATTGCCAAGATCAAAAACTACCGCTTTAATTATTTTCCCGTTCATCAAATTTCACTTTCACAATTTTTACTGTAAATTTATTTTGTAAAATAATTAAAAAAATCTTTTTACAGCAAAGTAAAGGCTGGTTAAATGAAATTAGCATACGGAACATTTATTCTTCTCATATTTTTAATTTCTACTTTAGACCCCGCACAAACCAATATTTCTCTCCGCGGTAAAGTAGTTGATGCTGTTACCGGGGAACCGTTAGTTTTCGCTAACGTGCGTGTAGCAAATACCTCAACAGGAAGCATTACAAACAAAGAAGGTTTTTTTGAAATCAAAACTTCTTCAAATGTTCAAAAACTTATAACGAGTTTTATCGGCTATCATACCGATACAACCGAAATTCTATCTTCAAAGAGTAAGGAAGTAGTAAAAATTAAATTAGTTCCTTCTTCACTGCAACTCTCTGAAGTGCTTGTATTAGCGGAAGAGAATCCCGCTTACGCAATTATTCGCAGGGCGATCAAAAGAAAATTGGAGCGGGCGGACAAATTAAAGAGTTACCAATATTCTTCCTACACAAAAGGAAGTCTCAAAACTGAAGATAAGATTAATGCAAGTGGAAATTCGGTTTCACTCGGAGTCGGGTCGAAAGATTCTGCCGAATTAAAAATCGCCGGCATTCTTGAAAATCAAAGTACCGGTTATTATAAAGCTCCTCATAAGTTGAAAGAAGTTATTGTTGCGAGAAAACAGAGCGCAAACTTCCCTTCATCAATAAATATTTTAACCGGCGGAAGGCTGATCCAGAATTTTTACGCGGACGACCTAAATTTCTTTGGGCGAAAAATGACCGGACCGCTTGATGATAAATCTGCCAAGTATTATTCTTTTACCTTAAAAGATACGCTTGCGCAAGACTATCATACGATCTATAAAATTTTTATGACTCCTGCCGACTCACTTGATCCCGGATTTGTTGGCGACATTTATATTACGGGAAAGAATTTCGATCTTGTAAAAGTAAATTTAAGTTTGAACAAAGCTGCAAACTTTAGTGGAATATTTAAGAAAATCATTATTGATCAACAGTTTGATCAATACGATAATATATACATGCCCGTCGATTATCATCTTGCAATTGAAGCCGATGTTTTGGGGCTTGCAAAGTTCGGATTTGAACTGAACACGCTGCTTAACAATTACGAAATTAATAAAGATATTTCCGAAGACTTCTTTGACAAAGCAATTATTACGGTGTTAACGGACGCAGATAAAAAAGATTCGACTTATTGGGATTCAATCCAGCATATTCCAAACACAGAGGAAGAACTCATCGCCTACAAAAGAATCGATTCAATTTCGGCAATTCCATTTTCTTTTTGGGATGAATTTTCATGGTTCTCAAACCGTGTAACATTTTCAAAACACTTTTCTACCGCGGGACCATTGGGGCTATATCACTTTAACCGGGTTGAAGGAAACGCGATTGATTTCGGCTTCTTCTTTTATGATTTATTAGACCAACGTCTGCGAACATCTTTAACAACGAGTTATGGATTTGCAGATAAAAGATTTAAATCTGAATTGTCTTCACAATATTATTTCGGCGATTACCGAACATATTCTCTTTCGGTAAACGTATTTAAAAGAACTTCAATTCTCTTTGAAAATTCTTCTTCTTACGGCGATTTATTTTCAACGTTAAGTTCATTGTTGGCAAAATATGAATTTAATGATTTTTATTATTCAACCGGCTTCTCAATGATGATGAGGGGTGAAGTTTTTCCGGTGCTAAAATTGCGGGTAGGATTTCAACAACAAAAAGATTTATCAGCAGTAAAAAACACAGAGTTCTCTTTTTTTGCGAGGAAGAAAACATTTCGAGAAAATCAGCAAATATCGAATGGGTTAGTCAACTCAATTAAGACCGGTTTTACAATTGATTTCCGCGATTATATTGAAGACGGCAAATTTCGCCATAGAGCCGGCGGCACTGATGGGAATTTGATTATAGACGGAGACATAACCATTGCGCAGAAAAATATTTTTAACAATGATTTCAATTTTACTTTGTACGAAGCTGGAATCAGCAGTGGTTTTGCTACGTTTAACACAGCCGGTTTACAATTCCGGTTAAGTGGATTTTATGCAGCCGGGGCGCTTCCGTTCCAAAATTATTATTCACTTCCCGGCAATATTACTTCGCTTGGTAAAGGGTACTCGTTCCGTACTCTGGGTTTAAATGAAGTTGTTGGAGATCGAGTTCTCACTTTTCATTTAGTGCATAATTTTAGAGATGAAATATTTAGACTGATCGGGATTTCATTTTTGAAATCATTAAATCTCCAGGTAAATTATTTCTTCAATGCGGCAGTAAGTGATGTAAGTCCGGAAGGGAAGAAAAATTTATTGTACCAATATAAAGCTTTTAAAACACCGTTTTATGAAAACGGTTTCAGCATCGGGCATCAGCTTTTCCCGATCGCGTTAGAATTTTCGTGGAAAATAAATTACCGCGGCGAAAGAAATTTTGTCATCGGTTTAAATTCAGCAATCCTAAACTAAAAGAAAGAAATAAAATGAAAAAAGTTTTTACGAACGATAAAAAACGGGCATTTGATGTCGGGAAGATTGTTTGCGTCGGCAGAAATTATATGGAACATATAAAAGAACTCGGGCATCAAGCGGAAGAAAAGCCGGTGCTGTTTTTAAAGCCTACATCCGCAATGATTTATTCCGGCGAGAAAATCATCTATCCGTCTTTTTCCAACAATCTGCATCACGAAATTGAACTTGTGCTTCTCATCGGCAAAAAAATTACCAACGCTTCAATTGAAGAAGCGAACGAAGCCATTATTGGTTATGGTATTGGTCTGGATATGACGCTTCGCGATTTGCAAAATCAAGCAAAGGATAAAGGAAATCCCTGGACGATCTCAAAATGTTTTGATACATCCGCGGTTATTTCGGATTTCATTTTAAAAGAAGAATATGATTTGAATTTCGAAGAAACAATTTCACTTAAAGTGAACGGAGAAATCCGCCAGAAAGAAACATTAAATAAAATGATGTTCAAACCGGACGAACTTGTTTCTTACATTTCTTCGCGGATGACGCTGGAAGAAGGGGATTTAATTTTCACGGGAACTCCATCCGGTGTTAGCGGCTTAAATAAAGGAGATAAGCTTGAAGGCGAAATTGCAAACGTTGCAAAGATAGAAACGGAAATAAGTTGAATTATTAATGGCGATAAGTTAGATTTGGAAAGATAACCGGAGTGATTATGTTCGATGTAAAGAAAAAATTTATTGTTGATGAAGAAAACAATAAAGTAGCCGTTCAAATTGACATAGAAACATTTACGCAAATTGAAGAAGTTTTGGAGAACTATGGATTGGCAAAACTTATTTCCGAAAATAGCGATGAAGAAACTTTGTCGGTAAAAGAAGCTAAAATTTTTTACAATTCTTTAAACAATAAAAATGAAAGTTGAATACAGGAAAAGATTCTTAAAAGAATTAGCGCAACTTCCCCAAAATCCACGTATTGAAGTTGAAAAATTTGTTTTTGAAGTTCTTCCCGGAGCAGCAACTTTAGCATCGATAGGAAAAATTGAACAAATGAAGGGGTATAGACATTTCTTTAAAGTGAGATTTGGAAACTATAGATTGGGGCTACAACTCGTCGATGAAATTTTAATTGTTGAAATAATCGCACACCGAAAAGATATTTATAAATTCTTCCCTTAATTACTCACCTTATACAGTTATAAAGCGAAAGAATGCTTAATCATAATCGTTTTCTTAATCCTACTCGTTTTTTTGTAATTAATGCAGATTCAGCCAAAGGCTGACAGGTATGAAAAAGATTAAGATTATGATTAAGAAACCAATTCAATCTTTTGCGTAACGTGAGTTAATTATTTATTCAACACCGAAAGAGATTTACGGATAATATCTTCCAAACTTATTTCCGGGTTTTCCGTGCTGATTTCTCTAACAACTTTTTCTGCAAGTTTAACATTATAACCAAGCGTTGTGAGGGCGGCGGTTGCTTCACTTTTTATATTTGATTTTGGTTCAACAGTTCCCCCAACAGAAGAAATCCCCTCAACTTTTCCCCGGAGTTCGATCAATAATCTTTCGGCAGTTTTTCTTCCGATGCCGGGAATTGCTATTAACCTACCGATGTTCGCAAATTCAATTGCCTCTTTCAACTCATCAACCGAAATGCCGGAGAGAATTGTTTGCGCAGATTTTGGACCGATGCCTGAAATTGAAATGAGAAGCTCGAACATTTCTTTTTCAGATTCTGAAAAAAATCCAAAGAGCGAAAGACTGTCCTCTTTCACATGCGTGTGAATAAAGAGTGAAACCTCTGCGAGTGAAGAAATTTTTTCAAACGTAGTGATGGAGATGAAAACCAAATATCCGACTCCGTTCACATCAAGAATGATCTTTGTCGGTTTAAGCGAAATTATTTTTCCTTTTAAAAATCCAATCATGGTTATTCAATTATTCTTTCGGGAAAAGCTTCGGCAAAAGCTTTCCAACTTTTTGAAGAAGGAGCCTGTTTATCTTTTCTAAACGCATGGCAAATTGCCGCGCCAAGCGCATCGCTTGCATCAAACGGAATTTCATCGCGCACATTTAAAAGCGTTTTCACCATAAAATTTACTTGCTCTTTTGAAGCGGCTCCCGTTCCGACGATTGATTTTTTAATTTCACGCGGAGAATATTCACCTATAAATAGTTGGTGATGAACAGCGGCTAAAAGTGAAACTCCGCGTGCATATCCGATCTTCATTGCTGATTGAATGTTCTTTCCGTAAAATGCTGTCTCGATCGAAAAATCCGTTGGCTTATAAATTTTAATTAACCGGGTCAACTCGCCATAAATAATTTGCAGTTTGTCCGGAAGTGTTTTTTCTTTTACAAGATTGATTATTCCGAAATGTAAAAGTTTCAGTTCATTTTTCTGATACTGAATCACGCCGTAACCGGTTTTTATTGTTCCGGGATCAACTCCGAGGATAATCATAAATGGATTATTAGTCTTTTCTATCGGTAAATAAATCTAATATCTTCAAATCCTGAATTTTTCTGAAATCACGAATATTTCTTGTTACTAGAACATCATTATTTACAAGTGCAGTAGCAGCAATAATAGCATCACCGAGTTTTAGCCGATGTTTTTGCCTTAACTCGATAGCTTTATCTACGATATCTTCACTGAGTTTTTCGATCTGTAATATATCTATTATGTTTGATAAGATGATTTTATCTCTTTGCTTTAAATTGTGATATCCAAGCACTTCAATTTTCGAGATGATAGAAATTAGAGGAAGATTTTCGTAAATAAATTCTGAAACAAATATATATTCGTCACTGCAAGCATAAATAAGAATGTTGCTGTCAATCAGATAATGCACGATCAACTCTAATTTTTTTTTGCCAGGCAACAGGGTCTTTAATACCAGAAAAAGGATTTGATTGATGTAACTCGTTAAATAGCTTTTTCAGCTTTCGCTTCTTCATTGCTGGAGATATGTTCTCCTTCTCCACAATTTTTACTTTAATGACTTTTTCCTTTATATCTTTTAAGTTTAGAGTATCAATCGGAAAAAGCAAACCATCGTGATATGTAGCTTTTATCGTTTCCATAGGATTTGTTGTTTATTTGTTACTAAAAATTAACAATTTTTGCTGAAAGATTTTACCTTGATAAACTTGACAAGTACTTTCTAAATACTTTTCTTATTCTTGAATATCAGCATTAGAAAAAACATTCTGCACGTCATCGTTATCTTCAAGCGTTTCAATTAACTTAACAATTTTCTCGGCATCTTCTCCGGCAACTGCAAGTGTGTTTTTAGCGATCCACTCAAGAGATGCGTTTTCAATTTCTAAAGTTTTATCAAGCAAAATTTTTCTAACGGTTTCAAATGATTCAAGCGAAGTTGTAACTTCAAAAATTTCTTCTTCGGTTTGCATATCATCGGCTCCGGCATCAAGAACAATTTCCATCACGTCGTCTTCGCTTTTGTTATTGCGCTTAACGGTGATTATTCCCTTTCTCTCAAACATCCACGCAACGGAGCCGGATTCTCCCATGCTTCCGCCAATTTTACTGAAGATGTGTCGTACTTCCGCAACGGTGCGATTTTTATTATCGGTAGCAACTTCAACAAGAATTGCAATGCCGCCCGGTCCGTAACCCTCATACATTAATTCAACATAAGAAACGCCTTCAAGTTCACCTGTCGCTTTTTTGATCGCACGTTCGATGTTGTCTGCAGGCATGTTTGCGGCTTTTGCATTATCGATGGCAAGGCGTAATCTCGGATTTCCGTTGGCATCACCGCCGCCTTGACGGGCAGCGATGGTAATTTCTTTGATCAGTTTGGTAAATATTTTACCGCGTTTGGCGTCTGCCGCCCCTTTTTTCCTTTTTATTGTTGCCCATTTTGAGTGACCTGACATAAGAAATTCTCCTATTTATTTTCTTTTATTTTAATGTCTTTAATTCTGAATTGCGGAAACACTTTTCCGTCTTTAATCATTTGGTCGATTGAAAACACTGTATCAAACTTGATACTACCGCCATTAATCAAAGGAGCAAATTCCGCCATGTTAAATGCGATACAATCAAAAACTTTATCGCAGTCTTCTTGTTTGATCGTTAGCACCAAATGTTTACCGCTGATTACTCGGGATGAAGTTGCGCGTATATCTTCAGCCCAAAGCACCGGGCGCATATTTCTTGGACCAAAAGGGGAGAACTGTTCGACAATTCTAATAAACTTAGCCGTAATTTCGGATAATTTAATTTTTGAATCAATTGTTATTTCGGGTATTAGATCATTCCGGTCAATTTTTTCTTTTACGATTTTTTGGAATCTTTCCCGGAACTCATCAATTTTGTCAATTTCAACGGCTAAACCGGCAGCGGCTTCGTGCCCGCCAAAATGGATCAACACATCTTCGCATTCTTTCAGCGCTTCATAAATGTTAAAACTTGCAATACTTCTCGCGGAGCCTTTCGCGATGCCGTCAATAGTGGTTAGCATTACTGTAGGTTTGTAATATTTTTCAACCAAGCGTGATGCAACAATACCGATAACACCCGGATGCCAATTTTCTTCGTGAAGGACGATAGCTAAATCTTCAACAATATCAACGCTGTCTATGACCTTTTCAACCGCTTCGGCTAACGTGTCAACATCAATTTTTCTTCTTTCATAATTCTCTTTTTCTAAAACTAAAGCTAATCGTGTTGCCTCAATATCGTCTTCTGTTATCATCAGTTCAACCGCGGTTTTGGCTTCGCTTAAACGCCCTACGGCATTTATCCTTGGCGCAAGAGCAAAAACTATTTGACCGGAGTTGAGATTCCCCGGAATTATTTTTGCGCTGTCGAGCAATGCTTTAATTCCAGGTCGGGGTGTTTTGTTTATTTGTGCTAAACCTTCTTTAACAAGAATTCTATTTTCATCTGTCAGGGGAACAATATCCGCAGCTCCTGCAAGTGCAACGAGGTCTAAATATTGCATTGGTTCTTCACGCTTTCCGATACGTTCACAAATTCCTTGAATCAGTTTAAATGTAACCCCCGCTCCGGAAAGATATTTGTATGGATAATTGCAGCCAGGTTTAATCGGATCAAGCAACGCATAACAGTCCGGTAATGTTTCTTTTGGTTGATGATGATCGCAAATAATTACATCGATCCCAAATGTTTTTGCATACTCGACTTCTTCAATTGCAGTAATACCGCAATCGACAGAGATCAACAGTTTTACGCCAAGGTCTTTAGCGTAATCAATTCCCTGCACAGAAATCCCGTAACCTTCTTTTACCCGATTCGGAATAAAATAGTCAACATTCGCATTTAACTTTTGCAGAAACATGAAGAGCATGGCGGTAGAACTTGTCCCATCCACATCATAATCTCCATAAACAAGAATCTTTTCCTGGTTTGTAACAGCCTCAATTACACGATGTGTAGCCGCTTCCATTCCGTCCATTAAGAACGGGTCATGCAGATCATCCAGAGACGCTCTGAAAAAATTTTTAGCCTGAGAAAAAGTTTTAATATCACGGAGGACAAGCAATTTAGCCAGGATTTCGGAAATATTAAGAGAGTCAGCTAAGTAGTCGATCTCAAACAGATCAGCAACCTCTTTCACTTTCCATCGTTTTTCAATCATGTTAATAAAAGAAGAGACAAAATAAACGATCAAGTCTATAAGCCGAATTTTGTAATCCCGACCTGCCTGACGTCAGGCAGGCAAAGCCGGGACGGCAATTATTTGTCTGGGAGTTGAATTACTTCAACCCTCGATCGGTCTACCCGAAAGCTAAACAAAGCGAGCAACTTCGTCCACCCGATCGAGATCGGGAGAAAACTTTCCTATTTGACCTTTCTCCAAGTGGGGTTTACCCTGATGGCGCCGAGACGCCACTTCCTCTTCAGGAACCTCTAAAATTACTTTTAGAGCGGTAGGCTCTTACTCTGCCATTTCACCCTTACTCCGGTTTACACCGGGGCGGTATTTTTTCTGTGGCACTTTCCGTCATCAATAAATTAATGCCCGGACGTTATCCGGCACTTCGCTCTGTGGAGTTCGGACTTTCCTCCCCCTCGCCTAAAGCGGGAGAGCAATTGCCCGACTTGATCGTTTTAATAATATCAATCTTCTTACCTTTTTTTGTAAAAAAATATTTTTTTCGTGGAAGCAATATAATCATTGAAGTCGAATTTTATCTTTTGGCAAGTTTCATTTATGAGATTAGCTAGAAAATAAAGGATTTTATTTTTCAAAAAATAAATATTACTAAGCGTTGATCATTTTATTTTCCATAAATTGCTAACGTTAATTTATGTTTGCATGCGAAGTATGTCTAAAATAATCATCGGTATTCATGGAATCGGGAACAAACCTCCCAAAAATCTTCTAAAAGAATGGTGGCTGCAGAGCATTAATGAAGGGTTGAATAAACTAAGTTTATCCAGCCAGCATTTTGATTTTGAACTTGTTTATTGGGCGGATATTCTAAACAAAGAACCACTTCTTCCCGATGACTCCAGCAATAAGAACTCTCTTTATCAAAAAGAAAAATACGCTGCCGAACAAAACCTTCCCACAGATGAAATTCCCGGTCTAAGAAAAAAAGCTGTTGATTATCTTGAAAAATATTATGAAAAAATAATCGTCAACGGGGTGATGTCTTTAGAGTATCCTACCATAACCGATATATTTATTCATTACAACTTGAAAGAACTTGAAGCATATTTTTCTCAAGCCGACTTTTATTATCAGGGAGAAAAACGGCTGATAAGAGATGTAATGATGGAACGTTTGACCACTGTTTTGAAAAAACACAAGCATAAACAAATTCTGCTTATTGCCCATTCTATGGGTTCGATGATCTCGCATGATGCTTTGCTGGATAAATCAGACGGAATTACAATTGACACTTTGGTAACGCTCGGATCTCCGCTCGGGCAGAAATATGTAATGAAGAAAATTGAAAAAGAGCATAACCACAATTTCCATAACAGATTAAAAGTACCGGAAAACATTAAAAAGAATTGGTACAACCTAAGCGACCCGGAGGATCCGATTGCGCTCGTTCATCTGCTTTCGGATATTTATAAAAGCAATTCGAATGGTGTAAAAGTTATTGACAAATTAGTGAAAAATAATTACGTAAATTCCGGGGGTCGCAATCCTCACAAATCTTACGGCTATTTAAGAACGGTTGAGTTTGCGGAAATTCTTTCCAATTTCTTAACTGTGGAAAAACGGAGTATTTTTTTATTTTTCAAAAAGATATTTTGAAAAAACAACTGAAAATTTTGGACAACACCAAAATTTTATCTTGACTTTTTTCTATGGATATCCTTTCTACTCTATTAGCTTCAAATCAAAAAAACTTTAATTTTGTTGTAGCGTTTCACAAGTCCACGGCATCTAATAATCAAACAAAATAAATCTTTATGCTTGAAGAAATAAACCTGGTTAAACGTATAAAAAACGGAGACCGGAATGCTTTTAAAGAGCTTTACAAAAATAATGTATCGCCACTTTTCATGTTTATGAAGCAGTTCTCGATTGATAATTCAAAAGTTGAAGACTGGGTACAGCGGGCATTCATAAAAGCTTATGAAAATATTAATCGGTTTGACGGCATCTCTCTTTTTAAAACCTGGCTGTTCAAGATCGCCATTAATGAAATGAAGATGGATTTCAGAAAAGCAAATCCAATTAAAAATATATCCGTTGATGAAGTTGAAATTGCTTCGGAGATGGAAGACAGAGATCTTCAATGGGAATTAGTGATGAAGGATTGGTTGCTGGAATTGAGCGAAGCTAAACGGATGGTCTTTATTCTTTATGAAATTGAAGGATATTCGCATGCGGAGATTAGCGAAATGTTGAACATAAAAGAAAGCGCTTCAAGAACAATTTTAACGCGCACCAAAGTTTGGTTACGAAATAAATGGAATGAATCGGAGAAATAATTATGATAGATAAATCTAAATTTTATTCGGATGATGATAGTCCTAAAAAGAAACAGCAAAAAGAAATCTGGAATGGAATTAACCGGAACATTAATCCGCACAAAAAAGCAGTTTTTCATATAAGTGATATGCGCAGCTTCTATTATGGTATAGCCGCTTCCTTCGTTTTTATTTTTGCGGTTATCGGAGTTTATTCAACCGCGAAAAATGTACTCTATAATATGAAACCGGAAGAAGTGAAGTTGGACAACGCTTACCAATCTGCCATTCGAGAATTTCAAAAAGTAATTCCTTCATTTGAACTAACTTCGCAGAAGTCCGAGAATGTAAAAGCATTTGTTAATTTGAAAGAGGAACAATTAAAATACCTTGATGAAAATATATCAATAATAAAAAGTGAAACGGGAACAACGGATTTAAGTCCATTGAAACAAATGCATTTGCGACAGCTTTATGCCGCAAAGTTGAAAGTGCTTCAGGAAATTATTGATAAAGGAGAAATCGATATATGAAAACTTTTTCATTTTACTTGGTCTTGATTTTTGCTTTAACCTTTTCCTCTTTGGCAAGAACAAAAGTTGTAGAAAAACGTTTCCCGGCTAAACCAAATCAGAGAATAGAAATTGCTGATTTAGGCGGTTCACACATTACTATCAAATCGTGGGATAAAGATGAAGTTTATGTGAAAGTGAAATTTTCCTTTTCTTCATCAAAAGATGAATATGAAGAGAGCGTTATCAAATCGTTCGATATTATTTCCTCTGAAAGCGATTCCCAGTTAATTATTTCATCTAAAAGAATGGGCAACGAAAGCACATGGTCGTCTTTTCTCGGAATAAAATTCAGAATGTTTTTTTATGAAAATTCTAACCTCGAAGGGGAAATATTCGTGCCGAGAAATAATCCCTTTAAATCCGGATTTCAATACAGTTCAATTTCTCTTGAAGAAATGCGAGGAGCGGTTGAACTTTCCGGGATAGGCAACACAATTGAAGTAAAGAATTGTACTGTTTTAAATAAAATCAAGAACAATTACGGGAAAATTAAAATTACCGATTGTGCCGGCAATTTGATCCTAAAAAGTATTAACTCAGACATTGATATAAACGGACTTTCCGGTTCGCTCGATATTAATGGAGATTATTCAGATATCGTTTTAAGGGGAATTACCCAAAACACTTCTATTAATTCAAAGTCCGGGAAACAGATTATTAGTGATATTGGCGGCGATCTTAGAATTAACTCGGCTTATTCAACCATGCAAATCGATAGGGTTAACGGCTTTGTTGATATCCGCAATCAGGGAGGAACCATCAACGTTAAAGATGTTGACGGCGTAAAGGTTGATGCCGCTTATGCGACTATTTCTATTAAATCGGTTACGGGTAAAAGCGCCAAAGATATTTTTATAAAAGGACAAAGCGGTAAACTCGTTCTTGAAAATGTTGCAGGCAATTTAAACATTGAGAGTCTTTATTCGCCAATGGAAATGCGGAACATAAAAGGGGATGTAAAAATAGATGGAACGTCCGCTGATATTTATGGAGAAAAAATTACCGGCAATTTGAACATTAAGTCAAATTATTCCAAAGTATTTGTCCGCGAACTCTCTTCACAAAATATCTTTATAAAAGATCAGTCAAGTAAGGTTGAGTTAAAACTCATTACTGTTCCGGCGGAAATAGATATCGAAAATGATTATGGGAACGTGAATGTAGAAATGCCCGGCGGATATTCCGGTGAGATAAATTTATCTGCCGAATATGGAAACATTTTTTCCGATCTTCCGGTTGATATTAAAAAGACAAGCAGTTCTACTACGGCTTCCGGGAAAGTCGGTTCCGGTAATGGGAAAATAAAAATAGAAACAAAGTCGGCGAATATCACATTAACACAAAAATCTAATTAGGAGACCTTATGTTAAAGAAGATTGCTTTTCTGGTTATCCTTGCAATTGTTTTTTCTATTCCGATAGCTGCACAAGAAGAAGATTCAACCGAAACGGATGAACAATTTGATTCGAAGGATTATGATGATTTTGGACTCTTTAATTACATTGAGTTTTCAAAAGACCCGATGATAGAGGTCTTTTATGGCGCACCTAAGTTTAGATGGAAATCTTTGAAAAGCTCGCTTCAAAATAATCCATCCGCTGAAATCGGAATCGAATATTCGCACAGAAGAAAATATAACACACATATTTATAAACTGAACAAGAAGATGTTTTTCGTCAGCGGGATTTCACAGAATTTTGGGAATGTAAAAAGTAAAATTGAACTCACACCCGAAATGTGGAGATTCGGTTTCGGATTAGCATATGGATATAGTTACAAAATCGGTAGAATGTTTGTCACTCCGTACAGTTCAAATTCATTTGTCTGGTCAAATGTATCATTTGAGAATAATTCCAGCGCCTTACCTGCGGAAGATGCGAAAAACGTGACGCTATATAATAAAACCTTAAGATTTGGAACGGCAACTCAAGCAGGAATAGAAATCAGTATCGTTCCAGTGTTTTCCATAAATGGCGGATATGAAAGATCGGTCATTTTTCCCCGTTACCTCTTTTGGAAACAAGCCGGAAGTATGTTACTTGAGTTTGGCGGATACGGATTGACAGACCGGTTTGTTAAATCAATTCTCCGTTCATCCCCATACGCGGCGCCGATAGTAGATTTCTTTTTGAAGAATGCCGTCTCATTTGCAATGTATGAATTGAGAAAAGAAAAGATGAATTGGCCTTTCAAAAGCGCTTCTCCTTTAACATTTGACACATGGAAAATAGGGTTAACGTTTAGGTTTTGATAAAAAATTTTAAATATTGAATATTGAACAAGGAATAATGAATGATGAAGTTATATCCTTCTCATTTTGTCATTCCTTGTTCGGTGTTCATTATTCCCTCTTAGTTGAATATCCAGGATTAATTTATCGCCAATTGATTAAAAGTTCCTTCCGTTAAAAAAAATAAAAAAAATTACAACTGTTTTTTAAACAAACTTTTTTATAATTTATTTCCGAAAAGAAACTTCCTTTTCCATTTACAACACAAAAAGAATGTCCGACTATATCCATTTACATAATCACACGCATTACAGCCTGCAAGACGGCGCATGCACGGTTGATAGTTTGCTCAAAGCAGCGAAGAACAACGGTATGCATGCGGTTGCGTTAACCGATCATGGCGTGTTGTATGGTATTCCGGAATTTTACCGCAAAGCGAAAAAAGAGGGAATCAAACCGATCATCGGAATGGAAGCCTACGTTGTGGTTGATAGTTCGCGGTTTGAGAGAAAGCAGATTGACGAATCAACCGGAAAGAAGAAGAAACCGTACAACCATCTTATTCTTCTTGCAAAAAATATGGTGGGATATAAAAATCTTGTAAAACTTTCTTCACTCGGTTTTTCGGAAGGATTTTATTACCGTCCGCGCATTGATATGGAGTTGTTAGAGAAATATCATGAGGGATTGATCTGTACTTCCGCTTGTGTTGGCGGCGTGGTGGCTTCCTCACTTGCAAATAATGATTACAAGAAAGCTAAAGAAGTCGCCATAAGATTTAAAGAGATGTTCGGGGATGACTTTTATTTGGAAGTTCAAGATCATAATATTGATAAGGAACTTGCCGTGTTGGAGCAAATGCCGAAACTCGCGAAGGAATTATCAATCAAATTAGTTGCCACTAATGATTGCCACTATATTAATAAAGAAGATTCAATCGCGCATAATATTTTGTTAATGCTCTCGGAAAAATCAGGTTCGGGAGATTATAAAAATCTTCGTTACGGAACCGATCAAATCTATTTTAAATCTCAGGAAGAAATGAAAAATCTTTTCAAACATCTTCCGCAGGCAATTGAGAACACGCTTGAAATTGATGAAAAAACAAACCTTGTCTTTAACTATAATGAACAGCATTTCCCGGTCTTTCCGATCCCGGATGATTCTCCCGCAAAAAATTTAGATGAATATTTGGAAATACTGGCGTTGGAAGGATTGCAGCATCGCTTTAAAGAAATTACTCCTGAAATTAAAGAGCGGTTTAATTATGAAGTTTCGGTAATTAAATCGATGGGATTTCCCGGCTATTTTTTGGTTGTGCAAGATTTTATCAACGCGGCAAAAAGAAATAACATTCCTGTTGGACCCGGCAGAGGAAGCGCAGCCGGTAGTTTAGTCGCCTATGCTCTCGGCATCACCAATATTGATCCGTTGAAATATGATTTGTTATTTGAACGGTTTTTAAATCCCGAACGAAATTCAATGCCAGATATTGACGTTGATCTTGCAGACGATCAACGGGGCGATGTTATCGACTATGTAAAAAAACAATACGGTTCAGAGTGCGTAAGTCAAATAATTACATTTAACCGACTTTCCTCTAAAGCGGTTTTAAAAGATGTAGCGCGGGTACTCGGTATTCCTATTGCAACTATAAACGGAATTACAAAACACATTCCAAGTAAATTTGGAAAAGTTTATACAATTGAACAATCTCTGAATGAAGTTGCGGAATTAAAATGGGTGAAAGAATCGAAAGAAGAAACGATTCAAAATTTAGTGAAGTATGCAAAAGTTTTGGAAGGCATGAACCGCAATGCTTCCAAGCATGCGTCGGGCGTCGTTATCGCACCGGGCGCAGTAAGCGATTTCGTTCCGCTTTCTTCTTATAACGCTCAAGAAGAGTTGGTTACACAATTCAACATGAAAGAACTTGAAGATAATGGTCTGCTCAAAATGGATTTTCTCGGGCTTCGAACGCTCACGATCATCAAAGATACGCTCAAGCTGATCAAAAAAAATCACAACATTGAGCTGGATATCGATGATATCCCGCTTGACGATGAATCGACTTATCAATTATTTTCCAAAGGACAAACGACCGGCGTTTTTCAATTTGAATCTCCCCCGATGCGCGAGTATTTGAAAAAGCTAAAACCGCAATCCATTTTAGATTTAACGGCGATGAACGCGTTGTACCGTCCGGGTCCGATGGAATTTATCGATGATTTCATAGATAGAAAACATGGTAGAAAAAAAATTGAATACAAGCATCCCATTCTTGAATCAATTTTAAAAGAAACAAACGGAATTATTGTTTACCAGGAACAGGTTATGCAGCTTGCAAATAAAGTTGCGGGAATGAGTCTTGCGCAAGCGGATATTCTTCGCCGTGCGATGGGTAAAAAAGATTTAGCAGCAATGAAGCAGCAGAAAGTTGTTTTCGTTGATGGGGCGAAGAAAAATAAAGTAAGCGAAAAAATTGCAACTGAAATTTTTGACGACATTGATAAGTTTGCTAATTACGGATTTAACAAAAGTCATGCGGTGGCATATTCTGTGGTCGCTTATCAAACGGCATATTTAAAAGTTCATTATACACCGGAATTTCTTGCGGCGAACTTAACACACGAGTTTGGCGATAAAAATAAAGTTACAAACTTTTTAGAAGATTGCCGGAAATTAAAGATCGATGTACTTCCACCGAACATTAATAAACCGTCCAAGTTTTTTGATGTAGAAAAAGGGAAGATCCGCTTCGGCTTTTCCGCAATTAAAAATGTTGGAGTCAGTGCAGTTGAGTCTATCATTAAATCAAAAGAAAAACTTGGAAGAAATTTCAAATCTCTTTTTGATTTCTGCATGGTAAACGATTCCCGTATCGTAAACAAAAGAGTTTTAGAAGGATTGATTCTTGTCGGCGCATTCGATTCGCTCAATAAAAACCGGGCTCAACTTTATGCCGCTGTTGAACAGGTTCTTGCCTATACATCAAAAGCGGCATCGTTAAAAACTAAAAGTTTCAATAGTCTTTTTAGCAGCGATGAAGACGACCACAATATTCCGGAACCGGAACTTCCCGTTGTTGAAGATTGGAGCGAAAATGAAAAACTTGCCCGCGAAAGGGAAGTGATCGGTTTTTATGTTACCGGGCATCCGTTAAGAAAATATGAAGTGGAATATAATTCTTTTGCTACTATTAGATTAGGTGAAACTGAAGAGATCGAAAAGATCAACAATATAAAAGCATGCGGTGTAATTACAGAACTTACCACCAAAATTGATAAACGCGGCGGCACTATGGCGTTCTTCACGTTAGATGATTTTACCGGCTCATGCGAATGTTTAATGTTCTCTTCAACCTATGAAAAGTATGGTAAGTTTCTTAAACCCGAAGCAGCCGTTCTGCTGATCGGAAAACCTGAAAGCAGCGGTGATGCCATCAAACTGCATATAGAAGAAGTGATTCCGATTGAACAAACAAGAGAATTGTTAACGAAATTTGTTAAAATTGTAGTTGAAGAGAATGGCGATACCGAAACTAAATTAGAAGAATTAAAAAATATTTTGGAGAAACATCCCGGCAAAGTTCAGGTATTATTGGAAGTGAGTTCGGCAAAAATTGGAAATAAAGGTTTTAGGCTATCGTTACAAGTAAAAATTACAGAAAAGTTTGTAAAGGAAATTCATAAGGTATTAGGAGAAGAATCGCTGTATTTTCTTCCCAGCCTGACGGCAAGGCATGCGAAATAAACAAGGTTCAATGTTGCTATCTATTTTTTAATTTTCCTTATATTTGAACCGTAAGATCGTCCCCACTAAAATTAAAAGAGAGCTAAATGAGTAAAATAAATAATGAAAAATATTGGGCGGTAATTTTGGGTTCGTCCTCCGGGTTTGGCGAAGCCGCTGCGCTGCAATTAGCAAAAGATGGATACAACATTATTGGAGTTCATCTTGATAGACAGGCAACTATGCCAAACGTTGAACGAATTATTACCAAAATTAAATCGTACAACGTTGAACAAGTATTCTACAATGTGAACGCCGCCGATGAGGAAAAACGAAAAGAAATAATTGAAGACTTGTTAAAAAGAACCGAAGGGAAACCGCAAGTAAAAGTAGTTATGCACTCACTTGCATTTGGAACATTAAAACCATTTGTTCCAAAAGATGGAGAACAGCAAATAACAAAAGCCCAAATTGAGATGACCATTGATGTTATGGCGAATTCTTTGGTTTATTGGGTTCAAGATTTAGTAAGCAGCGGCTTATTAATAAATAAAGCCAGAATATTTGCGATGACAAGTTCCGGCGGACATACGGCGATTCCCTACTATGGTGCAGTTTCTGCCGCCAAAGCTGCGTTGGAATCTCACTGCCGCCAACTTGCTGTAGAGCTTGGTCCGATGGAAGTTGCCGTGAACGCTATCATGGCGGGTGTAACCGACACCCCGGCGTTAAGAAAAATTCCGGGCAACATGCCTATGATTGAAGTTGCGAGGAGAAAAAATCCTCGCGGCAAATTAACAACTCCGCAACAAGTTGCTAAAATTATTTCACTTTTCTGCCATGATGGAGGAGAGTGGATTTCCGGTGGTGTGATTAATGCAGACGGCGGTGAAGACATCGTTAGTTTTGTTGGGCAAGGTGAGCCGGGAAATGATTCGTTAAAAAACTATTTAAATTAAAATAAAGGAATAAACATGAAACCATTAGAAATAACAGACAACAATTTTTCAACTGAAGTTCTTCAATCAGATTTACCTGTGCTTGTTGACTTTTGGGCTGTATGGTGCGGACCTTGCAGAATGATAGCCCCAATTGTTGAAGAGCTTGCTAACGAATATGAAGGAAGATATAAAGTTGGTAAATTGGATGTTGATAATAACCCGCAGGTTGCAACTCAGTTTGGAATTAGAAGCATTCCTACTCTTTTAATATTCAAAGGTGGAAAAGTAGTTGATACGATCATCGGCGCAGTACCTAAAGCGCAGTTTGTTCAAAAACTTAATGCAAATCTTTAGTTCATTATAAACTTTAGAAATAAAGAAGAATGAAAAAAATACTCATAACGGATTCCGTTGATAAAAAAAGCGTTGCCGTTTTATCCGCTGCAGGCTTTGATGTTACTTATCAACCCGGAATGCCGAAAGAAGAAATAAAAAACGTAATAAAAGATTATCAAGGCTTGATAGTTAGAAGCGACACCAAGGTTACTGCTGATATCATTGAGTTAATGGATAACATGGAAGTGATCGGCAGAGCAGGAACCGGTGTTGATAATATTGATTCGGAAGCCGCAACGCGCAAAGGTGTTATTGTAATGAATACACCCGGTGGAAATACTATTTCTACCGCCGAACACGTAATCTCTTTAATGCTTTCGATGTGCAGAAATATCCCGCAAGCAACCGCTTCATTAAAAGCGGGGAAGTGGGAGAGAAAAAAAATCCAGGGTTCAGAAGTTTATGGAAAAACATTAGGCGTGATTGGTCTGGGAAAAATCGGACGAGAAGTTGCAATACGCATGAAAGCTTTTGGAATGAATGTGATCGGCTACGATCCGATTCTTGCCGAAGAGACCGCTGCAAAGATCAGTGTAAAATTAGTTGATATTGAAACGCTCTTTTCATTGTCGGATATTATCACGGTTCATGTTCCACTCGATGAAAAAACACAAAATCTTATTTGCAAAGAAACTCTTGCAAAATGTAAAGACGGTGTAAAAGTAGTTAACTGCGCACGCGGAGGAATTATCAACGAAGATGATTTAGTTGAAGCGTTGAACTCAGGAAAAGTTTCTGCAGCCGCGTTTGATGTATATGTTACAGAACCGCCGGATTACAATCATCCATTGATTCAACATCCAAAGGTTGTAACAACGCCGCATCTCGGCGCATCAACCGGAGAAGCGCAGGAAAAAGTTGCTATTCAAATTGCCGAACAAATTGTTGAATACTTTACTAATAAAGTTTTGCGTGGTGCAGTAAACGCAGCCGCTCTTGAATCATTCGGGAACCCCGATTTGGCGCCGTACGTTCGTTTAGCAGAAAATATCGGCTCACTCCATGCGCAAATTTTGCAAAGTAAATTGAAGAAAATAAAAATTACTTTTTACGGCACACTGTTGAGTGAATCGCACAAGTTAATTTCATCCTCTGTTATCAAGGGTTTTCTTTCCAAGCTTTCTTCCGATACAATAAATTTAATAAACGCTCCATTCCTTGCTGAAGAAATGGGAATTGTTGTTGATGAAGTTTATGCCGGCGCAAATTCAGATTACACAAACTTATTAGCTGTTCAATGTTCTTCATCAAATGAAAAAAAATATTTAGCGGGAACTGTTTTCGGCAATAATGAAATACGCATTGTTGATATTGATGCCTTTCATCTTGAATTAAAACCTGAAGGAGCAATGCTCTTTTACACCAATATTGACAAGCCCGGAATGCTTGCACAAGTCGGAAAAATCTTAGCTGAAAATAAAATTAACATCGCCGGATTATCATTAGGAAGATTCGGAATTGGTAAAGAAGCAATCACAGTTGTAAATGTTGATTCATCAATAGCTAACGAAGTATTAAGAGAAATTTCCTCCATCAAAGGCATAAACAACGCATATACGGTAAAAATTTAGGTTGAATGGAAAAAAGTTCTTGACATTCATTTAAAAAATTTGTAATTCTGTTACAAGAAAATAATTTGTTCCGTTAGGAATCTATTGTTTCGCAGTTTTAAATTATTTATTTCTATTTATTTATTCATCAATACTAAGGAGATCGCTATGATTCGAAAACTTTCAATGTTTTTTTTCTTAGTTCTTTTTACTCAAGTATTTCTCGTGGCTCAACAAAAAATGATTTTGAGACCCGACAATACTTTGGAAAAAATTACTAAATCTTTTGATGGCCGTGAAGTTATGAAGGCTCAGCCAAGTAAACACGCAGTTCAAAGTAAGGCAATTAAATCCCATACTCTTTCAAAGAGTGTTAATGGGATAATTGATACACTTTTTATGGATGTGGACTGGGATTCTAATTTTGGCGCCTTTGGGCAAGATTGGGTAATGCAATGGTTCCAAGCGCCTACAGATTTAATCATTAAACAAGTAGGTTTTAGTACCTACGATCAGTCTTCTCCAAATGTTGAGATTAAGATTGTGAGAGTAAAATGGACGCCCGCTGAATTATTGGCTGCTGGTGAAAAAAACTGGGGCTACTATCAAGCTACAGGAAATGGTTTTAATGATATTACAGCATTCCCAACTAATCCGGACGCAACCGGTGGATGGGTTGCTGTTCAAGCTGGAGCCGCATCACCATTCGACGTAACTGATATTTGGAGCGATGCCGGTACGGGTAATCCTATGGTTGGTGTCAAACAAACAGATCCTGGTTCTTATCAATGGTTTCCAACGAACCTTATTGCTGAACCAAACATTGCAAAAGGAGAAGTTTTTGGAATTGCTCTTAAAAACACAAATACAAATTTAACAAGTTCCGCGGCCGCTGATCGTTACGGAATTTGGGGTGGATCACTCCCAAATGCAAATGCGTGGAAATATTATGCTAATGGAAGATCGGTTCTTGGAACAGCAGGTGATAAAGGCTGGTGGTCAAGAAAATTTGCATGGGATTTTGCTGTTGAAGTTGATTTAGTTGGCGATGTACCGCCTACTTTTGATAGTTTTGAAAAATTGACGACTACAGTTAATCAAGGTGTAAGAACAGTTCATGCAAAGATTACTGATAAAAACCCTGGTGGTGCTGCCGGTGTTGCCTCCGCGGTATTACATTACAGTCTAGATTCAGGTAAAACATTCACAGATGTTACCATGGCAGGATCAGAACCTAATTATACTGCTGATATTCCAGGACAAAGCCCTGGGCAATATGTTGTGTATAATGCTACCGCTACAGATAACAATGGAAATTTTACTGATTCCAAAACTTTTGCCTATTCAATCTTCTTACCAACTGCCGGTATTAAAACCCTGGTAGTCTTTAATGGGTCACTGGGATATTCCGAAGGTGATTACCCTCAAGATTATTATTTCGGCATTGATAGCATGAAAACTTATGACACATATCAATTCCCTCATGATGTCTGGGGATATGGACCACTTGAAAAGGGACTTGTAGATAACTATGACAATATTTTTGAAATTTGTGTTGCCGGACCCGCTGACTATAATGAAACCGTAATTAAAGAATGGTTAGCCGGAAAATCAACCAGAAATTATTTCTTAGCCGGTCAAGAATATTTGGGTGCCAAAAACGCTTATACAAATGTGACTTATAAGGCTGGTGATTTTGAATATGATATTCTTGGACTTGCAGGAAGCTGGAATGACATTAGCTATGCTGGAGATACGGGACAAAAACTACCGTCAAGATTATTTGCTAAAACAGGTACCGATTTAGGTGGTGATTTATTAACCAAATTCACAACCTTAGGAACTGATTCATTGAATTATGACCCTACCTATGAATTAGGTAGTAGTATACAAGATAACTGGATAGACGGTTTTGATGTTCAAACCGGACAAGCAGTTGACGTTGAAGTTGAAAGCCGTGGTATTGATAATGTTGCTCATGTAGCTAATTATCCTTGCGTTACGCATAGAACTTTAACTGCTGGAAACAAAATCGTTTTCATGAGCTTGGATCCTCTCTCTGTTAATTCAAGACCAGTATATTATTGGTTTGGATTCAGTAAGGTTGCTCCTCAGGTTAAGGCTCTCGAATGGTTTGGTGCTAATGTTTCAACTTCACCTACCATAGAATTCCGTGCAAACATGAAAATACAAATGGAAGCTGGTAAGTTTGCAGCGACAGATCCAATCAATGTTAAAGGATCATTTGATGGTTGGGCAGCCGGAGTTGCAATGACCGACGCTGACAGTGACTCAATTTATACAGCTACTGTTACTACCGGTATAAACGTTGGTGACGTAGTGAACTTTAAATATATGTTTACCCATGGTACTACAGATACATGGGAAACTGATCCAAATAGAACACTTACCGTCGCTTCCGGCGCAAATGTTTTTGAAGATTACTTTGACCGACTTGGTCCGAAAGTTAGAAAACAGATAGCACTTACTTTTACAGTTAATATGGAATTAGAGAGATTATCCGGATTGTTCAACCCGGCAACTGATACCGTTTCGGTTCGTGGTACCATTAATGGTTGGGGACAAACGATAATGACAGCTTCCGGGATCAATGCTGATCTCTATGAAGTTACTATGCCATTCCTTGCCGGTGTTGGTGACAATATCGAATTCAAATTCTTCTATACTCCTGGCACTTGGGAAAGTATAGCCAATAGACCATATGTTTTCACTCAGGCCGATTTTGATGGATCTGCAGCGGTAATTGAAGGAAGCTTTAATGACGGTGATATTAATACCGTATTAAATCAACCAGCGAATATTAAATTTACCGTTAATACAAATGGTAGAACGATAATTGATGCACCTGCTGGTACTGAATTTAGCACTGTGCACATTGCAGGTGGTAACTCACCTTTGCAATGGCCAACGGGCGGATGGCCGGATTCAGATATTGACAAAGTTATTCAACTCTTTGATGATGGTACACACGGTGACGCCAATGCAGGAGATAAAATATTTACTACGGTAATTACTTTCCCGGCTTACTCCACTCTCTATGTTACTTATAAATACGGCGCTAACTGGGGTTTACCAACAAAAGGCTTAGTAAATGATAATGAAAACGGTGTAGGTGCCGATCATCATTTGCAAATGGGAAAATTAACTGCTAACGCAACTGTAGTAGATACTTTTGGTGTTGCAAAAGTTGTTGATGTTACTAAAGTTGAAAAACTTGGAAATACTATTCCTACAGTTTATATGATGGAACAGAATTATCCAAATCCATTTAACCCGGAAACGAACATTCGTTTCAGTATACCGCAAGAAAGCTTTGTTACCGTAAAAGTATTTAATACTTTAGGTGAAGAAGTGATGACCTTGGTAAATGAAGAAAAAACTGCCGGAACTTATAACGTTTCGTTTAACGCGAAAAGTTTGACCAGTGGTATTTACTTCTACACAATTAAAGCAAATGATTTCACTTCAACCAAGAAAATGATCTTGATGAAGTAATTCACGCGCTCTGTTCTTTCTAAAGAAGGTTGCCCTGAATAAGGGCAACTCTTCTTTTTTTTATGATTGAAATCGTTACTTCCTCTAAATAATGTTCACAAGAGGAACTCCTATAATTTAATTAAAACTATGAGGTCACTAATGTGGAGTAAATTTTTTAGGATTCCCGTGTTACTTCTCTTCGTAGCGATCGTTTATTACGGTTGCGTTGAAGAACCTACGATAGATCCTGTAAAAAGGCCCTACACTGTATTACGTGTTGCTAATTTTTCATATAATGTTGATACAATAATCGTATCCATTGATGCTGGTGCAAAAGTATTAAACCTTTATAAAAACGAAATTTCTGCTCAATATTTCGAAATTAAGTCAGGAAAAAGACATTTTTTTGTAACAAATCCAGCCGGAGATACATTATATAATGATAATATATGGATTGGATCATATGAAGAACTTTCATTGTTCTTTACAGGCTATTCAAAGCCGCACGATGATTTCCTTAATACTTTTGGTTATGCACAATCTTCAAATGGAATGGTTTATCTTTATGAAGGCTTGAACGACACTACTACTACTGTTCTCTGTTCTAATTTTGCCTCGGATACTCCGACTGATAGCTCTATTAAATACCGTGTTTTAATTACAGACACCACTACAAAAAGAGTCGTAAAAGAGATTGCCGAATTAGCTTTCAATTCATTTACCGGCGCCGCGCTGCATGGTAGTAAAACTTATAAGATCAGTTATGCCAAGCTGTTAAATGCTGTAACCAATAGCTATTTCATTTACGGCGATACAACGTATACATTTGATACCGGTTTTCAATATTCTGTTTGTGGGGTAGGTGATCCTAAAACCCCAAAATTTATTATAGATAAAAATATCCCATTACCCATAGGGCCTAAATAATAAAGGAGATGAAAAGATGCGCAAATTATTTTTTATCATAGCAGGCTTGATCTTCTCCGTAGGACTTTATGCTCAATCCGGAAAGATTTCAGGGAAGGTTACTGATCTTGAAACCGGTGAACCTTTGATTGGTGCGAGCGTTATGGTCCAAGGAACAAACTTAGGCTCTGCTACAAATCTAAATGGAGAATACATTATTCTTAATGTATCTCCCGGCAAGTATTCAGTAATTGCTAAATATGTGGGTTACAGGCAGGTAGAAACTACCAACCTGAATGTTTCCGTAAACCTTACAACCGAAGCAAATTTTAAACTTCCATCTGAAGCCTTCAGGCAAGACGAAGTGGTTGTAGTTGCTGAAAGACCTTTAGTTAACAAGAATATCACAAATGCAACCAGCGTTATGCGGACAGAAGATATTAAAAATCTCCCTATACGTGGTGTCAATGCTGTTGTGGCAAATCAAACCGGTGTTGTAGAAAAGGGCGGAAGCTTATATATTCGTGGAAGTAGAAGCGATGCCGTCGCTTTTTATATTGACGGTGTTTTGGTTAATAATCCGGTATTCGGCGGTTCACGGGCATCCACTATAACGAATGCGATTGAAGAAATACAGGTTCAAGCCGGTGGATATTCCGCAGAGTTTGGCGGAGCTAATGGCGGGATTGTTAGCACTCAAACAAAATCTGGTTCGGAAAAATATAGCATAACGACCGAAGTTATTACCGACGCGTTTGCTAAACCTGGGAATAAATATCTTGGCGGTTTTAGTTATGGTTATTCGGAATATGTCATTACTGCAGGCGGACCTATTATTCCTTCATATAAGAACTTAAAGTTTTTCTTTGCAGGAAATAATGTCTTTACAAAAACCCCAGCCTCATTTGAAAGGGGCTATGACTTTAAGGGTTTGTTTAATCCTGCTTCACCGACAGATACCTTTGATATTGTATATCCTGAAGGATTGAGATTGAATCAAGCTTCTAATACTTATCAAGGTCAGGGAAATTTAACCTGGGATTTAGGTGCATTTAGCATTAGATTAAATGGTAATTACACCTATAACACGAACCGCGGCGGAGTTGATTGGACCGGTATTGCAGCCCAGAACAGTGCCTCGTTGAATGAAAACAGAACGATCTCCTCAAGTGTAAAACTCACTCATATCATAAGTTCAAACGCATTCTATGATGTTATCGTAAATTATTTTGGTGATTTTTATGTTACAATGGATCCTATCTTCAAACATAATATAACAATGTATGGTGATTCTATTGAGAATGCTAAATATGGTCGATCTATGCTCGGAGATGGACAATTGTTACCTGGTAATAGAGCTTACGGTTTCGAATGGGCAAAATATGATGTCCCAAATACAACTTATCGTAAACAAAAAACTTCCTCTTTTGGTGGTAAATTAAATTTCCTTTATCAATTAGGGAAACATCATGAACTGAAAACCGGAGGTGAGATTACCACTTACACAATTCGTCGTTATTCAATTGGTGCCAGACCAATCGCACAGAATCAAAAAGCAGTTGCCGACGGTGATATCAGGTTGATCTACAACCGCTTAGATAATTATGGATACGATGTCTATGGTAATACTTTAGATTCAGGCCCGGAAGGTCCCAAAAAACCTCTCTTTGCTTCTGCGTATATCCAGGACAAAATGGAATTCTCGGATTTAGTCTTAAATATAGGTTTCCGTTACGACTACATTAATACGGATTCACGTGAATTTCTTAATCCAGCAAATGTTAAGTTCGATGCAACCGGAATTATAGACCCGGCTTATATGAGGGATGTTAAGCCAACATCTCAACTTAGTCCCCGCTTAGGTTTTTCTTTCCCGGTAACTGACAAGACAGTTTTTCATGCCCAGTATGGAAAGTTTATTCAGCAATCCCAGTTAAGTAATGTTTATCAAGGATTCAATAGAAGTTCAGATATAATCAAAGGTGGTTATGCGGAACTTAATCCTGTTGGATATGGGATAAAGCCGGAAAGAACAACACAATATGATATTGGTTTTAAACAGCAATTAGGTGATAACTTTGCTTTTGATATTACCGGTTTTTATAAAGACATTAAAGATCAGGTTCAGTTAAGAACCATCAACGCAGAGGCTACCGCTCAGCATGTTAAATATTATGCTTTAGTAAATGGAGATTTCTCTACTGTTAAGGGAATCGAATTCAAATTGGATTTAAGAAGAACCCAAAGAATATATGCCGCTATCGACTATACTTATTCAGACGCTGAAGGTACGGGATCAACTCCGACTGAAGCAGGTAGAGGCGTTTGGCAGTCTCCTACCGCCGAACCATTTTTGCCAATGCAAATTGCTCCATTAACCTTCAATCAAGCTCATCGCGGTTCTCTTAATTTAGACTATCGTTTTGAAAAAAATGATGGTCCGGATTTGTTCGGCATAAAATTCTTAGAACAAGCAGGTGCGAACTTACTCTTCACGTTCAATAGTGGTTCCAATTACACACAATATACCGGTTATGTTAATACTACCGTTCCCAACGAACCATTAAATACTTCCACTACTCCCTGGACATATCAATTGGATGCAAGATTTGATAAATCATTCGAGGTTGCTGGTTTGAACTTGAACGTATATGTTTGGGTTGTTAACCTACTAAATACTAAGAATGTAATCGGCGTATTTGGACAAAGTGGTGATGCATACGATGATGGTTATCTGGCTACAGAAGAAGGAAGTAGTTCTGTAAAAGCTTTAGAAAGTACTTATGGTAAAAAAATTGCAGATACCTACAAACAACTGTATTTAGCTAGTATTTATAATTCAGGCAATTTTGGAACTCCAAGACAAATTAAATTAGGAATACGTCTTGACTACTAAACCTAATTTAATGATAAACATTAAGGAGAAATTTATGACTAATAAAAAATATGTTCACATTTTAACTTTTATTATTTTCTGTGGTTTTATTTCGTTTGGATTTACTACCGGTGAAAAGAATAATGACGAAAAAAAGCGACTTAATAAAACAAATACGAACGATGACCATAAGTATATTGCTATTAACCAGATATTTATGTGGGTGAGCAACAATGGTGATGGTTCACATGATCCTCGTACTGATGCTTCGGGATTTTATTGGCCTGGCGGTGAAAACGCAAAAATTGCTGCTATCTTTGAAGATGGCTTAATTTGGGGTGCTAAAGTTGGAAGGGAAACCCGTGTAAATGGTTCAACTTATCGGCATGGTCTTCAAGCCGGTAAAATTTTACCAAACGGTGAAGCGACCAACCCGAATGACGGGAGGTATAGAGTCTATAAAATCAGAAAAGGTTGGGAAGGTCTTCCTCCCGGACCGATACGCGATGCCTTCGAAAAAGACTATAAAGAATGGCCTTTTGATGACGGAGCTCCTTATATGTTGGACAAAGACGGGAATAAAGTTCCTAAATTTATTGGCGATGAAGTCCTCTGGTGTGTAAGTAATGATTTAGACCTCACACGCTCTACATATACTTATGGAACAGCCCCGATGGGTTTGGAACAACAAATGACGGTTTTTGGTTTTAACAGAACGGGTGATTTGGGTGACATGGTATTTAAAAAGTATACCCTTATCAATAAAGGTAATTTGACTTTAAGAGATGTTATCTTAGCCTATTGGTCGGATACTGATTTGGGTGATGCCGCTGATGATTATACCGGTTGTGATACATTATTAAAGTTAGGCTATACCTATAATGCCGATAATAATGATGAAAAATTTTATGGCATAGCTCCGCCCGCAGTTGGATATGTCTTTTTTCAAGGACCGATAGTTGAAGGTGAAGCTACAGACAGTGCGAAATTTCTAACGCAATGGCGTCACGGATATAAAAATCTTCCGATGACTGCATTTACTTTTTATATTAATTCGGATCCGACAGGGCTATACACTGATCCTGACATGGGTGTAGCTGCCGGCTCAATTCAGTTTTACTATTACATGACAGGGAAAAGTAGGTCGGGTGTTCAATTTGTTGATCCCAAGACCAGCCAACCAACAAATATCATTTTATCAGGAGACCCCGTAGCTGGCACTGGTTGGTATGAAGGACCTGCTGGTTGGGGTGCAGGTATTGCTGCCGGCGATCGGCGTCATTTGATGAGCTCAGGTCCGTTTACTATGGCTCCCGGAGATACTCAAGAAGTTGTTGTCGGGATTGTAATAGCTCGCGGGACAAATAACTTGAACAGTATCACCGAGTTAAAGAAAAAGACAAAAACTGCGCAAGTTGCGTATGACAATGATTTTAACTTGACACCTGCTCCTGATCCTCCGAAAGTAAGATCATTTTCGGATGATAAACAAATTACTTTATTCTGGGAACCCAATTCAGAAAGTTATGATGAGATTGATAATTTGATACTTGGGAAAGATAAGACGGATACCACCTATAACTTTGAGGGCTATAGAATATGGCAATTTTCTGATCTTTCCGGGACAAATCCGACCTTATTGGATATTGTTGATATTAAAGATAGTATTACCAAAATAACCCAGTCAACTGAAATCAATGGTGTAAAAGTAGAACAAACAGTTTTTGATTTACCAGACGCTGGTCTCAAAAGGTATTTCACTACCGGGATAGATAAAATTAAAAATATTAATCTAGTTAACGGAAGCCCTTATTATTTCGCTGTTACGGCTTTTGGGTATTCCCCGGAAAGTGACCCAAAATATCTTGAAAACCCTGCACAAATATTTGAAGTTCGTCCGGCTGCTCAACCTATCGATGTAACTTTCGATTATGCAAATGGTGATTTCATTCAGGCCAAACAAACTGTTGGTTCTACAGATGCAGATATTAATTTATTTGTTGTAAATCCTCTTGGATTGAATGGAAGTTCTTATAAAGTTACTTTTGATTCTGATTCAGTTGTTATAAGAAATTTTGATAACTCTAAAGATTCTTTAGTGACCCTTGTTTATAACTTAATAAATACTTCAAAAACTCCAGTCGATACTTTGTTAAAACACAGCCCTGAACTTGGAAAAGACAGTATTACTAACAAGCAAGTGACCGAAGGTTTTGCTATTGTCGTAAGAAATACTGGTTTAGAGAGTATCATTGCCGCTAAGAGTATGAAATACACAGTAAAAAGTGTCACCGAAACTAAAGGTCCGGGAGGAAAAGTATTAGCAACTCCGGTAGATGTTTTTAATGGCAAACTAAACTCTACTAAGAAGTGGACAATATATCCACGTAGTTCCTTAGCCCGTTTGAATTGGCAATCGTTGCAAAGCGATGAAAGCATGGGCTATGAGAATTATGAGATACGTTTCACTGATTCGAGTGCATATTTTTTGGCCGGTTTAACTGGTGGTTTAAGCGAAAAGAGTCTCATGACTAAAACAGATTCTCTTTGCCAAACCAATAAATTGCCTTTCGAAGTTTGGTCTTTAGGCAGATATGATAATCCTGCAGATGCAAAAAGACTTTTTCTAAAAGTTATTGATAAAAACGCAGGTTTGCAAGATTCAACTAAAGCAATTCCGGATCGTAAATGGACTCAGTTAGCAAGTGGAGAATGGGAGCAAGTCTTTGCTTTCCAATCCGCTACTCTTGATTATGCAAATCTTCCTGCTAAAGAAACAGTTGCTTCAAAAATTCTCGATCATAAAATTGGTGGAATCTCATTTAGCGGCGATTTACCTGAAGCAGGTACCGTTATTAAAATCACCGGTTATAAACCTATTATTGTTGGAGATGAATTTACAGTAACAGCTCCAGCGGCAAACACTAATAATCTTGCGAGTGCCAAAGCTAATATTGAAAAAATAAGTGTTTTTCCTAATCCGTATTTTGGATCTCATGCTTTAGAGGAAAGTAAATACAATAGATTTGTTCGCTTTATTGGTTTACCGAAACAGGCTACCATTACAATTGTTTCACTTTCAGGTGTTTTGATCAAACGATATGATAAATCGGGAGATTCTCAATATTTGGATTGGGATTTGAAAAACACAGATCTCTTACCAGTAGCAAGCGGAATGTACATTGCTTATATTGAAGTTCCAGGTGCCGGTACTAAAGTGCTTAAAATTGCCATTATTCAAGAAACACAATACTTGGATCGAATTTAAGGCAAAAGGGGAACCTCTTAGGTTCCCTTTCATCTTAAATTTTATATAGGAGAAAAATTAAAATGAATAAAAATATCACTTATTTTTTTGCAGTCCTGTTTTTAGGAACAGTTTTGATTTCGGAAGTTTTCGCCGGCGGTGGTAAAAGGAATGGTACCGCTGGTGCACAGGAATTGTTAATACCATCAAGCGCTTCCGGGTTAGCATTAAACGGTGCAAATATTTCAAATATAACCGGACTGGATGCTGTATTTTACAACCCTGCAGGTTTTGGCGGCTCGAAAACAAGTACCGAAGCTATGTTCTCGCATCTAAACTACATCGCAGATATTTCTCTGTCTTTCGCGGCGGTTGGTGTGAGTTTTTCTGAACTTGGTTCACTTGCTTTTAGTTTGAGGACGTTGAACTTTGGTGATATCCCCATAACTACTGTCGAAAATCCATATGGAACAGGCTCAACATATTCACCTTCGTATGTTACTTTAGGCTTAACTTACTCAAATTCACTTACTGATCGAATTCGTGTTGGAGTTAACCTTAAATTAGTATCTGAAAAAATAGTAAGAACGAGTGCAACGGGATTTGCTTTAGATGCCGGAATACAATACCAGGGTTTAGCTGGTTTAGATGGACTTAGTTTTGGTATTACTTTAAAGAATCTTGGACCTCAGATGAAATTTGATGGTCCGGATTTAATTCGAATCGCTTCTGAAAACGAAGCTAAAAGAGGTGATAATAATTACATGCTGGATGCAGCCTCTTTTGAGTTACCATCTCAATTAGAACTCGGTATGTCTTATATGTATAGTATTAGTGAGCAATACAAAATGGTAATTGCCTCAGCTTTCCAGAATAACAACTTTGCCAACGATGAATATAAGTTGGGTGGTGAATTTGTTTACGATGATATGCTTTTCCTTCGTGGTGGTTATTCATATATGGGCGAAGTTAAAGATAATGAATATCAACAATTCTTTGGAGTTACCGCCGGACTAGGTGTTAAAGTAGATATTGGTCTTGAATTGATTGTTGATTATGCTTATCGAGCCGCTAAATTTTCAGAATCGAATCATCTAATCGGAGTTAAATTTAACTTTTAATCATTTAATCAAAAAGGCTGGTCTAATACCAGCCTTTTTTACTGGCAAATTATCATGAAGAAACTTTCTCTTTTGCTCGTTCTTTTTTTAATCCCTCTCTTCTCTCAAAAAAAAATATCACTTGAATTCGACTATGCTGCCTTCCGGTATGATTCAACAACAAAATATTTAGAAATGTATTACTCTATCCAACAAGCGAGTTTAGCAGCAGTAAAAAGTGACTCGCAATATGTTGTTGAATCAATGATGAGCATAGCCTTTGTAGATAGTGCATCAGGAAAGGTAGTTCAGCAGAAGGATTGGAGAGTAAAAAACGTAGTTCCGGATTCTCTCGAATTGACTAAAAACATTAACCTAATCGGAGTTGTTGGATTTTCTTTCGTACCAGGCACCTATATGCTCACGATCTCTGCATCCGATATACATAATCCGGAGAATAAAGTTTCTTTAAAAGAAAAACTGAATTTGCGTCCTCTTTCCAACAAAACATTTTCTGTAAGTGATATTCAACTTGCTTCACGGATTATTCAAGATAGTGAAAACAAAGAATCGGTTTTTTATAAGAATACTTTAGAAGTAATCCCTGTTCCTAATTTGCTGTTTGGTGAAAATCAACCGGTTGTTTATTACTATAGCGAACTTTACAATCTTAAATCTGCTGCTGGAAATGTTGATCTTCACGCTTTTGTTTATAATGCGAGTGGCAATGTAGTTTTTACTAAGAAGAGAACATTTTCTAATAAGACGGAATCAAGAGTAGAAGTAAATACGGTGAACATTTCGAAAATGCCGACAGGAGCCTATACGCTTGTGTTGGTCGCGGTTGATTCAACTGCAAGTAACAAAGCTTTTTCTTCAAAGAAATTTTTTATTTACAATCCGGCAATTGCGGATACTTCATTCAAACCGATGGGCAATTCGGATTTTATGGCAAGTCAATTTGCAATTTTTTCTATTGAAGAATGCAACCATCTTTTTGCAAAATCAAAATATCTTGCTAACAGAAATGAAGTTGATCAGTTTGCTAAAATCACATCTGTGGAAGGGAAAAGAGAATTTCTTTATAAATTTTGGAAAGGAAGGGACGAAGTAACCGAAACTCCTGAAAATGAAACTTTTATGAAATATTTTGCAAGAGTTGAACAAGCTAATCAAAAATATTCGGCTATGAAAAAAGAGGGTTGGAAAACAGATCGTGGAAGAGTTTTTCTTTTGTACGGTGAACCAAGTGAAGTTGAAAGATATCCAAATCAACTTGACTCCAAGCCTTATGAAATTTGGCAATACCATAACCTTGAAGGCGGCGTTATTTTTGTTTTTGCAGACCTCACAGGTTTTTCAGATTATCAGTTGATAAACTCCACTATGCGTGGTGAATTAAGAGATGATAGTTGGCAACGAAGGATACTAACTAATTGATTAGTTTTTTTTAAATAAAATCTTTTATTTTTTATTATAGTTAATTTATGTTCAATCTAAAAACTTGACATTGTTATAAAATATTCGTAATTCTGGTTTAAAGAAATTATATATTATGTAAGAAGATTAATTTATTTCGAGGTCAATAAATTTTATCTTCTTTAATAACTATGTTTAAGTTTCTTTATTTTTCTTTCAAACGTGTTCTATTTTTTTTGTTAAATATTTCATTACCATCTTCCATCATTAAATAAGGAGTAATTATATGAAACGATGGGTTACTGTTCTACTTTCTTTTCTTCTACTTCCAATGTTGCTTTTAGCTGGAACGACCGGAAAGATAAAAGGTAAAATCGTGGATCAAACAAACGGCGAACCTTTAATTGGAGCTAGTGTAATAATTGTTGGTACGTCATTCGGGGCTATATCAGATATGAACGGTGAATATTCGGTTTCAAACTTAACTGCCGGAACTTATACCGTTAAAGCATCTTACATAGGATACCAACCAACCATCATATCCAATGTAAGAGTCAATGTTGATTTGACAACTGACCTTAACTTTAAACTAAATTCGGAAGGAATTGCAGTTGGTGAAGTATTAGTTGTTTCAGAAAGACTACTGATCAACAAAAGTAACACAAATGCTATTAGAGCGACTACGAGTGAAGTAATAGATGCTTTACCGGTGAGAGGATTAAATAATATTATTAGTCTTACTCCGGGAGTTGTTCTTGATAACGGCTCTGTATTTGTTAGAGGTGGCCGAGTTGATGAAGTCGGATATTATCTCGAAGGTACAAACGTTACTAATCCTGTTTATGGTGGTCGTGATGTAACCATTATTCAAGATGCAATTGAAGAAGTTCAAGTACAAGCTGGAGGTTATACGGCTGAATTTGGCGGAGCTAATGCAGGCATTATCCGTACACAATTAAAATCCGGGACATCTGATCTTAAAATAAGCACAGATTATGTTACTGATAACTTAAGTTTTAAGAGCAAGAGTAATAGATTTAACGGCAAAAGAAGTTTGGGCGCTTACACTTATGGTTATAATGAATTTACCGGGACAATAAGTGGTCCTATCGTTGAACATGTTAAAGTCTTTGCATTGTTCAACTCTAACTGGCAATTGGATCGTAACCCGTTACCATATCCCGGTATTGACCTTGGTGTTATCACGGATCCAAATTCAACTACCCCTTCCCATAATTCGATCGATCTCACTTATCCGGCAGGCCCAACTTACCGGGCTCAATATCAAGGATACACCGGAACGGGTACTGTAACTTTCGATTACAATCCGTTTATATTCAGAGCCACTGGATCATATACCACCTCTGAACAAGGTAACGGCGGCATCGGATTGATCAATTCGGGATATATTAGTTCAATATTGAATACCGGAAGAATTGGTGTTACCGATCTATCGAACGCAGCTTTCTCAGGTAAGATTACTCATATTCTTAATCCTACTACTTATTATGAAATAAGCGGCGGTTACATGAGAAATGCTACTGAAAGCACTGATCCGCTCTTAGGCACTAACTGGAAAGATTATGGTGATAGTATTGCCAATGCAAATGTTGGAGCTATATGGAATAGGACTACTGAAGATATAACCGCCGGAAGAGTTGGAAGATATAGAAGACCAACTCCATATGACATTTTAGGATTCAGTTTTTCTGCTCCAAATGATGTAATTACTGACTATACTAAAACAAAAAGAGAAGAATTGAATTTTTCTGCTGCATTTTCAACAGAACTCAATAAAATGCATTCGATAAAAGTTGGTGGTGAACTTTCTATGTACACAATTAGAAGTTATACCGTAGCTGCTAGATCCTATGCTCAAACAATTTACAATAATAGTCTATTAGCCAACCCTGACCCATACAACGTTGTTATGCAAACTTTGACGAACGGTTATGGTTATGATCTTGAGGGTAATGAGATAAGTTCTACTTTTAACTCTGGTGCAGCAGTGGATGATATTGGACTATTGGCGCCAAAGAGACCGGTATTTGCCGGAGTTTATTTCCAAGATAAAATTGAATATAAAAATCTTATCCTCAATGTCGGTTTAAGATATGACTATATTGATGTAGATAATATTGCTCTTATAGACCCATCACGTCCTGAGACAGCAATTGATTTTGCTACCGGTAAAATTGATCCGAAAGGATTAAAGAAAACATCGGCGTTTAGCTCTTTAAGTCCCCGTCTTGGCTTTTCCTTCCCTGTAACCGAACAAACTGTATTCCACACACAGTTCGGTAAGTTCGTACAACAATCACGATTAAGAGACTTATATAGTGGTATGTATGGAATTGGAAGTAATTTAAGAGGAGGACTTTTTATTGGTGCTCCTACTGGTTGGGATGTTAGACCAACTCGCACAACTCAATATGAAGTTGGTTTTACTCAACAAATCTCGGACTTCATTTCTTTTGATATTACTGGATATTATAAAGATGTTCAAGGTCAAGTAGAATTTGATCTTCAACCAACCGCTACCGGTTCACCATTTCAGGCGTACAATGTGTTGAAAAATGGTGATTTTGCTACAACAAAAGGTATTGAACTTTCCTTTACAATGAGAAGAATCGAAAGACTTCAGGTCAATGGTTCTGTCTCATTCCAGAATGCGTTGGGAACCGGATCAAATGCAAACTCACATGCCGGTATTGTCGGTGCCCCTCTTGATGGTGTTACTGTCTATAAACCGGCTACTGTAGAACCTCTTGATTTCAACAAAGCGATAACCGGTAATATTAATTTAGATTACAGATTCGCTAAAAGTGAAGAATCTTCTATTCTTCGTCAATTGGGATTTTCTTTGTTATTAACCTTTGATAGCGGACATCCTTTTACATTAGGTAAAGGGAAAGGCAACACAACCGGTTCACTTGAAGGAGACGCTCGTTTTAGATCTCCAATTGAAGCTTTGAACTCTTCTACAACACCGTTTAATTATCAATTAGATTTAAGAATCGATAAGACTTTCTCTATCATGGACAAACTAAGTGCGAATGTTTATTTGTTTGTGATCAACGTGTTGGACACAAAGAATATCAAAAATGTGTTCTTACGAACCGGTTCGGCTACGGATGATGGTTACTTAAGTGATCCTACTCTCGGTGGTTCTTTACATCCTGATCAAAGAGCAGACTACGAAGCAATGTACAAGGCTATTAATATAGACTATGCTCAAGGCTATCAGGGAGCAACGGGAAACTATATCTATGGTCCACCGCGTCAAGTTAGATTTGGCATTCGTTTAGAGTACTAATAATTTGACAGCAAATATTAAAAAATAGGAGTTTATAAATATGAGTTCAAAAACAATAAAATACTTACTTGTCTTTCTGATGAGTATCTTAATTTTTACAACAGATCAACTTCAAGCCGAAGGAAATAAAAAAGACGGCGGCAACAAGTTGAGTAAAACTAACGCTCAAACAGCGTCGACCTATCTCGATATAAATAATATTTCGAGTTTCTTTTATAACAACGGTATCTCTGATATTGCTTCTTCCGGCAATTCCGGGTTTGTTTACCCAAAAGGAAGCGGAAGAACAGCAGTATTTACTTCAGGTTTACTCTGGGGTGCTAAAGTATCGGGTTTCACGGATCCAAGAGTTGGTGGAACGGCTTATAGAACCGGACTTGTCCCCGGTAAAGTTCTTGCTGATGGTACTGCTGATGACCCAGCTTTGGATAAATATAGAATTTACAGAGTTCGCAGGGATCTTTATCCAGGTGGACCTACTGTAGATTTGACATCAGACGCAAAAAATGAAGGTATTAGTGCCGCCGATTTAAAATTGGCTTATGAAGCCGATTGGACACAATGGCCTGGTGATATGGGTGCACCTTTCGAAGATAAAAACGGTGATGGTGTTTATCAGGCGGATAAAGATATCCCGGGTGTTCCAGGAGCAGATCAGACTCTTTGGTATGTCACGAATGATTTAACTTCTGGACAAACAACGAATCTTTATAATTCAAATCCATTAGGAATTGAATGCCAGGTTACTATTTGGGCGTACAATCAAGCCGGCGCTCTCGGAAACATGTATTTCAGAAAATACAAATTGATCAACGTAACCAATCGTTCCAGTTTAACTCCGATTACATTTAATGATATGTATGTATCGATGTGGTCTGATGTTGATCTTGGAGATGCGGGTGACGATTTTGTTGGTGTTGATACGGTTTTAAGTTTGCAATATTGTTATAATGCGGCAGCGAATGATAACACATATAGTCCCTTGCCTCCACCGGCAGTTGGATTTGACTTTTTCCAGGGTCCGGTTGTTACTGGTGTAGCAGGAGAAGATATGAACAAAAACGGTGTTGATGATGCTTCTGATTATGCTATTTTCAACAACCAAAAAGTAGGTCCGGGCAAAATCAATTTGCCTATGACCGCCGCTTATTATTTTGCCAACGGCGATCCTAATATTGGTGATCCTCCGCAGGGAACTACAGGAACTGCTGATGGTTTCCGTCAATTCTATAATTTTTTCCAGGGTAAATTTGGTATTTCCGGAGCTCCTTTTATTGACCTCTCAACCGGTCAACAAACTACATATGCTCTCAGCGGTGATCCGGTAAAAAGAACAGGCTGGTTAGATGGTGCGCAACTTCCGGCAGGCGATAGACGTCAAGGAAGTGCTTCGGGCCCATTTAATATGGCTCCCGGTGATACTCAAGAAGTAGTGGTAGCTGAAATCGTTGCCGGTGCAATACCTGGCGTCGATAGACTTTCAGCAATTGAATTACTGAAATTTTACGATCAGCAAGCGCAGGTAGCTTATGATAACTTCTTCAATCTACCGGTTGCTCCTCCAGCTCCTGTTGTTACAGTAACACCGTTGGATAAAGAAATTGTTCTTGACTGGTCAAAAGATGAAGCCAAATTTTTAGCTACTGAAAACTCAAATTCCAAAGGATATAAATTCCAGGGATATAATATTTATCAGCTACCTACAGCTTTTTCAGCCGTAAGTGAAGGATATAGAGTAGCTACCTACGACATGGTAGATGGAATTGGTAAGATCAACGATCTCGTTTTTGATTCTAAAACAGGTTCTGTTGTTACCCTTCCGGTTCAGTTCGGAAATGACAATGGAGTAAAAAGATTTATTTCCATCACAAACGACCTCGTAAGAGGCGGAGTTCCATTGGTAAATGGAGTAAGATATTATTATGCGGTTACAGCTTACAGTTATAATCCGAGTTTAACTGCTGTTCCGAACAATCTGGAAAATCCAATTAGTGTCCTGACGATTGTTCCCCAGGCTCCAGATCCTGGAGTAACTCTTGGTGATGCAGCTAATGAATCTTTAGAATTAAAACATACAGGTGCCGCAGATGGAAGCCCTTCAGTATCGGTAGTTGATCCAGCCGCAACACTTGGTCACGATTATGAAGTATTTTTTACTGACCGGCAGGAAATCAGAGACCTTCATGGTGACTGGATCGCCGGAAGTAAAGTTTCAAGAAAATTCAGTGTTAATCACCCGGATACACTCACGGGCACTACCATTGATGCAGCAGCAGTTTATGGTCCTTCAGGTGCCCCCGAAACTGAGCTCCACTTTTTGCTAAATTTAGAATCAGTGGATTATGATTATGCAGATGCTATTACAATAACATTCCCGGTTGGGACATCAATTGTAAGCGCCCCGGCATTTGATGCTGGTAATGGCGCTATTACTCCAATAATCAAAGGGAATACAGTTGTTTTTGGTGATACAAGCCATCCTTACACCGGAAATGGACCTTTTGCGGGCGGCGAGGAATTTAAAGTTATCGTTAGTTCTTTAACCCTTCCGGCAGTAATTAACTGGGTTGTTTTTGATGATGGATATGGTGGTGGTCCAATAGATGCTTCAGGAACATCAACTGTGGCAACAATTGGAACCAGTAAAAGAACAGCACTATATTGGAACGTGAAGGATTTAAATACCGGTACGGTAAAACTTGAAAATCAAGGAACTCTTGTTGATAATCATGACCCAACGGGATTTACTACTTTGAATTTTTACCCAAAACGAGATGACATTCCTGTTTATTCAACAACTTCTGCTAACCCGGTAATTGATGGTTTCCAGATAGGTGTAAACGGTGGTTATGCTGCTCCGATCAATTATAATAAGGACAAATTAGCATTAACTAAAGGACCTGGAAGTACAACTACATTAAGTTCCAATTCAACTACTTCGAACCTCGATATTCAAAATTATACAATATTTGGCGGAACCATTACAAGTAAAGCCATCGATAATTTTGGTTTTGGTAGCGATGTTCTTGCCGAACTCCAACAAGATTACGAGCTAAGATTTACAGGAGTTTGGGATACCACAGTTGTTGGTGGTCAAACTCTTATTAAAATAAAAGATGGAACCGGTTCTATGGCTACAATTTTCTCTACCTCTTCAGGTACTGCCGGTTTAGCCACACATCCATTGAACCCAACCCCTGGTGTGGCTGCTTCATTTTTAATAAGAATCCCATTTGAGGTCTGGAATAAAGACACTAAGAAACAAGTTAATTTGATGTTTAGAGATCGTGCTCAAGCATCTACTGCCAATCCATTTTATGCTTGGAATCCAAAGAATAGAATGTATGCAGTAATTGTTAATTCAGATTATGATGCAACAACACCATTGACCGGCGCTCTTCAAAATCCTGCAACTTGGGTTCTTGTATTCTACGGTACAAACTACAGTGTTGGTGATGTTGTAGACGTATATTATGATAATCCATTTGTGATTGGTTTAGATAAATACGCCTTCAGTACAAAAGGTTCATCTTTCTCTAAATCACTTGCTGAAAGCCAAGTTGATAAAATTAACGTATTTCCAAATCCATACTATGGAGTAAACTCGGAAGAGTTGAACAAGTATAACCGATTTGTTACATTTAGTCATCTTCCTACTAAAGCAACAATAAGGATATTTAACCTTGCCGGTGTTAGTGTAAGGACGATCGAGAAAGTTACTACTGGACAGTTCCAGCGATGGGATCTTGCTAACGAAGCAGGTTTGCCAGTTGCAAGCGGATTGTACATTGTGTATATAGATCTTCCTGAACTTGGTAAAACTAAGATTCTTAAAGTAGCTGTAATTCAAGAAAAACAAATTCTTGACAGATTCTAAATGAAACAAAGATTAAAAGTATAGGAGTAAAAATGAAAAGTTTAATTAGGTTATTAATAATTGTTTTTGCCTTCCAGTTTACACTTGATGTATATGCCGGCGGTGGAAACAGAACAGGTACCGGTGGAGCCACCCAGCTCTTAATTCCAGTAGGTCCTCGCGGTATTGCGATGGGTGAATCAAATATTGCTACTTCTTCTGGTGTAGAAGCAATCTTCTGGAATCCTGCCGGAGCTGCAAGAATGAGCAGTTCTACAGATGTTATGTTCTCACATATGTCCTACATTGCTGATATAGGAGTTGAGTATGGAGCCATATCGGCGAATTTTGAAGGTTTCGGTGTTATTTCATTAGGTCTCAAATCTCTTTCGATCGGAGACATCATGGAAACAACAACCGAAACCCCGGATGGAACCGGAGCTACCTTCTCACCTCAAATGTTAACGGCAGGTCTTTCATATTCACGTCAGTTAACCGATAGAATTTCAGTTGGTTTAACGGCAAATGTAATCATGGAAACTCTTGGCGATGTAAGTACATCGGGTATTGCTTTCAATGCCGGTGTAATTTATGAAACCATGGGTGATATTGATGGTTTAAGTATGGGTATCGTAATGAAAAACGTTGGACCGCAAATGCAATATGGCGGTTCAGGTCTTCTTGTTTTAGCTGATGCTCAAGGTCAAAACCGTCCTCCACAGTATTATAAAATTGAATCTGCCCCGTTTGATCTTCCTTCATCTTTCGAAATGGGACTTGGCTATAAAATGAATGTTGGTGAAATTAATGCACTACAATTTTCAGGAGCCTATCAGACCAATAATTATTCCGGTGATGAATACAAACTCGGTGCGGAATATGGTTACAATAAAATGTTTTTTGCAAGATTTGGTTATCAGGGTGCGCCTCAGGTATCAAGTGAAAACTATCTCTACGGTGTAACTGCCGGAGCTGGAATTCATTATGACCTTTCAGGTGTAGCTCTTACGGTTGATTACGCTTTCCGGTATGCGAAATATTTTAATGGAAATCATATAGTAGCATTATCGCTTGGTTTTTAATTGATCAAGATTTAATGAAGAAAGGCTGGTTTCGCCAGCCTTTCTTATTTTAAAGGTAACAAAAAAGAGGAAAGCGTGATAATCTATAATTAATTTTGCTCTGAAATTGTTTTGAGATTATATTTACAACAAACAATTACGAATTCAATTATATAAGATCATTATAACTAAGTTTGAAAAATCAATTAGAATATTTTCTCTTCCAGTTGTTCAGCAAAGTGTTTTGTCTGCTCGGAATTAATATCTCCAGAAAGTTTGCCTTGCCGTTGGCAGTACTCTTTTTTTATCTTATCCCCATCAGAAAAAAAGTTGTAAAAAAAAATTTATCATTAGCCTTTCCTGATTATACTCAATCAAAAATAAATCAAACCACTTTTGAGTGTTACAAAAGTTTAGCGACTACATTAATCGAAATTCTCTGCATGCCGATTTTAAGTGAAAAGGATATTGAAAAATATTTCAATTGGGAAAATTTCCAGTTACTTGAAAAAAGATATGCTGAAAAAAAAGGAGTTATCCTTCTTATTTCACATTCGGCAAATTGGGAATATGCAACATTGGCGGTTTCTTATAAAATGGGATTTCCTTTCGGGGTAATTATGAAGGAACAGAGAAATACTTTAGTTAGCGATTGGATGGTAAAGCACCGGTCAAAGTGGGGGAATAGAATGATTACTCTTGGAATATCCGTAAGAAATTTTTACAAAGAATTGTTGGATAAACATATCGTCTTGTTAGCCGCAGATCAGAGAGCGCCGAAAGAAAGTCAGCGTGTTAATTTCTTCGGAAGGAAGTCAACTTGTTTCAGCGGACCCGCATCATTAGCGGTTAAAACCGGCGCGCCGATTATATTTGCATTGATGAAAAGAGAACCTGATCTAAAGTACACTATAAAGTTTGTGGAAGTACCCGTTGATAATCTCCCGGATGATGAAGACGAAAAGATTCTTGAGATCAGTCAGCGGCATACAAAAATTTTAGAAGACGCCATTAAAACCGCACCGGAACAATGGCTGTGGATGCACGACCGATGGAAATTCTAAATCAAAAAAAAATAGTTATTCTGCAAACTGCTTTTATTGGCGATGCTGTTTTAACATTGCCAATGATTGAGGTTCTCGCTAATAACAATCCCGACGCAAAAATTGACGTTGTGACTATTCCGAAAAACGCCGAGATTTTTCCGGCTTCTCCTTTTGTTAATGAAGTGTTAGTTTTTGATAAACGAAATACGCATAAGGGATTCAAAGCTCTCTATTCCTTTGCCAAAATGTTGGGAAACAGAGAGTATTCTTTTATAATTGCGCCACATCGTTCGCTGCGTAGTTCTTTGTTGGTGTTACTATCCGGAATAAAAGAATCAATCGGATTTACAAATGCGGCTTTCCCAATCGTTTACAAGCATCAAGTTGATTATGAATATGACTTGCATGAATCCGCGAGAAACATTTCACTTGTCTCTGATAATGCTGCAAAGGAATATTCATCATATTTACCGAAGATGATTTTTTCTGAAGACACAAAGAAAAAAGTTGATGACTTTGTTGATTCAATAACTAAAGGGAAAAAGCTTATTGCTGTTGCCCCGGGAAGTGTTTGGGAAACAAAAAGGTATCCGGCAGGGCATTTTATTACGATAATCCGTGCACTAATAAAGAAAAATTATTTAATTTTACTTACCGGTTCTGCAGCAGAATATAAATTAAATGAAGAAATCCGAAACGCACTTGATGAAAATTGCGTGAACGTTGCCGGGGAAAATAATCTTGTTGAAACGATTTATCTTTTGTCGAAGTGCAGTTTACTGATAACTAATGACAGCGCTCCAACACACTTTGGAATGGCTGCCGATATTCCGGTATTAACAATTTATTGTTCGACGGTTCCGGAGTTTGGTTTTTATCCATACAATGGAAAAAGCGGAACAATAAGTTTTACTGATTTGCGGTGCAAGCCGTGCGGGATTCATGGTTACGAAGTTTGTCCGCTTTCTCATTTTAATTGCGGACAAAAACTACTGCCCGAAATTGTATTGGAAAAAATTGAAATGCTGTTGTAATTGAAATTAATTTAAAACTATGAAAAGTCTAAAGTCTCTTCTTTCAAAATATGGATTCTCGGTTGTGTTTCTTCCAAACTCCAATCAATCCGTAATTCAGAATAAAACCGTGACCGGTAAAATTTTCTTTTGGGGAATGCTTTTCTATTCGGTAGTATTGTTTTTACTTATATCACTTTTCTACACGTTCACTCCCGCAAAATATCTCTTGTTGCAGGAAAGTGACATTGCAAGAGTAAAAGGTTATGGTGAATTTCAACCGCTGAATGAAAAAATAAATATGCTGGTAATTGAAATTGAGAAGTTGAAAAAGTCAAATCAAAATTTAAAGAATGCAATTTATCTGGGTGATTCATCTCTAATTTCAAAACCCGCGAACAGTGGAAAGAAAATCGGGGGAAGTATTTGGGCGGTGTTTGCTGATCTGTTTTTTGAACAGACTTCTCAATCGTTGATTTTTCGCAAACCGGTTAATGGATTTGTGAGTAGAGGTTTTTCTGCAAACAAAGGTCATTTCGGAACTGATTTTTCACTTAAAATTGGAACTCCGGTTTATGCTTCAGCAAACGGATATATTGTTTTCGCGGACTTTACGGTGAACGACGGTTACATGATTATTATTGCTCATTCAGAAGACTATATAACGGTATACAAGCATTGTAATCAGTTGCTCAAATCTACACGGGATTTTGTTACTCAAGGAGAATTAATAGCACTATCGGGGAATACAGGAAAACTTACAACCGGTCCGCATCTTCATTTCGAGATTTGGAAAAATGGAATTGTTGTTGATCCGGAAAAAATATTTGCAAATTTTTAGGAGATAAAATGAAGTTTGTTTCGAGCGATACAAGTTTAGAAAATCTGAGTATGATTAATTTAAATGCAGTTGTTAATGGGAATATTTCAACTGAAGGAAGTTTACGGGTTGATGGAATAATAAAAGGAGACGTTACCGCCGGCGGAAATGTAATTCTTGGAAACGGCGCGGAAATACACGGCGAAGTAAAAGCTACAAATGTTACTCTCGGCGGGCAAATATTTGGATCAGTATTCGTCACCGGAAAAGTAGTTCTTGAAAAGAATTCTTTTTTAAAAGGCGATTTATTTGCAAACGTTTTAGTTGTTGAAGAAGGCGCTCGTTTCGAAGGGAAAAGTACGATGGAAAGAGATGAAAAAAATAGTTGACCAGGAGATAACCGGAGTTGAAAAATCTTTCAAGGATGCCGGTCCGTATCTCGGTTTGGGATTTCAGTTTGCAGCAACAATTGTATTATTGATATTAGCTGGTTCATGGTTGGATGGCAGACTTAATACATCCCCTTGGTTCACGGCTGTTCTTGGGCTTTTCGGTGGCTTTGCGGGGACTTACAATCTTATTAAAACGGTAATTGAATTAGGCAAGAAACAGGATGCTGCAAAAAAATAAGTGGTTTTTTCTCGCTATCGTTATAAATTTTCTCATCCTTTTTTTTGTAACAATCGCTTATTTGTTAAATTTTTTAAATTTTGAATTTTTTCTTCCTTTGCTATTGGCACAAATAATAGTTCTTCCTAATTTTGCAATTGGATTCTCGGCAATATTGTGGTCACTGCAAAAAAATGAGCAAGTTTTCCTCTTTATTGTTTTAGGAGGAATGCTTTTCCGGATGGCATATATATTAGGAATGGTTTTTCTCCTCCTCCATTTATTGAAGATTAACCAAAAATATTTTATATTTGACATCTTTTTATTTTACTTTTTCTTTCTCACGGCTGAAATTTTCATTCTGGTGAGACAAAAAGCTCTTATTACCGATAAAAAAACATGAGCGAACAGCATACAACGGCAATCATCGATACTTTGAAGCAAGATTCAACTGCTCACGGCGCCTCCGGAAGCGATTGGATCATGCATCATATTATGGATAGTGACAAGTTAGATTTCACTCCGTTCGGCACTCTCAGCTTACCGCAAATTCATCTTTGGGGGCTTGATTTATCCATTACCAAACACGTTTTGTTTTTATGGATTGCTGCTGCATTATTAATCTTTTTAATGATTCGGGTTTCTAGATCATATAAAAAATCTCTCGTTCCAAAAGGCGCAGGAACTCTATTTGAAATATTGATCGAATTTGTCCGCGATGAAATTGCAAAACCAACGATCGGCAAAGGATATGAAAAATTCTTGCCGTACTTATTAACTGCATTTTTCTTTATTCTACTCAGCAATTTCCTCGGTTTACTTCCTTACTCCGCGACTGTTACAAGCAACATTACGGTAACATCAGTTTTGGCAATCTTTTCTTTCTTTATGATTCAAATAGCCGGAATTAGTAAAAACGGAGCGTTCGGATATCTTAAAGGATTAATTCCTCACGGTGTACCGGTCTTTTTATTGCCCATCATGCTTGTGGTAGAAATACTCGGATTATTTACAAAACCATTCGCATTGGCGATTCGTCTTTTTGCGAATATGACTGCCGGACATATTGTAATTTATGCGTTGATCAGTCTGATTTTCGTTTTACATTCGTATTTAGTTGCGCCGGTTTCTATTGGAATGGCGCTCTTTATTTATATGCTTGAAATTTTAGTAGCACTGCTTCAAGCATTTATTTTCACCATGCTTTCATCTTTGTTTATCGGCATGGCTTATCATCAAGATCATTAAATAATTTATTTAACTAAAGGAGAAACACAATGACAGGTAGTATAGCACTTTTAGCAGCAGGTATCGGAGCCGGAATGACCATTATCGGCGGCGCGCTCGGAATCGGTAAATTAGCCGCATCAGCAATGGACGCGAGCGGAAGACAACCTGAAGCTGCCGGAAACATTAGAACATCCATGATTATCGCTGCTGCGCTTATTGAAGGTATTTCTTTATTCGCGCTCGTTATTTGCTTTATTCTTGCTGGTAAATAATAACCGGACTCGAATCCTGATAGTTATCGGGACGGGATCGTTTCTTTAAGTATAAAGTTAAAGGTTTAATTATGTTTGGTTTTTCAATACTTGCCCTTTCGGCATTGTTTGCCTCAAGCGAAGAAGGTGGAAGCGGCGGTTTGCTTTCCGTTAATCCCGGTCTAGCATTCTGGACTATCTTAACGTTTTTAATTTTGCTTTTCATTCTGAAAAAGTTTGCTTGGAAACCAATCCTTGCGGCGTTGGACGAAAGAGAACAAAAAATAAAAGACTCGCTTCTGATGGCTGAAAAAGCTAACGAAGAAGCGAAGCAGATGATCGAGGACAATAAAAAGCAACTTCTTCTTGCTGAAGATGAAGCCAAAAAAATTGTTGAGCAGAGCCGTGTTTATGCTGAAAAACTGAAAACACAGTTGCTTGAGGAAAGCAAAGCTCAATCACAAAAATTGATTGAGAACGCTTCGCAGGAAATTGACCGCAAAAAACTTGAAGCATTTGCAGATCTTAAAAATCAAGTTGCTGATCTTTCTCTTTCCATTGCAGAAAAGATTCTGAAGCAAAGTGTTGATAAGAATGCAAATGCCGAAATGATTAAAAAATATATTGATGAAATTCAAAAGAACTAACTATGGCAGTAAATAAAGTTGCCGTAAAATATGCAAAGAGTCTTCTCGATTTTGCAGAAGAAAGAAACGCATTACAAACTTTTTCGAAAGATGTGGATGCCGTTCTTCACGTATTCGGGCAAAACGATGAAGTGAAGAGATTTTTTAAAAATCCTATTATAAAAGAAAAAGATAAAGCGGCTGTTTTTACTTCTCTCTTCAAGGAAAGAGTTTCAAACGAATTCTTTGAATTTGTTTCTCTTATGATCCGCAAAGGAAGAGAAAATGTTCTTGAAGAAGTTCTTTTATCTTTTGTTGAATTTAAAAATGAAGCTCTTGGGATTGTTCCCGTTGCATTAACTACTTCTTATCCGTTAAGCAGCCAGGAGCTTGACCCGATCAAAACCGCATTTGAAAAAATTCTAAACAAAAAAGTTATTTTTACGCTCGCAGTTGATGAAAAACTTATCGGCGGTTTTGTCGCAAAATGCAAAGACCAAATTTATGATGCTTCGCTTCAACATCAATTGGCGCTATTAAAAACTCAATTAAAATTCGGCGGACCTTCATTAAACTAATGATTCGCCTAAGGTGAATTCTAAAGGAAAATTATTATGGTAGATTTAAAACCCGATGAAATAACAGCGATAATACGGAAACAGATTTCCGGATATCAAAACGAGGTTGATGTTTATGACTTCGGAACCGTGTTGCAAGTTGGTGACGGTATTGCACGCGTTTATGGATTATCAAAAGTTATGGCAAGCGAGCTCGTTGAATTTCCGAATGATGTTTTCGGAATGGTGTTAAACCTCGAAGAAGATAGCGTTGGCTGCGTTTTGTTTGGTGATTCTTCTTTAGTAAAAGAAGGCGATCAAGTTAAACGTACAGGAAGAGTTGCTTCTATGCCGGTTGGTAATGCAATGCTCGGACGCGTAATTACTCCTTTAGGTATTCCTCTTGATGGAAAAGGTCCGATCAATACCGATCAATTTTTACCAATGGAAAGAAAAGCGCTTGGTGTTATTCAGCGCCAGCCTGTTAAAGAACCGCTTCAAACAGGTATCGCCGCTGTTGATGCGATGATCCCGATTGGACGCGGACAAAGAGAATTAATTATTGGTGACCGCCAAACCGGAAAAACTGCAGTTGCTGTTGATGCAATAATTAATCAAAAATTTACGCACACTGAAGAAGCGAAAAAATTAGGTGTTAATCCCGTCTTCTGTATTTATGTTGCTATTGGACAAAAAAATTCAACCGTTGCTCAGGTAGTTGCAAAACTTCAAGAGAATGGTGCAATGGAATATTCAACTGTTATCGCAGCTTCTGCTTCTGATCCGGCTCCGCTTCAGTTTATTGCTCCCTACGCCGGTGCAACTTTAGGAGAATTTTTTAGAGACAACGGAAAACATGCGCTTGTAATTTATGATGATCTTTCAAAACAAGCGGTAGCTTACAGAGAGCTTTCGTTATTATTGAGAAGACCTCCGGGACGTGAAGCTTATCCGGGAGATGTTTTTTATCTTCACTCACGTTTATTGGAAAGAGCTTCAAAATTAAGTGAAGACCTTGGCGGTGGAAGTTTAACAGCTTTGCCGGTTATTGAAACACAACAGGGTGACGTTTCCGCATACATCCCAACGAACGTAATTTCAATTACTGACGGACAGATTTATCTTGAATCGAATTTGTTCAACGCAGGCGTTCGCCCCGCTATTAACGTTGGTATTTCAGTCTCACGTGTTGGTGGTAATGCTCAAATTAAAGCGATGAAAAAAGTTGCTGGAAGTTTGAAGCTTGATTTAGCTCAATACCGGGAACTCGAGGCTTTCGCAAAATTCGGTTCCGATTTGGACGCATCGACTAAAAAGATTTTGACGCGCGGTTCAAGATTAGTTGAATTGTTAAAACAAGGACAATACGTTCCGATTCCGGTTGAGAAACAAGTTGTAAGTATCTTTGTTGGAACAAATGGATACCTTGATGAAATCCCAGTTGCAGATGTAAAAAGATTTGAAAAAGAGATGCTTGAATTTGTTGAAGTAAAATATCCCGAAATATTCAAATCAATTAGAGAAACAAAAGAACTTAAGGACGATGCTGTTACTTCAATAAAGAAGGCAGCAGTTGAATTTACTCAAACATTTAAGAAGAGCGTCTAACTAATGGCAACGCTTAGAGACATACGGCGAAGAATTAAAGGTGTGCAAAACACCGAGCAGATCACTAAAGCAATGAAGATGGTTGCGGCTGCTAAACTACGTCGTGCTCAAGAAAATGTTATTAGTGCTCGTCCGTATGCAAGAAAAATTTCAGGTTTAGTAAATCATCTTTTAACGGATGAGTTAAGCGGAACGAATGAGTTGTTGCTCACTAGACAAACGAAAAAAGTGCTTGTTGTTGTACTTACATCGGATAGAGGTTTGTGCGGAGCATTTAATACTAACATTCTTAAAGAAGCCGTCCGGTTAATTGAAGAAGAATTGATCCCGCAGCAATTAGAATATTCTCTGTTTTGCATCGGCAAAAAAGGTTTTGACTTTTTTAGAAAAAGAGATTACTCAATAACCGGCAATGCACTTGGAGTATTCGGGCATTTGAAATTTACAGATGCGTTGTCAATCTCAAGCGAAATGATCTCCGGATATTTGAAAGGCGATTTCGACAAAGTTGTAGTTGTCTATAACGAATTTAAATCCGTAGTTCGTCAGGAAATTGTTCGCGAACAATATTTACCAATATCATTTGATAATGGAGAAAAAGTAAAACAATCATCAACTGATTATATTTTTGAACCGGGGCAAAAAGAAATTATCGATTCATTACTTCCAAAACATTTGCAAAGCCAAATGTGGAGAATCTTGTTGGAATCAAACGCATCTGAATTCGGGGCAAGAATGACCGCTATGGATAACGCCTCTACCAATGCAAAAGATTTGATAAGGTCGTTAAAAATTACTTACAACAAAGCGCGTCAGGCGGCAATTACAAAAGAAATTCTTGAAGTTGTTTCCGGTGCGAACGCCTCGAAGTCTGCTTAACCATTATGCTTGAAGACCTTAGTGCAAAATTAGAACTTGCTTTAAAAAAAGTTCGCGGGCAAGGAAAAATTACGGAGAAGAATATCTCCGAAACTTTGCGCGAAATTCGCCGTGTTCTTTTAGATGCTGACGTTAATTTCAAAGTTGCTAAAGAGTTTATTGAAAAAGTTTCTGTAAAAGCTTTAGGTCAAGAAGTCCTTGTTTCCATTACGCCAGGACAGTTAATTACTAAGATTATTTACGATGAATTAACTCTTCTGCTCGGAGCAAAGAATAGTGAATTAGAAATTAATCCTACCGGTCCAACAATTATTTTGATCGTTGGACTTCAAGGTTCCGGTAAGACAACTTTTTCCGGTAAACTTGCCGGTAAGATGAAGCAACTGAATCGGAAACCGCTTCTTGTAGCTGCTGATATTTACAGACCTGCTGCTATTGAACAGTTGAAGCAATTGGGAAAATCTATTTCTGTTCCGGTTTTTTCGCTTGAAGAAAAGGACGCAAGAAAGATTTCAAAAGAAGCGCTTCTTTTTGCAAGACAAAATGGAAATGATACAGTTATTATCGATACAGCCGGACGTCTTCATGTTGATGAAGTGTTGATGCCGGAGATCTCGGATATTAAAGAACTTGTAAATCCAACCGAGACTTTATTTGTTGTTGATTCAATGACCGGACAGGATGCGGTTAACTCGGCAAAAGCTTTTCACGAAAAAGTAAATTTTACAGGAATTGTTCTTACTAAACTCGATGGTGATTCAAGAGGCGGATGCGCTCTTTCAATCCGCGCAGTTGTTGGGGAACCAATAAAATTTATCTCGAATGGTGAAAAATTAAATGCCATCGAAAATTTTTATCCCGATCGGCTTGCCTCAAGAATTTTAGGTAAAGGCGATGTGGTTTCTCTTGTTGAAAAGGCTCAGGAAGTTTTCGATGAAAAGGATTCTGCAAGACTGGAGGAGAAACTTCAGAAAAATAAATTTGATTTTGAAGATTTTCGGGATCAAATTAAAATGATAAAAAAAATGGGCTCTCTTTCATCCATTATGGCAATGGTTCCCGGATTAAACCCCGCTATGATGAAAGATGCCAAAATTGATGACAAAGCATTAGTGCGAATTGAGGCGATAATCGGCTCAATGACCAAAGAAGAGCGAAAAACACCGAAAGTTCTAAACGGAAGTCGACGAAAAAGAATAGCTATTGGAAGCGGAACATCGATTCAGGAAGTAAACCGCTTAATTAAGCAATTTCAAGAAATGCAAACAATGATAGGAAGAATGAAGCAAAAAGGCTTTTTAAATTCGGTTTTTAACAAGAAAAGTTTTAATTTTAATTAAGAAAAGTGATTAATTTGGAGAATATATAATTTGGCAGTTAAGTTAAGATTACGCAGAATGGGAAAGAAGAGACAACCAATTTACAAAGTTGTCGCGGCTGATTCCCGTTCACCGAGAGATGGAAAATTTTTAGAGGCAATTGGTCTTTACAACCCGAAAGCGAATCCGCTTTTAGTTGATATTAATGAAGATCGTGCACTTTATTGGTTAGGTGTTGGTGCTCAACCTACCGATACGGTAAGAAGTCTCCTTCGTTCTAAAGGGATTACCCTCAAACAAGAATTGATTAAACGCGGTGCCCAACCGGAAGAAGTTGCTACCGCTATGGAAAACTGGAACAAGCTTAAAGAAGCTTCCTCTGAGAGGAAAGCTGCAAAAAAAGAGAAGAAAAAAGAAACCAGTGCACCAGAAGCAAAGGGCGCTGCTTCTGAAGAAAAAGTTGAACAACCTGCTTAATTCTTAGCGATCGGTTCGACCTTTTACTTAATTCTAAAAGCTCCCGGCTCTAATTTAGGAGATTCTTCCATGAAAGAGTTCGTCGAATTCATAGCTAAACATCTCGTCGATAATCCTGAGGCCGTTGTTATTCGGGAAAAAGTGAACGAGGAGAAAAAAGTTATTTTTTCCTTGAAAGTTGGACAAAATGACATCGGTAAGGTGATTGGTAAAAAAGGTAGGACAGCAATCGCTATGAGAACTTTGCTTACGGCAGTTGCGGCTAAGCAGGGGAAAAGAGCAATTTTAGATATTGAAGACTAAACTGGTTTGATAGGATTTTCTCTTCTCGGAAAGATAATTTCTGTTCATGGAATGAGCGGTGACGTTAAAGTAAAAATTTTTAACGAAAACTCTGATGAAGTCGATACCCTTGATCATTGTTTTGTTGATTTTTTTGGGAACAAAAAAAAATTAAATGTTCAGTCGGCTAAATTCAGTGGAAAGTTTTTAGTCCTCTCACTTGATGGATTCAACTCGAAAGAAGCCAGCGCAATTCTTCTTGAGAAAGATGTTTATTTAGAGAAGAATGAAAGCGAGCCCGATCAAGCATTTAGTTTTCTAATTAAAGATTTAGTAAACAGTAAAGTTTTTGCTAAAGATGTTCTTCTTGGAAAAATAACTGATGTGCTTTCACTTCCGGGTAATGATGTGTACGTTCTTGAGGATGAAAACGGAAAAGAAATATTGGTACCGGCATTAAAAGAGATCATTGACCGGTTTGATAAAAAGGAAAAGAAACTTTACTTAAAAGTTGAGAAGAGTTATTTCGAGGATGATGAGAATTGATATTATTTCTGCCGTACCTGAATTACTGCAAAGCCCTTTAAACACCAGCATCCTTAAAAGAGCACAAAACAAACAAAAAGTAGAAATTCACGTTCATAATCTTCGTGATTATGCGTTTGATAAACATAGAATAATTGATGATAAACCGTTCGGAGGTGAAGCCGGAATGCTTCTTAAACCCGAACCGTTCTTTGCGATACTTGAAAAACTGACTGCCGAACGGACGTACGATAAAATCGTATTGACATCGCCACAAGGAAAATTGTTTACACAAAAAGTTGCAAATGATTTTTCGCTTTGCAAGAATATAATTTTTCTTGCCGGGCACTACAAAGGTATTGATGACCGTGTCCGTGAAAAATTTGCAACCGATGAAATATCAATCGGTGATTTTGTTTTAACCGGCGGCGAACTCCCGATCTTGCTTATGGTTGATGCAATTATCCGGTTAATACCGGGAGTTTTGAATGACAGCCTATCCGCTTTGAATGATTCTTTTCAAGATGGAGACAGCCTTTCTGCTCCAAACTATACTCGTCCGGCGGAATTCAAAGGAATGAAAGTTCCCGATGTATTATTGAGTGGAAATCATCAAGCAGTTCAGAAGTGGCGCGAAGAACAGTCAAAATTAGTAACAGAAAAATGGAAAAAAAATAAATTAGCGGAGTAAATCATGATTAGTTTACATGAGTTGTTGCCTGAGCAACAAGCAAAAATTGAGATGCCGAATTTTCGGTCGGGTGATCATATTAAAGTTCACGTACGAGTTATTGAAGGCGATAAAGAAAGAATTCAGGCTTTTGAAGGAGATGTTATAAGCATTCGCGGTGGTCAGGAGAATAAAACTTTTACGGTAAGAAAAGTTTCAAGCGGTGTTGGTGTTGAAAGAATATTCCCTTTCTACTCGCCAAAAATTGCAAAGATCGAACTTCTTAAAGAAGGTGATGTACGAAGAGCAAAATTATTTTACCTTCGTGAGCTTTCCGGTAAAGCCGCAAGAATTAAATCTAAAAAAAGTTAACAAAACGACAAGCCGCCGTTTGGCGGCTTTTTTCTTATATGAAGTATCTATTCCCCGACAATCTCTTTTCCCGTTTTTTAGCTAATTCATTTTCTGAAGAAGATAAAAAACAGATTTCATTTTTACCTTCTGCGCAGATTACCGCAGCGTTGTTGCAGGGGAAAAATTCGATTGGTCTTATTCCTACATTGGATTTGCTGAAGCATGAAGAATTGTCCATTTCAAAACTTGGCGGCATTTCATTCGAAAGTGAATTCTGTAATTCATATTTCTATTACCCGGCGAATCCAGATCAAAAAAAAATAACCGAAATAATACTCTCCGGAGATGTTTCTTCCATTGAAGCGATTCTCTGTAAAATATTATTCGCGGAACTTTACGATCAGGAAGTTAAAATTACTCTTCAATCCGGTGGTGAGATGACTTCCGAAAAGCCGGTATTGTTGATTGGAGATAATAATTTTATAAACGGAAAATGTAAAACAGGAATTAGCTTTGCTGATGAAGTGATAGAAATTCTTTCCGCTCCATTTGTGAATTTTGTTTTTGCTTCTAAAGAGAAGAAGAGCATGGAAGACTTTAACAACATGTTTGTAACTCTGATTCCGAAATATTACGATGCCGTTCTTCCATTTATTTCTTCCTTAGAATACTCCGAAGAGATGAGAAATAAAATCAAGCAGGAATTTTCTTCATTCGTTTTTGATTTTGACAGCATGGATCTTGATGGAATTGCACAACTTACCCGTCTTCCGTTTTACCACGGAATGATAAAAGAGATGATCGATATTAAGTTTGTTTAAAGGAAGAAGGACACCAAAAAACTGGTGTCCTTCTTGTTTAATTATAAAGCGATATACGAAACGCTTAGTACATTTTGATTTTCTTGTATTTTTTGAAGCCGGGCAGTAGAAATTCCCGCTTTCAATTTCATCGTGCAGCTTGCAATCAACCCGCCGTCAAAAATAATGTTTTCAATCTCTTCAATGTTCACATCTTCTTCTTTTATAACCGAAAAAATTGAAGAAAGTACACCCGGTTTATCAAAGTGTTTTACAACCAATTGGTAGCTTGCTTCGATAGTAGTTGCTTTGTTTACCCAATGAGCGATCAATCCGCTGTTAAGATAATCTTTAATTATTCGAACAGTCTCAGCCGCAACGGCATTTTGCGCCTGTTCGGTTGATGCCCCGATATGATGGGTGACGTAAATATTTTTCGATTGTTGCAATGGGGAAGTAACCGCTCCCGATTTTTGTTCCGGTTCACCTTTAAATACATCCAAAGCAACACGGATATTTTTTTCTTTTATTGCGTCAAGCATCGCTTCTTCATCAATAATTTCCGCGCGGGAAGTATTGATCAATAATGTATTCGGATGTAAGTAACCAAACATTTCTTTGTTGAATAATCCTCTTGTCTGCGGTGTTAAAGGAAGATGAATTGAAATGACATCGCACATCGGAAGAATTTTATCCATCTCGGAAAAATCTTTTATCGCAACCCCTTCGATGCGAGAAATATCTTTTCCGTAGACATTCATCCCGAAAGCGAGCGCCCGTTTTGCAACTTCTTTTCCAATATTCCCAACACCGATAAGCGCCAGGTTTTTCCCGAACAGACCTTCCGCTTTTGAATATTCACCTTTATTCCAAACGCCGTTCTTAAAATCCATTACATTATCAGGAATGCGGCGGTCGAGCGAGAGCATCAATCCCACTGCTAATTCAGCCACAGCAATTGAATTCATGCCCGGGCAGTTGGCGACATAAATACCTTTTTTATTTGCGGCGGCAATATCAATATTGTTTACTCCGGCTCCCGCACGGATGATTAAGTTCAGCTTCACAGCTTTTTCAATTGAAGCTGCATTCACCTTTGTTGAACGAACAACAAGAATGTCAGCGTCAGTTACGGCTTCATGTAAATTGTTTTCAACTAATTGCGGCGCGTAATTTACTTCCAGCCCTAACTCTTTCATTTGAGTTAGATATTTTTCCGGAAATTTATCGGCTACTAATATTTTCATTTTATTTCTCCCTGTTTTTATGATTACTTTATTTGTGGAATTCTAAAATTAAACTTCTTCGCATTTTCTATTGCTCGCTCATATCCGGCATCTGCATGGCGAATGATTCCCATTCCCGGATCGTATGTAAGAACGCGTTCCAATCTTGTTTCCGCTTCTTTTGTTCCGTCTGCAACTACAACCATTCCGGCATGAATAGAATTACCTATACCAACGCCGCCGCCATGATGCACAGAAACCCAGCTTGCACCGCCAATAGAGTTGAGCATAGCATTAAGTATGGGCCAATCGGCAATAGCGTCGCTGCCGTCTTTCATTGCTTCTGTTTCGCGGTATGGTGAAGCGACAGAGCCGCAATCGAGATGATCGCGTCCTATCACAATTGGAGCAGAAACTTTTCCATCGGCAACAAGCTGATTAAAAATTTTTCCCATCAGTGCTCGCTCACCGTATCCAAGCCAGCAAATGCGAGCCGGTAATCCTTGAAAATGAATTAGCTTTTGTGCTTTATCAATCCAATTTATTAAAGCTTTATTTTCAGGAAAGGTTTTTTTTACGGCTTCATCGGTTACAAAAATATCGTTGGGATCACCGCTTAAAGCAACCCATCGGAACGGACCTTTGCCATCGCAGAACAACGGGCGGATAAATTCGGGTACAAATCCCGGAATATCAAATGCGTTTTCGACTCCATTTGCTTTTGCTTCTCCGCGGATATTATTGCCGTAATCAAAAGTTATTGCGCCGCGTTTTTGAAATTCGAGCATTGCTTTTAGATGAACGACAATTGTTTCTTGCGCGAGTCTGATATATTCTTGTGGATTTTCTTTTCGTAGAATAATAGCAGAAACGAAATCCATTCCCATCGGAACATAGCCGTTTAAAGTATCGTGCGCAGAAGTTTGATCGGTTAAAATGTCCGGGATGATATTTCGCTCCAAAATTTGCGGAAGGATTTCACCGGCATTTCCAAGTAAGCCAACGGATAAAGCTTTTTTATTTTTTTTTGCATCAAGAATAAGTTGAAGCGCATCATCAAGTGATTCTGAAATTACATCGAGATAACCGGTATCAATTCTTTTTTGAAGACGGGTTTTATCAACATCAATTCCGAGGAAAGCTGCGCCGTTCATTGTTGCAGCCAGTGGTTGAGCGCCACCCATGCCGCCCAGACCGGCGGTTAGTAAAAACTTTCCGCTTAGATCAGAATTAAAATATTTTCTCCCGCACTCTGCAAAAGTTTCATACGTGCCCTGGAGAATACCTTGCGTGCCGATGTATATCCAGCTTCCGGCGGTCATTTGTCCGTACATCGTTAAGCCAAGCGCTTCAAGTCTGCGGAACTCATCCCACGTTGCCCATCGGGGAACAAGCATCGAATTGGAAATAATTACACGTGGTGCGTTTGCATGCGTTCTAAAAATTCCAACCGGTTTACCGGATTGTACAAGAAGCGTTTCATCATTTTCTAATTGACGCAAAGAATTAACAATAGCATCAAACGCTTCCCAATTTCTTGCGGCTTTTCCTTTGCCGCCGTAAACGATTAGTTCAGCGGGATTTTCTGCAACTTCGGGATCGAGATTGTTCATTAGCATTCGCAATGCTGCTTCTTGTATCCAACTTTTGCAGGAAATTTCTTTCCCGCGCGGCGCTTTAATAATTCTTTGCCCGGACATTGTTAATCCTTAAAATGATTTTCATATAAAATTTCATACTGCATCAGAATGGATTTGTAGAGCCATTTTTTAAAGAACCATCCTTTTTTTATTTGATCTTTGAAATGCTTGATGTTCACTTCAAGTTGATACCGGAAGCGGGTAAATTCATCTTTTGTTAATTTAATTGTTTCGTCACCGGATTTAATTTTTTCAAGAATAGAAGAAAGAGCTTTCACCTCGGCAAAATATTTCTGATCTCCTTCGGTCTGTTTAATAACGGTCTTACAAATGTTTAGTACAAGTTTTTTATCGTTTTTATTGAACTCGAAATTGTAGTTTCTGAACTGTAGTTTTTTCATTAGCCTTACTTTTTTAGTGATAGAAGTTGTTCTCTGATTTTTTGATAACCAGGTTTTATTACATTGTAAATATATTTAAGTCTTTCCTCGTGATGAAGAAAAGCAGATTTCATAGCATTAATAGTGATCTTTTCAACATCATCTAACGAAAGATTAAAATGTTCCGTTGCCAAAACAAATTCCTTTGTCATCGTCGTATCGCTCATCAAACGGTCATCGGTATTGATGGTTAAACGGAATTTCAATTTATTCAAATATCCGAAAGGATGATTTTCAAGTTTATCTATTGCACCGGTGTGAACGTTGCTTAAAAGGCAGATTTCAATCGGAATTCTTTTATCAAGAATGTATTGAGCCAGGTCGCCCATGCTTATAAAATTACCATCTTTATCAAATGTGATGTCCTCAAGAATTCTTGTACCGTGCCCGATGCGGTGCGCCCCACACCACTGGATCGCTTGCCAGATGGATTCTTTTCCAAATGCTTCACCGGCGTGAACAGTAATATTAAAATTTTCCCGCTGGCAAAATTGAAAAGCGTCAACATGTTTTTTGGGAGGATAACCGCCTTCTTCGCCGGCTAAATCAAAACCAACAACTCCGCGGTTTCTATAATTAACAGCAAGTTCGGCAAACTCAAGCGAGTTTTTCATGTTACGCATTGCACAAATAATTAAGCCGTATCCGACTCCAAAATCTTTTTTCCCTTTTTCTAATCCATCCAAAACCGCGTTAACAACATCATCATAATGCAGACCTTTAGAAGTGTGAAAGACCGGGGCAAAGCGTGTTTCGACATAACAAACGCCGTCATTTTTCATGTCTTCCATCATTTCGTAGGCGATGCGGCTTAATGATTCCTTAGTTTGCATTACGGCAATAGTATGTTCAAATCCTTGTAAATATTCAACCAGATTCCCTTTGTTGGCCCCCCTGTGGAACCATTCTCCAAGTTCTTTCGGATTATCTGTAGGTAGTTTATTATACTTAAGTTCTTTAGCAAGTTCAATTATAGTAGAAGCTCTTAATCCGCCGTCAAGGTGATCGTGGAGTAAAACTTTAGGTACAGATCGAATAATTTCTTCAGTGTTCAAAATTCACCTCTTTTTTATTTCAAAAATATCCTTTTTGCGCAGTAAAAGCAACGCGGTAAAATTGTTCTTTCTTTCTTGCGCGAATTTTTCTCTTAGGCTTGACTTAACAACGCCAAATAAGTAAGTTTGAACCGACAATAATTTAAATATGGAGAATTAATGAAACGTGTAAATATTTTTACAGCGATTGTTCTAGGGGCTTTTTTAACTTTTACCGGGTTCCAATGTTCATCAACCGAACTAACGAGCGCAAAGCTATATATTCAACAAAAAAATTGGGACAAGGCTGTTGAAGCTTTGAGCAAGGAAGTTGCAAAAAATCCTAAGAGCGATGAAGGTTTCTATCTTTTAGGAACAGTTTATGCCGAAAAAGAAGAGATGGATAAGATGATTGACAGCTATGATAAATCCCTTGCTGTAAGCAAAAAATATGAGAAAGAAATTAAGGGCGCAAAAAAATATCATTGGGCAAATTTCTTTAATAGAGGAGTTGCCTTTTTTAACAGGGCAGCGCAACAGACAAACCCTGATAGTGCAACCGTGATGAACAACAAATCCACCTATGCCTTTGATCAGGCAATTAAATTGGAACCGGATTCATTGGATTCCTACAGAAATTTAGCTTATGTCTATATGAACATGCAAAGATATGATGATGCGATTCCTAATTTCATGAAGCTTATCGAAAAACAAAAATCTCCGGATGCATACAAATATGTTGGTCAGATTTATTACAACAAAGGTGTGGCTGAAAGAACAAAATTTGAAGAATCGAAAGTGGCTGCGGATAGTTTATCGGCATTAAATTATTTTAATAAAGCCATCACTATTCTGGAAGAAGGAAAGAAAGTTCTACCCAATGATTCTGAAGTTCTTCTCTATTTATCCAACTCATACATTGCCGCAAACAAAGTTGATGTTGCCATCGATGCTTTCAAAGCGGGTGTTGAAGCCGAACCAACCAACAAATTTTACCGGTATAATTATGGAGTTCTTCTTTTGGGTGATAATCAATTTGAAGCCGCTGAACTACAGTTTAAGAAAGCTGTAGAGCTTGATCCGGCATACCAGAATGCGATCTACAACCTTGCTGTTACCTATGTAAAATGGGGCGCCAAGATTGCAAAAGATTATGAAATTGCAAACAAAGGGAACAAAGACGCTAAAGAGGAAACTCAATCAAAAGAAAAATATAAAGCTGCATTACCTTATTTAGAATCGTACGTACAGAAGAAAACCGACGATGCTCAAATATGGGAACTCTTAGGCAAAGTTTACACGGTTATGGGAATGCCGAATGACGCTTCCAACGCATTTAAAAAAGCTGATGTTATCAGAAAAGGTCAATAAATAAAATGAATCCTAATGAGCAAAACCAGCAGATCAATATAGAACTGGGTGAAAAAGAAGCTGAAGGAATTTATTCCAACTTAGCTATAATCACCCATTCGCCGGCGGAATTTATTTTAGATTTTACAAGAATAGTTCCCGGTGTTCCAAAAGCAAAAGTTCACGCACGGATCATCACTACTCCGCAGCATGCAAAACTTTTAATGCGCGCGCTGAAAGACAATATAGATAAATTTGAACAGCGCTTCGGTGAAATACATGTTGAAGCCCCGCCAAATCAACAGTTCGGGTTTACCCCATTCATCAAAGACGAAAAAATTAATTGATTAACTAATTAATATTTTGAGTTTCTCTTCATTTCAACCTCCAGGGTTTTATAAACCCGGGAGGTTTTTTTTATTATGAAATACAAATATTTCTTGCATAAATATAGTTTCATGTTTATGTTTACAGTAACAAAAGATAATTGCTCCCGACTTGTCGGAATCGTTCTTTGAATAGTTGGATCTTTCCCGGTTGTTTTTTTAGTTGATGGAATTTGTAGCTTATTTTTCTGGAGTACCTTTAGCAAAGTCTTAAGGTTCGGGAAAAGCTAGGGTCGTATTTCTCGCATAACATTGGAGGCGCTAAGCTTTTATATTTTATTTTGCTTAAAAGGGAGATTACTTCTATTATGGTTGATGTTAAATGTTTGACGGATGATGTATTTCAAACGTCCCCCGGCAAACATATGCTTCATTCTTTTCTACTTCTTAAAATCACTTCTTATTTTCATCATTTTAAAATACCCTCGAAAACTTTTTTACAAACTGTAAGGGTTACTTTGTGGCTGAAGCCCGAAGTTTGGGATTTTGACTTTACCCATGACTTAAAAGTCATGGCTATTCAGTTGAAACTCTTGAAACTTAGGAAATTAAAAATCACTCTCTGTAGAAAAGTTAACTCTCTTAGTCGCTTTCCGGAGGCTCTTAGTACGTTCCGAAGGACTCTTTGTGCGATCTGGAGGACTCTTTGTATGTTCCGAAGGATTCTTCGTATGATAGGAAGGACTCTTCGTACGATCCGGAGGACTCTTTGTACGATGGGAAGGACAACTCGTGTGATCCAAAGAACTCTTTGTACGATCGGAAGGACTCTTAGTACGTTCCGGAGGACTCTTAGTATGTTCAGAAGGACTCTTTGTACGATCTGGAGGACTCTTTGTACGTTCCGGAGGACTCTTTGTAAGTTCCGAAGGACTCTTCGTACGTTCCGAAGGTCTCTTTGTATGATCCGAAGGACAACTCGTGTGACCGGAAGGACAACTCGTACGATCTGGAGGACAACTCGTACGATCCGAAGGACAACACGTACGATCCGAAGGACAACTCGTACGATCGGAAGGACAACTCAGACGATCCGAAGGACAACTAAGGTGACCGGAGGCACAACAAGTGCTAAAATGGCTTAAAAATAGACTTTGTTCAGTCGGCAGTGGGCGGTCGGCAGTCGGCAGTTCGCAGTCGGCAGTGGGCAATCGGCAGTGGGCAGTCAGCGGTCGGCAATTAAATCTAATGACTAATGACGAATGACCAATGACTACTGACTGCAAGAGATGAGGTTTGTTCGGCATCTCTGAAGAAGTGAAATGAAAAAAATCTGCGGTCTATCATTCCTTAAATAGGAGGAGTGTTAGGATGCGGGAAAATTGGAAAAATATAATACACAGACTATCATGAATATTATATGTAATAATTGGCAGTATAGTTAATAAATGACCCACGAAAAGGAGATCAAATGACACGACAAGAACGCGCCACACAAATTTGGCCTATTTTAACTCTCTGTGCCTCAAAAAGGCAATTATTGGTCTACGAAGACTTATCATGGCTTATAAGTGTGCCACTTCATGGGTTAGGACAACTGCTTGAACCAATTCAATCATATTGTATAGCTAATAATTTACCGGCACTAACTAGTATAGTAATTAGAAGTACAGATGGAATACCTGGAGAAGGATTTATAGCCGCACCAAATGTTCCGAACGCTCAAGCAGAAGTGTTTTCTTTTGATTGGTCGCAACAAAGTTGTCCGTTGCCCGATAATTTTTAATAATTAAATGGTTCGTTTTACTAACGTAAAACGAAAATGGAAATCTTTAAATAATTAATACGGCAGTGTTGCATTTTAACATAACACGCCGTTATGCGTAAAACGAAAAACTACCATCAGCGCACTGTGGACTGCAATGGGGAGGACGAGAAAACATGATATCCAACTGTTGAGTGCTGTCGCGATAACTGTTCTGTCTAAAATAATTATAAATAGACACTTTCTAAAATTGGTAATATGAATAATAGACTTAGTATTGGTAATAAATGAGCATCGCAGGAATACGCTCTAACCGTGGCGATATCTATCAGACTTTGGTTGCTTTCGACTGGGCATTAACCGTCTTGTCTGACCCCGAATTTCATTGGCTTGAAATAGATTCGACGACCTATCTGGTAGATGATGTTGTTATTGGCAAATCCGATGGCTCCTTGATTTGCTGTCAGAGCAAAAAGAACCAGACCCATTTCAATGCATGGTCGATATCGGACCTTGCAGATGAACTAAACAAATCCTTTCAGGTATTGGCTAGACATCAGCAATCCCAAGTCCGTTTCTATTCGCGTAACAATTTTGGTGCTCTTGCCAAGCTACGTGAATACAGCACTCTCTATAGCAATGAGGCCGACTATCATACGAATTTGACTAAAGAACATAAAGAAACAAACCATGAATTGGCCGCCCTCATTGCCAATCAGACTTCCGATCTTTCAACTTACGAATTCTTACGCCACACTGCTTTCGTGGTCACTGACGATTTCGATCGCATGGAAACTAAGTTGCACGAACGCTTACGCCAAATGGCGAGCAACTCAGAAGCTGCCTTCAACGCCCTCTGGATACGTCTTGACAAACTTGGTGGACGTATGGGGGGCGGCAACCTATCCGCTTCCACTCAGCATCGCCTGAACAAGGACGATCTCAAAGACATTCTACATCATGCAGGAGCAATGCTGGTTCCGTTCATGTCCATCGCACGGGTGCGGACATCGTTTTCCGGCACTTCAGCCATCGGCAGGTCGTGGCTTCGGGACATTGCTGGGCAGCGCATTTCGAGCCCAGTCGTGAACGAACTCCTAGCTGCTATCGATGCAGGGAAACGCAGTATCCTGCTTACGGGGCTTCCAGGTTCCGGCAAAACCTGTGTGATGCTGGATTTGCAAGAAGCACTGGAGAAACGCACGCAAACCCGAGCGGATATAGTGCCGCTCTTCATACAATCGCGCGAATTCGCCGACTTGGCGACAGTGCAGGAGCGCCAGGCACAAGGGCTGCCAGAAAAGTGGGTGGAGCAAGCTGCCCGGTTAGCAGAAGACGCGCATGTGGTCGTGGTCATCGACTCTCTTGATGTCTTGTCCATCGCCCGCGAGCACTGCGTATTGACGTACTTCCTGGCACAAATTGACCAGCTGCTACTAATCCCCAATATCACCGTTATAACAGCTTGTCGCGACTTCGACCGCAAATATGACCGCCGCATTGCCGTACGGCAGTGGGACAGTGATTTTCAGTGCCTGCAGCTGAACTGGGAGATCGAGGTCGCCCCGTTACTCGAAAAGCTCAGAATTGATTCCACTACTATTGATCACGTCACACGTGAACTGATCCGAAATCCTCGCGAGCTGGCTCTGTTTGTAGAACTAGCCCAGCGTGAAGGCAGCTTCAATGTGGTTACCAGCCAAGCGTTGGCACAACGCTACCTTGATACCATCGTGCAGGCAGATCCCGCGCTGGAGGACACAGCAATGCAAGCGATTGAATCCATCGCTAATGTAATGCTGCAGTCTCGCACTCTATCAATTCCTCGTCAACGTTTCAGTGCTTCACAGGATATCTTGCGTCGGCTGCAGAGTCTCAATGTACTGCAAGATACCCATGATGGGAAATTGACGTTTGGGCATCAAACCCTGCTGGATGTGCTGGTGATATGCGGCGCTGTACGCCGAGGGGTCTCGCTCAATGAATTCATCCAAGGTTTGCCGCCCGTGCCCTTCGTGCGTCCGAGCATACGAAGCTTTGTCGCACAGTTAGCGGCGGGAGATCGTCGTGAATTCAGAAAGCAACTAAGAGCGGTATTGACGGGTAAAGCAGCCTTCCACATCCGCCGCCTAGTTGCAGAGTCGTTTGCTCAGCAGATACCGCAGGAGGATGACTGGCCGCTGATACGAGACTTGCGAGAGAAGCATCGCGAGGTTTTTCAGGTGATTTACACCCAAGCATCGTTGGTTGAGTGGCATCACTTCTGGTTTTCTCATCTGGTGCCTGCATTGAAGGAAATGCGCGATGCCGAGGGGATGACGGCCCATGTTCATCGGGTAGCACAGTGGAAAAATGAAGATGCCGCTGGAGTATTGGCATTCTGGATGGAAACTCTGAGGCTTGATTGGCTGGGCAGCAATAGAATCGTAGAGCAATTAGTTTCTTATCTATCCGAATTCAAAATAGAAAATTTACCACTGGTTGTGCCCTTGCTAGATCGGCTACTCAGTATGCCGAAACCAGAGTATAGCTTATTAGGGCGTACAGTTGCGCGCTGTATCACCGCGGGAGCTGTTGATGACAAATCCCTATGGCGCTATATCGCTGGCGACATCAGCGAAGACGACGTAATGAAATTTCAGTTTGGCAACAAATTGCATTGCCAGCCCCATGAATTTGGAGATAGAAACGATAACTTCCTCGCAAAACGAATGGTGCAATCCACCGCCCTACTTAATCTTGCGTTGGAAGCTATTGAGCAGTGGAGCCGAATCAAGTCAGCTCACTATGGCGAGACCAGAATAGGCTATAGCCATGGATACCTGAACAATACCTCATACAACGATATGCACTCCCAGACCGATCATAGACACGTAGATGGCGAGAGGATTCTGATGGATACGATTGAGGCTACCATTCTAGACCATGCACAAAAACACTCCGACTGGTGGCAGCAAAACAGAGAACGCTTGTGCTTTAACCACGAAGGGGCATTGTGTTACTTCGCTATCCTCGCTTTCACACAATCTCCACAGCCCAATATTGATTTGATAGGTCGCGTTTTATGCGACAGGAATTTACTGGAATTTAGACTCTCTTACGAATTAGGTGCATTGATCCAGACGGCATTCATTTATCTAGATAGCCACACACAAGATGCAGTGATGGCAACAATACAAACCCTATGGGAAGAATCGCTAACGGATGAGGAAACACTTTTCTGGACAATGAAGAAACGAGTAGAATATATATCCGCAATCCCTTGCCATCTGCGTTCACCAGTAGTAAAAACACTGCTGGATGCATACGAAAAAACAAATGGGGTGCTGATTCGAAAGCCATCCATCGGCATGCGTGGCGGTATGGTAGTTGCTCCATTTTCATTTGAGGTATTTCTGAATGTCAGCGATGAAGGCGTAATTCGCTTGCTAGCGCACTACTCTGGATATAATAGGGGGGATTACGATGACTTTTTGATCGGCGGGGAGCGAGAAGTAGGGTGTCAACTGCGCGAAGCTTCCTCTCGTCACGCATCGAGATTCTTGAAAATGCTAGTCGCATATTGGGGCGACATTTCTGCAAGTTTTCGCGACGACGTCATGGATGGAATCGCCACATACCTGGCACATCGCTATGGTAACTTGCAAACCAACGGCACTTGGGTACCGATTGACGAGCCCAATGCTCCAACATTGGCGAATCAAATCCTTGATGAGTTGGAAAGACATCCTGCCCACTGGCAACTCAATCGCTCCGCAGCCAAGGCACTCGAAGCCTGCGCACATGTTATTCGGGATACTCAAAATGCTGCACGGTTAGTGTTCCTGGCAATAGGCTTCGGAAATCTTAGAGAGGAAAGCACCGTCCGAGGGGATTCGGTTCATTTGCTTACCGCTGGTATCAATATGACGAGCGGAAACATCGCCGAAGCCTTGATGATTTTGGTCAATAGCTTTCAAGAGTACGACGTTAAATTGCCCGAATTGTTCCCACCCATACTACGTCGATTTGCAAGCAACGAACACCCTGCAATCCGCGCCCTAATTCTGCGACGTTTGCCGTCCCTCCAATATCGGAATCCCGAATTGGGTTGGGAATTATTTCACCTTGCTATTCAGGATGCTGTTGGGCTTTGGCAATCCGCCGAACATTGCCTGTATTACGCCTATCATGATCATTTCGAAAAGATTGCGCCCTCGCTTGAACGTATTTGTCGCGAGGGAGGCAAGGAAGACATGGAAACTTGGGGGCGCATTTCAGCCTTGTCTACTTTGGCGGGGCATATTGACTTTGTGGAGTTGCTTGAAGAATTGCACACAATGGATATTACCGAAGCTTGGCAGGGGGCAGCAAGTGTTTGGACTAACACTGTAAATATCAGCCAGCATCGAGAGCAATGCCTTGTAGGTATTGAGACGGGACTAAAAACAGGCAGCTCTCATGCGATGGCTGTTGCTCGACATGTTGACGACATCTTCCGGGACAATACTCCGCCTATTTTAATCCCTATAGAATTGATTCAGCTTTACTTTAGCGTGTTCGAAAGCGATAGCGAAGACAAACATCACCGTCTGTTTGGGTTTGACGAATGGCTCAACGCCATTTCACAGCGCGACCCAGAACTCGCCTTAGCCGCAACCGATATTTATCTGGCCTATGTCAGTCGTACCGAGCCGTATTTTTACGATCATGAAAATCGACTCGTACAACTCATGACCCGGCTTTTTGCCGAAGCCGAGGAACGCGAAGAAACCGATGACGGTGAGATGCTTAAACGTGTGGTAGCAGTGCAAGATGTACTGTTGTCATTAGGGGTAAATTCCGTAAATGATTGGCTTAAAGCGGCGGAAAGGCAATAATTAAGTTCTCATCAGAATAACGCGGTAAGTATAGCATCTTACTCTGGGAATTTTTTGACGGAATTCTAGAGATAAATATGGAAGGCTCAAGCGACCAAAGCAGAACTTCTATACTTGATTGTTAGAAAGTTTTTTCTCATGAGCTTTGACGCTACTCGTGTGCTGCAAAAACGAGGAGACTTGCACGATGGTATGTCGCATGGATTATTCTTTGGTATTTTTGCAGGGATACTTGTAGATATTAATCAATATGTTCTGTATCCGATCTCGGTATCACTCGCAATATTATGGTTTCTTTTTGGCCTTTGCGTTTTGCATCTATGGTGGCTTGCTCTGTAAACTGTATCCAATAAAAGATCAACAGGGTGTCTAGCCTCTTCAATCCACCAAAGGCGGACAGTTCCTCAAATGCGGGTGTTAAGCTAAAATGTTTTTTGTTTTTATTGTTCACGACAACTTTGGTACTTTTGAGGTGGAGATTTTTTAATAATTAAATGGTTCGTTTTGTTTATAAAACGAAAATGGAAATCCATAAATAATTAATTCGGCAGTATTGGATTTTAACATAACACGCCGTTAGGCGGTAATATGAAAACATCAAATCTTTTCAAAATAATCTGGTGGTCATTTATTTTTATTGTTACAAGTATAATTGCTTATGATCGCTACTCAAAGCTTTCCACGAATCCAACATCTGTTGATGTCATAATCATTATTTTCTGGATCACTATACTTTTATTACCGCTTATTAGTGAAATAAATATTTTTGGTTTTTCATTAAAAAAAGAGATAAATGAAATCAAAAATGATATTGTTAAGGAAGTTGGATTTATACTGAAAAGCGAAATAAGTAACGTATCAAATGTTAATCCTCAATTCTATTTTAATCTTCCTACTGAAAAAGAGATCCCTCAATTAATAGAGCAATTCAAGGCGTTGTCTGAAAAAGTTCAACCAGTTGCCGATGTCAAAACAAAGAATATTCTTGCGAAAACTTCAAAGTTGGCAGTCCCTGAAGAAAAAGAGAATTTATTTAAAATTAGATACGCTATTGAAGGAAATTTAGTCAGACTCTGGGAAAAATACTTATCTGCAGAGCGAACAAAAAAAATGACTCCAATTCTGGGCATTATAAGAGATTTAAATGAACATGAAGTTATTACACCTGACGTTACTAATTTATTAAGTAACTTGTTCGGTATTATAAATTATAGTTTACATGGTGGCAAAATTAAAGAGGACCAACAAATATTTGTCTTTGAAGAAGGTAAAAGAATAATAACTTTGTTAGAGTCGATTAAGTAAAAGAATACCACATAATCTCTTTAATAGGTAAAGAGTCAAGAGACAAATAAATTCCCCTGACATTCCGCAAATGCGGGTACTTAGGTAAGATGCAATTGTAAATATTTAAATAATTACTACGGCAGTGTTGGATTTTAACATAAGCCGTTATGTACAGTTTACCATAATCAAATTGGTAGTGCACAGATTAAAAATCTGTGCTACGAGGAAAAAAAAATTACATTAGAAACAGTGAGAGGAAATTTTACGTCAATCTCCTTTTTTGTGCAAATCTCTATTAATTTTCCCTTTGCGAACGTTGTCCCGCTCCACGGGATAAACTTTTTCTTTGAGAATGTTGCGAGAAACAATACTGAGCGCGGTCGAAGTATTTCGCCAAGTCCGCGGCGAACCGCAACAATCACCGCGAAATTCTTTCCCTTCCGGTAACAAACTTCTAAAATCCAATATCGTTTATCATTGTTCTCAAATCTTGACCCCCAAAACAAGAATTTATCTGAGGATATTAATCATTCAATCAATCTTCCAAAATTATTTGTTTTTTTAATTTCCGGTTTATCCGGATTAGGACTTAATCACAACCAATATAAGCCTTTTTTTATTGTGTTGGGTAACAAATCCCCTAGGAAAAAGCGTACTATCGTTTGATAAATTAGTTTTTATTATTTATGTTTTCGTTGGTAATAGAAGCTTGTTCAGTAATTTTTTTTTGTCACTTAATTATAGAAGGTAGGATATGAAATTCTCGCTACTTGCCTATCGGATACCGGTTCTACTATTGACTTTACTGGTTTCGATTTCATTCATGCAATCTTGTGGAATTAAATCACCGACGGCGCCAAGTTGGGACGTCTCCCTAAATCTTCCACTTGTTGATACAACATATTCAATTTTGGATATGATCAAGAAAGACTCGTCTATTGTAAAACCCGATTATACAAAAAACGGATTATTGGTTTACAGTACCGTAAAGGATGTTGAAAAAATTGAAGTTAGTGACAAGCTTAAGGTTGATGGCTTTTCAACTAATACTTCAAAAGAAATCGGAACAATTTCGATCAATGGTGATTCGACCAAAGCTGATATTGGTTTTAACTGGTCACAACAAGGATTAACACCCGGCACACAGGTTCCAATTTTAGCTGAGAATAATCGTCCGGTTACCTCGGAACTTTCTCCGATCGACCAATTCCAAAGTGCAAAATTTGAATCGGGAACAATTAACATCACTATTAAAAATAATTTCGCACAACATGTTACATTAACGATCAACGGATTGACAATAAAGAATAGCACTACAAATGAAGTTGTTGCTCAGACGACCGCAACGCTTTCAGTTCCACCAAATTCAGCAAAGAGTTTCCCGGCTATATCTTTTAATACCGGTGTAACGGTAAAGAATCAATTAAAATTTGAAACTTCAGTTTCTATTAGCGGGAGCGGTATAAATTTAGTGACCATTCCACAAACAGCATTTTCGGTAACAACAAAGTTTTCCACTTTATCTGTTGCTGAAGCGAGCGCTAAAATTCCACAACAAAATCCTGTAGTTATTGACAGCACTATAACGATGGATGCGGTTTCTGCTCAACCTACAAAATTTAAAACGATTAAAATTGCAACGGGACGACTTAACATCACGTTAATAAATAATCTTGATGTTGATGCGAATGTAGTGATGGAAATTGCCAACATGAAAACTCCGGCAAACGTTAAGTACACGGTAAGCAAAACCATATTAAGAAAATCAACAACAAAGTTTGTTGATAATATTTCTCTTACCGATTATTCTTTCGTCAGTTTAGATAATAACCCGACAAACAAAGTAAGTTACAAAGTAACATTTACTTCCCAAGGTTCAACCGATTATAGAACCATTAAAAAGACTGACGATTTTAAAGCGACGGTTGATTTTAGTGCTTTGGGAATAAAGGAGTTTAACGGTTTGGTTAAACCTACAGCGCTTGATGAAACACGTTCGGCGATAAGTCTGGATACGAAAGACCTTCAAGCAAAATTTGGTTTCGGTCAAATTAATTTTAACAAACCGTTAATTGAATTGCATTTGGCTCCATCTGCCGGAGCGAAACTTAACTTTATGATTACCGGAAGACTTGAAGCGCAAAATTCAATTGGACAAAAAAACACACTTTCGTTAAATGCAAACACAATGAATGGTAAAACTACTATTACTGAAACTGATACGGTTATTACATTAAATGCCGATAGTGTAAGCAATTTCTTTAAAAAATTCTCAAGGTTACCGGATTCAATTTTCGTTTATGCCGGTGGAACTTTAAACTCAAAATATCAATCCGTTACCGTTACTAATACCAGTTTCGTCTCCGGTAGCTCCAAAATTGAATTTCCGCTTGATCTTGGAATTAGTGATGGAGTATTTACCGATTCGGTTAAAATGGATTTTGATGCCGATAAACAAAAGAGAATACGCGATCTTAATACTGCCGATATGAATTTAGTTTTAACAAACGGATTAGCTGCTTCCTTTACTTTTACCGGAAAACTATACGATAGTGCTAACACATTTTTGATGTATTTTCCCCCGAAGCATGCAGATCAGGATACAGCTATTACCGTTGCTGGTTGTGCAACTGACAACAATGGAAGTGTTGATGTTAGTAAAAAAATCCCTACAACCTATACTGTAAAAATAGCTGTAGGTGAATCCGATTTAATTGCACGCGCAAAATATATGCGGATTCTCATCAAACTAAATACAAGTCGTTCAACTAATCTTCCCGTCAAATTTAAAACGATAGATGATATTCGGATTATGAGTTTTGGCGGCGTTAATTATCACGTTAATCCATAGGAGAATGAACGATGAAAACAATTTTAATATCTGCAATCGCAATTCTTTTTTCTGTTCAAGTCGCCGCTCAATCAGCCGGGTCAATAGGTATTACCGACGCACGTTCTGTGGCAATGGGAAACACTTATACTACCGCATCTAAAGGTCTGGGTGGATTAGGTACAAATCCGGCAACAATCTTTAACCGAAAAGATTCTACAAGAAAATGGGAAATTATTACTGTACTGCCGATACCGCAAATGGGAATGAAAATCGGAACAAATTTTTTATCGATCGATGAGTTCAATTATTTTTTTGGAGAAAGTTCAACGAATGCCGCGGGCGAAAAAGTCGGTAAATATTTAACATCCGATGATAAATCCCGGTTGGTAAATTTATTTTCAGAAGGCGGAACATTTCAATCTGACTTACAAGCAACCCTTTTTGCAATTTCCTTTAAACCGAGCGCTAAAGCCGGTGTCTTCACCTTTGCAATTAGCGATGTCTTCGGTTCAAACGTTACTTTTCCAAAGGAATTGGTTGAGTTATTAATGAACGGAAACACTCCCGGCGATGTTTTTAACTTTAATGATACGAAACTCCAAGCCTGGTGGTTAAGAAAATATTCTCTCTCATGGGCGCACGGAATGACATTTTTACCGAAAGTATTCCAAGATTTCAACTATGGTTTTTCGATGAATATTGTTTCGGGATTTTTCTACGTTGGCATAGACAAAATGAACAGCCAGTTTTCTACCGGTGCGCAAAATGCACTTACTATAAAAAATGATTTTATGGCTCATTCTTCTTTCTCACCGGACTTTGCAGTTGAGTATAGTTTTGATTCTACCTCCACAAAAATGAAATCGTCCTACGGACCTTTTCCTTCACCCGCCGGAAATGGTTTCGGATTTGATTTTGGTCTTTGGGGAAAGATCAATGATGTCTGGTCGGTTGGACTTTCGTTTACTGATCTTGGAAGTGTGAATTGGAAAAAGAATGTAGCTGAGTTCCAAGCTAACACTGAGGTTTTGATTACGAATTTAGCCGATACAAACCAGACTAAACATTTGGGAGATAAACTAACCGGTAAAGATTCAAGCAAATATGTTGGTGAATTAAAAACTTCGCTTCCTACGGCGATGCACATTGGCGTATCTTTCCAATTAGATAAATTTGTGAAAGGATATTTCCCCGGCAAAATGTTGATCGTTGTAGATTATAATCAAGGGTTCAACGACCAACTTCGCAACAGCAAAAAACCACGGCTTTCTGTTGGCGCTGAATGGATCCCTTCAAATTGGATAATCGCTTTCCGTACGGGACTTTCGTTCGGCGGATTTGATAAATTCGGTTGGGGCGCCGGCGCCGGGCTTGATTTTGGTTTCTTAGAACTTAATGGCGGAACTCCTGATTTCCATTATCTCTTTATGCCGAACGGAGCAAAAAGAGTTTCCTTCGCGTTCGATTCCAAGTGGAAATTTTAATCTAAACATTTAAGAAATGACATCCCGATAAGTCGGAATGTCATTTCTTTTTTTGTAACTAATCTCGGATATTCAACGAACTAATCCGCAAATAACTTTTATTTTATACTATCTACTTTGAACTGACTATGAACTACCGCCAGGCAAAAAACGGCAAACTGATGATAGAGATACTTCCCAACAAATGTGATTTTTGCGGATGTTGCGTTGGCGTGTGTCCGGAAGACGCCATTGAATTGAAGGAAGCGGAAATATTTATCATAGATGCACGCTGTACAAACTGCTCAAAGTGTATATGGAGCTGTCCGATTGAGGTGATAAAGTTTAATAAGGATGGAGTAAGGGGACGGTAGGCAGTCGGCAATACGCAGTCGGCAATTCTCAGTTGGCAGTAAGCAATAGGCAGTAATAAATAAATTGAGTGTGATATGAGTAATGGATTTAAGGATTTGCTGGTTTATAAGAAAGCGTTTGCTTTAGCGATGGAAATATTTGAAATCACCAAAACATTTCCGAAAGAAGAAATTTATTCTTTAACTTCCCAAATAAGAAGATCATCAAGATCAGTTTGTTCTAATGTTGCAGAGGGTTACAGAAAAAGAATTTATGAGGCTCATTTTATTTCTAAAATATCCGATTCCGATATGGAAAATAGTGAGACTCAAGTTTGGTTGGATTTTTCATTAGCTTGTAATTATATCTCAAAAGAACAGTTTCAAGATTTATTAAATAAAGCAGAAGAAGTTGGAAGATTATTAGGCGATATATTAAAAAATCCTCAAAAATATTGTTGAAGTATTAATCAAATGAACACTTCGGTTAATAGCGTGTTCTTGATTTTGAACTGCGGTTTGTCTACTGCCAACTGCATTCTGCCGACCGCTGACTGCCTACTGATACCTGCCTATTTTTCACATTTCAATACCAACAAATTATACGTCCAAAGCTTTTTCTTGTACGCTGCAAATTGTGATAATCCCGTTTTGTAATGAACTCTCGAAAAGTAACTCGCTTTTTTTACAAACACATTGTAGAAGAAAGTCCCGAACATTCCAATAACCGCCGCATAAAAAAATCGGAGTACGGATGGATAAACTTCTTTCGTTACCTCCAGTTCTTTATGTAGAACGAACCCAAAGTGATTTGCTTCGTTGATTAATTCTTCTGCGCTCACAACATCCGTAACCGCCCAACCATTAAACATCAGTTGCATCAATTTATTTTTTGCAAATGGGTAGTTGTATGATTTGAAACAATCGGCAATAAGAATTTTCCCTCCGGGTTTTAAAACTCTCTTTGCTTCTTTCAAAAAGTCGGATTTATTCACCGCAGTCTGCATGCTTTCAATTGCCCAGACAAAATCAAACGTATTGTCTGCAAATGATGTTGAGGTGTAGTTCATCGCTTTAAAAGAAACAAGTTGAGTTACTCCATGCTTTTCTGCAAATTCTGTGGCAGTAGCTGCTTGCTTTTCACTCAGTGTTATTCCGATGACCTTACAACCGATATTCTTAGCTATAAAGATTGCAGAACCTCCGACACCGCATCCGGCATCAAGGACAACATCGGTTGATTTTATTTCTCCAATTTCAGCCAGAAGTTTATTGGTATTGAGTACTGCGTCTTTGAGATTCTTGATCCCCTCACTCCAAATTCCATAATGTAAACCAAGCGCTTCCTCAAACTTCCAAAATCTTCTATAATGGACTTCTGTTTGGTCATAGTAATTCGCCACATCTTGCGGAGTAAAAGTCTTCATTTTCGTCTTTTGCCTAATAATTGAAATTGGTTCTTGAACATCTAAAATTAATTAATAATCACGTTAAGTAAAAACGAATGGAAAAGAAGTTGAAAATTTTTATCTTTGTTTCAAGTAATTAAAGAAAAATCGATTTGAAACAAAGTTATGATGTAATTGTCGTCGGTGCAGGTCCTGCTGGGTCAATAGCCGCAAGAAGCGTTGCAGAAAAAGGGACCTCTGTTCTCTTGCTTGAAAAAGATAGGGATGTCGGTTATCCGGTGCGTTGCGGTGAAGCGGTTGCTAAAGCGGGAATAGAAGAATTTATTGCTGCGGATGATAAATGGATCGCATCGAAAATATCTAAGTTTTCTTTTATAGCGCCGAATGAATCTGAAGTGACGCTCCAATTTAAAGAAGCGGTGTTTGTGCTGGAACGCCGATTATTTGATTATGAACTTGCTCGTACAGCGGCAGATGCCGGAGCGGAAATTATGACCCGTACGTATGTAAACGGTTTATTGATTGAAGATGGAAAAGTCTGTGGCGTTAAATACGAATATCAAGGTGAGCAAAAAGAAGTTCGTGCAAAAATTGTTATCGCTGCCGATGGTGTGGAATCGCGTGTTGGGCGATGGGCGGGAATTCCAACCCATGTTGATTTTCGTGAAATGGAAAGTGCGGTACAAATTACTGCGGCTAACATTCCGGTAGCTCAAGACACACTTTATTTCTATTTCGGACTCGAGGTTTCTCCTTCGGGATATCTTTGGATATTCCCAAAAGGACATAACAAAGCTAATATCGGGATCGGCGTTAGCGGATTAATCGGAAAGAAAAAATCTGCTTTATCGTATCTCGATGATTTTATGTTTAAGCATTACCCGGATGCGCCTGTATTGACCAAAATTTCCGGCGGCGTTCCGTGCGGAATTACGTTGGATAAAATTTCCGCTCCCGGTATTATGCTGGTTGGTGATGCAGCACGTCAGGTTAATCCCTTAAGCGGCGGTGGAATTACAAGCGGAATGATCGGTGGAAATATTGCAGGTGCCATTGCAGCCGAAGCAGTTAAGATGAATAAATTGGATCATATTTTGACTTATAATAAAGCTTGGGATGACCGACTTGGAAAACGACACCAGATCTACAACAGAATAAAAGAAGGAATTTATAATTTCCCGGATGAAAAATTTAATGACATTGCAGACGCATTTGTAAAAATTCCAGCCGACAAAAGAACTCTTGGTACGTTATTCAGAACAGCATTGTGGAATAAGCCTTCTTTATTACTGGATGTAGCAAAAGTATTCATGTAAGATCACCCGGTATTTAGCTATTGAGATTGCAGAACTTAACTTAAAACTCTAAACTAAGTCCAATGGTAGGAAGTAAACCGATGGACTGGTTCTTTACAATTTTCTTTTCACGCCGATCCCATCTGATATAACCGCCATTTTTGTTGTTATAAATATTTTGTAAATCGATATAGGTTATTAGTGTTAAATGTTCAAAGAACCAGCGCTTGTCGATTCGTATGTCCAAACTGTGTAATGGGTCTAACCTTCCTGAATTATAATTTGCGATACTTTGCGTTCCATCAAGATTAAATGGGGTCGCCGGTTTTCCGGTAGCATAACGGAATTTAAAACTCGTTTCATAGTTGTTGCTGAAAATGAATCCTCCGCTTATATTAAAAATCCAGCGTTGATCAAAACTTCCAAAACGTTCTACTCCATCAAGTGCAATAAATTTAGATTCATTATAAGTGATGCTTACAATTCCATAATGGGGAATATCAGAGGATTTTTTTTGAAGTGAAACTTCAATTCCTCGAGAAAATCCTTTTCCCGCGCTAACTAACGGTTCTAATCCGAAAGCAGAAAAATTGTCTTCAGAACCCGCAAAACCTGCCCCGGTGTTGGCTAAACTTAAGTAAGGACGAATTAAACTTGTTGGATAATTTGAATACGCTTTATAATAACATTCATTTTTCAATAACAAATCTTCTTTAACTCTATGGTCAAAACCTAAGACGTATTGATTAACGCGAATAGCTTTTAAATTCTTATTCGCAGGGTCTCCGCTTAGCCAAATATAAGATGGAAATTGATTGAATATCCCCGAACTAAAATTTATGTTTGTTACGGGAGTTAACATATATGAAATTGAAAATCTTGGACTAATGTATTGCTTTGTGTTAAGAGCATCGAAATAATCAAACCGCAGACCGGCATTTGCAATAAACCTTTGCAGAAACATGTGATTCAAGTTTAAGTACGATGCGTATTTATAGTACCTTTTGTCAATAACAACTGAATTGAGTGGTAACGTTTCTCCGAAAGTGGTTTGAAACGGAGGGAAGAAAATATCAGCGCTGAAATTAATCAGTTTAGCTTCTGTTCCGAAATTGATTTCAGTTAGTTTGCCGATCTTATAGATAAGATCAAGCTTTAAAATGTTCTCTCCTTCTCGAGATTTGTTTAGAAAAATTGGATTCAAAAGGGAATCTTGTTGTGATGTGTTAAAATCAACAAAATTTCTGCTGAGTGAAATAGTATAAAAACCTTCATCAAATAACTGTTTAAATTGAAGGGCTGCTGCATATTGTGTCTGATCACTCCCTAACACTGTTGAATTATCGTAACGTTTTTCCTCGGTGTCGTTAAAGTACTTTACATTATCAAAAGCGCCCACAAAGAGAAAAGAAAGAAAACTTTTTGAATTTAGGGTAATATTATATTTTGAAAGCACGTCATAATATTCGGGAACAAAACCAAAACCGGCTGCTTTAAAGATGAAATCAAGATAACTTCTCCTGGCGGAAAAAAGGAAAGATGAATTCTGAGCCAGCGGTCCCTCTAAATTTAATCCAAATTGAGAAGCAGAGATGGTAGCTTTTCCTCCCAATTTATCTTTTCTCCCTTCTCTTAAATTAATTTGCAATACGGATGAAAGTTTATCTCCGTAAAGCACGGGAAATCCTCCGGTAGAAAAAGTCGTTTCGTTTACAAAATCAAGATTAATAAAACTTAATGGGCCGCCGGTAGCTCCTTGCGTTCCAAAATGATTAATATTTGGAACCGGAACTCCGTCTAGTAAATAAAGATTTTCTGAAGGAGCGCCACCCCGAACAATTAAATCATTCCTACCGGCGTCAGCTTGCGCAACTCCAGGAAGTACTGAGAGAGCACGTATCACATCTTCAAAACCTCCGGGCGCCCGGCGAATTTCTTCATAACTAAATGTTGCTACGCTATTTGTCTCAAACGGGTCTTTTATAAAATAGTCAGAAGTTATGGTCACTCCTTCAAGTTCTAAGAAGGATTCTTTTAATGCAAAAACTATTTCTGTGGGTTTGGCTGTGTTGATAGGGATGTCGGATTTTGTTTCTGAAATATATCCGATCGCAGAAACTCTAAGTTGGTAAGTTCGTGGAGGTAAGTTTTTAAATACAAAATTTCCATTGGTGTCTGACTGAGTTCCTTGGTCAAAGTTTAGCAACTGCACTGACGCAAAGGGAATTGGTTGGTTCGTAGAGTGATCAAAAACTCTGCCGATTAGCACGCCGTTCGATTCCTGTGCATCCAAAAAAGTATTTAATAAACAAACAAACAGAAATAACTTTACTAATTTCATGGGTTCCTTAAAATCTTCCTTAAATCAACACTTTAACATGCAAAAAAGTTTCCCCTTTCAGAAGAGTATTCGCTAATTCGTGCAAGATTTGTATATTTGACAAAAGATTATTCAATTAAAGATAGAACAAATTGGAAGAAATACTCAATAAAGAAAATCCCTTAATCGAAATAGAAATCGATTGGTATAAGAAAGCCGCGCTTCTCGGAAAAAGTTTTTTCATCGTGGTTAAGAAACAAAAAAACCGGGATGAGATTTTTGTAAGTGGCGAAGTTGGTAAAATAATCGGTTGGAACGAACAACAAGTTATTGATCAAAAAGGAAAGTTGTTCTCGCTAATTCATAGAGATGACGCCGTTCAGATCATAAAAAAGAATAACGATTTTATCTCCTCTAAAATCACTACGGCTGAGTTTCAGTACCGTATTCTTTCCCATGGAAAAACGGAAAAGTGGATAAAGGAGCGTGTATCGGTTGAAAGAAATAAAAAAGGTTCAATCACTTCTTCACTGTCTTTGTTTACGGATGTAACGGAGTTCTACAATCAAATTATTGATTTACAAAAATCAGAGAATACTCTACGTGAAACTTGTGAAGGGAAAGATAAATTCATCAATATTCTTTCGCACGACCTTCGTGCTCCTTTTACCAGCATCCTCGGATTCGCTGAAATTTTAATCAACGAACCTAATCTTCCGTTGAAAGACAAGAATGAATATCTCAATTACATTTTAGAAGCCTCACAAAATCAACTTGAGTTTATTAATTATCTGCTTGATTGGTCTAGACTACGTACCGGTTCCCTTAAAATTGAACCGCAGCGTTTGAAAATTACCGGACTAATTTATAATTGTGTTTCCACACTTACCGGCAACGCAATGAGAAAAGGAATTGATATAAAAGTTGTTGCTGCCGATAATCTCTTCGTGCAGGCTGATGAGCGGTTACTTAAACAAGTCCTCTTAAATCTTTTAACAAACGCTATAAAATTTTCTTTCGAAAATTCTTCAATAGAAGTCTCCGCAGAACAGTTCAACGAAAAGCAAGTTGAGTTTATCATTCAAGATTCAGGCGTAGGGTTATCAGGTGAAGAACAGCAGAAAATCTTTTCTATTGAATCTTCCTTCTCAAGCGTTGGTACCAAGGGAGAAACCGGCACGGGGCTTGGCTTAGCTTTGGTAAGAGAAATTATTGAAAAACACGGCGGGGAAATATGGTTGTATTCTGAAGAGGGAAAAGGTACGGAATTTCATTTTACTTTACCGCTTCCTTCAAACAGAATATTAGTTATCGGGAGTGAGGCGGCAACAAATAAACAACTCGATGCCATTCTTGAAAATAATTTTGAAGAGTTCGAGATTATCCATGCGGAAAACGGATATGAAGCGCTAAATATTATTTCGGAAAAAATCCCTACACTTGTTCTTGCCAATCATCAAATGCCGTTGATGACCGGATTGCAGTTTATTGAATCAACAAAAAAAGAGAGTAATGCTATTCAATTTCCTACGATTATTATGCTTCACCTAAACGAAATGGAACAGCGGCAAGCGTATATTATGCAGGGAGTAAAACATTTTCTTCACTTGCCTTTGCAGGAAGAAGAACTTTTATATACTTTGAAATCAACCTTAAATTAATTTTCACTTAATAAAGTAATAGTATTCAATAAATAATATTGTATGGAAACTTCAATTGGAAATAAATTCTGGTTCGCTTTGTATACCAAACCAAGACATGAATTTAAAGCTGAACTTCAGCTTAAAGCCATCGGTATTGAAGTTTATTTACCGAAAATTACCCGGTTGAAGCAATGGAGCGACCGGAAGAAAAAAGTAACGGAACCGCTGATCAATAGTTATATTTTTATACGCTCAAACGAAAAAGAACGACTAATGGCGCTGGAAGAAGAGTCGATTGTTCGTTGTGTTTTTGATTGCGGAAGACCGGCTAAAATTCCCGACGATCAGATGCAGAATTTTATCGATTTTATTAAGGACGAAGAAGATTATTTTGTTATTAACGGAATTGTTAAAGGAGCCAAAGTGATAATTAAAGATGGTTCGTTCGCCGGTGTTACCGGAGTTATAGTTGAAGAACCGTGCGGGAAAACCGTGGCGGTCTCAATTGAACTGCTTAACAGAACAGTAGTTGCCAGATTACATGAAAATGTAAAATTGGATGTCCTCTCATCAAAACAGGAAGTCGATGCAATCTCAAACTGATCTTTCTTCTCTTAAAAAAGGGGACCAAGTCGATCATTTTTTATTGATCAGACGAAGCGAACTTAAACAAACGAAGACAAACAAGGCTTTCGTAAGCCTTGAACTGGGCGATAAAAGCGCCTCTCTTCCGGCAAATCTGTGGGATAATTTTAATTCTATTCTTTCGGAATTAGTCGTTGGTGCAGTGATCCATGTTGAAGGAGTGATCGAAGAATACCAAAACGCTCCGCAAATTAAAATTGAAAATGTTCGACTTCCCAAACCTTCAGAAAATATTTCCGCTGAATTCTTTCTTCCGAAATCAAAAAGAAATTTAGAGGAAATGAAGAATGAGTTTAAAACATTTATTGCTGAAATTGAAAATTCTAATTTGAAGAAACTACTTTCGTTGCTTTTCGACGATGATAAATTTGAAAGATTTTCAAAAGCTCCAGCCGGTAAACAATGGCACCACGCTTATATTCATGGACTCTTGGAACATACTTTAGAAATTATAAAAATCTGTAAGTTGATGGCAACGTTTCATAAAGAAATTAACCGCGACTTAATTGTTGCCAGCGCTATGCTTCATGATTATGGTAAAATTGATGAGCTTGTTTTCGATTCCGCTTTTGATTATTCCGATAAAGGAAAGTTACTCGGACACATTATACTTGCTTCCCTCAGAGTGAGCGAAGCAATTAATGAAATTTCCGAATTTCCCGAAGAGTTGAAAAATCAACTTCTTCATTTAATTTTAAGTCATCAAGGGAAATTAGAAAATGCTTCTCCGGTTGTGCCGAGAACGCTGGAAGCAATCGCTCTCTATCATGCGGATGAACTAAGCGCTCAAACGAATGCATACAAAAGCGCCATCATCAATGATGTAAATGCACAATCAGACTGGACAAAATATATTTCGTTAATTTCAACACAGTTATACAAAAAAGAGATCACTAACCAATAAATAAAGAGGTGTCTATGAAACAGAAACAGTTGTCAATTTTGCTCCTTTTCTTTTTTTTCTTTTCCTCACTTGCATTTTCTCAAACCGTTGACGAGTTGATAAAAGAAGGCGACGATTATTCAATGAAAGATTTTAATAATCAAAAAGCGCTTGATACTTTTCTTAAAGCGGAAAAATTAGATGCGAATAATTCCGAAGTGCTTTGGAGAATCAGCCGCTCTTACGTTGATATTGCTGAACATATGCCCGGCAGTTCCGATGAACAAAAAGATGCTCAACTTGCAAAGTATCAACTCGCTTCGGATTATGCTGAAAAGGCTGTGAAAGCAGATCCGAATGCTTCAATCGGTTATTTACGCCGTGCGATCGCTAAAGGAAGAATTGCCTTGTTCAAAGGTGTTTTTAAAGTTATCGGACTTGTAAATGATGTTAAAAAAGATTGTGAGAAAGCTATTAAACTTGGCAACGGCGGAAATGAAATTCAGGCTTCTTCACACTACGTTTTGGGCAGATCGCACGCAAAGGTTTGTGAAAAACCATATTTGGTTCGCCTTCCGCTTGGGCTTGGGTGGGGAGACATGGATGTATCTTTCGCAGAATATAAAAAAGCGATTGAGATGCGTCCCAACTTTAGGATGTATCATCTCGACTACGCCAAAGCGTTAATTGAAGAAGATGAATATCAAAAAGCTAAAGAAGAGCTTTATAAAATTCCTTACATCAAAGAAGTTGACGAGGATGACGATCTCTATTTAGCTGAATCAAAAAAATTACTGGAAACGATTAAAAATAAATAACGAAAGTTTTTCCATTGCTTCAACAATATGAAAAACTGAAGAAGGTTCTTTCCTCGGCAAAGAAAATTGTGTTTTTTACGGGAGCCGGAATTTCCGCCGAAAGCGGAATTCCGACTTTCCGCGGTAAAGACGGCATCTGGAATAAGATGAAACCGGAAGAGCTCGCTAACTTCAATGCATTCCTTTGCAATCCCGAACTGGTATGGGATTGGTACCAATACCGAAAAAAAATTGTACACGAAGCCTCACCAAATCCCGCTCATTTAGTCATCTCCGAACTTCAAAATTATTTTGATGAAGTTACAGTCGTTACACAAAATGTAGATAATTTTCACAACCGCGCCGGAAGTAAAATTGTTTATGAGCTGCACGGAAACATTGAGAAGAATTACTGCATCAGTTGTGGAAAGCGACATGATTTTGAAAATTTAGTTGTTGGGGAGAAAGTACCTAAGTGCGAGTGCGGGGGATTAATCCGACCGGACATTGTTTGGTTTGGTGAATATCTACCGGAAGATGCTTATTCTTTAAGTGAACTTGCAGCAGAGACTTGTGACGTTATGTTTGTAATCGGAACCTCCGCGGTTGTGTATCCTGCTGCAAACATTGCGTACATCGCAAAAAGAAACGGAAAAATTTTAGTTGAAATAAATATTGAACGAACGGAATTGTCCGGCATTGCGGATATTTCATTAATTGGAAAAGCGGGGGAAATTCTTCCTCAAATTTTACAACTTGTAAAAGAAGAAAAATCTTATGGCAAAAACTAAAGTTAAATTTGTCTGCACTAATTGCGGATGCGAATCACTTCGCTGGCTCGGCAAATGTCCCGAATGTGAAAGTTGGAATACCTTTCAGGAAGAGATAGTTGAAACGGCAAAACACAAAGTTAGTGCTCCGGTCAAAAGCTCAGCTCCAAAAACAATAAATGAAATTTCTGCATTCGAAGAAGAAAGAATAATAACAAAGATCGAAGAATTTGACAGAGTTTTGGGCGGCGGACTTATTTCCGGTTCAGTGGTTTTAATTGCGGGCGATCCTGGAATTGGAAAATCTACTCTTGTTTTGCAAGCCGCGGCGAAGATCAACAAAACAGTGCTTTATGTTTCAGGTGAAGAATCGGCACAGCAGATTAAACTTCGCGCATCCCGGTTAAAAATAAATTCAGAATCGCTTCTCATTCTTGCAGAGACTGATCTTCATACAATTCAGCATGTAATCAAAACAGCAAATCCAAAAGTTGTTATCATCGATTCTATCCAAACGATGGTGAACGCAAATTATGAAAACTCGGCGGGAACGGTTACGCAAATTCGCGAATGCACAGCAACTCTTTTGGAAAGTGCAAAACATGATAACTTTTCTGTCATAATTGTAGGGCACGTAACAAAAGACGGAACGATCGCCGGACCCAAAATTTTAGAACACATTGTTGATACGGTCATTCAGTTTGAAGGAGATGTTAAAAATTCCTACCGCATTCTTCGCGCCATAAAAAATCGATTCGGCAGCACAAATGAGATCGGCATTTTTGAAATGCACGATACCGGTTTGGCGGAAGTTACAAATCCGAGCAAAGTTTTTCTTGGTGATCGGGCAACACTCATCAGCGGAAATGTAGTTACAGCAAGCATTGAAGGAACTCGTCCGTTATTGATAGAAGTGCAAGCGTTAGTTACTCCTTCACATTTTGGAAATCCGCAACGAGTTACCACCGGATTTGATTATCGCAGATTATCGATCTTACTTGCCGTACTGGAAAAAAGAGCGAACATCCGAGTTTCCGCCCACAATGTTTTTCTTAATTTAGCAGGCGGTGTAAAAATAGATGAACCCGCAATCGATCTTGCTGTTTGCTGTGCGATAGCTTCAAACTTAACTGATAAAATTGCCGATCCAAATTCTGTAGTTGTCGGTGAAGTTGGATTGGGCGGTGAGTTAAGAAGCATCAGTCAAATTGAAAAAAGAATTGTTGAATCGGAAAAACTTGGCTTTAGCAGAATCTTTATTCCGGCCGCAAATAAAAAATTACTGAAGCTAAAATCTTCAATTAAGGTTATTGGTGTAGAAAACCTTTCAGAAGCTTTAACCTTACTACTTGCATAAAAAAAGCGAAAAGTAAATATTCCTTTGCTTTTATTAAAAAAAGGGTTACTTTAGGGCTGTAATTAATTCATATTTCATTATTTCAAAGGTTCATTAGTGAGTACTAAATTGTTCGTTGGGAGTCTTCCCTGGTCAGTCGATGACGATGCTTTAAAGTCAACATTCTCCGCACATGGCAGCGTCGTATCAGCAAAAGTTGTAAAAGATCGTGAAAGCGGTCGTTCAAAAGGTTTTGGTTTCGTAGAAATGTCTACAGATTCCGAAGCTCAAAACGCGATGCAAGCTCTTAACGGTTCTGAAGTCAATGGTAGAAATATCATTGTTAACGAAGCTAAACCGAAAGGCTAAACAAGTTCGGGTTTGCTGATTTAAGGCGTCTTTGGACGCCTTTTTCGTTTTAAAGAGATTAAAAGACAATTAGTAAGCCGAGTATGTTTCTACACTTTGAAAAAGTTTATCGGAACGCAGTCCCGAAAGTTTTCGGGACTGCGTTACATGTTGTGACAAAATTAATGACCTTTGACTTCTGACCAATGACCATTTCCCGCTTTACGTCTTCTGCTTCTTCTTCTTCGCAGCCGGGAAAAGAACATTATTCAAAATCAACCGGTAACCGGGGGAATTTTTGTGCAGCGTTAATTCAGTTGGAGGATCGCCGACTGCGTGTTGATAATCTTCCGGATCGTGCCCGCCGTAAAAGGTAAATGTCCCTCTTCCAAAATTGCCGTGAATATATTTCACTTGATCTGTTCCTGCTCGCTCGCCTAAAATGAGTACTGACTTTTTTATCAATTCCTTTCTAAACATTGTTGTTTGTCCCATAAATCCACGAATAACATTTGCATGGTCTTGAGTAAGCATGGTTGGTACAGGATCGTACTTGGCTGAAAAATCAAACAGCGTAAAATAGTCGTTCTGAAAATCTAAAATCTCCGTCGGCTGAATGTCGATATTGCTGTATTCATAAACGAACGGATTCATCTCCAATTTGAAATCTTCGAATGCGAGAGTGTTCTTAAAATCCAATTTAGTTTGGGCGTTTTGATCCGGTGCGTCGCCGTCATACATTTTGTCGCAAATGTCAACGTTCTCTGCGGCGAGAGCAATGTCATAAGAATCTGTAGCCGAGCACATGGCGAATAAAAACCCTCCATCAGCAATAAAGTTTTTGATTGAAATGTCAACGGCTTTCATCATATCCGATACTTTTTTATAGCCTAATTTTTTTGCATTTGCTTCGTAGCGTAATTGCTGGTCGATGTACCATTGGGCATTACTGTAACTGCCGTAAAACTTTCCATACTGTCCCGTAAAATCTTCATGATGGAGATGCAGCCAATCATATTTTTGTAAAGAACCGTTGAGCATCTCATCATTCCAAAGTTTATCGTATGGAATTTTTGCATACTCAAGGACAAGCGTTACAGCATCATCCCAGGGCTGAAAACCCGGTGGAACATAAACGCCAACTTTTGGAGCTTTTTCCAATCGAACGACATCCATGTTTTGGTCATCGCTTTGTACCAAGGCATAAATTGAAGTTGCGTCTGAAGTTGTAAGCGAAGTAAACGAGACACCTTCGATGCGGCATTCGTTTTCTATTTGTCTCGAATAATCTAAAAGAAAGGAACCACCGCGATAGTTGAGAAGCCAATCGGCTTTTAGTCCTTGTTCCAACGCATGGAAAGTGATTCCGTATGCTTTAAGATGATCGGTTTGGGTAAGATCCATTTGAATGAGCATCTTGTTCTGTGCAAGAAGGGAGACTGAAAAGATCAGCAAAAAGAATATTTTTTTTATCGGCATTTTAATAAGTAAATAATTTACGAATCTGTTTAAAAGTAAAACGCAACTCAAAATAAGGAGAGTTGCGTTTACAAAAAGAGCAAAAATGGTTACGCTGATTTTCTACCGGCTTCAAGGTAAATCGGTTCGGCTCTTTCCAACACCACATCGCGCGTAATGATACATTTTTCAACTCCGGTTTTTGTCGGAATATCGAACATAATGTCGATCATAAAATCTTCTAAGATCGAGCGTAATGCGCGAGCACCGGTTTTACGTTCTTTTGCTTTTTTCACTATCGCGTCCAATGCAAATGGATCGAATTCTAATTCAATCCCTTCCATTGCGAAGAGTTTTTTATACTGTTTTAGTATCGCATTTTTAGGAGTTGTTAAAATGTTTTTTAAAGCTACATCACTTAATGAATGAAGCGGAGCAATAACCGGTAAACGACCGATGAGTTCGGGAATAAGTCCGAAGCGCAACAAATCTTCCGGTTGAATTAATGCAGTTAACTCATCATCGGAAAGTTCTTGTTTTCCGCTGATATCGGAGCCGAATCCCATTTTGCTTTTATTAATCCTCGTAGCAATTACTTTTTCAATTCCTTCAAAAGCGCCGCCAACGATGAATAAAATATTTTTTGTGTTCACATTTAAAAGATTTTGTTCGGGGTGTTTTCTTCCGCCTTTTGGAGGAACGCCGGCGATTGTTCCTTCTAAAATTTTTAAGAGAGCTTGTTGCACGCCTTCACCGGAAACATCTCTTGTGATACTTGCGCCTTCACTTTTACGGGCGATTTTATCTATCTCATCGATATAGACAATTCCTTTTTGAGCTTTTTCGATGTTAAAATCTGATGCTTGTAAAAGCGAGACTAAAACAGTCTCAACATCATCACCAACGTAACCGGCTTCGGTAATTGTTGTGGCATCGGCGATTGCAAACGGTACATCGAGAATTTTTGAAAGTGTCTGAGCGAGTAATGTTTTTCCAACGCCTGTTGGACCCAACAAAAGAATATTACTCTTTTCAATTTCAACATCATCAAGTTCAAAAAAAGTGCTTTTTGAATTTACTCTTTTATAATGGTTGTAAACGGCAACGGAAAGTGTTTTCTTTGCCCGGTCTTGACCGATAACATGTTCATCTAAAGTTTTCTTAATTACGTCGGGAGTTAATAAACTTGCTTTTGTAGGTTTTGCGGTGTTGTATGCAGCAAGATTATTTTTGAGGATGTCGACACTACTGGTTATACAGCGGTCGCAAATGTAAACATCGGGTCCGGCAATTAAACTGCCTACTTCCGAACCGTCTCTTCCGCAAAATGAACATTTAACAATACGGTTATTTAATTTTTTTGCCATTTTATCTCTAACTTATTTTATTTCGTAAATTATTTATTGCCTCGCGCGCTTCATCAAGATACAAAGAATCCGGGAATCGAAGCAATAGGTTTTGATATTCTTCCGTTGCTTTCGCCGCGTCTTTCAATCCAAACTGATATATTTTTGCTGAAAGAAAAATCGCTTTGTCGGCGAAAATATTTTTTTCATCTCTCTTTTGTAGAGCTTCAATTTGGTCTAAAGCTTCTTGATAACGATCCAAACTTATAAAACATTCAATTAAACGAAGTTCAGCTACTTGCTTAATAAGGAAAGGAGTTTGTTCTGTTTTTACCAAAGATGAAAAAGTGATTTCCGCTTTATCGAACTTACCTGCCAATAAAGCAAAATCTCCTTCTGCAAATTTAACTAAAGTTAATGAATCATTAAAAGCCGAAGTTAGTAGAAATGAAAGTTCCAGCGCATCATTTGAAAAATTATCGCTTGAGGAGGAAACCAATTGCCGGAGTAATTTATTCGATTCGGTAAAATCTCCCTTAAAAAACGCCATGCGGGCTTTCCAGAATTTTGCCTTATTTTTTTGCTCTTCGCTTGCTCTTGGGTTGGCAAAGATTTTTTCATAAAATGTCAGAGCATCTTCAACATTTCCTTTTCTAATCTGCAATTGAGCCATTTCCAAACAAGCGTCGGCGTAGAAATTCGATAAAATAAAGTTCGAGATGATCTTGTTTAAATATTCTCTACTCGCAGCTTCATCGCCGATTTTTTCACCGTAAAGGAATCCGATGTGAAACATGGCTTCCGCTCCTAACTCCGAAAATGGGTTTTTGCCGGCGATCTCTTTATAGATGGAAAGTGACTCGCTGTACAAATTCTCCGAATAATATTTTTGTTTACGAAAAGTTTTCCAGAGTTGAGATGAATCAATATTCTCGCTCTCTAACTTCGCCTCAGAGTTTTTTGCAAAATTTAGTTTGATCTGCTGTTGAAGTTGTGAAGTCGGGTATTTTTTTAAGAGATAAGAAAAAACTCCGGCTGCATGGGCATATTCTTTTTCGGAAGATAATTTGAGCGCAAAGTTGAAAAGTTCACTTCCGTTGTAGGGTCCAATATCATCAAGAGATTTATAAAGTGAGAAAGCCTTTTCATACTGGTGGTTTGCCGAATAGAGTTTAGCCAAAATATTTCCGATAGCGGGAAACTCGTCAGGTTTCTCATCTTCAAAAACAGCGGTGAATGCATTCAATGCTTCCGCTCTGGCAACGTAGCTGAAGATTCTATTTTCAACACTCGGGAATTGTTTGGGATCTGCTATTAATATCGCGATAAACTCTTCGGCAGATTTTTTATAATCCATTTTAAGGGAATAAAGGTTTGCTAAATCATAACCGAAATAAAATTCGTTCTTTGAAAGTTCTTTTGCCCGCTGGAGCAGATCGATGGCTTTATCAAACGCTCTGAGCTCGATCGCACTATTTGCTAATATACGAAACGAGATCACATCTTTCCTGGTTTCTAAAAAATCATCCCACAATTGAAACGCTTTTTTTTCTTCACCATTTAAATAAAGTGTTGTTCCAAGCATCCCGACCAGAGAACCGTTTTCTTTATCACTCTTAAGCTTTTGTTCAATCAAAAACTGTGAATTACTGTATTCTTTTAATTGAAGATAGCATTTATTCAAAGCCTGGAAAAAGGTGAAATTGCCCGGTTGAATTTTATATAAATCTTCATAGATGGATTTTGCTTTATTAAATTGACCCAATTGTTCATAGTTTTGGGCAAGCAAAAACCTGTTCTGCATATCGCCTTGTTGGGCAAAACAAAGTCCTTTAAAAATTATAAAGAATATGAGGAGTTTTATTTTCATTTAAATTGGTTTATCTCGTAACAAATTGACGATCAACGAGCACTAAAGTTCATTTTTCTATGAACAATTTTAAAGCATAAAAAAGGAGAAAAGTGGCAAAAACTTTTTTCAACATTTGTTCCGGAACTTGAACAGCAATTTTTGATGAAAAATAACTGGCGACAACAAAAGTCAACGCCATAAATGCGGCAGCCTTTAAGTTAACACTACCGGCTTTGTAATAATTCATAACGGCGAGAATCCCAATAGGCGGTAAAAGAAGAGCAAGGGAAGTACCCTGTGCTTGCTGCTGCGAGAATCCAAGAATCATTGTTAAGGCGGGAATAATAATTATTCCTCCTCCAATACCTAAAAATCCGCTCATTATACCGGCGGCGAGACCGACAATAAGATAAATTGCTATTTCATACATCGCTTTTCTTTCGTCAAGTTTAGAAGTTTTGTTAATTTCCATAATCAATTTAATCAATTTTTTCTAGAGGGAAATAATTTGAAGAATAAACTTCATGATCTTTTAAGTTTTGATCATACGGTATCAGGCGTATCAAGCACATTTAAAATTATCAATTTTAGCTATCAGCGGAGATTCAGATGTCAAAAAAAATAACTCTCTTTTTACCTTACAACGGGTACGGTTATACACAAAAAACAGTCGCATCATTTTTAAGTTCCGGGCAGGTGGAAGAGATTTATCTATTAACTACAAACAAAGACGTTCCTGAAATTGAGAATTGCAAAATTCTTTTTGTAGAAAATCTTCTAAGCGCCGCTACAATGAAGGAGATGATAGCAAGAAGCGCGACTGAATTTACATGCTTTGTTAAGCAAGATACATTGTTAGAGCTTGGACAATTTGCTTTAGAACGGTTCATTGCAGTTGCTGAAAGCACCTCTGCCGGATTGGTCTATTCTGATTATTATGAAATTAAAAACAATGTTAGAGAACCGCATCCCACTATTGAGTATCAAGAGGGAAGTCTGCGCGATGATTTTAATTTCGGGTATCTCTACTTATTTGATACAGCCGCTTTGAAAGCAATTAAACTTGACAATGAATATACTTTTGGCGGACTTTTTAATTTGCGTCTAAAGATTTCACAGCAACATAAAATTATCCGCGTAGGAGAGTTTCTTTATTCTTCGATTGAAACCGATGAAAGAAAATCCGGTGAGAAAATTTTTGATTACGTCGATCCGCGTAACCGGGCAGCGCAGATTGAAATGGAACAAGTCTGTACAAGTCATCTAAAAACAATTGGAGCGTTCTTAAAACCTGAATTCGATAAAATTAATTTCGAATCCGGCAATTTTCAATATGAAGCTTCGGTAATTATTCCCGTAAAAAACCGCGCGAAAACTATTCGAGACGCAATAAAATCAGTGTTGAATCAAAAAACAGATTTTGTGTTTAATCTTTTTGTGATTGATAATTATTCTGATGACGGAACCACGGAGAAAATAGAAGAATTTGCAAAAATGGATTCTCGTATAACACATTTAATTCCGCAAAGAAAAGATTTAGGCATCGGCGGATGCTGGAACGAAGCGGTTCATCATGCAAGTTGCGGAAAATTTTCGGTTCAACTTGATAGCGATGACATGTACAGCGATAAAAACACGTTACAAAAAATTGTGAATAAATTTTACGAAGAAAATGTTGCCGCCGTTATCGGAAGTTACCTGATGACAAACTTTCAATTAGAGCAGCTTCCTCCGGGAGTTATTGACCACAAAGAATGGACGCCGGAGAATGGAAGAAACAATGCGTTGAGAATAAACGGACTCGGTGCGCCCCGCGCTTTTTACACACCGGTACTGCGCGAAGTTAAAATCCCGAATGTTAGTTACGGTGAAGACTACTCGGTTGTTCTTGCAATTTCGCGCGACTACCAGATCGGAAGAATTTATGAACCTCTTTATTTCTGCCGCCGTTGGGAAGGGAATACCGATTCGGCTCTTTCAATTGTGCAGATGAACAATCACAATTTTTATAAAGATAAAATTAGAACATTTGAGTTGTTAGCAAGGAAGAAGAAAGTTAAAAGTGGAAAGTAAAAAGTAGAAAGTTGAAATTTGAAAGCAAAAAGTAGGTTTACTGAATTAGCAAAAACTTTAATACACGATCAAAAAATTAATTGGGAACAGTGCAAAAACGGTTATGCAACGCTGGATTCTATTGAAGTAAAAGTTTTTCACTTTGAAAATTTTTCGATTAAAGTTCAATTTAATCCGGGGAGAATGATTTCAACTTCCGCTAAAGTTGATGCGAAATCAATCACCGAACGGAAATGCTTTTTGTGTAAAGATAATTTACCGCAAGAGCAACAAAGCCTTGAATATAAAGATGATTTTCTGATCCTCGTAAATCCATTCCCGATTTTTCCCGAACATTTTACGCTTCCGTCGTTGCATCACGTAAAACAGAATATTGAGAATTCATTCTCTGTGCTTCTTGATTTCAGCAAAGATTTATCACCGGATTATACGGTTTTTTACAACGGTCCAAGGTGTGGTGCTTCCGCTCCCGATCATCTTCACTTTCAAGCCGGAACAAAAAATTTTATGACGATCGATCATGAATATGAACAGCTTCGAGATCGAGCCGGTGAAAAATTGTTGAAAGGTAATTCGTTAGCAGTTTATTCAATTGATGACGGGTTAAGAAAAATGATATCTTTTGAAGGAGAGTCGAAATTAGAAATAGAAAAAACTTTTCAAATTTTTTATTCCGCTTATAAAGAATCTTCCGGACAAACAGAAGAGCCGATGATGAATATTATCGGTTCATATCAGAATGAAAAATGGCGCACAATAGTTTTCTTAAGAAAAAAACACCGCCCGGATGTTTTTTTTGAAAAGGATCAAGAGAAGCAGATTTATTTAAGCCCCGCAGCAGTTGATATTGGCGGAGTTTGCGTTACTCCGCAGGGAAAAGATTTCGCACTAATTACAAAAGAAAAATTGAAAAATATTTTTGCGGAAGTCTTTATCGGAACTGATTCATTTCAAAAATTAATAAATGATTTGAGAATTGAATTTGAAAAAAGCATTATTCCTGGCTCATAAGATCTGCAATGAATCTTAAGTTCTGATTTTCAGAATTAGAAATAATTATTTTAATAATTGCCGTAAGTGGAACGGCTAGAAGCATTCCTAAAATTCCCCAAATATAACCCCAGATCAAAACAGAAAGAAGGATTGCAATAGGATTCAAATTTAAACGTTTGCCAATTAATTGCGGCTCTAATAAATTAAAAAAAGCAGTCTGGATAAATCCCAAACCACCTGCCACTAAAAGCGTATAACTCAAAGACTCAAATTGAATAATTGCCATCAGCGTTGGCAACACCAATGCAATCGCCGAACCTATTGAAGGGATAAAATTTAAGAAAAATGTTAGCAAACCCCACATAACCGGGAAATCAATTTTCAGAATGAAGAGAAAAAACCCAACAAAAATACCGGCTAAAAGATTAATTGAAATTTTTGAAATAATATATTTCTGAATTTGCTCTGTTATGGTTTTGATTGTTTTTGCAAGTTGTAATTCAGCCGGTTTCCCCCGTTTTGTGGCAACTAAATTTGATGATTGATTTGCTGATGAGTTGGAATCATCACCGTAATATCTCCCTCTGATTGCGGCAAAAATTGATTTATGCCCGCTAACAATAAAGATGAAAAATAACAGGAGAAAAAGAATATTTCCAACCAAACTGAATACTGAATTAAAAACACCGCCGGCAAGAGCTTTGTAATCAAGTTTTGTTAATATCTTTTGAATAGAAAAATATTTAAAATAAGGATCGTTTATCCCCACCTCGATTGCAGTTTTTCTAACAATTGAATTAAGTTTGTTAAAATAATTCGGTAAATCGGCAGTTAGCTGCAACACGGAATCCACTACAAATCTTATAACCCCAAACGAAATAAATACAATAATGACAATATTGAAAATTATAACGATCCATAGTGGGATTTTTTTATCAGTTAAATAAGAATTCACCGGTGAAAAAAGGATGAAGAGAAAAGAAGCAATCACAAATGGAACGAGAATGCTTTGCAATTCGGAAAGAAGAATTCCGAGAGACACAAGCCCGATACAAACAACGAAAAAAGTTATTGCGGAAGAGGATTCAAATTTTTCTTTCATACCTATTCAATAAAATTGTTTACTGCAAAAGTATTCATATTTTAACTTTTCTCAATGGATTGCGGAAAATTATTCTTTCCGCTACAGGTTTTTAATTTTTCTTTTTGACTTTAACCAAATAACGATTATTTTTGATTTGGTATATAAAATTAAAACGAATGAACCATCTGGCTCTTTCAATCTTATAATATAATTAACATTAGTTGTCAAGTATGTGAGAGTAGGGAGGCTTACACATGAAAATTGATAGAAAATTACTTTTTATTTCAATCTTTTTATTTTCCCTATCCTTTTCTGTCTTCGCACAGACAGGTAAAATAGCCGGGAAAATTTCAGACGCGGCAAACGGCGAAGGCATTCCATTTGTGAATGTGGTTGTTATCGGCACCACTCAAGGTGCAGCGTCAAATTTGGATGGTGATTTTAGCATCATCAATCTTAAACCCGGAGTTTACTCCGTTAAAATCAGCGCCATTGGTTACAATGCAGTTACCTATCAGAACATCACTGTCTCTACAGGGTTAACTACTGCGTTGAACGCAAAACTTTCATCGAATGCAGTAACAATTTCTCAAGACGTTGTTGTTGTAGCTGAAAGACCGATGGTTCAAAAAGATTTAACGGCTTCAACTTCAATAATGAACGACCAACTTATCTCCGAACTTCCGGTTACTGAAGTTGGTGATTTGCTTCAACTGCAAGCCGGTATTACAAAAGGCGGCGGCGGTGAGCTTCACCTTCGCGGTGGAAGAAGCGGTCAAATCGCATTTCAAATCGATGGCGTTCCGATTACCGATGCGTACGACGGTAGTAACGTTATTGATGTTTCAACCAACTCAATTAAAGAATTGCAAGTTGTTTCCGGCGCGTTCAACGCAGAATTCGGGCAGGCAATGTCCGGTATCGTAAATATTGTTACCAAAGATGGTAATGATAATTTTAGCGGAAGCCTTCAAACTTACGTTGGAGATTATGCTTCTACTAAAGAAGATAAATTTTGGAACATCAAAGATATTAATCCCGCTGCCATACGCAATTTTGAAGGCAGTTTAAGCGGTCCGATCATTCCGGATAATTTATTCTTCTTCGTTAACGGAAGATATTTCTACAATACGGGCTATCTTTACGGGAAAAGAGATTTCTTAGTAACCGATTATTCTCGTGAACAAGATGCTGCGCAAGGAGGTGGATACACCATAAAGAAAAGTGGCGACAGCTCTTTTGTTCCGATGAATACAAATGACCGCATCTTTGGTCAAGCAAAATTAACTTACCGTTTGACCGGCGGTGTTCGATTGAGTTACAATTATATTCTTGATAGACAGCAATATCAGGACTATGACGGCAATAACAGATTAACACCGGATAATAATTTACATCGTTTTAAAACCGGTTACTCAAATACGTTAAGTTTAAATCACGCTTTATCTGCAACCACTTTCTATACTCTTAATCTTTCTTATTTCTATAAAGATTATCATCATTATTTGTTTGAGAATATTTACACCGGAGATACGTTAAAACCAACACTCTATGTTGATAATAGTTTCCTTCAAACGCCTCCCTACAGTTTTGCCATCGGTGGAACAAACACAAACCGGTTTACGCGAAATACTTCTACGATCTCTGCCAAGATAGATATGACGTCCCAATTAAATAAAGAAATATCAATTCAGTTTGGTGGAGAATATAAGAAGCATCGGTTATATTACGAAAATGTAAACTTACAACCGGCTTATAAGAACGGTATATATAATGTAACTTTTCCATCAGCTACATCAACAGATTATGATCAATATGTTAAGGAACCATCAGAAATCTCAGGATATATTCAATCAAAGTTTGAAGCATTTAATTTGATATTTAATGCTGGTATTCGCATGGACATTTTCAATCCGAATAGTTTTATTCTCAGCGATCCTTCTGATCCGGATATCAACAATCCAATACGCGCCGAAAGTAAAAGTGTTTCTTTAGCGGAAAGAAAAACTTATTGGTATAAAGATGCCAAAGTGAAATATCAGTTAAGCCCAAGATTAGGAATTGCATTTCCTATTACCGATAGAGGAGTAATTCACTTTTCTTATGGACATTTTTTCCAACTTCCTTCTTACGAACTGCTGTACTCGAATCCTAATTTTAAACTTGCAGATGTTTCCGGCAACGCGGGCTTAGTTGGTAACGCTGATTTAAAACCGCAAAAAACGGTTAAAGGAGAGATTGGCCTTCAACAACAAATTGGTGAAGACATCGCTATTGATGTAACCATGTTCTTCGAAGATTTCCGGGATCTTATCGGTACGCAAACAAATGATATTTTAGTCTTTGGCGGAGCAAAATCTTATAGCCAATATGCAAATTCTGATTTTGGTTTCTCAAAAGGGATTATCTTAAAATTTGAAAAACGTTTTTTGGGTGGGCTTGCTGTTAATCTGGATTATACTTATGCAGTTACCAAAGGAAATGCTTCAAACCCTGCGGACGCAAGAAATGCGGTTTTGGGCGGCGCAGCACCTGAAACATTTATCACTCCGTTAGATTGGGATCAAACTCACACACTAAATATCGTTGCCGCATATACCGTACCGGATAATTATGGGTTTTCATTGATCGGAAACTTCTATTCTGGTCAGCCTTATACAAGGCAACCAAATAAAAATACTTTGGTTACCCAAAACGCTTTCCCAAAAAACAGCGATAACAAACCAAATGTTTTTAACATTGATATCAGAGCATATAAAGATTTTAAAATTGATAACTACAAAATTTCTGTATTTGTGAAAGTATTTAACCTGCTCGATCTCGATAACCCGAGAGGAGTTTACGGAGATACCGGCGACCCATTATTTACATTTGGAAAGTTGGATGCGCAAAAAATAAATCCAGTATTGTATACCAATACTTTGGATGAACTCTATACTAATCCAACATATTTTTCAGAACCGCGAAGAGTTGAGCTCGGCGCTTCCTTTAACTTTTAATCCCAAGGCTTATTGATATGAATAAAAAATATTATAAAAATTTATTACTCATCTTTTTTATTGCGGTCGGAAGTCTTCTTGCACAACGAAGTGACCCAAACTTAAGAAGAGTTGGTTTTCATAAAGGAAATAGAGTTGCTATTTCCTTTTATAATGATGCCCAAGTTTCCGGGTTTAATTCCGGTGTTGATATTCGTGGCGAATGGCCTCGCGGTTCCGGTGAGAACTATATCGGGGATTGCATCCCTTTGATTGGACTTGAATTTATTAATAAAAATGGTGACACACTCCATTCTGTTACTATTTCACGTGGACCACGAAATGGTCAAGCTGCTGAAAAAAATCCTGTTAATAATTATTTTTGGGGTTTTAACCCGATACCCGGCTTTAATAATCCGTCATACGAAAGTAAGGTTGCTCAAGAAGGAATTGCTATGAGTCATTTGCCTGGCACTTGGCCCATTGGTGGATGGCGCGATCACCCGGACTGGACGGATGGTAACGGAAATTCAGAATGGGACGGTTATTTTGGTCGTGGACAGATTAACGCTGATCAAGAAAGTTATTTTTGGGCTGACGATCAATGGGATGATCAGTTTAATACTGATAACTATGCTAATCTCAATGTTAATTTTTTTCAACCCGACTCTACAGATGCAACACGCCACGGGATGGGTTTGCAATTAGCTGTTCGTGGTTTTCAATGGGCGAGCTTTTTAGCAGAAAATACACTCTTCTGGCTCTATGATATTAAAAATGAAGGGACTTATAATTACAGAAAAGCTGATTTTGGCACTGTCGTTGGAACTTTAGCCGGCGGAGATGGAGACAGCGGCGATGATCTTGGTTATTTCGATATTGATAATTGGATCACCTATTCTTGGGATAATGATGGAATTGGAAACCATGGTCAGAAAGTTGGTTATGTTGGATATGCATTCCTCGAATCTCCGGGTAATCCTTTTGACGGTATAGATAACGATGACGATTCTCCTAACCCTGTTGCTAAAACATTTACTCACGCTAATTTTGACACGGCAGGTGTAATCTATAAAGCTGGAGATAACGTTGTTCTGATAGATCCTGCAACCTACGTAAGAAGTTTACACCCTGTAAACAATACTTCCGATACAGTTTATTCGATGGGCGTTCGATTTATCATTAATCCCGGTATCTCCAAATTCCGTGAAGGGCATATCGCTTCATGGTCACAGGATAGAAAAATAGCCTACCCTGATACTAGCGCTTACGATGGAATTGATAATGATCTCGACGGTTTAATAGACGAGAATGAATCAATTGATTTTTATACAAGAGATAAAAAAGGACTTCTTGGTTTACGTTATAAAGATTATATCAATAACATAGCAGTTGATGATCCTTTGATTGATGAAAAACGAGATAATTTAGCAGGAAATATTGTCTCAAGTTTTGTTCTCAATCCTGATGGAGCTGTTATCTTAAAATCACACTTTTCTGGTGATGAAGACGGCGACTGGGATCCTCTTGTGGATGACGTTGGTTCCGATGGAGTAGGTACAGAAGACGATAATTATATTAGACCTGATAATGACGGTTCAGAAGGAAATGGAATACCAGACCAGGGTGAGCCAAATTTTGGCAGAACCGATCCGCACGAATCTGATCAAATAGGTTTAACAAGTTTTAACTTTTTCAATCAATCTGCTTCACCGGATTTAAGTGATGACCAAGCTGTTTGGACGAGAATGTTTCCAGGAAGATTTGATGTTGTTCCGCCAACCCCAATGGATGGAGATTTTATTTATGCATCAGGTTATTTCCCATTAAAGGCTGGTCAAACTGAACGCTTCTCAGTTGCCCTGGTTTTTGGCGTTGATTATGATGATATCACACGAAGCAAAACCATTGTGCAACAAATTTACAATGCGGGATATAAATTCCCTCAGCCCCCAAGAAAACCGAAAATTACGGTTACTCATGAGGATGGTAATGCTGTAATTTATTGGGATGGCGAGCCTGTAGAAAATTCAAAGGATTTTATTTCCAAGAAGAAAGATTTTCAAGGATACAAAATTTATCGCTCTACTGATGCCGGTTTTATTGATTCAAGACAAATTACCAGTGCCCTCGGAACTTTATCGTTCGATAAACCTATCGTGCAATACGATTTGGATGACAGCATTTCGGGATTCTTTTATCCTTCAGCTGCCCTCCTTGAACAAGTCGGTGGGACAACCTTTTATCTCGGAAACAATACCGGTATTGTCAATAGGTTTGTTGATTCTACGGTCATTAAAGGGCAGACATACTATTATGCAGTTTGTTCTTATGATGCAGGCGATGCGAAGTTAGATATTTTCCCTTCAGAAAATTCTAAGTTTATAGACAGGATATCCTCAGGACAAATTGTTACTGATGATAATACCGGATTCATTACTCCCGGCGCTCGTCCATCCGGTTACAAACCTGCTAAGATCAGTTTGCTCCAAAAGTCAGCTAATTTTAGAGGAACCGGATCGATAGAAATTGAAATGGTTGATGACCATGCAGTTCATGCGATTAATCAGTATCAAATTGTTTTCCAGGATACCGCTTTACAAGGATACACTTCAAACTGGTCGCTCATCGATTTAGTTAGTCCTGATACAGTGAGAATTCCTTCATTAGATGCGATGTACCTGGTTAATCCTGGTCAAACCATTGCTGTTCCTAAAGGAGTTGAAATCCTTGTAAACAGTAATTCGATAATTACCGATACAACTTTTTATATTGGAACCGCTGACACAGTTATTGATAAGAGCACTAAATTCAATGGAGAGACTAAAATAATTCATGGTTTCAGAATACAGTTGTACAACGAAAATGTAATTAAAACCGATACTGCTAAATCAGGTTTCGAAGGTATTACTTCTGCTACACCGCCTCCGTACATTTTCAGAGTATTTCCTCCACCTGCAAGTAAGCCCGAAATTGGTGGTATCGCTATGCCGTACGATTATCAAATTGAATTTTCCGATGCTGTTGTAGATACTTCTGTAGCTGATACTTTAGGCTCAAATACAGCAAGTAACCGTATTGCCGCCGTTCCTGTTAAATTCAGAGTAAAAAATCTAACTACCGGTAATTATATCAAATGTGTCTATTTTAAGACCGGTACAGTGAGCACAAGCTATAACATTATTTTCAAAGAAGAAATTCAAGGGAAACCATACCGGACATTTAACGTGATCTTCCAATATGGAACAACAAACGCTCCTTTGGAGACTGCCGGGTTCTTGAGTATTTATACCACCAAACCGTTCAACCGAGTTGACCAAGTTACCTTCTCCGTTGATCCGGCGAGTATAGATAACAGTACCGCGAAAAATGATTTAGACAGAATTAAAGTAGTCCCGAATCCTTATGTGGTAACGCATGAAGGTGAATCAAGATTATCGAGTACACAAACAAGCGGTAGAGGTGAAAGAGAGATCCGGTTTACGAGGATTCCTCCGGGATCAAAGATCTCCATCTTTACCGTAAGAGGTGAATTAGTGAAAACATTAAGTCACAGCGATCTGTTTGTTGGTGATGTGTATTGGAATCTACGTACCGAGGAAAATCTCGACGTAGCATTCGGCGTGTATGTATTTGTAGTGGATGCGCCGGGTGTCGGAACGAAAATTGGCAAATTTGCTCTCATTAAATAACGGAGTTTGAGAGATGAAAAAACTTAAAATATTAACTTTATTGATCTTTATAACCGGACTTTCGTTTGCACAAACGAAAGTCGGTTCAACTGCAGCGGCTTTCTTAAACATTGGTGTCGGCTCGCGTCCGATAGCAATGGGAGGCGCCTTTGCAGCAACCGCGAATGATATTACTTCGCTCTACTGGAATCCTGCCGGTATCTCAAGAATAACCGGGAACGAAGCTTTCTTTGCACACACAAAATGGTTCGCCGATATTACCTACAATTGGGCGGGAGCCGCATTAAATTTGGGTGATCTCGGAGCCGTTGGGTTAAGTCTTACTTACTTAGACTACGGAAAGATGGAAGTAACCTCCATGCGTGAACCGGAAGGAACCGGTGAGATGTTCTCCGCAAAGGATTACTCTCTTGCTATAACCTACGCATATAGTTTAACCGATCGTTTTTCTATCGGCGGTAATCTTAAATACATAAACGAGTCGATTTGGAATTCCTCAGCTTCCGCAGTTGCGGTTGATCTTGGAATTCTCTTTAATTCCGATCTCTATGGTTTAAGAATGGCTGCCACCATTACAAATTTCGGAACTGATATGCGTATGGACGGAAAAGACCTTTACGTTCTCCATGATATTAATCCTAATATTTACGGAAATAATGACCAGATATTGGCTACATTAAAAACAGATGATTTTCCGCTTCCTTTAACCTTTAGAGTTGGTGTTGCAATGGATGTACTTAGTACCGAAGAACACCGCTTTACCGTTGGTGTTGATGCGCTCCATCCGAATGATAACTCCGAAGCGTTGAATGTTGGTGCAGAATATGTTTTTGAGAACATGATCTCTGTACGCGGCGGATACAAATCATTGTTCCTTACAAACTCCGAAGAAGGTTTAACTCTTGGTGTTGGTTTAATGTACGAATTCTTCCCGGGTCTCGGCGTATCACTTGATTACGCTTATCAGGATTTCGGAATGTTAAAAAATACCCAGCATTTTTCAATGGGTATTAAGTTCTAAACTAAGTTCACTTTTAATTGAAAAAGGCATATCGTTTTGATATGCCTTTTTTGTTTTACCACTCTTGGAGAGAGAAGGATATAACCTAAACCGGGGAATTCACAACTGTCCAGTAATTCAGTGTTTTGGCGGTTATGAAATTAACAGAGGCCCATATAGGTTTTGAAAACGTGCTCACTGAACTTTACCTCAAAAATCGTACAAAAATGGAACAAACTGTATGGCACGATCACATCATAAGTCAGAAAATTACGTTTAATTCTGTAACTGAATAGAAGGGAATACCCCAGTTAACCTAATTATCCCTTGATCAATATTCGATATTCAATTATTGTTAACATGTTAGTACTAGTGATTATCTAAATGCCTGAAGGATAGAACTGTGCGAACAAATCATCCCGATGAATCTGGATGATGGAGTTATAAAATATTCTGCTTCCGTTGTAGAGATGTTGCGTCACGCCAAAGCGTGATAGACTTCAATGTTTCTACCAAATTATTGTTTCACTCTTGAAAGATTTATCAGCGAACCGATTAAGAAGAAAATATTTACAAGCCACGCGGTAAGCACGGAATCAAGTGCGCCGTTCTTACTTGTTCAAGCAGAAACTTCAATTCCATTTTCTAATATATCGCAAACCAAAGGATCGGATTTATCAAATTCAGTTGTTAAAAAAGGATGAGGTTCAATCACCTCTTCAAATTCACGGTAATATTTCATTAACTCTAACCGGGCAATAAATCTATCACTTGAATAGTTTTTTAATACAACGGCTACATCAATATCGCTATAAACTTTTTGTTTGTTGCGGGCGAATGAACCGAAAAGAATAATCCTTTCCAATGGGAACCCGGCTTCCAAAAGAATGGCGCGGTATCTTCGTACAATTTCACTTATTTCTTTAGTAGTTCTAAGAGCCATATTCGTATATCTTTAATTCGTTTAATGTTGCTTGAAGTAAATTTATTGGTGCATTTTTTATAAAATAGATGTTTATAGTCCGGGTAACGAGCCTCAATGTTGAATGAAGTTATAATATCAAATGAATCCTTTAATGATTCGGTTAAATCAAGACCGGCAGCTTTAGCAAGTTTATTTAAGTCGTGAATTTTAGAAATGGCAGCCAGGTCATTTTTTGCAGCAAATGCTTTAAGTAATTTCTCAATTACTAAATGCCCCAAAAATAAAGACCAAACAAAATCTTTAGAAGCATAAAGATTGTCCATCGCTCGGAAGTCTAACTCAGAGGCATCAATCCAATACTTGATAAGTTGTTCTTTTTTCAAGGTTTTATTTTATTCTCCATGTTAAGATATGGGAACAATAAGAAATTAGTTTATATCTTTTCATAACACACCTAGAATGGTTTTTAAGTGTTGCAACTCGGCATTTTACTTTCTGCCATCCGGTGCAACTTACTTAACTCTTTATAAACAAATTTTCACTTAACATAAAATACATTATGGTAAATCAATTTACAAAAGGTTTTAATAATCTTATAATGCAGCCGTATGGTAAAGACTTCTTAATGTATTAATCAATTCTTGTTTTGCCGCTTCGCTATTGTTTTACTCTTGAAAGATTGATCAACGAACCGATAAAGAAGAAAATATTTACAAGCCACGCGGTAAGCACCGGGTCGAGCGCACCGTTCTTTCCGAATGCCTGGATGATCTTCATCAATCCTAAATAAATAAAAGTGATGAGAATGTTTATTCCGAATTGCAATGCCAACCCGCCTTTTCTTTTATTTGCTGAAAGAGGCATGCCAAACAGAACTACCACCAGACTTGCCATCGCGAATGAATAACGGGAGTAATATTCTATTTGTACCGAAGTTGGATCGTTCCCGGCTTTTTGTTTATCGGAGATCAAGGTTTTTAATTCAGGGAGATTCATCTGTTCCGGTTTTTGCTGTTTAAAGGCAAGCTCGTTCGGTTTAAATTGAAGTGAAGGCATTTCTTTTTGAGTAAAATTTTCGAGTGTGTCGGAGAGATTTCCAAATCTCCTAAACGACCCGATCTTTGCGATCCACATATTTTTTGTGCTGTCGAAAACCAATTGTTGGGCATCCATCCGGTTTATCATTTTGGTGATGTCATCTTTTCCAAATTCTTGTACGCTCACCCGATGCGCAATTAGGTTCGTCTCGTCGTAATAGGAAATATTTACGATTTTATTCTTGGTATCCTGGAAAAAAATATTACTTCCCGCAAACGAGTAACCTTTCTTCAGATAATTAATTTCAATTTCAAGTTTTGCTTTGTTTGCTTTCGGAACAACATATCCGCCAAAATAAATTGAAAGTAAACTTACCAAAAACGAAACGATGATCAGCGGGAACATGAACCGGTACATGTTCACTCCACCCGCTTTAATGGCGGTTAATTCGTTTGTGTTGGACATTTTTCCGACCGTGAACAAACCGGCGAACAACACTGAAACCGGCGTAATCAATTTTACAATTTCCGGAATAAAGTAAAGGTAGTATTGAAAAATTATCGGGGTAACGACATTCTGGTCAAGGAAGTCGTCAAGGTTTTCCATCAGATCAACAATTACAAAAATTGCGATGAACGCAAGCAGCGCAAAAAAGATCGTCTGCACAAATTGTTTAACAACATATCTGTCGATAATTTTAATCATTAGGTTCTTCAGTTTGCTGCCAGGTTTTTGGAATAAGTTTTTTCAAGAATGAAAAATCAAGCGTAACGGTTTCATTCGCAACTTTCTTCGTAAGTAATATTCCTACAATTCCCATTAAAATATTTGCGCTCCACATCCCCCAGAAAGGGGTCATAAATCCTCGGTCGGCAAGTTTTTCTCCGCCGATGAGCGACGCCCAATAAACTAAAAAGAAGAAGAGGCTAACGCTTGCCGCCATGCCAAATCCCCCTTTGCGCGTAATAACTCCCAGCGGAGCGCCGAGCAAAATAAAGATGATACAGGCAGCCGGGATAGAATATTTCTTGTGAATTTCAACCATGTATTTGTCAATTTCTTTATCAACAAAATCAACTTGAAGGAAGGAAGAAAGCACTTCATTCTTAATGTTTTTTACCCGCTCGATCAGGTTTGTGTAATTGTCGTTCGGTGCATACGATGGATGAACTTTCCCTTGGAGGGGAGCCGCAAAACTATCGCCAAGAAAAAATTTATTTGTGGTTTTTCGGAACGAAGCAAAATATTTAGACCGCATCTGTTTTAGACTATCAACAATGGCGAGCATATCCGGAGCGCTCAATTCGCGGTCGCTCCGCTGCACACCGGGACCGGATTGTTGTAATGAAAATTGCTGTGCATCCATCGCAATGCGATGATTGGTAAAAAGAAGTTTGCGGTAAAGTTTGGTATCGGAAACGCCGCTTTCGTGTATCTCACCGTTTTTTAAATCCATCAATAATTTTGTTTGATTTTTAGAGAAGTAGAGCAACCCTTCTTTTGCGGTAACGATATTTATTTTATAGGGATTTGTGTAATCATAAATAGTAACGCCGTACATTTTATTTTTGTTCTGATCCATTGTACGGGCAAGAATTGCGTAGTTATCAACTTCTTGAGAGAACACTCCCGGTTCAATCGAAAGCGTTGGTTTCTTCTGCTGAATATCCATCATCAAGATCTTCGCCTGATGATTCGCGTCAGGTAATACGTCATTATTAAAAAAGATCAGAAAAACGCCGACCACAACGCTTGCCGCTAAAGGTCCGGCGATCATTTTGTATAAGCTAACTCCAGACGACTTCATGATAGTAATTTCATTATTCTGCGCCATTGCCCCAAATGCCATCAGCGTTGCGACCAATACCGCCATCGGCACAACCAGAACCACCATCCACGCCAAATTGTAAGTAATCAATTTTATAACGATCCAGGTGTCCAATCCCTTTCCAACTAATTTATCTGCAAATTTCATTAAAAACTGAAAGAGAAAAATGAACATCAGCGTAGTGATTGAAAAAAGGAACGGCGCCGCATGGTTCCGTAATATGTATCTGAATAAAATCATAAAACAAATATAGGAAGCATTTCAAAGGTTGGCAAACGAACTTGTTGTGGTTGTCGAAATCTTTGGAATCTCTTTTGAATTGATTAGATTTGAAACACAATTATGAAAATTATCAATATATTTGCAGCGCTTCTTTTATTCTTCGGAAGTCTACATCTCCTTCTCTCAAGCGGAGGCGAACTTCCTTTGAAACAAGGAAAACATTATCCGAGGTGGTTAAAAACTGCCGATACGAACACGAATCAAACAAGCGGAATAACTTTCCTAAAAGAAGATGAAGGGAAAAAATATTTTCTGCTTGCAGATGATATTGGCGACCTTTGGCGGTTCATCATTGCGCGAGATACGATTTTCAATTTAAAGAGACTCGTTTTTTCAGAAACTGTTCAAAAGTACCTGGCAAATTTTCCGAAGAAAGATTTTGAGGAAATCGTTTATGATAAATTTACCGGAGATATTTTTGTCTCCGTTGAAGGGAATTATCCCGAAATCCAAAAATATGTTGGCATCTATCAGTTAAAATTTTCTGAGAATAACTTTTTTGCCGACACGATTGTGAGTTTCAAAAAGATTTCTGTTGCTCCGCAAAAACTTTTCCTAAAATACGTAGCTAACAACATCGGGTATGAAGGACTCGCGGTTTCTGAAAAATATTTATTTTTAGGATTAGAAGGATTTGAAAATAGGTCGGCTTTCTCAGACAGCACAATTATTTTTGTGGTAGATAAAGAGAGCAAGAGAATTATAAAACAACTCAGTACCCGGAACTATAAAATCCAAACAATTTGCGGGCTCTACTGTGAAGGGAATAATACTCTCTGGGGAATAGATAGAAATAACGCAAAAATTTTTAGAATTACATTGAATGAAAAACTTGACATTAAGGATGTAAAATACTACGATACAAAAGGAATTATTCCGAATTACAAAGAATACAACTATGCCGCAGCTTTGGAATCTATAACAATGGATAACAATGCCAGTCTCTATTTAGTTGATGATCCGTGGAAAAAAGTATTTGTTCCTGCTAAATCAACGATGATGAATCTGGATACGCTCACGCAAGAAAATTTTAATCGGTTTATTCCAATAATCTATAAATATAAAGTAATTAATTAACGCGAAAGGCTGGTCGATTGGAACCAATTATAGAATTTATAAAAAGCAATCATGACACTTACGTAGAAGAGTTAAAAACATTCTTACGTTTTCCAAGCATAAGTACTCTACAAGAGAACAATGAAGACATGAAAAACTGTGCGGCGTTTGTTGCCGACAAATTAAAAGGTGCCGGAATGAGCCGGGTTGAAATTTTCGCCACCGAAGGTCATCCCATTGTTTATGGCGAATGGCTCGGAGCTCCCGGAAAACCGACAGTTTTAATTTATGGTCATTACGATGTTCAACCGGTTGATCCAATTGAATTGTGGAATAGCCGGCCATTCGACCCGGTAATTAAAGATGATAAAATTTATGCACGCGGCGCAACCGATGATAAAGGTCAGATGTATATTCACATTAAAAGTGTTGAGGCATATTTTAAAGTGAAAGGAAGTCTTCCGTTAAATGTAAAATTTATTATCGAAGGAGAAGAGGAGATCGGAAGCGAACATCTCGGCGGGTTTATTCAACAGCATAAAGACTTGCTGAAATGTGATTCTGTTTTGATCTCCGATACTTCACTTTACGAAGCCGGGATCCCAACGATTACTTACGGCTTGCGTGGTTTAGCTTACATGGAAGTTGAAATCGTTGGTCCAAATAAAGATTTACATTCAGGCTCTTTTGGCGGCGCGGTTGCTAATCCTATTAATGTGCTTGCGGAAATTATCGCAAAACTTCATGATAAAAAGGGAAGAGTGACAATCCCGAATTTTTATGATGACGTACTTCCTTTGACAAAAGAAGAAAAACAAAATTTCAAAGCGCTGAATTTTTCAGATAAAAAATTTGCTAAGGAACTTGAGGTAAAAGAATTAACCGGTGAAGCAAATTTCTCTACACTTGAAAGACTCTGGGTTCGCCCAACACTTGATTGCAACGGAATCATAGGCGGATTTACCGGCAAAGGTGCGAAAACCGTGATCGCTTCCAGGGCTTCGGCAAAGATTAGTATGAGGCTAGTTCCAAATCAAGATCCGAAAAAAATTGCAAAAAGTTTTACAAAGTATATCAAATCAATTACTCCTAATTCTGTAACGGTAAAAGTTTCTGATCTTCACGGCGCTCATCCATCCCTTTCTCCATTAACCGGAAAAGCAATAAAAGCCGCTGCCGTTTCAATGCAAAAAGCATTCGGCAAAAAAACTGTTTTTATGCGTGAAGGCGGCAGTATTCCTATAGTGGCAACTTTTCAAAGAATTTTGAAAGCTCCTTCAGTGTTAATGGGATTCGGGTTGAATTCGGAAAATCTCCATTCACCCAATGAACATTTTAGTTTAACACATTTTCAGTTGGGTATTCAGAGTTCGGCACATTTTTTTGAAGAATATTCAAAATAAAATTGATCGGGAAATCCGGAGTTCCTTATGAATAAAATATTAATTTCTCTTTTTGTCATGCTAAATCTTTTGGCTTTTACAACTGCCGGTTGTGGAGATGATAAAGTGGATAAAGGACAAAGTGCCGGTGATACGGAAGCCGATAATTACGATGTCTCCAGAGATACTCGAAGAGATATGAGTATCCAGGAATATAATATTCAAGAGAGAAAAAAATTAACTACCACAAGGTTTCCCTGCGATACTATTGCGTTGATGGAATATGTACTTGCAAACTATCCGGAGGGAACTTATCTGGTAGATTTTGATAGAACGTTCACTTACAACATTCCGAGATCGGCGGTGATGTATCAAAAAAATAATGACGGGCAATTTGTCTTTGGTATTATTGCTAAATCATGGTCCAACGACCACCGGTTGATAGAAATGAAAAATATTGTAGGCTATGATGCAAGTTTTATAGATTTGGACAGCACTGAACTGGGGACGGCATTTTTTTACTTAACTCTCTTCAAAGCTAACCCAACCGGGAACACTTTCGACACGGTTTGGGAATCGGGAATTCCGAGTCATGGCGGCTTTAACAATCTAACCCTCGAAAAATGGACTAAGAAAAATATTCCCTATGTTAAAGCTGATTTTCATTACGCACAGGGAATCGGGCATTTTGATTACAATTTTTTCTTTGTCGATGGGATGTTGAAAAGACCTCATCTTCTTTTAACTTATGAAGGAATTAATTTTAAAAGAGTTATGACCGATGCAAACGGAGATAAATATCCTGACTATATTGAGTTTAAATATCTCGATACCGGCGATCGAGTGACTATCCTGGATTCAATTACTTTCATCTGGAAAGATACGTGCTATATAAACACCAGAAACCCTAAACAATTTAGATATTATTAAAAAGGAATTACGGAGAAACTTTTGACAAATTTTGAACATCCTGAAACTTCATCTGTGAAGACTTACTTTGAATCTTTGGGATTTCATCCTGAACAAAGGAACGGAGAAGCTCATTTTTACAAATATTCATCAGTGGGAGAAGAATACAGAACGCTCACCCAGGGAGTAGGCTGCAGAGTTTCTCCTTCCTCAATGATCGAATTGCATGGAAAAGATTCGCTCGATTTTCTTCATCGCATTACAACAAACAATCTGAGATCTTTGCCACAAAATCAATTCTCGAAAACGATCTTTACAAACGAAAAAGGAAGAATTTTAGACCAAGTTTTTGTGCTGAATTTTGGTGAGAAGTTACTGCTTCTTGGTAATCACGGAACGCAAAGCAAATTGTCGTTATGGATTAAGCGATATATTATCATGGATGATGTAAATGTAACCGAAGCTAATCAGCACCTAACGGTTTTTGAAATTATCGGTCCACAGGCAAAATCTTTCTTGACGCTTTTATGCGGAGAGCAATGCAGGGAACTTCAGCAGAATGAAATTCGGCACCTTACGGTTGAAGATTTTTCATTTTATGTTTTTCCGAACACGAAGTGTCTTGAGACAGAATGTTTTTATGTAATTGCGTATCAAGCTCATGCTGTTAAACTGATTCAATATGCGCAGCAAAATAAAGGGATTTTTGATTTTGGTTTTGTGGGGGAAGATGCCTACGAGATTTATAGAATTGAAAACGGCATCCCTTCTGAAAAAGAATTGAACGACCAATTCAATCCGCACGAAGCAAAACTGTTGGATGAAGTAAGTTTTACAAAAGGATGTTATATCGGGCAGGAAGTAATTGCCCGTCTTGCAACCTATGATAAAGTACAAAAATATTTTTGCGGATTTTTATTCGGTGGTTCTCCAAGTTCAGATAAAGAATTCATCATTTTTGATGATGAAAATAATGAAATTGGAACCGTGACTTCGTTGTGCTTTTCAATTTCGATGAAGAAAACAATTGGCTTAGGTTACTTGAAAAAAGATTTCATAACAGAAAACAAACTACTTAAAGCCGTTGGAAAAAATTCAAAACAAGAAATTTTCATAACCGTCCATTCACTTCCATTTAATAATTAAATCGTTTTGAAGATTTATACTAAAACCGGCGATAAAGGAGAGACGGGACTCTTCGGCGGGAAGAGAATTCAAAAATCTTCTATTCGAATCAGCGCGTATGGCACAGTAGATGAGCTAAACGCTGCACTCGGACTATCGATTTGTTATGTACAAAATCAAAAAGTGAAATCCGTTCTACAGAGATTGCAACATCAACTTTTTGTAGTTGGTGCTGATCTTGCTACTCCGTTAGAGACAGAATCAAAAAATCTCTCCATTCCGCGAGTTTCAGCGGAGGAAATTACAGAATCAGAAGCTGCAATTGATTCTTTTGAAAAAGAATTGGAACCACTCCGCTATTTCATTCTTCCCGGCGGATCCAAAGCCGCTGCACAATTGCATGTGGCAAGGACAATTTGCCGAAGAGCGGAAAGAGAAGTCGTTCTGTTGGCTCAGCAAGAGGAAATCAACCAAAATATAGTTATTTTACTCAATAGAATTTCAGACCTTTTGTTTGTTCTTTCGCGGATTGAAAACAAAACATCTGGAATCCCCGATCAAAAATGGGAAAAACCCATTTAAGAGAATTCCCCCATTGGGGGTGAATTTGGCTTCGACGGGATTAACGAAGCAATAAATTGCGCATCGTGTTTCTCCGGCAGACACGTTAAACGGCTGGAAAATAAACCTTAACTGGCGAATATAACTACGCCCTCGCTGCTTAATTAGTTAAGCAACCGTTCTTTGTAAGTTCTCGTATCGGTTTACAAAAGAACGTCGTTTAGATACGATAGCCAAGCCGAGTGTTTGAGGCGGCAAGGCAAAACTTAATCAAGCAGATTTATCGGGAAGTTTGTTTATTCCGCACCTTTAAATCTATCAGAAATAAACTATGTGTGTAGAAGTTTATTGAGTCTTAGTTTCGGACGCGGGTTCGACTCCCGCCACCTCCACAATTTTATCTATTGGAAAACCCAATAGATAAAAAGAATAATGAATATCGATCAAAGAATGAAGAATGTCGAAGAGAAAAACTTCAACATTCGTTATTTTTTGTTCAATGCTCGATATTAAATTTTGGAAGATTTATTATGGAATATATCAGCACTCTGCAAGGGAAAAATATCAAGGTAATCGTCCCCATCGATGATTACAAAAAGATGCAGAAGAGATTAAAAGCTATTGAAAAAATTGAAAAGCTCAATATTGATATAGAAGATTTAGTCGATTTTACGTTAGTGAAAAAGACGAGAGGCAAAAAAATAAATACGCGAATAAAATGAAAATAGTTGAAGAATATATCGATGTTCAAACTACTTTACTTGAGATAAAATCAGCAAAATATATTGGGGATTATGCGATCAGAATTTTTTTTAATGATGGCGTTAGTCGTTTAGTTGACTTCAAACCGTTCTTAGAATCATCTTTACACCCTTCAATCCGAAAATATTTTGATGAAGTCAAATTTAATCAATTCAAAATAATTGATGGGAATCTTAATTGGAATGATCACGATTTGATTTTTCCGATAGAAGATCTATACGAAGGGAAAATTTAGAAAATCAACCCCACACAAAACTTCTTTTAGTTTTAACGGTCTTGAATGTAAAACTTTTGGGATCGTTCCGAAAAAATCTTTCCTTCTTTTTCCATTCCTCTCACATTTTCCTTGAATAAAAAACAAGATTCACCTAAATTGTACCGTATGAAAAAATATTCTTTTGTAAAGATGAACGGTGCAGGCAATGATTTCATAGTTTTTAACAAAGATGAAGTCGCCGGTTTGCAGTTTTCTTCCTCTTTAATAAAGAAATTGTGTGATAGAAGATTCGGAATTGGCGCCGACGGCGTAATTACCGTTGCCAAAAGTGAGGCGCATGATTTTGAAATGGAATATTTTAATGCCGATGGAACTACCGGAACGCTTTGCGGGAACGGCGCAAGGTGCGCTATTCAATTTGCAGATACTTTTAACGTTTCGAAGAGCAAATCGGTAAAGTTTTTATCAGATGGAATTGATTTCTCCGGCAGTGTTTTAGAAAATGGTTTAGTTAGATTTAATTTGAACGACCCGAATTCAATAAAAGAAAATTTTTCTCTCAAGGTTTCAGCAAGCGAAGTTAATGCTAACTTTATAAATACCGGTTCGCCGCACGTTGTTTTTTTTCTTGATGATCCGACTTTAAAAGAATCAAACTTACACGGACAGTTTACATCAATTGATGATTTCCCGGTATTTACTGTTGGAAAAGAAGTTCGGTACTCAAAAGCATTTGCACCTGCGGGAACAAATGTAAATTTTCTTGAAATAAAAGATTCGGTTATTCATATTCGTACTTACGAGCGTGGCGTTGAAGACGAAACTCTCGCTTGCGGAACAGGCTCAGTTGCATCGGCAATAATTACTTTTTTACAAAAACAAATTCCACCGCCTCTTACATTGGTAACGAGGGGAGGAGAAAAACTAATAGTCGATTTTTCGGCTGAAGGCAAATTAATTAAAAATGTTTCACTTACCGGACCGGCTAAGATCAACTTTTCCGGTGAAGTTACATTATAACAAAATAGTGGAGACACAATGGCTAAAGTTATATTTTCAATTCAATACGAAGTTCTAAGCAATAAAAGAGATGAATTTATTAATTCTATTAGGGAGTTAAAATCATTATTAAAAGCCGAAGGGTTGGAAAGTTATTCTTTATTTGAAGGAAAAACGAAAAATCATTTTCAAGAAGTTTATCAATTCTCTTCTAAAGAAGCTTTTGATAATTTTGATGATTCCGAAAACGAACGGGTTGATATTCTTATTTCGAAAATAGAAGACCTCAAAGAACCAAATTCAACTAAATACAATACGTTGTACGAAGTTTCATTATAAAAGAAAAGAACCTTATGAAATTCAAACTTTCGCCCGTTGTGGTTTATCCGGCTATTATGATCCTCGCCGCTGTCATCATCATAATTTTTTCAACAGATTTTTCCTCAAAGAAAAATGAAGTAACCGCACCGCAAGCCGGTTCAATTACAACTGAAAAGCTTCCGAATGACGACGTCCACAAAAATATGGGAAAAGAAATTCCTCCTTCAAAAGATAATGTTATCTCCGGTGTAAAAAAGAGGATGGAAGAACTTAAAGTAGAAGTTGAAAAAAATCCAACCGACACCGCGAAAGTTAGAATGTATGCTGATATGCTTGCTGAAGGACACGGACAAGCAGACGCTGTAAAATATTATGAAATGATCTTGAAAAAAGATCCGAAGAGAGTTGATATTTTACAATCACTCGGATACATTTTTTATATTCAACAGGATTTAAACAAAGCCGAAGCATATATTTCAAAGGCTTATTCGTTAGACAAAAATAACTTTCAAACATTTTTTAATCTCGGCGCTATTGCAGCTACCAAGGGGGATAACGAGAAAGCCAAAAAAATCTGGAACGAAATTATCGCCAAACGCCCGAATAGTGAAGTTGCAAAATTAGCGCAAGAAGGGTTGCTGCAACTCCAATAATATCGGCGATGGAAGAGCTACGTTAGCTTACATTTTTACAAGTTACGCTCTCTAATTCTTTATAGTTTCCGTAGCATAGAATATTATTCTGTGCTACGGATTTTTTATTTTTAGGTTAGTAAACATCCAATGCAATAAATACTTTTGTGTTGACTTTGCCATGATAGAAATTAATAAAAATAAAATTTTTAGAGTTTCCCCAAAAATCCTGGTGGGGAATTATAGGGAGAAAATAAATCTAATAATAATAATTTCTGTATCGACTCAAGTAATTTATAATAAAGAAACTTAGGTCGTTCTTTTCTAAAAAAACTAAAATCAGTCAA